>NZ_JBBCMP010000004.1:0-371111 GCF_037152175.1 Acinetobacter sp. AS167
GACAATCACCAGATCTTTAACGCCAAGTTCAATCAGCCCATCGATCAGCTCTGCGGGCTGTCCTGCTGTTCCAAAGCCACCAATCATAATGGTTGCACCATCTTTGATTTGGGATAGAACCTCAGTCAATGAGGTGGCATTTTTATCAATCATCTGACTACTTCCTGTACTTTGAATCACTCATTCATTTCATCCTAGAAACCGATGAAACTAAGCCGAGTGTTTTGTTCGGATTTCTAATCTTTATTCTTGATAAATTTTGTATTTACTTCTAGGCTTAAAGTTAGATTTTGTTCGATCATTATTTTTTATGTTCGATGATCGAACATTATCCCACTAAAACGGTCTGATTTGGATTGAGTAAAATTTTAATGTAATTGGCTTTAAATTAAGGATCTGCGTTATGGACGATGAACACAACAAAACTACCCGATTAATCCATCATTCTGAAAATAAAAAGATTATTCGCCATGAAGATTTTATTGCAGGGATTGCAAAAGGGTTGGCGATTTTGGAATGTTTTGGGCCTGAACGACATCGCTTGAATATCAGTACTGCGGCTGAAAAGACAGGAATGACCCGAGCAGCAGCGCGTCGCCAGTTACTGACCTTAGAGTACTTAGGCTATTTAGACTTTGATGGACATTACTATTATTTAACTCCCAAAATTTTAAAGTTCTCTGGTGCTTATTTAGATGGTTCACCTTTACCCAAAATTTGCCAACCTTTATTAAACTTATTGACCAATCAGACTTCGCTGATTTACTCGGTGATGGTATTAGATGGTTATGAGGCAATTACCATTGCACGTAGTGCCGCACATCAGCAAACAGACCGTGTTAATCCTTACGGCTTACATTTAGGCAATCGTCTTCCTGCACATGCAACTTCTGCGGGGAAAATTTTATTAGCGCATTTAAATGTGGAAGAACAAAAGCAATGGCTGACCCAGTATCCATTAAAACGTCTTACTAAATATACTTATACAGAAAGTGAGGCGTTTATCGAATTACTGCATGAGATTAAAGAACAAGATTGGTGTTATTCATGTGAAGAACATGAATTGGGAGTTCATGCTGTTGCGGTTCCAATTTATGACTCAAACGCGGTAGTTGTGGCCGCATTAAATATTGTCTCCCCCACTATGCGCACAACAAAAGATTATTTAATTACTCATATTTTACCGTTACTGCAAGAAACAGCACGTGATTTACGCCAAGTGATTTAATAGATATCTTGAACAAGTATATTTTTAGATCATTGCTAAATGAGCTAAACCTTATAAATCATGGAATTTAGACCATTTCATAAAGGTGAGTTTATCAAAATGTAGAGTTTGTACTGCGTATCTTGCATTTAAATTTAAATACATTTGAACAGACAATACTTCCTTTTTCATGGATAAAAAGATCTAATATTATTCAAGATTAGTGAGTTTTTGGGATTTCAGTGATGCTTCCCTGATCCATATAAACCACCTGTGCATTTAAATAAGCCAGCTCATCGGCATGATGGGTGACATAAATCATGGGTAATTGAGTTTCTAGTTTAACGCTATTTAGAAAAGGTAAAATTTGATCTTTTAATTTGTAGTCCAGCCCAGTTAATGGTTCGTCCAAGAGCAACAAATCAGGAGAAGATAAGAGCGCGCGACCAATCGAAATACGTTGTGCCTCGCCACCAGACAATTGATAAGATGCACGTTGTAATAACGGCTTGAGTTGAAGTAAATCAACAATCTGATCAAAGCTAAATTTCTTGTTCTGATCTGGACACAAATTTTCTGCATATTTTAGATTTTGTTTCACATTCATATGTGGAAACAGCCATGCATTTTGGAAGACTAATGCGATCCGACGTTTGTGCATGGGTAAATTAATTTTTTTTTGATCGTCGAAAACACACTGCTGATTGAGTAAAATTGAACCCTGTTGTGGCTGTAACAAGCCGGTAATGTTTTTAAGGAATGTTGATTTCCCACTGCCTGATGCACCCATAATGCCCAGCAATTGTTTTTGCATTTGCAACTTTACCTTTAAATTAAACTCAGCATATTGAAATTGAAAATCACATTGCAGCATCTTTGCCTCCCAATTTTCGCTGATAATTCTGAAGAATATAAGCATTTGCAATCAAAGCACCAAAGGCAACCAATATGGATAAGATCACTAAACGCATAGCGCCCTGCTCCCCATCAGGTTGCTGAATCAGCGAGTAAATTGCTATAGGAATGGTCCGAGTTTCATCGGGAATATTGCCCACAAAAGTAATGGTTGCACCAAACTCACCTAAGCTACGACTAAAACACAAAATACTTCCAATTAAAATTCCGGGTAAAGCCAAAGGTAGGCTGATACTGCTAAATACCCGTACAGGGCTTGCACCCAAAGAACCTGCAACCTGTTCCAGTTGCTGATTGATCATTTGAAAAGATAGCCGAATGGGTTGCACCATCAATGGAAAAGCCACGATCATGGAGGCTAAAACAGCTCCTTTCCAATTAAATGCCAATTGAATACCTAACTGATTGAGATATTGTCCAATCCAGCCATTGGCACCAAACAGGATTAAAAGCAAATAACCTAAAACCACTGGAGGTAACACCATGGGCATTTGTAACAGTGCTTCCACCACAAACTTTAATCTAAATTGATAACGTGCCAAAATCCAAGCGAGCATGATTGCAAATGGTAGACAGAATAAAGTTGCAAAGAAGCCCACTTTCACCGACAAATACAATGCACTCCACTCTTCTGAACTTAGCATAAAGTAGGATCCTATAAACCAAAACCATACTGAACAAAAATCTTTTTAGCTTGCGCATTTTCTTTTAAATAATGGTTAAATTTCACTGCTGACTGATTGTTGATACCTTGTTGTGTCAAAGCAAGCGGATAGACAATTGGATGATGGCTGTTGCTTGGAAAAACTCCTGAAATTTTGATTTTTTTACTGATCAATGCATCGGTCTTGTACACAATCCCCACTTGACACTCACCACGTTCAACAAATGCCAACGCTGAACGAACATCATCCGTCCCCACTATTCGACCATTTAAACTGTTCAGCCAATTGAGTTTAATCAGACTTTGCTTGGCATATTTACCTACTGGCACAGACTCCATTTGCCCTGTGCATAAATGCCCTTGAAATGATTGGGCAAAATTAAATGTAGGCACAGCTTTAAACTGTTGTTTGCTTTGCAAAGGGCTAATCAACACCAATTGATTAAACAAAAATGGTTTAACCTGATTTACCTGAATCTTCTGTTTTTGGACTAAATAATTCATCCAGTCCTGATCAGCAGAAAAGAAAATATCACTGGGCGCACCGGCCTCAATTTGTTTTGCCAGTGCTGAAGATGCACCAAAAACAGTCACTATTTTAACCTCTGGTTGCTGCTTCTCATACAATTTAGCAATATCTGTCACCGCATTGGTTAAGCTTGCTGCAGCATAAATTTTGATTGTTTCAGCGTGTAATATGCTCATACTCGGCAGAAAATACAGGCCCAAGATCATTTTTAACGACCTACGCATCTTTTATCCCCTAATCTTGAATAAATAAACCTTGGAGGACTTGCCCCTGTTGTATGTTTTGATCTGAGGGTATACGCACAATACAATTGGCATCAATCAGATTACTCAACATATGTGATTGCTGTTTAGTTAAACTCTTCAAACTTAATCTTCCTTGTTCAAATACAGCATGCATTCTTAAAAAGCGCTCTCGCGCATCAGACTTCAGCGCATGACTCATAACGCCTGTCATCCAATTGAGTGGATGCTTTTGCCCCTGTAAAGAATTCACTAGAGTCGCCACATAGACTTGCATACCGATATAAACCGCAGCAGGATTGCCGGGTAAACCCAATAGGTAACAGTGAGTTTGATCTTGTTGCTGTTCTTGTCCTTTTCTTTCTTGTCCTTGTTTTTTTTGTTGAGAATACTTGGCGAAAAGCATCGGTTTACCCGGCTTTTGTTTGACCTTCCAAAAAATTTGCTGAAAACCGAGTTTTAATGCTGCGGGACGAACAAAATCATAATCTCCTACAGACACCCCACCTGTAGTAATGATTAAATCGTATTGTTCCTTAAGACGATCAAACAACTGAATTACACGATGTTCGATATCTTCAACATGAATTAAATTAACTGTTTGATTTCGGGTTTGAAACCATGCGCGGATCATGGGTGTATTTGCATCAAAGATTTTGCCTGAATTTAAACATTCGATCATATCTGCAACTTCGTCACCTGTAACGACCACAGCAATTTTGGGATAACGATAAACTTCTACTTGCTTTACACCTGCCATACTGAGTGCTGCAATAACACCGACATTGAGTTTTTGTCCTACTGATGCAATTAATTGACCGAGTGCAACTTCTTCCCCAACATCTCGAATATCAGCATGACTGTTTAAAGACTCAGTGAGTTTTATATTGTGTAAATCGATGAGCTCAACAATCTCTTGTCGAGCAACCGTTGTGGTACCTGCTGGGATTTTTGTCCCTGTAAATATTCGAATCGCTTGCCCTTGTTTCAATTCGACCTCAACCCTTTGCCCTGCACGAATCTCTCCAATCAATTCGAATTTAGAATCTGTTTGAGTCACTGCACTTGCATTGATCGCATAACCATCTACCGCACTTTGCGAAAAAATGGGTAAATTAATTTCTGAAAAAATATCTGCTGCAACATAACGATTAAGCGCTTGGTTTAAGGGGATGGTTTCACTACCTAGACTTGGAGTGTGATCCACAAGTAACTGCAATGCTTGATCAACTGAAACCAAGCCTTTTTCATTGCCACAATCATGAGCGACCGCAATCTGATTCATTGATAGCCCCCAAGATGTGGAATATTTTTTTGCACATCAAAAAGATGTACCAAGGCTGGTAGAATGGCAATCAGTGACTCTTTAGCACCTTGGCGACTGCCTGGCAAAGTAATCACCAAACTATTGTCAATATAGCCCGCGACCCCTCGGCTGAGTGCTGCATAAGGGGTACGTCTTTGACCAAAACTACGAGAAGCTTCCATCAAACCTGGAATTTCACGTTTAAGTAAAGGTTGAATGGTTTCAACAGTTAAATCTTTAGGGCCTAATCCTGTTCCACCCACAGTCAAAATAAGTGGATAGTGATTCTTTTGTTGTTCAATTAACGCCAATAACTGTTCTGGAGAGTCGGCAATTACTTGATAATTCACCTGACTAAAATTGGCTTCTTCAAGAATTTCTAAAACATTTTGCCCAGCTGTATCAGGCTTTTTCCCTGAAGCCACGGTATCGGATAAGACAATAACCGATGCAGATAAAGTCTCTTTCAATACACGGGTAAAATGTGATTTACCGCCTTTTTTCAGTTGTAATTTACATTGGTCAAGGCATAAGTCTTCAGGTTCACAGTGCGGCTTAAGCATATCGTATAAGGTTAAGCCTGCTAGACTGACTGCCGTGAGTGCTTCCATTTCTACACCTGTAGGACCAATCGTTTCGACAGTCGCAATAATTTCGACATGTTTTTCATGCAACTCATATTCAACATCTGCACGATAGATCGGTAAGGGATGGCACAAAGGAATTAATTCATCAGTGCGTTTTGCTGCCAAAATTCCAGCAATACGTGCGGTTTTTAGTGCGTCCCCTTTTTCTGTACTTCCAGTGCGTAATAGTTCTATGCAATGTGCAGGTGCATATAAAATTCCTGTTGCTACGGCTGTACGGTAGCTTTCTGCTTTCATACTCACATTTTTCATTGCCTGTTCCTTCTCTTACGATATTACTTACATGGCCAGACATATTTAGCTGAGTTACTCAATCAGGTTTACATATGCCATTGGTAAATCGTCTGTTCACACTGGTTGCTCAGCAACATTTTCTGTTTTGCATCATGTTGTAGATTGTTCTGTGCTGTATGTCTGTGCTGTGAATCTTGGTAATGGGAATGACTTGGTAAAGAATGATGATGCTGCGCGGCTCCATGCCTATGCTCAAAATCGCGCCCACAACTATGCTCAGAATCATGTTGACTCAATGAATCCGTTTGTGTGGCTGTATCCTGTTCAACATAATCTTTCCGAATACAGCACCCAGCAACATATTGGCTACTACCATCTAAATAAAACTCCTCTTTCCATACAGGAACTTCGTGTTTTACTCGTTCTACCGCTTCTTCACATGCGGCAAAGGCTTCACGTCGATGTGCTGCATAAGCAATCGCAATAATGGCTTTTTCGCCGATATTTAAGGTACCAATACGATGAATCACCCGTACATAAGCCACAGCGAATTTCTGTTGAATCTCTTGCTCAATTTGACGAATCATTTTTTCTGAAACCGGCGCATAGCTCGTATATTTCAATGCTTTCACCGCTTTGCCTTCATGGTGATTACGTACTGTTCCAATAAAGATGCCAATACCACCGCATTCAGGAAAGTGTAGGATCGGATCAAAACTCTCCTGAGTTAAAGGAGTATCCTGAATCCTATTAAATTGCTTGAGTGTAGAATCAAATGTACTCATCTCAACCTCCTGCAACCGGTGACAGTAAAACAACTGTACTATCAGATGTTAATAGGGTCTGACGCGGAATAATGTCTTCCCCCATTGCACATGCACAGTGTTGAATCATTTTTCCTGCGTCTGGATATGCACGCACCACGTATTCTAAAACATCAGAAATGAGCATGTTTGACTCACATTGCAGGATTAAATCTGCTGGCAATACACGTTCAATTGCACCAAAGCATTCAATTTTTACCGTCATCTGCTGCGGTATATTCTTCAGTTGATTAACATTATTTGGCGTATTTAGAATTTTAAATTGATCTGACATATTAACCTCCAATCATATACATACTGATTTTTCGAGATGACGAATGTTTTGAATTTAGCTGTTGATGAATCTCATTAAAGCCTTGCTTTTTCTGCCAAATATAATCAGACAAAGTATCTTGTAATTGTCTGGGTTGCGGTAATTCTAGATTTATTGGCGAATATACAACTGCATTTGGTGAGTGACTTTGAACAAACTGAGTCTCAGCGAAATAATGTGAATCATGGTGCAATGCCTGAATTTGTGTTTTCAGGCTAATTCCCTTTGGAGCAAATAGGCAGTTATAAAAATCACCTTGTGCTGTTAACCGTATACGGTCACAAGTGCCACAAAATGAATTGGTTATGGTCGAAATGATGCCAATAGGATAATCATTAATAAAATACTGTCGTGCAGGCTCGGAAGATTGTCCTTGTTGTAAAGTGACAGTAAAGTCTTGCTTTAATTGCTCTAAAATTTCCTGCTCAGTGACAATATCGGCTTGCGTCCAAAGCCCCTCTCCATCTAAAGGCATAAACTCGATAAAACGCATTGTAAGATGCTGTTGAATGGACCAATGTGCTAAGGGTAAAACCTGATCATCATTGATTCCTTTGATCAATACAGCATTGATCTTGATTTTAAAACCTGCCTGCTGTGCTGCTGTAATGCCTTCTAATACTGGTTGTAACTCTTTTTGAGTCAAGGCCTTAAATTGTGCTTTATCTAAACTGTCCAAACTAATATTCAAATCATCTAAACCCGCTTGTTTTAACTGGGTTGCGTATTGTTTAAGGTAGTGTGCGTTGCTAGTCATTGAGATCCGTTTTAGGCCCAGTTTTTTTAATTTTTGTAGTTGATCAATGAAATGCACCACACCTTTACGCATTAATGGTTCGCCACCAGTGATTCGAATCTGCTCAATCCCATGTCGCACCATAAACTCGCAAAAAATATACAGTTCTTCAAAACTGAGTAAATTATGCTTTTTGATCCATTCTGGATGTTCAGGCATACAATAGACACACTTAAAATTACAGCGATCTGTCACTGAAATTCTGAGTTTGCGCTTAGTGCGACCATATTGATCGACAAAGGCGGCACCCTCTTCGTATTGTGTCATTGCATTCATATACACATCCCAAGCACTATTTAAGTTCAAGATTTTTTAATACTTAAAATCTGCGCTATTTTATTGACATTGAAATTGCAAAAAGTGTTCCAACTTTGATCATCTACAGCTAAATGTGAGCTAAAACCGATTTGACCTCTATTAAAAATGCCGAGATTTGCAAAAAATTAAGCAAAACTAAGCCAGTCAATTTAAAAACTTGAGCTGTTGGTATTGTTGTAATTCATCCAAAGAATTGATGCTGTGGAAAAACAGTGCATGATTCTCAAATAATGCTTCCTGAGCGTGCAAATCAGAAAAACATATCTTTAAACTGCGCTGTCCTTGTTCAAGATGAGTACAGATTCGATTGAAAGCGCTCCGTTTTAATAAACAAAATGGATATAACGCTTTACCATTGATATTGACGTAAGCCACTTCTGCCAAAGGATGACTCGCTAAAGTGACATGTAAGCGTTCAATGACCTCAGGTGGAATAAATGTCACATCACAGGGCACAAAAAGTACATAGTCAGATTCAACATAAGACCAAGCACTTTTAATTCCCATCAAAGGACCATAAAAGCCAGTTTCATCATCTTGATAGCAATACAAACTTGGAATAAGCTTCTGATAAATTGAATAATCGCGATGACTATTGACCCAGACCTGTGATACTCGGTTTTTTAATTGTTGATGGATCTTGATGAGTTGAATTTGATCATCAAACTTCTGTAACAGTTTATTGATCCCATTCATACGTCGCGCCTGACCACCAGCGAGAATCACAAGATCAGTTTGTGGATATTGCTTAGCTTTCTTGGGTTTTATAATTCTTTTCATAGAGTAAGCTCCGCTTGACAGGCTTTAATCAATCCGCGAATTTCAGGTAGACATGAACCGCAATTACCACCTGCTTTTAAACATGCAGTCACTTGTTTTTCATGATTGATATTGTTTTGTTTAATGGTTTCAATAATTCGATTTTTGCCTACCTTAAAGCAACTACATACCAATGGCCCCTCACTATTGCCTATTGACATGACTTGTCCAGCAAGTAAGGCTTTACGATGCATCGCACTTAAACGATCACGTTTAAACAAACTTGCGACCCAATCACGATCTGGTAATAATACTTTAGGTGCGATATATAAACTTGCAATAAGGCGCCCCTCTTTTAGCACTACACTATGGCTGATATGTGCAGTTTGATCTTCCAAGTTAAGCCATTCAAAACTTTCATCGTCAAAGGGTAAAAGTTGCTTGAGATTTTGGGAGGTGTGGGTAAAACGACGACGATCTGCCAATTCATACCGCACTGCTTTGGCAGTCTGAATTTTTGTCCACCACACCGTATTTTCAATGCTATTTTTAACAATGTGTTCAAAGCCTTCACGAACATAAAATACCCCTTGCCACTGGGTATAAAATGGCTGAATCAACACAGGGGTATGTTTGAATTCTGGCTCCCCTGAGATTGCGTCCACCACTGGATTGACCACTTTGCCAATACGTGCATCCGAAGCATATTGATCATTCCAATGAATCGGGGCGAAAATTTGTCCACGGCGGATATTGTCACTGAGTACAGCACGCAAGACACAATTGCCCCAAGCCGATTTGATTTCGACCAATTCGCCTTCTTTCAAGCCATACTTCAATGCATCATTGGGGTGAATTTCACAAAAGGGTTCTGCTTTATGGGTGCTTAAATTGGCAGATAAACCTGTGCGAGTCATAGTGTGCCACTGATCTCGAATCCGTCCTGTATTGAGAATTAAAGGATATTCAACAGTGCTTTGATGGACTGGATCTATCGCCATTGTGGCAATAAATTTAGCTTTGCCATCTGCATGACTAAATTGTCCCTGTGAAAACAATTGTGCGAATGCATGTTCAGTCTGATTGCGCATGATCACAGGCCATTGAATGGGTTCCAATTGATCATATTCATCTAATGAAAGATCAGTTAAACCTTGTAAATTGAAGTAACGAAAGCTTTGGGTATTTGATCGCGCATTAATCTCTGCGTTTTGATACGCAGATAACAGAGCATGTTCTTTAAAAATCTCGTGGCTATTTGCAAAATCAAAGCCAGTAAATCCGAGCTTTTGAGCCACTTGTGCCACAGCCCACCAATCCGCTTTGGCCTGCTCAGGCGGGTCTAAAAAAGCACGTTGTCTTGAAATACGACGTTCTGAATTGGTGACCGTACCATCCTTTTCTCCCCACCCCAACGCAGGTAAGAGCACATCGGCAAACTGAGTAGTGTCGGTATCTTTGCAAATATCGGAGACTACAACAAACTCACAGCTGTTTAAAGCACGTTTGACCTGATCGGCATTGGGGAGGCTGACTACAGGATTGGTTGCCATAATCCAAATTGCTTTAATCTTGCCACTTTCCACTGCTTCAAAAAGATCAACTGCTTTTAATCCCATATGCTTGGCAATGCTTGGACTGTTCCAAAAATTTTGTACAAGCTGTTGATGTTGTTGATTGTCTAAGTCCATGTGTGCTGCCAGCATATTGGCAAGCCCACCCACTTCACGTCCGCCCATTGCATTGGGTTGTCCTGTCATAGAGAATGGAGCTGCACCCAACTTTCCAATTTTGCCCGTCAACAAATGACAATTGATGATGCTATTGGCTTTGTCCACGCCACGTGAAGACTGGTTTACCCCCATTGAAAATAGGGTCATGACTTTTTCAGTTTGGGCAAACTTTTCAAAAAAGAGTTGAAGTTTTTCTAGCGAAATTCCTGTTTTCACTGCAACATCTTGGATATCTGTTTCAGCTTGCGAACTTTTTAGTGCCGTATCTAGCCCTTGAGTATGTGCCTCAATAAATGCGCTATCCGCATAGTTATGTTGATGTAAATATTGTAATAGCCCATTAAACAAGCAAACATCTTGACCCATTAGAATAGGCAAATGTAAATCAGCTGCTTCACATGTAGCCGTAAAGCGTGGATCAATCACCACCACAAATAAATCACTTTGCTTTTGTTGTCTTAATTCTTTGGCTTGCATGATGCGTTGATACATCACGGGATGACACCATGCTGTATTTGAACCAACCAAAATCACCATATCAGTATGTTCAAAATCGTCATAACTTGCAGGTACCAAATCCTCACCAAAAGCACGCTTGTGTGCGGCAACTGCCGAAGACATACACAATCTTGAATTGGTATCGATATTGGCTGTACCCAAATAGCCTTTAACGAATTTATTTACCAAATAATAGTCTTCTGTCAACAACTGACCAGAAACATAAAATGCGACACTGTCACGACCATATTGCTCGATATAGTGTTGGAATTTATTGGCGATTAAACCTGTTGCGCTATCCCAATCTGTAACTTGCTGATGGGGATGACGTCCAAGCATCGGCTGTAAAACACGTGTGCCCAACCCCAGCGTATCAGCCAAATTACTGCCTTTAATACACAGTTTTCCGTAATTCGAGGGATGCTTAACATCGCCAACCACAGAAACTTTTTGTCCTAGCGTAGTGTCTTGCACTGTTGCTGTTACACCACAGCCTACACCACAGTAAGGACAAGTGGTTTGTGTGCTTGTGATCTTATATTCTGTGGAGCTCGGCAGTTCCATTACAGGGATACTATTCATTGCTGCTGTGCTCCTCAATGCTATACATTCACTTGAATATGGCTTTCATTTAATCTTCCCCCTCCTTTTAAGATGAAGGGGTTAAGCGATATAAATCAGCCTGCTTTTTTTAATGCAAAATCCCGACCAAATAACAATTTATTGCGAATCGAAGATATTGGGGTTTGATCAGCAATCAATTCAGCGTACCAAGTGCCATCCTCTGTATCACCAAACAGTACCGCACCAACGACTTTATCTTTTTGAATAATAATGCGTTTGTAGATTTGACGTTTTTCATCATTCAGAATAATGTCTTCGAAATCTTCTATAGGCTGACTGTTTTCTAAATCAATACGGCCTGCTGAAAAAACATCACAACCACTGACTTTTAACTGGGTAGGAACCGTCGGTGCTTTAAAGGTCAAACTGCCGTGTTCGGCCAAATGTGATGCACAGATAAAGGCTTGCCCCCATAAAGGTTCTACCAAACCAAACGTTTGGTTACGATGCTCAATACATTCACCCACTGCATAAATACTTGGATCATAGGTTTGCATGGTGTCATTAACCAACACACCGCGATTACAGCGTAAACCCGCACTTTGTGCCAAAGCCATATTGGGACGAATACCCACGGCAAAAACCACCAGATCTGCATCTAAAAGTGTGCCATCTTGTAACCGAACTTGGGTGACATGACCATTTTCACCAAGTAATTCTTCTGTATTGGCTTCTGTGATGATCGGAATACCTTTTTGCTCAATTGCTGTTTTCAACATTTGACTGGCTTTGGCATCAAGTTGGCGATCCATAATACGATCCATCAAATGCAAAACCGTCACATTCATACCACGTTGCTTTAAACCATATGCGGCTTCTAGCCCCAAGAGACCACCACCAATCACCACTGCATTATTTTTAGATTTACAGTAGTCGAGCATATTATTGACATCATAAATATCACGAAAGCTCAAAACGCCATCCAATGCTGCGCCTTTGACCGGTGGAATAAATGGTTTTGAACCCGTTGCTAAAATCAAACGGTCATAACTCACCACCACACCTTTTTCGGTATAAACTTGCTTACGAGGACGGTCAATACGTACCACAGCATCACCTGCAATAAAGCGAATATTTTTATTCGCATACCATGAATGGGGGTGCAGCATAATGTCGTCAATGGTTTTATCCCCTGATAAGACAGGCGACAGCATAATCCGGTTATAGTTCCCCCAAGGCTCCTCACCAATCACCGTCACTTCATAACGATCAGGTGCCATATCAAGCAAATCTTCCAAGCAACGCATTCCTGCCAATCCGTTCCCCACCAGAACTAAATTGATTTTTTCCTGAGCCGTACCATTATTGGTGATATAAGTTTTTTGTGGGGTTGGACTGACCCAGACACGACCATTTTCAATTTTGCTTGGAAAAACCAGTAATTTTTGATCTTTGTCTTCTAAACAACGGCCTGTTGCTAAACTAAAATGTTGCTTATAAATCGGTGATGCAACTACACGTTCACCTTGTAAATCACCAATTATTCCACGTGACATGACAAAGGCTTTGCTAAATGGATCTTGGTTGCTCAGCGCATACACACGCTTTTCACTGCCTACCCGAAAAATAGCCACTTGTTGTTGCCCGAGCAACGCGCCTACACCAGTATTGGGCGTAATGTCTTGCAATGCACAAATATCGAGCCAGTCGAGTTCGTTCATATCTTTTAAAATGGTCATTGTGTTTGTCCTTTTAACAACGTTTATCAGCTCTTCCACAAGGCTTGTTTTAAGCTGTGGAATTGTGGAGTAAGGCCAATAAAGCAAGTATTCATATGCTTATGCTTCAACTACAGGAATACGGCTCTGATCACGTTCTGAGTCAGTTTTTGGGCGAATTTGCCCACGTACTTGAGCAAACTGAATATGTGGATCTTGCTGTTGCTCAGCTTTGGCATTAATAAAGGTCACAAAACGTTTACGGACTTCAGGATCTTCCACCGCAGTTCGCCATTCGTCTTGATAAGTACCCACCACATGGCTCATTCGGCGTTCTAGTTCAGCAGCAACTCCTAAAGAATCATGCACAACAACATCTTTTAGATAATCCAAACCACCTTCCATATTGTCACGCCATACCGAAGTCCGTTGTAAACGATCCGCTGTTTGGATATAGAACATAAAGAAGCGGTCGATATATTGAATTAAAGTTTGCGTATCTAGGTCAGAAGCTAAAAGTTCTGCATGGCGAGGTTTCATTCCCCCATTGCCACAAACATATAAGTTCCAGCCTTTCTCAGTGGCAATCACCCCAACATCTTTGCTTTGTGCTTCGGCACACTCTCGTGTACAGCCCGAAACTGCCATTTTTAATTTATGTGGGGAACGCAAACCTTTGTAGCGATTTTCAAGGAAGATGGCTAAACCGACCGAGTCATCGACACCATAACGACACCATGTGCTCCCAACACAAGATTTAACGGTACGTAATGACTTGCCATAGGCATGACCAGACTCAAAACCAGCATTGATCAGCTTTTCCCAAATTTCTGGCAATTGATGGACTTGTGCTCCAAATAAGTCTACCCGTTGCCCACCGGTTAGCTTGGTATATAAACCATATTCTTTGGCAATCTGCCCAACTGCAATCAAACCATCTGGTGTCACTTCACCACCTGCCATACGCGGTACAACAGAATAAGAACCATCTTTTTGAATATTGCCTAGGTAGTAGTCGTTACTATCTTGCAACCCAGCATGATTTGCAGTGAGAACAAAGTCATTCCAACAAGATGCCAAGATATTGGCTACTGTCGGTTTGCAAATATCACAACCTAAACCATGCCCATGTTGTTGAATCAAATCATCAAAAGTTTTAATTTCATTGACCCGTACCAAGTGATACAACTCTTGGCGTGAGTAAGCAAAGTGTTCACAAAGATGATTATTGACCGTTACCCCTTGGCGTTGTAATTCAGATTTTAAAACTTGGGTCACTAAGGGTGCACATCCACCACATGCGGTTGCGGCTTTGGTACATTTTTTTAACGCACCTAATGAGGTCGAACCCTCGGCAATGGCACTACAAATATCTGCTTTAGACACGTTATTACATGAACAAATCGTGGCACTGTCTGGCAATAAATCTACACCACTACTCCCCGCTTTTGCCGTAGATTGTGCATAGCCTGGCATGATTAAACTTTCTGGATTTTCTGGTATCGCTAAGCCATTCAACATCATTTGCAATAAGTCGTTATATTCTTTGGCACAACCAACCAGTACCGCACCAAGTAATTGGGTTTTCTCTGCATTGACCACGATCTTTTTATAGACCATTGCATCCTCATCAGCATAGAAATAGCTCAATGCATTTGCAGTCATGGCATGCGCATCGCCTACCGATGCCACATCGACACCCATCAGTTTTAACTTGGTGCTCATGTCTGCGCCAGCAAATGTGGGGCAACTTTGTTGCATCACATGTTTTGCTGCAATCCTTGCCATGTCATAACCGGGTGCAACTAAACCATAGATTTTATTGTTCCATAATGCACATTCACCAATCGCATAAATATCTGCATCGGAGGTTTGGCAGTAATCATTAATCGCGATACCGCCACGTTCACCTAACGCTAAACCACATTGGCGGGCCAACTCATCACGCGGGCGAATCCCTGCAGAAAATAGAATAATATCTGTTTCAAGTTCTGAACCATCCGCAAACTTCATCACATGGGTGCTATTCACGCCATCTTCTATCGATGAAGTGGCCTTTTGCGTGTGAACCTTTACCCCTAAATTTTCAATTTTGGACCGTAAAACTTTCCCGCCCAAATCATCAATTTGTACTGCCATTAAACGAGGTGCAAATTCAACGACATGGGTTTCTAAGTCTAAATCACGAAGTGCTTTCGCGGCTTCTAAACCGAGTAAACCACCCCCAATCACCACACCAGATTTTGCAGATAGACTTGCTGCCCGTATTGCATCTAAATCATCAATGGTACGGTAAACAAAACAGTTTTTACGATCATGCCCCGAAATTGGTGGAACAAAAGCATAGGAACCCGTCGCAAGCACCAATTTGTCATAGTTGATCACATCGCCATGATCGGTGGTGATGCATTTATGGATGGTATCAAGATGAGTGGCTTTGGTATTTAAACGCAGGTCAATTCCATAAGCATCTGCAAAGTCCGCACGACAAAGAGTTAAATCTTTGACAGATTTACCTGTGAAATATTCAGTCAAATGTACCCGATCATAGGCCAAACGGGGTTCTTCTGCCAAAATCGTGATTTCAACCTCATCACCTGCATGTTCTAGCACAGATTCAATAAATTTATGCCCAACCATTCCATGACCAATCATCACTAATTTCATATCGATTCTCCTCGATTGTTTTTGCTCTTGTTATTCAATTAAGTCGCACTGTTTTGTTTAAGACTTACAGCATTTTGTTCCATGCTATTTCGCTCCAGTACAGCAGCTTCAAATAACTTTTGCTCTTTCTCTTTATGTTCAACCGAGAAACGAATCATCAATACACAACTTGCAGCAATCACTACCAAACCACCTAAAACCATCAGCGTCGTTTGAATATCCAACATGCCTTTTAATAAGAAACCCGCAGCAACAGCACCGACATTACCGCCTGCCCCGATAATGCCCGCCACACCACCCAAAGCATCACGATCAATAAATGGAACCAGTGCATAGGTCGCACCGCAGGCCATATGGGTAAATAAAGCAAATACGGTCATGACCAGAATCGCCAGAATCGCGGTATTCATTTGTGAAAAGACAATCAGGAATACGCCTTCTAACAGGATCATGGCAAACAACACTTTCGTGCGACCATCGAGACCTTTTTTAGTCGCCACCTTGTCAGAAACGATACCACCAAGCGCACGGGCAAACAGTGCAAGTAAACCGAAAATCCCTGCTGCCATCCCTGCTTCTTTTAAACCAAATTTAAAATGATCCACGTAGTACATTGCGACAATGTTATGAATGAAAATTTCAATACCAAAACACGCTGCATAAGCACCAAATAGAATCCAAACGCGGTAGTTTTTTGCAGCATGCATCAAAATTGCCATACCGCCTTTTTTATCACTCCCCACATGCAGACCTTGTGCACGAAGCTCTTTAAAATCACCTTGTGGACAGTCTTGAGTAAACTTCCAATACATTGCACCGACAATTAACATCATCACACCAGGTACAATTAGTGCAATTCTCCAGCCCATGGTTTGTTCAACACCGAACATCACCAATGCTGCGAGCATCAAAGGCATCAAGGCTTGAGTTGCGCCTCCACCTGCATTACCCCAACCTGCTGTGGTTGCATTTGCAGTGCCTACGACATTTGGTGCAAACATAATACTGGTGTGATATTGGGTGATAACAAAGCTGGCACCAATTGCGCCAATCAAGAGTCGGAAGAATAGAAAAGACTCATAACTATTGGCTGATGCCACCCCAAATACAGGGATACTGCCGATAATCAATAATGCGGTATAGGTTTTACGTGGGCCATATTTATCGCATAAAGGACCAACAATCAGACGCACTACAATCGTGATTGCAACAGCAGCAATATTAATATTGGCGATTTGATCTTTGGTGAGATGGAATTCACCTGCAATAACAGGCATTAACGGCGCACAGGCAAACCATGCAAAGAAACAGACAAAAAAAGCAAGCCAACTCATATGGAAGGCCCGCATTGCTGCACTGCTAAAATTGAAAAGATGAATCTTTGTTGCTTTTTTCGCATCTAAATTTGAAGACATAGCTTCGATCTCCTGAACTGAACGCATATAAGTTGCTGTTATGCACGAGGCATATCAGTAACGATCAGAACGGACGTCGTTGGCCGTCTTACAAATTTTGAAAGTCTTCATTGACTTGATTTAAACTATGCATAGTTCATGCCAGTTTAATATTTCTAAATATCTAATTTTTTATTTTGCTTGAATACTCAGTACTTATGATTGAATAGTTGTACCTTTATCCTGTGATACACGTTCATGCTTTTTATCCGCACGGATAAAATGTAAATCATAAAACTGCATGTTTAGAAGGCAAATTGCGTCAATAAAGTGCATCAATTTTCTTTAACATTCTGTGACTATGCTTTAAAACAGCACTATTCATGCGAAATATTGGCATCTAAATTGCTTATATGCTGAAAGTTCATGTCAGGACATACTTGAGTAGCGACATGCCAAAATTAAGAATTGCCCTGATCGATGATGATATAGAGCGGGCATCTTTTATCAAATCCTCTTTGATCGAACATGATTTCGAGGTGGTCGCATGTCTGATGATTGACCATTTAAATAGTACCGATCTTCATCACTTATATGCTGATGTGATTTTGCTGGATATGGACCATCCACATCGAGATATTATTGAAAGCTGTGTAAGTCAGTTTGATTTACCCACTGTGCTTTTCACTAAAAACTCGCAAAAAGACACCATCAAAAGTGCTATTGAAGCGGGTGTAACCGCCTATATTGTTGATGGGATTGATCCTGAAAAACTGGAAAGTATTTTAGAAATTTCGATTGAGCAATTTAAAAAACATAAAAAGCTCTTAAAAGATCTCAATGAAACCAAATGCAAACTTGCTGACCGTAAAGATATTGAAAAAGCCAAAGTGATGCTGATGCAGATGCATCAAATTGAAGAAGAACAAGCTTTCAGTTTGTTACGAAAAAACGCCATGAGTCACCGTATCACCATGGGGGAAATGGCAAGAAAGTTAATCGATGCTCAAGCCTTGCTCCAAGAAATTTCAAGGAATAAACAATGAACACACTTGAAACCACGGACATTGAATTAGGCTATATTCCTTTGCTGGATTGCACTGCAATACTTTGGGCACAACATCAAGGTTATTTTACTGAGCAAGGTCTGAAGGTTAGGTTGGTGAAAGAGCCTTCTTGGGCAAGTTTACGTGATCGTTTAGCTTTTGGCATTTTAGATGCCGCACATTGTCTTTCTGCCATGCTTCCCGCTGCTGCGACAGGCAATGATCAGCTGGGTATTCCCTTACAAACCTCATTGGTGTTGAGCACCAATCGTGCATTTATCAGCTTGAGCCAAAAACTCTGCTATGAGTTAAAAATTCACACGCAAGATACTGCGCAAGCGTCAGCAGTGAAAGTAGTTCAAGCCTTAAAACAAGGCGACAAAATACAACTGGCCCATGTATTTAAACAGTCCATCCACCATTATTGTTTAAGAGAGTGGTTGGCTTTGGCAGATCCAGACTTGGCAAAAAAATACCAACCATCCACACTGCCCCCTTCCTATATGGTGGATGCGATTTCATCACAACTCATTGATGGATTTTGTGTCGGTGAACCGTGGAATATCCAATCGCAGATTGAAGGTTATAGTTATGTAATTGCTGAGAGTAAACAGATTATTCCTGAAGTGGCGGATAAAGTTTTAGCCACCACCCATGAATGGGCAAACAAGCATCCGAATACGTTAAATGCATTGCAGACGGCGATTCAAAAGGCACAACATGATTTAAGCACCTTGCAATCACTACAACCCATATGGCATATGCTAGAAGTGAGTGACATCATCCGTTTCAATTGTTCTCATCTAGTGCATACCTATGCGTTTCATAAAATACAAAATATTATTCGCTCTTTTGGTACACAGGACCGACCAAAACCAGATGATTTTGAATGGATTATTCAACAAATGTGCAAATGGGATAACTTAGAACTCGATACGGCACAAATCAAAAAAATTTCGACACAATGCACGGGTGATTTAATTTAAAAAATGACTAATTTAAAATGTATCAAGCTGCAAGTTGCTTTGACAAAGATGCAGAAAACTAGACATAAAATGTTCACCATTTTATAGCGCTAAGCTCACTGCATCATTATTTAATATTCGAATAGTTATTAATTACGGTTATTTATACATTACTAAGCTTAAGGATCAAGTTGCATGATCATTTTGCAAATTAACCCGCCGCACTTTCCGCAACCCATTGTGAAAATTTACTTGGAACACCTTTAGTATTTTCATCAAAGCCAAAGAATTTAACACCATCTTCAGTATCTGAATAAGCCGCCATGACTTTACCTGTTTTGGTATTGATCGCAATGACGGCCTTACTCGAACCCGCCCCACGTGGGTCATAACCACTGCCTACCAGCCAATCACCCTGACGCTGCATTGCACTGGATACCACTAAAGCTGAAGTGAGATTTGCATATGATTTGCCAACTAATTGCTGAAAACGAGCTTTCCAAGGTGCTGCCTGTATAACGTCATGTGGGTGTTTACCATCTGGTTTCGCCATACCCGTTGTTGGAACAGGACGTGTACCACACTTGCTTTTGATTTCTGACTCATAGCCGATATTACCAACTTCTTGCACATCGATAGTACGCCCAACCTTATCGGCACACTCAGCCCATTGTTGTGGTGTTTTTGCCTGTGCAACAATTGGCGTGACCAGTATACCTGCCAATAAAAAACTAAAGATTTTCATGATTTATTTCCTTTAAATATGTACTTAACAGCGCGATAACAATACGCTTTAATAACCAGAGCTTTTAACTAGTTTTGGGGTATCTGCTTTTTCGACTGATACCAATTTTGCCAGATCAGTACCATCACTTTCGCCCTTATAAACCGCATATTCTCCAACCGTTACAGTTGCATGTCCTGTATAGCCAATATAGCCTTCCTTGGGTCTTTTGTTGAGTTTCAATGCCTGAGCTGCCTGTTGAGTATCATTGAAACAAAACCAGCGTGAACGGCGATCATCCGGCTTACGCGGTATCAACTGATCTGAAGGCGCACTGGGATGAAAACAGATAACATCACCTGCCACTTCATCATCAAAATAATATGAATATTCTCCATTTACTGTAATTTGACCACGATATTGATCAAATTCCTGTGTGCTTTTTTGCAGTTTCAAGGCATCTGCATGTGCAAACAAGGGCAAAGCTAAAATACTGCCCAGTAAAAAATTAACCGCTTTCATCATTTTTATCCTTTAAAAAGATCCGATCTTTTATTTAAATATATTTTACTTCAAATACTTATCTCGGGTTTATCACAATAGGCGATGTTACTTAAAGCAGAACCGCTATGTATTACCACCAATAAAATATACTGGCGCCCGGCTCGTAATAAGTACTACATGCTGAGTAAACCACTTTACACTCTTGCTTGTTTTTACTTTGACATTCATAAGCAGCTAATGCTTTGGCGCCTGCGGGCGTACGATCAATTCTAATCACAGACTCTTGACCACCTTGAGTCGGATCAGCCAAGGCAACACATTTATTGTTATAGGTAAAGATGACCTCACAATTTTTACCTCCCTTTTTTTGGCAATTTTCCAAGGCTACTTTTTTTGCCCCACGTTCGGTTCTTGTCGCTTGGGCATAACCTGTAGGTCGAGAAGGTGCTGCCTTATCTTCAGCAATCGCGCCCCAACGTTTTTCCCAAAGTGAGGGTTCCCATTTATATGTGCCACCACCGCCACCACCATTACTACCGCCACTTGGAATCGGTGCACACCCTTGCAAGCCTTGCCCACCAATTGGATAATAACCAGGAGGACAATTGCCCTCTGCGGCCACATGGCCTGACCACATCAAAACAACAAACGCCAACACAAGCGTGTTTGCAATCCCCATGAATTGTTTTAAATAGTGTTGCTCTGCGATCGTGAATGTTTTAAACATAATAAAAGCCCTCATGGCCAATAACCATCAATAAATTGAATGATTTTCACTTAGAAAAACAAACAATATATGATCAATTTTCCGATTGATGGAATGTTAATATTTTATCTAACGTTCAAACTTAGATTAAAACTTCTACAACTTTTTTCTGCAAGCCCTTTTTTATTCATTAAATTTTCTATAAGCATTACCAGTAAGATTAAATACAGAACGGCTAAACACAATAATTAAATCATGTGAAAAATCAATACAAAAACATATTTTTAAAACTAAAAAAATTCAGATAAACTCTAACTCAGATAAACTCTAACACTGCATACGAAATTAAATCGCCAGTAAATATTTCATGCGATAAGATGATCAAATTAAGTTGTGAAAAATAATTCAACTGATTTTCTAAAAGCAGGAGCAAACTGATCGATTTGAATGAAGACATAAAAGAAAAATCGTGATGTATTGATATACAAAGGAATAAAATGAAACTGACTAGGACATTTACTTTACTCATAGTGCCAATTGTACTCACTGCATGCCAATCCAACAGTGTAAATAAGCTGATCAGAGATCTGCCCTCTCCCGATGGACGTTTTCATGTAGAAGTCCTACAGTGCCGAGCCAACGATGTCATGTTTGGTGGTGCAACACAAGTTCAGGTTTCAGTTCTAAAAAAAGGTGAAACTGAAAAATGTCGATCATTTATTTATGCATTGGCGCAATTTGATGTAAGAACCATCGACTTTGGCGCAAAGGATAATGCTTTACACATAGAGTGGTTGTCAGACACTGAACTTAGTGTGTGGCATCGTAGTTTTGCAACATCTCAAGGCAAGAATTATATAGGGCCAGATGTACAGCATAGCCAGGCGAACTCTCCAATTAAAGTTATTTTTTCGCCTTTGGCTGCGCAAATTGGAATGCCTTCTCAGATTAAAAAATAAAACGCTATCCACAATAAACCGTTATATAAATCGTCTAGTTTTGATTGCTGTTGTTATGCAACTGCCCTTTATGGGTCAAGTCTGTCCTCCGAGAAGGTTACTGTGATCTAGTTATAGTCTTCTATTTACATTGATCATCCAATAATGACCTATCTATTAGCTCCCAGCCAGAATGCTCAAAGCGGTTTATTTTTTCATGCTTAAACTTAATCAGTAAACCTTCATTGTATGTAGTAAATACTTTTTATGATTACTGGTGAATTTCATGAAATAGATCGCATTTAAGCGCTTTACCTCTTAGCGAATACTTAATCATACCCTTAAAAAGCTGAACTCCTCTGCTATTAATAACTGCTTCAAGCATCTTTCCTATCGCATTATCCCAACTCTAAGCCATTAGCACGCTAAAGCAAATATTCAATAAGATCAGTCCATCATGAGTGCTTCCAATATCCAAATTCAACAATAAACATTTGATATTAAATAAAGTTTAATTCTAATAAAATATTATATCCATCCATTCAATGATCATTTTTATCAAAAAAAACATAGCAAGTTTTATCAATATTAAGCAACGACGTTCTACCCAACACATCTAATAAAAGCCCTCTAAAATAATCACATTAATTCATATACTTTTCATAAAAAGAGATAAGGTCGTCAAATACAAATTAATTATGCACAAAATACAAAGTTATTTATTGTGATGTGCGTCACTATAACCCTGCATTTATTTAAGTACATTACTATTTTATTAAACAGTGCGACTAAGTGTAATTTATTGAAATCATAAAAAATGATTTTAAATAAATATTAAAAATCAACCTTCTAAAATGAATGGGTTTTACTATGAAATTAGCTCTATTAAGTACTGCAACTTTATCTGCTTTAACACTTTCTGTTTCAGCTTTTGCTGCTGATCCTGTAACTGTTAACGGTGGTACAGTACATTTTACTGGTGAAATCGTAAATGCAGCATGTGCTGTAAGTACAGAATCTTCAAATCAAACTGTTGATTTAGGTCAATACCGTACTGCACGTTTAGCTGTTGCTGGCGATAAAACAACTCCAGTACCGTTCCAAATCAAACTTGTTGACTGTGATCCAACAGTTCAAGCAACTGCAGCTGTTGCATTTTATGGTCAGTCTGTAACGTCTAATGCAAACTTACTTTCAGTTGCTGCTGGTGGTACAAACTCTACTGCTGCAACAAATGTAGGGATTGAGATTGCCGATGACACTTCAAAAATCTTAGGTGTTACGGGTGCAAGTTTTTCTACACCTAAAACATTGATCACAGGTGATAACACACTTCAATTCAGCGCACGCTATGTAGCTACAGGTGCATCTACACCTGGTCAAGCAAATGCTGATGCAACTTTTGTAGTGAAATATGAATAATTTATCTGCCTAAGATAATTATTAAATATTTGATTACATGAGCTTATTTACCATGAAAAAGTATATAACCCTGATTGCTGGAATATTAGTAAGTACTCATATTTACGCAGAAAGTTATGTATTTGGTGGAAGAGCTCATTTTCAGGGAGTTTTGATAAATCAAAGCTGTTCAATCTTAATTGAGAATAATGCTGCTGTATCTATTAAAACTCCCAATTCTCCAATTCAAATCAATTTTTCATTATGCCCTGTAAGCATCTACGACAATCTCGCCATTGGTCTATCTGAACAAAATAAGCCAACACATGAGATGTTTTATACAGACCCAAAAGCAAGAAATGATTTTGATATTAATCAAGAATTAAACATTCAAAGTCTTGAACAGACCGGTCTGGATCAGAAATTTATTCGACAAATTGATCGACCTGAACGTTATGACAGTTTCGCTAAAAATAGGATTGGTATTCTCCTCAACCAAACTTCAGAAAAGTCATCCGCTCAAGCATCGAATATTTTAATTTCTGTTTTTTATCCATAAATGAATTCTAAGGACTTATATGAAACTGAACTTATTTAAAAATGGTGTTCTTAGTATAACCTTAGCCTGCTTAGCATCCACCAGCTGGGGCAATAACAATATTATTGGGGGTATATCACTTGGAGCAACTCGTGTTATTTACCCAACCGATGCCAAGCAAGTTTCATTGGCTATTGTCAACAGCAACAATAAAGAACGCTTTTTAATTAACTCGTGGATTGAAAATAATCTAGATGAAAAATCAAAAGATTTTCTTATTACTCCTCCCTTATTTGTCGCAGAAGCAAATAGCGAAAATACATTAAGAATTGTCAATGTTGCCACTAACTTACCACAAGATAGAGAGTCGGTATTTTGGGTCAATGTTAAGGCAATTCCTTCGATTGATAAATCGACTTTGACTGACAAGAATATTTTACAACTTGCTGTTTTATCTCGAATCAAACTGTTTGTAAGACCGATAAATCTAAAAACTAAACCTGAAGCCACATTAGAAACGATTAAGTTTTCAAAATCAGCAGAAGGAATCATGGTTAACAATCCATCTCCATATCATGTTTCTTTTGTGAACGTTTTTGTTGATAACCAAAAAGTGCCAAATGTGATGGCGAGTCCTTTTGCCCAAACAAAAATTTCAGCGACTTCAGGTAATAAACTGAGTTATCAAACGGTCAATGATTACGGTGGTTTAACAGCTAAAGTTGATTTAGAACTGAAGTAATAATTATGAATAGTCTATTTTCAATGCCATACAATGTTGTATGCGTAAGGAGACATATGAAGCGATATCCAGTGGGTATCGCAATGACTATGCTGATTTCAATCGTAGTCCCAAGAACCAGTCATGCAGAACAGGTTTTTAACCCTGCATTTTTAACAGATAACTTATCCAATTCACAAATCTCTGATTTAAGCAGATTTGAGAAATCGACCCATCAATTGCCAGGCGTGTACCGGGTTGATGTGTATGTCAATGATCAATACGCGTTTACTCGCGACATCAATTTTATTGAAAAATCAGGCATTCAAGATACAACTGGGTTATTTCCGTGTTTAGACAGCAAAACATTGCAGGGATTTGGGGTCAATATTGCCCAATACGAGCAATTGTCTACCTCAAACCCACAATGTGTAGATTTTATTTCAATTATTGAAGGTGCAAATAGCCACTTTCAATTTGATAAACAAAAATTATTGATCAGTTTACCGCAAGCTTCTTTACGCAACCAAATTCGCGGCTATATTCCACCCGATCAATGGGATGAAGGGATCAACGGCTTTTATACCAACTATAATATTTCGGGCTATGACAACTCTAAAACAGATACCAACAGTTTCTTTTTACGTCTGGATAATGGACTCAATATTGGCTCATGGCAGTTCCGACATTCAGGTAGTTTTAACGCTAATTCGCACAATGGTAAAACCACAAATCAATGGAATAATTTAAACACCTATGTACAAAAAACAATTATTCCTTTAAAAAGCCAGCTGGTGCTTGGTGACGGTTCAACAAGTAGCGAAATATTTGATAGCTTTGGTTTCCGTGGCGCACATTTGTCAACTTCTGAGGCAATGTATCCTGACAGTCAGCAAGGCTATGCACCTACTGTTCGTGGGGTTGCAAAAACCAATGCAAAAGTAGTGATTAAACAAAATGGTTTTGTGATTCATCAGGTAAATGTCGCACCCGGACCATTCCTTATCCAAGATTTAAATCCAACCTCAATCAGTGGTGATCTTTTGGTTACCATTGAAGAAAATGACGGTTCGATTCAAAGCTTTCAAGTGCCCTATTCAAGCCTTCCTGTTTTACAACGTGAAGGACGCACAAAATATAGTCTAGTAGTGGGTGAGTACCGCAGTGGATTGGATTCTCAAGATAATCCTTCATTGTTACAGGCAACTGCAATTCACGGTTTAAAAAATGGTATTTCCGTTTATGCTGGGACGCAATTGTCAGATAAATATAAGAGTGCTCTGGTGGGCCTAGGAGCCAACCTTGGAGATTATGGGGCTTTGTCTTTTGACCTTACCCATGCGGACAGTGAGTTGGCAGATCAATCCTCAAGCAGTGGACAGTCTTTGCGTTTTTTATATTCAAAATCATTATTAAGCTCTGGGACAACCTTCCAATTATTAGGCTATCGTTATTCGACCAAGGGTTTCTATACCTTAAATGATGTTGCTTATAATCGTATGAGTGGTTATCACGTTTCCGAAACTCAAGATGGAAATCAAGCCAATACACCAATCATTACGGATTACTACAATTTATATAATTCTAAAAAAGGTCGCTTTGAAGTCAACATCTCACATTCACTTGGAAACTATGGTTCTTTATTTGTCTCAGGCAATCAGCAAACCTATTGGGATACCAACAAAAAAAATGAATGGGTTCAAGCCGGTTATGCAAACTCATGGAAAGCACTGAATTACTCATTCTCAGTCAGCCGTAACAAATATTCTGAGATTAATCAGAGTGACACCATGTATGCCATGAATCTGTCCTTCCCATTGGATAAGTTATGGCCGAAAGCCAATTTCCGTAATCATCCAATCCAAAATGCATACAGCACTTTTTCGACCACACAAAATTCAAATGGTAATGAGTCCTATATGGCAGGTTTAAGTGGCACCTTACTGAAAGATCGAAATTTAAGTTATAGCATCAATCAGGGACAAGTCAGTAAGCAAGGTGATATTGGTTCAGTCAGCCTAAATTACAATGGTAGTTACGGCACAGTAGGTGCAGGTTATAGCTACGAAAAGAACTCAAATCAGTTTACCTATAATGCATCTGGTGGCATTTTAGCGCACCGTGATGGTATTACCTTTGGTCAGCCTTTAGGGAGCACCTCAATCTTGGTTAAAGCACCCGGTGCCAAAGGTGTAAATATCGAAAACTATACAGGCGTTAAAACCGATTGGCGTGGATATGCCATTGTTCCTTATGCAACTGAATATCGTGCCAATCGTGTTGCGCTGAATTCAAATACGTTCAGTAATAATCTCGAAATCAGCAATAACGTTGAAAATGTCGTCCCAATTAAAGGGGCGATTGCCAGAGCAACGTTTAACACCAGTTTAGGTGTAAGAGCACTTATCACGTTATCCCATAACGGCAAGTTTATCCCGTATGCAAGCAGTGTGATTGAAAAAGGAAGTTCAGCCACCAGCATCGTTGCAGACGATGGCCGGGTTTATCTAACTGGACTTCCGCTCAAAGGCACCTTGGAAGTGAATTGGGGCGAATCTGCTGAAGGAAAATGTTTGGCAAACTACGATATTTCAGACATGGACCTTAGCAAACCCGTTATTCAATTTGATCTTGAATGTCAATAAGGAGAGATCATATGAAATTTAAGCTTTTAATTTCCAGTATGTTGCTACTTGCTTCAGCTCCATCTTTTGCAGTTGTCTGTTGGAACAGTAAAGGAAATGGTGTTGTGGATGAAGTTTTTTATGATCTATCCAATAGTTTCAGCAGCTCTAATAACGCTGTAGGTAAAATTGTAGAGCTTAAAAAGAATTTTTCTTCGCAAGTTTATGGAACCTGCCCTGCTCATAATTCCAATATTAGTCGAAATAGAACCATGCGTAGTTATGTTTCCGACCTCTCTGTCGTAGAAACGATTGATCGATATAAATACTTACCGATCAACGACTATTTAGTCGGTGCTATGAAAATTACCGATAGCTTTGCGGGAGATTTTTACCCCCCTGCAAATTATGTACAGATGGGTACAGATCCCAATGTAAGTAAAGGCCAACCCTTTGGTATTTGGGATTCAAACTTTACCTTTCGCCTCAAAGTGATTAAACCCTTTATTGACTTTGTGCCTATCCCTAAAAAAACCATGTTTACCGTATATGTCACAACGGGTTCAGCAGATCCATTAAGTATCCCTGTTTATAAGATTAGTTACAGTGGCTCTATTTCGGTTCCACAAAGCTGCAAAATTGGCACAGGTGATTTTTTAGAAATTAAGTTTGGGGAAATTCCAGCCTATGCCTTTAGTCAGGCTGGTCCTGGCAATAAACCCAACAATGTCAATAAACAGAGTCATACCTTAGCAATTCAATGTACCAATATTGATGCCCAAGCAATGCTGACACTTCGGCTTGAAGCTGAAAAAGCCACTGGAGATATGATGATCTCAGATAATCCAGATATTGGCTTTAAGATGTCAGATCAAAACGACAATGTGTTATTGCCCAACAATATCAACAGTGTGATTCCGTTTAATCTCAATCAACAGCCAGCAAATGTGACCATCAAAGCTTGGCCTGTCAGTATCACTGGAAATAAACCAGAAATTGGTCCGTTTAAGTCTAGAGGATATCTCAGAGTGGATTTTGATTAGGAGAAACCAATGAAAAATAAAGCAAGATATATGGCTGCTGCCACAATGATATGTTGTTTAAATATTCATCAGCTCTCTCATGCTCAAAATACCAATGTAGAGCTGGGTCGTGTGAATATTGAACTTTCAGGGATCGTAACTACAGCAACATGTGGCGTGTTAAGTTCTGAACAAGATAAATATATTCAGCTTGGAAGCGTTGCGAGCAAAGACTTACCTAGTATAGGTAGTCAATCAAAGCCAACCCCGATTCATTTTGAGATGAGTAACTGTCCGCCAAATGGTTCTGTGACGATCACTTTTGATGGGCCCCGAAATACTGAAAATTCTGAACTTTTAGCGCTCGATGCCTTAGCCAATAAAGCTGAAAATATTGCCATAGAAATTCGAGATCAAGATAAAAAAAGATTAGCTTTAGGCAAGAAAAGCGAAGCCTTTAGTACAGACATCAATGGCAATGTTTCAGCGATATTTTATGCAAATTATATTGTGACCAAAGCACAAGCCTTAGCAGGCATTGCAAATGCAAATGCTCAATTTTCTATTCAATACGATTAAGAAAATAAAACGATTCATTATTGACGGTTAACACAATTGATTATTCAGACTCTTTAAGGCAAAGCGTTAAGAATTCATCATTCTCATTTGAATGACACCAAAATAGCTGAGAACGTTTATCTATTTTAACCATTCAAATCTCCTCGCAGCTTTAAAGAAAATGAATACATCGCATATAACGACAATTGTTTGATTACTTTAAATAAAAAATAAATACATAGAAATATCTAATGATATGGGGAGAATCCATGAAAACTTTTTTTAAAATAAAAAGTGTGAATAAGGGTATGGCATTTCTATTAGATGATTTTTGTAAAAAAAAAGGGTTAGATTTTTCAAACCCTACTGACTACCATTTAAATGATCATATTCCATTTGGAGAATGGCTCAGGCGGATAAAAGAAATCAACACACAATATCCTCAAGCTGGCGTGGGATTAGACATTGGTGCTTTAGTCCAGCCAAAACATATGGGTATCGTAGCGTATATGGCGCAGTCAAGTAATACTTTAGCAGACTACATCAAAATACTGAGTCGATACGAAAAGCTATGGTTCAATTATATCCCTAAAAAAGTTCTGCTTGATGAAAACTACTTTTCAATCTCATGGGATAAACCCGCTTATTTACAAGTAGGTTTATATACTCAAGAAACGATAGTTGTTGAAGAAATACAGGTTTCTGTGCTCTTTCATCATTTAAAACAACTCATTGATTCAGGTGAAAATATTTTTCATCGTTTAGAACTTGCGATCCCTAAGCCAAATGATATAAAAAAATACCAACAATTGTTTAACTGCCCAATTCAATTTGATGCAAGTCAAACTCGGATTGTGATACTCAGCTCACTACTGGAAACTAAATTAAAATACTATGATCCTATTCTTTTAGAAATTTTATTTGACCATGCCGATATATTACTTAGTAAAATGCCTCAGGAAGATTCATTCTTAGAGTTAGTTAATCTGAGTATGTTGCAAGCACTTGAGAATAATAATGTTCAAATTCACTCTATCGCAAAGTCATTAAATCTATCGGCAAGAGCACTACAAAAATATTTAAAAAATAGAGGTTTATCATTTAAAGAAATCTTATGTAATATTCGGCAAAATTTGGCAAAAAAATATCTGCAAAACCAAAATTTATCCATAACAAAAGTTGCTTATTTACTTGCTTATAAAGACCAAACTTCCTTTAATCGTGCTTTTAAAGCATGGTATGGTGTTTCTCCTTCGATGTGGAGAAAGCAAAATATCAATAAAAAACTGGATATTAATGAAAAGTTTGAAACTCGTTTCAATGAGCAGAATGTTTATGCAAGAGAATAAAATAAGCCCATGCTTTGTAAAACCCGAGAGAATCCAGCATAAGTTGTTATTGTTACTACAAGGCATGAAGAAAAAAACTACAACGTTCATACATAATACAAACCTTGTACCGCTGTTTTACCCTCAAAGTACAAAGTTTGATTATTTTTCTATAAGTGTAAATGATCCTTTAATCCAAATGCATTACTATGCGCTTTGTAGTTTTATTCTTACGAGTCACAAGAATTCCACAAATTACTACGACTGAGGTTACTCCTAAAGATAAGGTGGTCTCATAACTATATTGAGGCGATAAAAACATATATGCCAATACACTCATAATCACGACAATCACAAACCATGTCAGCCAAGGAAATAACCACATTTTAAAGGTAATTTGCTTCCCTATTTTTTCTAGTTTACGTCTTGAGCGTAACTGAGACACTGCAATCACTAAATAAACCACCAGCGCAATCGAACCCGTTGTTGACAGTAAAAATCCAAAAACTTGCCCAGGGAACATATAATTCACGGCGCAACAAATCAGACCAACAAAAGTTGAAGCAAACACTGCAACTGTCGGCACACCTGCATCATTAATTTTAGTCACAACTTTTGGCGCTTCTTGACGTGTACCCAATGCAAACAGCATACGTGAAGAGGTATATACAGCTGCATTCATACAACTTGCAACTGCAATAAAGACCACCATGTCCATAATCAATTTAGTTTGAGGAACATTGAGACTGACCAAGACATATTGAAATGTCCCCAATTTTTGTAAATCTGGGGAACGCCAATCAACTAAAGCAACCGCAAGGAAAATTGAAACAACAAAGAATAAGATAATTCGGTAAAGCACCAAATTGGTAGCACGTTTAATTTTATCTTGTGGATTTTTAGACTCTGCTGCTGCAATGGAAAGGATTTCAACACCGAAAAACGAAAATGTTGAAATTAAAATAGCTGATAGAACACCACCCATTCCATGCGGCATAAAACCGCCATTTGAAAATAAATGGCCAATACCACTAACATCGTGCGCTAAAGGCCAAAGCCCAAATACTGCCGATGCACCAATAAAAATAAAAAGCAGTATTGCAACAACTTTAATTAACGCAAACCAAAACTCAAACTCACCAAAACTTTTGGTACTAAAGAAATTGGCTAAACTGAGTAAAATAATAAAAGCAAAGGCATAAATAGCACTGGAAACTTGAGGAAACCATGCATGTAAAATTTCAGCACCTGCAATTGCTTCGATAGGGATCACCAAAACCCAAAACCACCAATACAACCATCCCACGGTAAAGCCTGCCCATGGGCCAATTGCTTTACGGGCATAAGTAGAAAATGAACCTGTATCTGGTTGCGCAACAGCCATTTCACCAAGCATACGCATCACCAGAAAAACGATAATACTGGTAATAATATAAGCCAGTACAGCAGCAGGACCTGCTTTGGCAATTGCAGCTGAAGAGCCCACAAATAAACCAGCACCAATAACGCCACCGATACTAATCATCGTGATATGTCGATTGGAAAGTCCTTCACCTAATTTTGTTGTTTTAACACCATTCATATTTTATTCCTTAAAAATACTTTTAAAATCGTGATCTACATTGTTAAATCCTTATTAAAAATAGAGAAAATTAATGACCTTCCCTCTATACACAAAAAATTAATTTAAGGTGGGCATTGAAAACAGCTTAGCTTCACAAACGTGTGAAGAAGGCCAACACGGGGTAATGGTTTTACGATGCGTATAAAAATGCACTCCATTTGGCCCAAAAGCATACCCATCACGGGTATATATACAGATGCCATCTCCATACTCATGATCATTAATCAGTTGCATCGCCTGTTGCATGGTTTCTATGCGAATCACTTGTAGAACAGGGTCAAAAAATTCTTGCTGATAACTGGTCATGTCTGATGAAACCTGATCAATTAGCGTTGAGTCAACAAAAAATCCAGTCTTATAACCTATAGGTTTGGTATCACGACCATCGACAACGATTTTAGCACCTTGATGTTCAGCACTTTGGATAAAAGCTTGAACTTTATCGTTATGTGCTTGCGAAATGAGCGGTCCAAAGTCATTTTGTTGATCTTCATGATAACCAAACTTCAGTTGTGCAATTTGAAGCACCTGATTCACCAACACGGTATTAGCAAGCGCAAATTGTTTACGGATCTCTACTGTGGCTGGTTGATATAGAGGTTGTTTTCTTGCCGACTTAACAACCAGACTGTCTTGAATAAAATATCCAACCCGCTTGAAGGATTGTATTGCATTAACATCAATCAACTTATCACCATTAAAATTTTCTAAATTGTTCATTACATTTCCTTATCTATTCTCATTCCCTTCTATACCACGTGATTTAGTGTCATTTTTGCTTAAGCGCTCATCTTACTTATTTCACCTGATAAATTGCTTCACCTACTGCATTCATCAAACTCGTTAATTGCACTTCTGTGCTGTTAAACATCGGTCCAAACTGAATGGTATCCCCGCCAAAACGGACATAGAAACCGGCTTTCCACAGTTTCATTCCAATTTCAAAAGCTCGAATCGTGGCATCGCCATCACGCGGTGCCAATTGCAATGCACCAATCAATCCACAGTTCCGAATATCGACAATATGAGGTGAACCTTTTAACTCATGGACAAGCTTTTCAAACCTTGGCGCTAAGTCAGCAGATTGAGAAATTAAATTTTCTTGTTCAAGAACATTCAGCGTTGCTAGAGCAGCGGCACAAGCAACAGGATGGGCTGAATAAGTATAGCCATGGGTGAATTCAATCGCATGTTCGGGTAGATCTTGCTGCATAAATACATTGTAAATTTCATGGCTTGCGACCACACCACCTAATGGAATTGCACCATTGGTAATCTGTTTAGCAAAGGTCAAAAGATCTGGGATAACTTCAAAATATTCTGCCGCAGTCCATTTGCCGATGCGCCCAAAGCCTGTAATCACCTCATCAAAAATCAGTAAAATATCGTGTTGGTCACAAATTTCTCTCAAGCGTTGTAAATAACCAACAGGTGGCACGATACACCCTGCTGAACCTGAAACAGGCTCTACTATTACTGCTGCAATATTAGAAGCATCATGTAATTCAATCAGCTTGAGCATTTCATCAGCCAGCTCAACCCCACCCGTCTCTGCACAGCCTTGGGTAAAACTTAAGTGCGCTTGCAAAGTGTGAGGCAAATGATCAACATCCATCAATTGACCAAACATTTTACGATTGCCGCCTATTCCACCTAGACTGGTCCCCGCCACGTTTACACCGTGATAGCCACGTGCCCGACCAATCAATTTGGTTTTGCTTGGTTTTCCTTGAATACGCCAATAGGCACGTGCGATCTTGATGGCAGTGTCCGCAGATTCTGAACCTGAGTCGGTAAAAAATACGTGCTGCAATTTTTCCGGCATCAGCTGAACAATTTTTTCAGCCAATTGAAAAGATAAAGGATGTCCAAAGTGGAATGCAGGTGAGTAATCCAATTTTGCCAATTGCTTACTCACAGCCTTCTGGATTTCAGGCCGTGTATGCCCTGCACCGCACGTCCATAGCCCTGACAATGAGTCATAAATCTTACGCCCAGTACTGTCAATTAAATACGATCCTTTTGCACCCACGATCATGCGCGGATCTTTATGAAAATTACGGTTTGCAGAAAATGGCATCCAATGGGCTTGATAATTTAAATTCATCTGCTCATTTGACTGACTGGCTTCCAATGCGTCATCGCGGTCATTTGATGTATCGATATCGAACATAAGTACTCTTCTTGTTTTGTGGTTATCTCTTGAGTGTACAAAGCGAAATAGTTTTGATAAATTCAAAATATCTTGAGTTTAGATATAAAAAAGCAAAACTAAATGAAACCTAAAAAATTAAACCAAGTTACTGATTTTGATATAAAGTTACTCAAAATATTTAAAACAGTGTGTGATTGTCACAGCTTCACTGCTGCCGAAAGTATCCTTGGGATCAGTCGTTCTGCCATTAGTCTGCATATGAGTGATCTGGAAAATCGCTTAGGGATTCGACTCTGTCAACGTGGTCGAGCAGGCTTCTCCATCACCGATGAAGGTCGAGAAGTTTTACAATATATTGAAGTACTGACCGCTTCGATTGAGGACTTTCGTGCCAAAATCAATCAAATGCATAATCAGCTCAAAGGTGAATTTAATATTGGTATTATTAATAACTTAGTCACGATGCCTAGTGCATATATCACCAATACATTGGCACAGCTTGCGGAAGAAAATACAGAGGTGGTTATTAATATTAGTATGAGCACAGTGTCAGATATTGAGTGCCGTGTTTTGGACAATCGCTTACATGCTGGTGCGATTCCGTTGGTAAGTCCATTGTCAGGTCTAGATTATTTTCATTTATATAACGAAGAGTCTTCACTCTATTGTGGACAAAACCACCCACTCTTTCAGCATTTAGGTGAAATAAGTTTAGATGACTTAAAAAGATGCAAAACAGTTCTTCCCAATTACGCGATTACCCCCGATGCAATGAAGTTACATCAACGCTTGAACTGTTCAGCGACAGCCAGTGATCGAGAAGGTATTGCTTTTCTGATTCTTTCAGGAAAATTTATGGGGTTTTTACCCGATCATTATGCGAAAAAATGGGTCCAAGATGGTTTGATGCAACCCATTTTACAGGAGAGAATGCATTATAGTACACCGATATGTCTGATTACACATAAAGGGAAAAACTATAATATTATCTTAAAAACATTTATGGATATATTAAGAAAAACCGTTCAACCGATAAAATAATATACAAACATTTAAATTTGGTTATTTTTAATACGAATTAAAATATAATCCAACCTAAATAATCAGATTATATTTTAACTTATCACACAACATATTTTTTAATTTATGTTATTTATTTCACATATTAATTGGCTTAATAATAATCTACCACCAATATTTTATGCTGATCACTCTCCAAATCTTGAATTTTTAAATGCGCCATACTATTGGCATTTTTATCAACTAAGCTATTGAAATTAAAGCTATCTATTATGCTGGTTTTTCTCAGTACATCAATCGTATTATCAATCACTTTGCAATTAGAATTATTAGAATCCTTTTCACATGTAAATTCTACAATTTGCCCTTGAAAATGAATCTCCTCTGCGTAAGTGGCTAAACTTAAACTCGATATCGTTGTAAATGTTATTAATAAAAAGGATAGTTTTTTATTTAACTCCATCTCATTCCCCTCTAAAGAAATGGTGTAGTTAATTAATTACATAACCTTATTATTAATACAAGATTTTCCAATCAATAAATAAAAAAATAATTTTAAAAAATATGATTTACATCAATTAATCATATTCAATTGTGACGGTTGCCATAGCTCGTACTTTTCCGGGCATCACTTTGGTTGCAGTCTGATAGTAACGCGCAGTCATTGGCACATTATATTGAATATTATCATTTGACTTTAACGTGCCTAATTCTAGCTTGTCATTTTTAGCAATCACTTTATTCGAATTTTTATATTGTGAAAGCAATTGTACGCCAACACCTGATGCACTGCTTCCTGCGGTATTTGTATTCGCAAGTACATTTTGAGTGCTACTACTCACCGCATCATAATCAAAGCTTAGGCTGATTTTATTGCTTTCTTCATAACCACTAGGGTTTTTACCACCATTACACAAAATGTTGAGATCAAAGGCTTGCTCACCTTGCGTTGAACCAACACCTTTAAAATCAACCTTATTTACGGTTGGCAGTGTCACGGTTTTATTAATATTTCCCAATATTTCACATGAAGAAGACGCAATAGTAATCGCATTCCCATATACCGTACTGGTTAACCAAGGCGGGCTTGGGCGTTCACCAGAACGATAACTACTATATGTGCCTGGAACCAGTGCGCCAGATCCTGTTGATGTCGCCGTTTTAACAATTTCAACAATAAAAAAACCTTCTGCCAAAACACGTCTACCACTCGCACTTCGTGTATAAGGATAATAATCGGCAAAACCAGGAGCTGTTGGTGCTTCCCGGTATAAGCGAATTCCAATCCCATCAATATTGGTGTTATAAACCGAATTACCGATCGGGCTAAGTGAATAGTTTTGAGTTAAAACTGCACCAAGTGTCCCATAACTACCACAACTATACGTCGAACCATTGGGTCTAATTGGAAAAGAGGCTTTGCGTAAAACCTTTCCTACAGGGTCACTTGGTCTCACCACAACACGTCCTACTGCCATGCTCACATCAACAGTAGAGAAACCACGATCTGGTATACATGCAGCATACGTCCCTGAACTCACAGTCCCAGCAATGAGCAAGAGAATACGATTTAAAACTTTACCGTTCATTGACATACACCTTCCGCCATAATCATATTTTGCTTTTTGTCTGCTGCTTGCGCAGAAACGTCATATTGAATGCGGCATTGCTCGTTGGCATTTTCGCCCCATTTTACTGTAACCGAGTCTGCTGTAGTATTGGTTCTTAAGTAAACCATACTACCTTGTGCAACCATCCCAATATTTTCACCTTTTGTATCAAATACTTCTGCTGCAAAAGGTAAGGTATCACCATTTTCTTTTTTACTGCGGATATAAATTGCTTTACCAATTTTAGTTGCAAAACTCACTTGTGAAATCGAACCTGCATAGGGTGCGATACGCTGACTTGTACCATCCAACTCCACATCTGTCGACATTCCTTGAGGATCAAGAGTAATATCATTTAAACGATACGGTGTTACATATGGAATCACAGCATAACCAGATTTATTGATACTTAAACCTGTTGCATTATTTACTTTTGCACCAGCTGCTTCAGGCGCATACACCAAGACCATGGTTTGTCCCTGATCTGGTCCAAACAAAACACCTTCAGGATGAGCAACAATATTACCACGTGCCGTCAACATTGCTTGTTGGTAACGGTCTGCAACACTGTATGATCCACCAACGGTCGCATAGTTTGTACGATATTGGGCATTCAAATTGGCACTAGGATTATCACCATAGCGAGTAGATACAGATGTACCATAGTTAAAACGATCGCCCACTATGCCACTTACCCCAACAGTCGCATTATCTTGCGTCATAATCGAGTTAAAGTTCGCTGAGTTTTTCTTAAATGAAAGTGGCAATGAAAGGGTCAGCATATACTCAGTATCACTATTACTTATACTTGTCGCATTGTTTTCAACAATACGTTTAATTGCTGATAAACCATAAGTTAACCCACGATAGCTATTGCTATATCCGACTTGATACTGACGCGTTGTTTCTTGGCGATTCCAATAATCCACCCAAGAACCTGTTGCATAAATATTCCCCCAATCACGCGGTAAGCCCTGATTCAGAGTGATCTGAAATTCACTACGTTGTTTACCTACATGCGCTGAGCTAATGCCTTTATTATCTAGGTCTTGTACCAATATCGCATCACGTAGCTTATAAAAATTTTCTGTAGAATAACGATATGCAGCCAAAGTCAAATTGGTATCTGTTGGCGTAATTAATTTACTATAACTGATACGGAAGCTTTGCCCACTTTCACTCTTACGACGTTCAAAATCTGCTTGTGAATGTGTCACATCGACTGCGATTGCACCAATTGGCGTTGCAAAAGCACTACCCAAAGTTACTGCTGAATAGTCTTCTGAAAACTGTACACCACCATAAGCAGTGATTGAGTTATTGATACCGCGTTGATATTTCCCTTGTACAATAAATGGATCTAAATCAATATCTTTATCGCGGAATTGACCCATTGATACAGAATAACGACTCATTCCTGGGCGAAGCATTTGAACAACAGATGCATAAGGAATTGAATAGCGTTGAATCTCGCCATTGGCTTCTAAAATAGAAACTTCAAGTTCACCACCAAACCCTGTTGGGTAGAGATCATTAATTTCAAAACTACCGGGTGCAACAGTCGTTTGATAAATTAATTGACCTTGCTGACGTACTTCAACCTTAGCATTGGTTTTTGCATTACCTCGAATACGTGGTGCATAACCAATCATACTGTTCGGTAACATACGGTCATCACTGGAAAAATCCAAACCGCGATAACCAAATGAATCAAAAATTTCACCATCGGTAAAGCTTTCACCTAAAGTCAATACGCCACGGTATTGAGGAAATGCACGCTGAACATAGGTGTTAATTGAGTCATAGCTTGATTTAGATTTATTTTCTGTCGTGGTGCGGTCTTGCCACTGCCATTGACCATTATGGCGCAATTGCCAACCTGCCAAATTTGCACCAGCTGTAACCGAAGTAAACGCGTTTGTGGTTTCTTCCCCACCTTGCATTTTATTAAATGTTTTATATGCACTAGCATTATAAGATAGAAATGCAGCATTGATCCCACGATCCCATACGCTTGGATCGACATAGCCTTGGGCATTCTTTTGCATTGCAACTTGTGGAATTGAAATATCTACACGTAAACGTGAAGTATCAAATTCATAAAAAGAATCTTCAACCCATTCCTCGATTTTCTGACAACCAGTCAAAGCAAAGCTATCGCCTTTTTTTAATACCTCTGCTTTTACGCCATATTCTAATAATTGATTTGAATTAAAGCAGGTAAAAGCATTTTGATTATTTTCAGTTGCTTTAAACACCATCCGGTGTTTACCAAACCAGTTACCATTGACATAAATATCAACATTATAGTCACCTGGTAAGACAGGGTTACCATATTTAAAGCGGTTTACATCTATCTTTTTGGCATCGCCAATTAAAAAAGCCGAATCAAATTCTGCTTCTGCAGCAGCCGGAGACTTTTCAGCCTCTTTTAAGTCAGTTTCAGATGCATTAACTAAAGCAGGAATGCTGAGTGTAATAACCCCACAAGCCACATAGTAACTAATATGTCGCTTGATCCACTTGTAGCTTTGTTCATTTTTTTGCATAAAGAAGTCTGCCTATCAACAAATGAATAGGGTTTTTTACTCGCTTAATATCAGATAAATGGAATGATTAAATCATCACTGCGAAGGTGCTTTAAATTTCTCGTGTTCAAGAAACTTAAAGACTTGTGCAATCTATTAAAATTTAATATTTCGCTCTATACGACCACCATAATCATTGATTGTGGTAAAGGTCATCTTAGAGACATTAGAATTTTTTAAATTCACAGTTCCATCAGAAAATGGTTTCAACATTAAGCCTTGTGAAATCAAATCAACGCGTTTGCCTGATTGATCCTGCATAATAGAGGTCAAGGTAATATGAAATGGTGTTGGGTTTTTTACAGTTAACTGAGTACCGTTATTGCTCCACTGTAATTTTTCAGGTGCCAAAGCGACATCTTCTTTAATTCCAGTTGGGCGATAAAAAAACTTAATACGTGATCGAATGGCAAGTTGTAAAAAGTTGTCTGGTATAACATTCTGATCTTTCGCAGAAGGTTTTGGCGGAATATCAAGAATATTTAACCAAAAAAGTGTTTCTTGAGTTTTACTTAACTCATTTGTATTAGGCAAACTGGTAATCCGTAATGACTGCCCTTTTTTAGCTTCTACACGCGATATAGGCGGTGTAATCATAAAAGGCGCTTTTGATTGATCTGGAGTCGATTTCGCATCTCCCTCATCAATCCATGCTTGAACCAATGCAGGATTATTTCCGTTATTACTTACTTGTAAAGTAATTTCACGTGCATCAGATGGATAAATCACACGTGTACCATGAATGATGATTTCAGCATTTGCTGCACCAAACGGAATTAAAAATGCGAGTAAACCTTTTTTAAGAAAGGAATGATTCAAGAACATAACGATTATCTCTATCTAAAACAAAGTAAAAGAGCTAGTTTGCCAGGCAATCTAGCTCCGTACCATTCAATAAAAAATTATTGATAGATAATAGTGTATTGAACAGAAGTAGTTACTTTACCAGCAGCAGATGCATCAGTTGCATAATATTCAGCATAGTAATTTAGGTCAGCTGCACCTTTGTCAGCAACATCTACCCACTGAGAGTTAGCTTGTGCACCAGAAGCACCAGCAGCAAGTACAGGGATGAATTGGTTATTTGAACCTAACAATTGAACTTGTACGTTTTTTGCACCAGTTGCATCTGTGTTGTTTAAACGACCTGTACCAAAGTCAACTGTTGAACCTGGTTCAAAATAAGTTGCAACTTTACCTTCAGAGCAGTTCGCCAAGTTGATCGTGAATGGCGTACGACCTGCGATATCACCAGTTTTAGCAAGAGTTTGCTTAGATACTGTTGGAAGAGTAACAGTGAAATCTTTACCTTGTGGAGTCACGATGTCACAAGTTTTGTCAGTCACTAAACCGTTAATTGTGATTGTGCCATCTGCTGCAAAAGCACTAGAAATTCCTAAAATTGAAACTGATGCTGCTAAAAAAATGTTTTTCATACCAAATATCCTATACAAACAAAAAAATGATTAGTGTTGGTCGATGGCTATTATGCACACTGGGACAAAAATGTAAACAAAGTCACACTTTTCATAATAAATAGATACAAGCGTATATAAATTTGTATTTTTTGAGATAAATTATTTAACTATATATTTCAATATGTTAAATAATCATTAAATTGATATTTCAGTTTTATTTAAAGAATTTTTTTTTGTAAATTTTTCATGAAAAAGTTAAATTTACGTTATTTCAGCCTCAATTTAGAGCTGTTACAATCTAGTAAAGCATCTTTTTAAGTTAATTTTGCTTGTAGAGTTTGATCAAAATTAAGCATGCTTATTTAAAAAATTTAGAATGACTGCAACCATGCAACGACTCTACCCTCCCCCTGACTTATCCTAAGAATCAAGCACAGACATGTTTTAAGCACTATTTTTATTATTCGTGTTTCATTGCCATTGGATATTTTCAGTGAGCAATACTTGCTAAGAGAGAAAATTAATATTTGTATTTAGGAACAGGTTTATGGAGGAAATGTTCTTAGGATATCCATGTACTCTTCAATTTTTTAATGTTAAAAATCATGTAAATATTTTTTTCTAATAAAAGTGTGAATTAGTTAACATATTAAAATATGTTGTGTTGGCTTCTTTTAAGCTGCCTGTATGGCAGTAGACTAGCACGACTGTGGTGGTAGAATCCGTCTACATTTCTAAGCTGCCTACTCGGCAGTGAACAGTGGACTTTCTAAAAATATTTTGCTTCTTGCTGAGTATTCGTTTTAATACTCATTCACTTTTCTTTAAATATTCAGAAGCCCACTCAATTGAGTGGGTCTTTTTGATTAGCTATGGATGAAGCTTGCAGTATTTTTTCTGCACCAGCTGCTGCAGAACGGGTTTTATACTGCTTATCTTTACCCACTTTATCCTCTATGAGATAAATTAAGCGACTTGGTAAAGTGACATTAATTTTTTCAGCCTTACCTAAATAACGATTCACATCAACATCTAGGACTGCCCAGATAAAGCCTTTAAACTCTTCATCGTTAAGAAATTTACTTACTTCTGATGCCAAAGGAATATTTTTGCCATCTTCTGCGAGAATCTCCAAATGATCTGCAATGGCTTCTTTCGCATTGCTTAATGCTTCTTCAAAAGTATCTCCCGCAGAAAAACATCCATGAATATCAGGAACAATCACGCCATAGGCTTCATCATTCGAGCCTTTTTCTACTGCAATTGGATATAACATACTCACCTCTTTTGGAGAAAATGAAGCTTGGATGCAGTGGGTCACTCAATACCGGCTTGCTTTAAGATGCTTTTAACAGTTCCAGTTGGTAAATCTTTATTAAGGTGAGGTAGTGTGACTAGACCTTCTTTGACAAAAATAAGTGAACAATACGCTAACAATAAAGGTTGATTTAAAGAATCACTTAAATTACTTGTCCTCCATAGATAATCTTTTACATTTTGATGAAGAAAATTTAGATCACTTTGCATTTTGAATAAAATTTATTAAATATCTGCCTAATTATAATGATTTTGTTTTGAAAAGTACCGAAATTGCCAAAATTTGGGAATAGTAATAAGCGCCTAAAATATCTATAGTTTCTTTTTGAAATTTGATGAATTTTATAAGCGACTTTACAATATGATTTTGACAACTGAACGGTTAATTTTACGACCTTGGCAAGAAAGTGATGCAGAAAGTTTATATGAATATGCAAAAGATGAACGCGTTGGGCCAATTGCGGGCTGGCCGGTACATAAAAGTCAGGCATAAAGTTTAGAGTATATTCAGACAGTTTTTGCACATGATGAAGTCTATGCGCTTGCAAAAAAGCATGACAATCGAGCCATTGGTATGGTTGGTCTACTGATTGGGCAAGACAGTAATTTCGATATTGCAGATAATGAAGCAGAAGTGGCTTACTGGATTGGTGTTCCCTTTTGGGGAAATGGTTTTATACCTGAGGCTGTTAAGGCAGTCATGCAACATGCCTATGAAGATTTGCAATTACAAGCTTTATGGTGTGGTTACTTTGCAGATAATGAACAGTCACATAAAGCACAAGCAAAATGTGGCTTTAAGCATCATCATACTGAAACAGATAAATATAATCAGTTTCTAGCAGATTACCGTACAGAGCATATCAGCTATTTATCGCGTGAAGATTGGATCAAATTGCCTACGCATTACAAAGCAGGCGAATAGATGGATTAGAGTCAATTGAAGTTCGCCAACATCAGAGGTATTAATAAATAAATTAATATCATTATCCAAGCCTAATTTTATTGATCGCACTGATGTTGCTGTTTAATCAAATTATTTTTGAATAAATTTAAAGTAAGGGGCTAGGTAAGCCCCTTACTTTAGTAATTCAAATTCACGACAATTAATGCCAAAGCTGCAGGAATCGCTTGTATATAAATAATTTTCTTACTTGCAGTCATACCGCCATAAATCCCAGCAACCAACACACAGCCTAAAAAGAAATTCGCCAGTGATAATGCATAAATTGCAGGTGCACATAAAGACCAAAATAAACCAGCAGCTAAAAACCCATTATATAAACCTTGATTTTGTGCCATGACTTTGGTGAGCTGTGCTTTTTCAGGCGTATTCCCAAATGCTTTTAAACCGTATTGTTTGTCCCATAAGAACATCTCTAAAACTAAAATATACACATGTAACAGTGCAATTAAGGCAATTAAAATTTGTCCAATCATCGTTTTTTCCTTATTTTTAAAATTGGTCATAGATCAGTCTTACAACTGATCTACCTCAAATATATTTATGGTTTTAATAATACTTTGCCTTGGCGTGCACCTTGAGTGGCTTTGGCTGCCGCATTCTGAATCTGATCAAAACTAAAGATACCTTCAACAGGCAACACCAATTTTTTCTGAGCAGCTAAAGTCAACAATTCTACAATTAACTCTTTTTTGCGTTCAGCAGACAATTGCTTATTGACCACACTCGCCCAGAAGCCTTTTACTGTGGCTTGTTTGAAAATAAGATCACCTGATGAAATTTGCATCAGTTCACCCGTCATACTGCCAAATGAAACCAATACACTATTTTCACTGAGTAAAGCCAACATTTCACCACTGGCTTTACCGCCAATTGAATCTACCCCAGCAATTAAAGGTTGATCTGCGTGTATCGCTTTTACTTGATCTTTCCAATCCGCTTGATCAGTCGCCACTACATTTTGAATACCTAAACCATTCATTTCTGCAACTGCATCACTACGGCGAACTAAATGAATGACTTTTTGACCGCGAGCGTGCGCAATCATCGCAACAGTTTTACCCACAGCGCCATTGGCTGTGTTTTGGATAAGCCACTGATCTTGTTTTAAATCAATAAAATCTAACAACATCAGTGCACTAATCGGCATACCAATCAATTGTGCAGCGGTTTCATCATCTATTGCATCAATTAAAGGAACCACACTATGGGCAGGTGCAATAAAGTATTCTGCCCAACTGCCATGGACCGCAGCCACTGCAACACGTTGCCCAACAGATACAGCATCGACACCCTCACCAACAGCATCAATCACACCAACGGCTTCACTCCCCCCAATCGCAGGAAGTGTTGGCTTATAGCCATAACTGCCTCTCACCGTCCAAACATCATGGTTATGCATCGGAGATAAAATCATTTTAATACGAACTTCGCCTGCTTTAGGCTCTGGCTTTGGCATTTCTGCTGATGCTAATACGTCGACAGGTTCGCCAAAAATATGATGAATAATACTTTTCATTTGTTGTTCCTATATAGGTTTTAGTAATTGCTGTGTGGTTTCTAAAGCCAGATAAAGTGGCTGTTTGTTCTGTGCAAGTTTCGCCAATAAAGCTGCGCCTAACCAGAGTTGATACATGGTTTGTGCCATTTTCTCAGGCTCAATATGTTGTGGAATTGAGCCATCCTGTTGTCCGTCACTAAGTAAATTTGCAATGCGTTCTGTCAGCTTGGTTACACCAAAATTTAAAATCTGACGCATATCTTCCGATAAATCTGAAACCTCAGCTGCAAGTTTTACAATTAGGCAATTCTCAGCCCAACCACCATCGTTATGGCATGGATCATCAATCCATGCTTGCCAAAGTGCAACTAAACGCGCATAAGCACTCCGCTCTTCTTGTAGAATTAATTGATCGATTTTCACTTTATAATCAGCAAGGTATTGCTGTAAAAGCGCACAACCAAATGCTTCTTTGGAAGAAAAGTAATAATAGAACGAGCCTTTGGGTACACCGCAAGTCGTTAAAATTTCCTGTAAGCCGACGCCGACAAAACCTTTATGTAATACCAACTTAAAACTAGTATTTAAGATATGTTGTCGAGTCGCTTCACTTTTATCTGATCGTTTCATATACACACTATAAATTAATAATAGACCAGTCGTCTATAAATTTATAAAAAATTTAATTAAGAAAATTTGTTGAGGTTTTGAGTGTATTTTAAGGTGTCAATTGGATTGTTATTTTAGTGAATGGCTGAAAATATCAGCCATCCTTCGATTGATTTAAAACTTTGCGCGTAAGGTGAACGTTGCATTTCGAGGATTACCAAAACGAATAGTTCCATCACTATAAATTTGTGAATAATATTCTTTGTCAAAAATATTATTGATATTCAATGCAATATTCACTTTATCACTTAATGGATAACTCGCCACCAAGTTAGCAATCGTATATCCAGGCTGACGATAAGGATGTTCGCTATAACGACCCACTTTCCAAGTACTTTGATAATTTGCACCGCCGCCTAGGATTAAATTATTTGCAAACTTATAGGTCGCAAATAAACGTGCAATATGTTCAGGCGTATCCTCATTAAAAACCAAACCTTGATTTGTAGGGTCGTTTGCATATTCCGTAGTATTGTATGTATAGCCGAAACTTAAATTAAGATTGGGGATAATTTCACCACGAATCTCAGTTTCAATCCCTTTACTGATCACCTCACCCGATGCAACATTACAATAAGCCTCACCACCATTAAACGGACACTGACCTTTCGAACTTTCATCTCGTATTGACCGATTTATTTGATTGGTTTTAAATCCAGCAACTGATGCAATTAAACGATCATCCCAAAGACCTGCTTTCAAACCAATTTCATAAACATTACCTTGTACTGGATCAAGTAATGTCTCATAACGATCTTTAGCATTTTGAACAACAAAAGTATCGGTATAACTCGCATATGCAGTCAATGCATCATTGATATCGTAAGTAAGTCCAAAGTAGGGTGTTAAAATATTAGATTTCTTATATTCGTTTACACTTTCATAATTGCTTTGGCGCACACCTGCAATAACTTTGAGAGGATCAATAATATTTAAGCGAGTGGTGAGATAGAATCCTGTCTGACGTACCTGATCAACACTGGTATTTTGATAACGTGGCGCGATATAAGGTAATTGATAAGGACTGTAATTTTTTATATTGACGTACAAATAGTCACGCGTCGGTGTTTCCCCCCCACCAACCAAACTATAATCTTCTAGAACTTGGTCCCAACTTGTCCATGCCCCTGTAATATTACTTTTGCTGTGATTTGCGCCAAATACTAGGTCATGCTCACGGCCAAATAATCGATATGTACCTTTTGCAAAAAAATCATAAATATCTAATTTTTGCTCATAGTTATATCCGTACTTATAAACAGTTGCCAAAGCATTATCTGCACTTGTCGTAGTTGAAGATAATCCCAGTGATGTAAATGCCATATCCATGACATATCTTGCCTTCAAATAGCTGGCTTTTACTTCCCACCCATTATCAAATTTATGGCTAATATCTAAGAAGCCTTGTGTATTGGTTTTATCCCAAAAATCTCTGTAATCACAACCACAGTTAGAATTATCGATGCCTATTTTAGTACCATTAAAATAGTTAGGAATTGTATTGACGGGAACTGCATGTTCACCTTGACGTGAATATCCAATATTCAATAGCGTATTTTCAGTTAAATCACTGCTCACGATTCCATATAAAACATTAGAATCACGAGTAACAGATTTCATAAATGAATCACCATCTTGACCTGCCGCCACTAGACGACCACGCACGCTCCCAGATTGATTCAATGGACCAGAAACATCCATTTCTCCACGTACTGTGTTCCATGAGCCATAACTTACAGCACCACTTGCTTGAAAAGTTTCTGTTGGTTTTTTACGAATAAGATTAATTGCACCAGACGGTTCTCCTGAACCTTGCATTAACCCTGCTGCCCCTCGTAATACTTCAATACTTTCAATGGTTGCCATATCTGGTTTAGATGAGGTGACATTACTTGCATTTACAGCAACCCCATCATATTGCAATATATTTGAATTCCAACCATCTCCAACATTAAACCCTCGAATTGAAAAGTTGGTTCTCTCCGTATTATCCCCTGTTAGCAAAATCCCTGTTGTATTTAATAATGCATCACCCAAATTTGTCGCACCCATATCTTCGATTTGTTTGCGTGTAATCACTGAAACAGATTGTGGGGTTTCTTTTATACTCAAATCGAGTTTAGTAGATGTACTGGCATTCTTTTTAGTGTAGTTATTTTCTGTATTATTTTCTGCTGTGACAACGATCATGGGTAAAGCATTTGTTTGTTCTGTTGTTGCTTCCGTCGCAGCATAACTTGTCCCAATCCAACAACTATAAAGTGCAAGATAAATAGCACTTTGAGCAAAGATCCGATTTTGAGAAATCCATCTACCCATGAAATAAAACCCTTAATCTAAATAAAAATCATTATCGTTATATTTCACATAAAAACAACATATATCTCTATATTCCTCCATTATTTTCTACTTAAAATTCGTTTTGTTAGACAAAGATATAAAATGGACAGCCTCTCAATCTGAAAGGCTAAGAAGATTTCTAGATGATAGTCCTGAATAAACTTTGACATAATGTTGAGGTGGATCTCCCACCTCAGCGTAAATCATGTCTCAGCTTTTATTTAATAATTATCTTAAAAATCAAAAATATAAATAATTATTAATACTTTTCAAGTAAACCAATAATCCCTGTCGCGATCATATCAATCGCAATAGTCCCAATTAACAAGGCAGATAAACGTCCAACAATATCAAAATAGCGATCAATATATTTCGCATGGCTATAACGTAAGTGGTCATGCCCATACTTCATGATCATTAAAATGCCACAGCTAATAAATAAGGTAAAAGCAATCAACACCGCGGATTCGAGTAAAGACATACTCGCTCCTGTCACCACAGCTGCACTAATTGTGCCTGGACCAATCATAAATGGCATAGCCATGGTACTGGCCAAATGTGCAGGCGTTCCTCTCATTTCTCCGATAGTATCTGCACCTTGAAATACAAAACGATAGCCAATCACCAAGAAAATTAGCCCACCAAAAATCTGAAATGATTCAAAACGAACATTTAAATAAGTACTAAAAATTGCTTCGCCACCCCATGCAAAAAGCATAAAAACCACATAAGCAATCAAAGCACCTTGTGCTAAACCTTTATTAAATACTTTAGTTTCAGTGTGTCTGATCATCCCGATCATATAAATACTCATCAAAAAAGGATTGAGTAAGGAGAAAAACAAAACAAAAGGATGAATATAATTTGAAAACATAATGGCTTTCCATAAAACAAAAGCAGGAAATAAGTGACTTGCTAAAAATTGTACTTCTCAATGAACAGATATTTTGTCTAACTAATCATTAAAATTGTAAATTACATTAGTTTTTAATAACTTATTTTTACAAAAAATATAACATTTAACTTAAAAAACTCAGGACCTTATAAAATGGACTCATTGTTATCTATAAAAAATATTTATAAAGTTTTAGCGTCCCATTTAAGCTGGATAAGGTTATAACTAATATTGCACTCATTAGCATTGGAATTGTAGCTAAAATTATACTTAACGGCTGTTCTTTGCTTTAATCATCCTCTTAATACCTTATATTTAGTCTTAACATCTTTTATCATTTAATTTAGCTTTAATCACTGCAAAAAAAAATTTAGCGAAAGGAAACACAACTATTATTTTCAATCCTTTTGATTCATTTATATACGTTAAACTCATTACACAATTACATCAGATCTCATACATTTTATTCATGATTACCCAACACATAAAAACCACAAAAAAACTAAAATTATAATCAATTGATATTTATTAAAATTCTATGACATTGAAATTTTAAATGTAACTTAGCGTTATCTTTTAATTATTTCTGCTCATGATGAATTTTATTTTTGACTTTGGTTTAGAGATTTTTTAAACACAGTCATTCATTAGGATTAAGCCATTTATGTATAAAAGAAAAATTAAACCACTTGAAATCGATGATGTCGAAATTATTGATTATGATAAGACTAAAAAAGCCATTAAAGCCGCAGCCTTAGGCAATGCAATCGAATGGTTTGATTTTGGTGTTTATGGTTATGTCGCTTATGTATTAGGTAAAGTCTTTTTTCCAAATTCATCGCCGAGTATACAAATGATTGCAGCACTCGCAACCTTTTCTATACCTTTTATATTTCGACCTTTAGGTGGATTGTTTTTTGGGCATTTAGGTGATAAATACGGTCGTCAAAAGATCCTAGCGATCACCATTATTATCATGTCCGTCAGTACTTTTGGTATTGGCTTAATCCCATCCTATGAAAGTATAGGAATTTGGGCCCCTATTCTGCTACTCATTGTAAAAATTGCTCAGGGTTTTTCAGTCGGAGGAGAATATGCTGGAGCTGCAATATTTGTAGCGGAATATTCACCAGATCGAAAACGTGGTTTCATGGGAAGCTGGCTGGATTTTGGTTCTATTTTAGGTTTTGTTGTTGGGGCGGGTGTCGTTTCAATGATTAGTTTTTCCATGGGGGAAGCGGCCTTTGTCGATTGGGGCTGGCGAATTCCTTTTTATTTAGCGTTACCACTAGGACTAATTGGCTTATATTTACGTCATTCTTTAGATGAAACTCCGACTTTTCAGGCGCATGCTGAAGAACAGTCACTATCTAAAAAACCGCAAAAAGTGGGTTTCAAACAAATTTTCCGTGAACATAAGCGCAGTCTATTGGTATGTGTTGGTCTAGTTCTGTGTACAAATGTCACCTATTACATGCTACTTACCTATTTACCAAGTTATTTCTCACATAACTTAGGCTACTCAGATAATCACGGCGTTTTGATTATTATTGCAGTAATGGTCGGAATGCTCTTTGTCCAGCCATTCGTGGGAATGCTGAGTGATAAAATTGGTCGTCGACCATTTGTCTTTGCAGGGAGTTTTGCACTGATTGTTTTGTCATATCCAGCCTTTATATTGCTTGCCACAAATAATGTTTATTTAATTTTCTTGGGTCTGTTGATGTTGGCACTTTCACTCAATATGCTGATTGGAATAATGGCTTCAACCCTACCCGCATTGTTTCCAACTGAAATTCGCTATAGCGCACTTGCAATTGCGTTTAATATTTCAGTGGTGATTGCAGGTTTAACACCTACCATCACAGCAACGTTGGTTGAAACGACTCAAAATATTATGGTGCCAGCCTATTATCTGGTGATTTGTGGTTGCTTTGGTGTTATTACTGCGATTTATCTTAAAGAAACAGCAAATTTACCACTTAAAGGTGCCAAGCCAATGGCGGTTGATCCTGAAGAAGCTGAGGAACTTCTAGAGCAATATCATGGAAATATTGAGCAGAAAATCGAAAAAATTGATCAAAAAATCGAAGAACTACAAGAAAAACGTGATCACCTTGCCAAACAGCATCCTGATATTGATTGATGATTTTTAAATGGGCTTATTCAGCATGATCGTGTTGGATAAGCCTCCATATTTGTGACAAGCAAGAACATAAATATGTTGGAGTGCATGGTATAGACGCCACGAGAATATTAAAGTGCCCTAAGAAATTGATTGAGCATTTTATGAGATAAGTGTTGTTCTATTACAGGATAAGACAATATGGCAGAATTAACAAAATCATCTTTTTTTCTTACGTTTTTTAGTTTTGCTGTTTCTTTTGGAAAAAAGAATTTTCCCAGTTCCCAACCCACGGAAATAGTAATTGCTGAGATAAATGAATAAAAGAAAGAAATAAAAAATAGGCGAGATGCTCAACAAGCTAATAATGAACTCCCAGAACAATACGCCTATTCTATAGTTGTAACTCCATTCTATGAGTGCACCTTTACGACTACCACTTTGAAATGAAATTTCATCATGAACAAAGTGCCATATACTGCCAAGAAAACATAAAATAAAAATGCTCGAAACTAATATTTTTTTGATTATTGGTATTTCTAACCAAGGATATTTATATGAAGAAGAAAATTCGAATTGTAAGAATAAACTGTAAATTTTTTTTTGGAAGTTTTCTTGAATGCCATACTTTTTTAAGAATAACCAGCAGACATAGCAACTTAAGAAAAACATAATGATTGTAATGTATATACTAGAAAGAATAGTAAAAAATGGTAGTGGTCCTTTTGAACCTACTGTAATCAACAAATTTTCTGTGATGTACTTATAAATGGAATATTGCCAGTCATTTCTTGGATACGCGGGAAATAACAATAAAGGCGGGATAAATAGAAGAATGGAAAGTTGCAAAAGTAATTTATTTTGTCTTTTTTGCTTTGTTTGGTATTTTTGCATTTCTGTTGATAGATAAGGCTTTTTAGACATTTTTAACTTGAAAACTTACAATCATTTTATGTTCACTAATATCTAACTTTACCCTAAAGATTAAAAACTTCTAGCCAAAAAACCTATTTGGTATATGCCAGTGTATATTGCTAGTGACTTTGTCTTTAATAAAAATATATCAAATCCATGAGCCTTTTTCTTTAGTTAATTCAAATATATTTTTTTGATAATATCAATAATCTTTATTCTCTAGAGAGACTGCCTACCTTTGTATGATGTGTGCTGCTGAAAATGTGCATGAGGTGACCATCACCACCAACAGCGGATTGACCTATACCTATAATTTTTAGCTATTGAAAACGACGATTTTTCATAAATTAAGAGAATAAAAAATATTCCCTTAATTTAGCTCTAAAAAAAGTGATAATTTAAATATTAGAAATTTAAAAAATATCGTTCAACTCTTATAGTAGATATATTTTTAAAAAATAATTTTCGAGCTTAAGCCCAGCACTAGAGCATTATCCACATAACTCGTTGCCCCAGGATTGATTACATATTGAATATTAGGTCTAAGCATCAACCATTTCATTGGGAAATATGAATAGTTCAACTCAATATTATATTCAGCATCCTTGTTAATGGCTTGCTGTGTTTGGCTGTAACGATCACTCACATGAACTCTATTCGCAGCAAAACCTACAATGTCATTGGGATAATGATTTAAAAGTCCAATGTACTTTAAACCCATCTGTTGCATATTTCCAACTTTGTTAGTGGTTTGATCATGAAAACTAAAGTTCACAAAAGCGTATAGCCCCTGATGACTTGAGCCATTTTTGGTTAACTGTTGTTCTACGACTCCCCACATCCCATATGTGTGAGATTTTGGTTCTCCTGTAACGATGTCTTTTTGATTTTTGAGATCATCAGCCGTATTGTAAAATGCACCTATACGATAGATACCAGCTAAGTTATTAATCGCCTGTTTCGGCTGCCAGACAAGCTCAACAGGAATATTGACGCCATCGGCATCTTTTGTATCCAAATTCCATCCTTCACTTTCTTCCAAGTTTGTTTGGTTATATTCAAATACACCAAATTGTATAAAAGCCTCAGGGTTGAAACTATATTTAGACATTACAGCCCATTGGCTTACAGGTGCATTAATCCATTTACTGCCTTGCCATTTCCCCATTTGCGCACCGCAAAAAGAATTATTTTGAAAGTCACAAGACATCACATTGAAATAAGTTCCCATGGCAAAACGCCCAACTCGAATACTGGTAGTTGCGTTACTAAAACTCTTTTCGATCGATAGTTCTGCAAGTCTTGTACCCGAATTTCCTCGACCATAATTTGCCTGTACATTGGCCAATTGTGGTACTTGCGGATCGGAGATCTGTTCTACTGATACACTCTGCCCTTGTCTTGCCATAATTAATGCTCGAACACTCAGCCCGTCTAGATTTATCAATTTTTCTAAATCTAAGGTTGAACCAAGTGAAAACTGGCTAACATATGTTGGATCTTGTCGTGAGACATATCCACCGTCTGCCAAGTAAGCAATATCGAGATTTAAACTACCATCAAATTTGATCCCTTTATCTGCTAAAGCTGTTCGTTCACCTTGCCCTATTAAATTTTTCCGATTCACATCGAATAAGTTTCCAGCAAAACAAGCCGTATTTGTTCCAATAAGTACACCAATAAGACATAAAAAATTAATTTTGTTCATTGCACAATCCCTGCAAATTTTGAAAATAAGTTTCCCTAAATAACTAATTGAATAAGCTATATTTTGAATGGTTAAATGGAGTAAAAGTGGTATGAGAAAATTGCAGCATGGCAAGACTCCTGTCGTACACCATGCTCAATTCACTAACAAAATTGGATTCTCTTAGGTTAAGTGATTTTTAATTTTCTCTTTAACTGCTTCAACAGAAATACCATATCGATCATGCAATGTCGGCAGCGCACCTGCATCTAAAAATGCATCGGGCAAACCAATCATGTCAAAACGTGGATGTTGCCCATTTCTTAATAACAAGGTTCCAACTGCTTCACCTAAACCACCAACTACAGAATGATTTTCAGCAGTAAGTACAGGTCGTCCTCCTTTAGCTACCTCATCTAAAATGGTCTGTTCATCAAGAGGCTTAATGGTTGGAACATGTAGAACTGAAACCTCAATTCCTTCTTTTTTAAGTTCTTCAGCTGCCTCAAGAGCGCGCATCGTCAGCAGTCCTGTAGAAATAATCAACAGGTCTTTGCCAGGTTTAATCACTTGAGCCTTACCTAATTTAAATTGGTAATTATATTTATCCAGTACCAATGGAACTTGACCACGTAACAAGCGCATATAAACAGGACCTTGATGAGCAGCAATCTGTGGAATAGCCTGTTCAATTTCCAAGGCATCACATGGATCAATGATCATTAAATTTGGCATTCCACGGAAAATTGCAATATCTTCTGTTGCTTGGTGACTTGGCCCATATCCTGTAGTTAAACCAGGAAGGGCTGCTACAATTTTTACGTTCAAATTATCTTCGGCAATCGCCATACAGATAAAATCGTAAGCTCGGCGTGAAGCAAATACAGCATAAGTCGTGGCAAAAGGAACGAATCCTTCTCGAGCTAATCCAGCAGCAGCACTCATCAGGAGTTGTTCTGCCATTCCCATTTGAAAGAATTTGTCTGGGTTTTGGTTAGCAAAAATATGCAAATCTGTATATTTGGATAAATCTGCTGATAATCCAACGATATCATCACGCTCTTTCACCAAGGCATTTAAAGCATGTCCAAATGGTGCAGGTTTGGTTGGTTGGCCTTCAGCAGCAATCGAAGCAATCATTGCAGACGTTTTTAATTTTTTCTTTGGAGAGTTCGCTAATTGGCTCATGGATCTAAACTCCTTATTTGCCGTAATGGGTTAATATATTTAAAGCTTCATCCCATTCGCGTTCATCCACGCGAATAAAATGTGTTTTTTCACGGCTTTCTAAAAATGAAACACCTTTACCCATTTTGGTATCGCAAATAATTACTCTTGGGCATGCTCCTTCGTAGCTTTTCGCTTGATCAAAAGCATCAAGTAAAGCTTCCATATTGTTGCCATCTACGCGTTGGGTATACCAGCCAAATGATTGCCAACGATCTATAATCGGTTCAAAAGCTAGAATTTCACATGAATGCCCATCGGCTTGCTGATTATTCACATCAATAATTGCAATTAGATTATCTAATTTCCAATGTGAAGCCGACATTACGGCTTCCCATGTCGAGCCCTCATTGAGCTCACCATCTGATAAGAGGTTATAAATAAATGACTCTGATTTCTTTTGTTTTAATCCAAGGCAAGCACCTACCGCAATACCCAAACCATGACCTAGCGAACCTCCTGTGATCTCCATACCAGGGGTATACGTTGCCATGCCTGACATAGGTAAACGACTGTCATCAGAACCATACGTTTCAAGTTCTTCAAGTGGAATCACGTTTGCTTCAATCAAAGCAGCATATAAAGCAATTGCATAATGACCTATTGAAAGATAAAAGCGATCTCGTCCTTCCCATTCAGGATTCTCAGGCTGATATTTCATTGCATGAAAATAAGAAACTGCAAGTAGATCGGCTGCACCTAAGGCCTGTCCAATATAACCTTGGCCCTGTACTTGTCCCATACGTAACGCATGTTGACGAATGTTATATGCACGTTGCTGTAGTTCAGCAATACGAACTTCTTTATTAATATTTGACATGATTAACTTCTCTTATTAACGATTAACAAGTTTTGCTGGAACGCCCAGTACTAGGCTGGCACCGACAAATAAAACTGCTGTGATTAAGAACATGCCAATCGCATTCGAACCTGTATTAGTCGTAATCCAGCCGATAAGAAACGGAGAACAAAATCCAGCGAGGTTGGCAAAACTATTGATTCCAGCAATACCCGCAGCAGCTGAAACACCTCCTAAAAAGTTGGTTGGTAACATCCAAAACAAAGAAGATGCGGTGAGTACACCTGATGCTGCAATACATAAACAAATCAGCGATAGGGTTAGATTTGAGGCAAACAATGTTGCGAAGGTCAGTGCAACTGCACCAGCACACATAGGAATAATTAAATGCCAGCGACGCTCTCTAAAGTGATCTCCGCTACGGCCTGCTAACAGCATTACAACTATGGCACATATATAAGGTAGGCTGGTCAACAAGCCAATATGCCAGTTGTCGCTAATACCTGAGTTACGAATTAATGTCGGCAACCAGAAAGTAATTGCATATTGTCCCATTACGACACAAAAGTAGATTCCCGCAAGTAACCACAAGCGTTTATCACTAATGAAGTCTTTAATACTGCTATGCCCTTCTTTCTGTTGATTATCTTGAGCGATTTCTTGCTGAACTAAATTCTTTTCAGCACTTGTTAACCAATGTGCATCTTGAACAGAGTCTTTTAAAATGATTAGCACCAATAAACCAACAAGTACCGTGGGTATCGCTTCAATAACGAACATCCATTGCCAGCCATACCATCCCTGCACATTGTTCATTTGATCCATGATTAAGCCAGATAGAGGACCGCCAATCATTCCCGAAATTGGAATCGCAATAAACCAAAGCACGGTCATACGGGCCCGACGATAAGATGGGAACCAATATGTAAGATAAAGTAATAAACCTGGTGCTAACCCTGCCTCAGCAACACCGAGTAAAAAGCGCAAGGTATAGAATTGCCATTCTGTTTCAACAAATGCAAAACAGCCTGATAAAATACCCCATGTAATCATAATTCGGGCAATCCAACGTCGAGCACCAACTTTATGAAGCACAATATTGCTAGGTACTTCACATAAGAAATATCCTATAAAGAAAATACCTGCTCCGAGTCCATAAACAGCTTCACTAAACTGTAAATCACTCATCATTTGAAGTTTGGCAAAACCAACATTTACACGGTCTAGGTAAGCACAAAAATAACAAAGCATTAAAAATGGCATCAGCCGAAATGCAATTTTTCGATATGCAGATTTACGAATAGCATCTGTATCAGATGAAAATACGGTATCCATCATGCGAGTCCCTTTACAATTGGCCACAATATCCTCTCATGGCCATGTCTCTATTTTAGATTTTCTAATACTGTGTTTTAGTGAATCAACATGCCGCCATTTACGTCTAAAGTTACACCTGTTAAATAGGCTGATAGATCACTGGCTAAAAATAACGCTGCATTTGCAACATCTTGTGCTCTGCCTAAGCGACCAAGTGGAATACCTGCAAGAATGTCATGACGACGATCATCATTTATTAAACCACCCGTAATATCTGTTTGAATAAGACCTGGTGTAAGTGAGTTGACACGAATATTATCTGCACCAAACTCGCGAGCCATCGCTTTACCTAATCCTAAAACCCCAGCTTTGGCAGCACTGTAGTGTGGACCACCAAAAATACCACCACCTCGTTGTGCCGAAACGGATGATAAGCACACAATACTTCCTCCACCGTTTTCTTTCATTGAGGGAATTACTGCCTGAGACATAATGAGTGTTCCTCGCAGACTGACATCCAAAATACGGTCATAATCATTACGTTTGATATCTAATGTTTTTACAGGTTGGGTAATGCCTGCATTATTGACCAAAATATCAATTTTTCCATAGTGTTGAAGGGCTTTTTCCACAGTAGCGTATGCTTGTTCTTCATTTGCAACATTTGCTGCTAGACCTAAATGACCTTCGCCCAATGCTTTAGCTGCATTCTGGCTTTGCACAAGATCTAGATCAACAATAATGACTTTAGCGCCTTGCTGTGCAAAGATTTCTGCTGTTGCACGACCAATACCACGCTCTGATGCAGCACCTGTGATTAACGCTACCTTTCCTTGTAGTAACATGTCTATTCCTCTTATCTTCAACATATTTATTCATCATTAGATTCTCTTTTTTCACGGTGAGCAGCAATAAGGTTAAACTCAACTAGGCATGAATTTTATTCATGCCTATGATATTTTTAGTTTGTATTCGAAAGAAAAATGGAATTTTAAATGAACAATAGTGAAAAAAATTACAATCAGGTACCTGCAATAAAAACCTTACAAGCGTTTGAGCAAACTGCTCGATTAGGAAATGTGGCAAAAGCGGCAGAAGTTTTGAATCTCACACCATCTGCTGTCAGTCATCAAATAGCAAAACTAGAAGAAATGATTGGTCAAAGCTTATTTATAAGAGGCGCACGAGGAGTGACCTTAACGCCTTCAGGTGAACGTTATTATCAAGATGTCACCACTATCTTGCATAATTTGATGTTAGCGACTGAACAAGCATCAGATAAAAGCCCAAAAGATAGTTTATATATCCATTCATCACCTAGCTTTGGACTTCTGTGGTTATTGCCAAGATTAGAATCATTTAAAGAACAATATCCTCTCATTCAAGTGAATTTATCTTGCTCTTATGAAAACCTTCATTTTACGCGTGATAAAATTGATATTGATATTCGTCATGGTATTCCAAATTGGACAGGTGTCGAAATTAGAACTTTTCGAAGTGAAAAATTAGAAGTTCTTGCCTCCCCAAAACTACTTGAACGTAGTCCAGTATCTGAGCCTAAAGATCTACTAAAAAAAGAATTAATTTTGTCAAAGTCTACTCTCGTGACATGGCCTCAATGGTTTGCACACCAAGGGCTGAGTATTCCTGAATTTCCTTATACTTTTAGTTTTGATCGCTCATACATGTCGCTTGAAGCTGCAACTCATGGGCTTGGATTCGTTCTTGAAAGCAATTTACTTACCCAAAATTATCTAGATTCAGGAAAACTTGTCAAAGTCTTTCATGATGACTTATCCGTACCCATATCTGCACACCACTTAGTTTATCCACGTACCCATGAGAACATTCTCAAAGTGAACCATTTTTTAAACTGGATTGGTGACGAAATCATTAAAGATAAATAATGATCACTCAGAGCATAGTGCATCCATTTAAATCAAACTAAGACCTATTCGCTTATAATAAAAGGTCTTTCTACGATACCTTGCCACTCTTAAAAAATGATTTCTAGCATGGTTATTCATGCGAGCTATTATAAACCTGCAAAGCACGTTGAATCTAATCCAGTAAATTCGCTCCTTCGCTTAAAGTTAAATGTACGTTATAGACAGATGTTCAATAATTTTGTGTAGAGTTTTTTTCTACACATTAGTTGTAAAGGTAAGTATAAAAGCAATCCATAGGATGCAACATGATAGTAAGGCAACATGCTGTAAAAGTACGGATATTGCTAAATCCTGTGGTTATAAAAATAAATGTACTCAGCTCATCCAACTCATCTAAGCTGACATATCAACAACCCAAAGCCCTACAGTTGACTAATCCACCAATGGACATGTGGTTCTTCAATGCTTTGACTAATTTGTCTCTGACAAGTTTGACCATTAACAATCCATACAGGTCATTCAATATAGTAGTCAAATAAAATGTATTCTGTCCATGGGCTCAGTTTAAGATCATTATCAAGACATTTTAAAAGCCTCTAAATCTTAATCCTGAGCTGTTAATCAGAGCTTTTCCTGCTCCTGAGCATTCATATAAAAAATTCAATCAAACCAAGCAAATTATTTTAGCAAATCATATCAGCACTTTATTTTAGGGCTTATATAGCTTTATTTTTAAAATTTTATATAGAGTAAGTGAGACAAAATCAAAGCAAAAAAAAGACCCTTAAAAATTTAAGGGTCTTTTAAATATTTGGCGGAAGCGGTGAGATTCGAACTCACGGAGGACTCACACCCTCGTCGGTTTTCAAGACCGGTGCATTAAACCGCTCTGCCACGCTTCCAATGGCGGCTATCATATAAATAAAATTGCGACTTGGCAAATCTTTTTCAGTATTTCTTCAATCAAGTGTACAAAATAAAGTCAATTTTTACTGATTTGATGAATATTCAAGCTACTCATAACGAATTGAATTGATATACCAACGTTTTTTCCCTAAAGGTGTTACGACTTCAACATCATCATCCACTTGTTTTGAAAGCAAAGCTCTTGCCATCGGTGAGTCAATTGATACATGTTGTGGATGATGATCATAAATCTCATCTACCCCGACAATACGTATGGTTTTCTGTTCACCATCATCATTTTCAATTTCAACCCATGCCCCAAAATACACTTTGCCTGCTTGCTTTGGAGAAAAATCGATAATACGTAATTCTTCTAGCCGCTTACCCAAATAACGTACTCGACGATCAATTTTTCGAAGTAGCTGTTTATTATACTGGTAATCAGCATTCTCAGAACGGTCACCTAGACTTGCAGCCCATGTTACTTTCTTAGTAATTTCAGGTCGTTCTTCTCGCCAAAGATGTTGTAACTCAGCAACCAACAGATCATGCCCTGAACGGGTAATTAAATTTGATTTCATGATTTAAAACCATTCACAATATATATGCACTTGATACTTATTTTTGAAAAAATGTTTTTATAGTCTACAACCAATACAGTAAAAATGTCAGATTAAAAATCTTGCATTTTAAGGTTTAAAAAAGGGATAAAATCCTTTTTTTCCTATTTAAATTCGCACATAAAATTCAACAGAAAAACGTTTTAAAAGTGGTAAATCTTAACTTAGCTTTGGAACATTTCCTTACAGTTTTTGACAAGCTATTTCAGCTTTAAAATCCACGTAATTATTAAAAAAATATTCCTTTAAAAATCATAATCTTAAATATTTAAAATTGATCATTTTTCATACAAAGTTTGACAGATCTAAAAACCGCCTATATTATGCGCACATGTTTTATGAGTTTATTTTTTTAATTTTGTAGTTTTTCTGCAAAATCTTTCTATCCCACATGTCATTTTTTGAATGACGTTCATGACTGCCCACCCTTATTGAATTTACCAACTATAAAAAGTTTTTAGGTGTTTTTGTGCTTATAACTTTTTAGGGCAATAAATTACTTGTAGCGGAGACAACATGCACAGTAGTTCAACCTCTGGGTCGAGGCTTAGCCTTAACTCATTTTTTCGTGCGCTGCCAATCAAAACATTAGTTTTAACCACTGCATTAATTCCTTTTAGCATTAATGCGAGTAAGAACAATCAATACAATGCTGTAGTTAATTCGAGTAAATTAACTGTAGTTGCAGTTTCCAATCCAAGCATCGTGTTTAAGGATGGAGACTATAAGCATGGCTTCGGCTATGACTTAGCCCATAACTATGCTGAAAGTTTAAATGTTAAACTTGAGTTTAAAACGGTTTCAGACAATGCAACAGCATTGAAAATGGTTGCTCAAGGTAAAGCTAATTTTGCGATTACCACTGCAAATATGCAGACAATTGAAGCAGAACGTTTAACCTCATTTTCAGCAAGCTGTGGTGATTTCAACAGTTTAAAAAGTAATGGTTTAAACCCAGAATTGAATTGGGTATTTAAACAAGCTGAAGACCCATTAACAGCAACAGCAAGTGGTTTCATTTGCCAAAGCAAACAAAATGGTTCAACTCAGCAACTTGCCTCATTTTATAATCGTAATGTTGTCAAGAAGGACGATTGGAACGTGATCCAACGTGACCTAAGTTCTCGTCTACCGATTTATAAAGCCAGCTTTAAGCGCTCTGCGCAGCAATATGGCTTAGATTGGCACCTACTTGCTGCAATTGGTTATCAAGAATCATATTTAAAACCAGACTCTGTTTCTCCCACAGGTGTCCGTGGTTTGATGATGTTGACCAATACTACAGCCAAAGAAATGGGTGTAAGTAATCGTAGTGACCCCGCTCAGAGTATCCAAGGCGGCGCAAGATATTTTGATATGATGTTGAGTCGTTATTCTTATATTCGTAATCCAGATCGTCATTGGTATGCGTTGGTTGCATACAATATGGGTCCTGGTGCGGTTGAAGGTATTCAAAAGCGTATCAAAGCACAAGGTAAAGATCCTAATGACTGGATGAATCTTTATAATTATTTGACACGTAATCAAGCAAGTAATGGTCGTTATAAGCAAGCAGTACAGTATGTCACACGTATTCGGGCTTATTTAGAACACATTAAAACCACACCTCGATTATTAGAAATTTAATCTGTATATTAAATAGATTGGATTTGTAAAAAACAGGCAATAAAAAAGCTTACTCTTGGGTAAGCTTTTTTATTTTAAAAGGATTAAGCAGTTTGCTCTAATACTTTCTTAAATAAATCTTTTTGCTCTTGGCTTGGCTTCGCTGTTTGTAAAGCCATCAATTGAGACATATCACCTTGAACTTTGATTTTGCCTGTCATAAATGCTTGCATAGCAGCAGCCATATCAAATTCTAAGAATACTTTACGAAGCGTTTCAGCATCCATGTTCAATGTTGTTTTCGCATTTGCAGAACTACCTTTGACGATTTTTCCGCCGTCTAAAGCAAGCTCAGTGTTGCCATCTGCATCTGCAACAACCAAATTAATTGCTAAACCTGAAAGTGCTGGTGGTAAGTTTAAATCACCTGCTTCAGCAGTTAATTTTTCAACATTTGCAAACCAATCATCAGTTAAAAATGCAGGCATGTTCATTCCTCAAATTATTTATTCAATTTATTGTGTTATCTATCCAGACAACATCAGGTTGAAGCAGTTTTGCTTGCCCAATGTTATAGCATGATAATTTCAATTTGGGCTAAAGTTTTTTGTACGGACTGTTCATGTTTTATCGGTTTTATCGTTTTATTTTTTTAAATCAGGCACTCATCTCAATATGAATGCCCGATTCGTTCATTTAATTGGCAAAAAAGATCAATCTGCTGCAAAACTAAGATTTACAACATCTAAACGTTTTTTCATTTCTTCCGTATCACATTTCATATCGAATTCACGTTCTTCATCCAATTTTTCGAAATCAAATAAATCACGGTCAGCCAATTGAGATGGTGAAACATTCTGCAATGCACCAAAAATGCTGTGCAAACGTTTTGGATATTGTTTATCCCAACCACGTAGCATGTCGTTTAACATGGCACGTTGTAAGTTTTCCTGAGAACCACATAAGTTACATGGAATAATCGGGAATTTACGAATTTCAGCATATTTGATGATGTCTTTTTCTTCGACATAAGCCAAAGGACGAATCAAAATGTTCTTTTTATCCGAAGACAGTAATTTTGGTGGCATCGCTTTTAAGCTACCACCATGGAATAGATTCAAGAAGAACGTTGCAATGATATCATCGCGATGATGACCCAATGCCACTTTGGTCGCACCAATCTCTTGCGCAAAACCGTAGAGTGAACCACGGCGTAAACGTGAACACACTGCACAATAGGTTTTACCTTCTGGGGTCAAACGCTTGGTGATGCTATAGGTGTCTTTTTCCAAAATATAATAAGGAATATTGTTTTCTTCCAAATATTTCGGTAACACATCTTCAGGAAAACCAGGTTGCTTTTGATCCAAGTTCACTGCGACAACATCAAAGTTGATCGGTGCAATACGTTTAAATTGCAACAAAATATCAAGCAAGGTGTAACTGTCTTTCCCACCAGAAACACAGACCATTACCTTATCGCCTTCCTCAATCATTTTAAAGTCACGAATTGCATGGCCGACTTGACGACGAAGTTTTTTCAAAAGACGATAATAAGCTGAACTTGTTGGAAGCTCTGGTTTAAAATTAAATCCTTGTTCGGACTCAACTGGCGAGTACATAGACGAGATAAACCCATTAAAAAATACTGGGCAATTTTATCTGATTTGAACGTCAACCGCATCTAAAGATTTTTTTATTTTGCATCTATTTTTATCTGTTCATCTTCCTGTCGTATTTCCACATTTAAAATAGACGGCTCAGTTCATTTTTTAGCCGAAGTGCTTATCTTTTGGACTTTTCCACAGTTTTCCACAAAACCTGTGGATAAAATTGTGGATTGTTTGGGGCTTGACAAAGTTTTCTCACGCAATGATGGGCATTCTCTTTAGATTGATCATTTTTTAACCACTAAATTTTATGTATATTTTTCAAATGCTTAATATAGTCAATAAATATATTTTAAAAAAAATATAAAATTTTTTTTGATTAATATGCCAACAAATAGCACTTGCTTTTTTGCAATTGTATTGTTAAAACTCAATTCATTGTTTTTCTTGTTCAATAATTTGTTAAACTCCCAAAAATTGGGGAAATATTTTAATTACTACAAAATGAAAAAATTAATTACGGGTTCGTTAGTGTCAATTTTAGGATGTATGAGCTTCGCTTCATTTACATCGCAAAGTTTTGCAGGCCAAATTTATTTCTACAAAGACCAAAATGGTACAACGCTACTCACCAATCGGAAGAACTCAGATCGCTCACTGCAAAAAGTCAAAGTGACTTATTATAAAGACAGTAATATTCACAGTTATAGCAACTGGGGAAGCACAGAATCCGCAGTACTGCCAAGTTATAGTAAAAGTAAAAACTCATTTGACAGTATTATCCGTCAAGCTGCACAGACACATGGTGTTTCAGAAGGCTTAATCAAAGCAGTGATGCATACTGAGTCCGGTTTTAATACCAATGCACGTTCCCCTGTTGGTGCGCAAGGTTTAATGCAACTTATGCCTGCAACAGCACGTCGCTTCAATGTGTCAAACTCTTATGATCCACAGCAGAATATTTTTGGTGGTGCCAAATATCTCAGTTGGTTAATGAAACGATTTAATGGAAATACCAGTTTAGCTTTAGCTGCTTATAATGCTGGTGAGGGTAATGTGGATAAATACGGTGGTATTCCACCCTTCCGTGAAACCCAAGACTATGTCAAACGTGTGACCAGTCGTTTAAATAATCTATATGCTGGCGGGTTAAATTTAACTGCAAATAATATCGACACTTCAACGGGTGCTGGGCAAATCATTGCACAATCAAATCAACCTGAAACCGTACAACAAATCAGCAACAGTTCACCTATTCAACAGGTTAAATATAGTTCTCGACCGATTATTATTGCCTCTGATGGAACATACACGGATGCACCTGCGGGTTCTTATTCAACAGCGCATGCCAGTGCGACAGCACAAATCACTATTGGCAACTGATAAAATCAGACTTTATTTCCAAAATAGAGTTTGTTTATATCTTAAATAAGTATGTAATTTATGCAATTACATATTTTCAACAAATTGCTAAAAAAATAATGTTTTCTCTAATACCGAGAATCTTTTTTTATCTTGTCTATTTTTTTTTATAAATTTCTTATCCACTATCCATTTCATTTTATTTTCTCATTTTTTATCAGATCGATTTTTATCATTATTCTTGAATTTTAGTCATCTAAACCTCATATTGAATTTCATGATTTATTTTAATACATCATATTATTTATTATTTATAAGAGGATTCTCTCCATGATGCGGATTGGTTTGTTTTTGCTAACCAACCTCGCGGTACTGGTTGTAGCTGGCATTATCCTATCATTATTAGGTGTTGGTAGTTACCACGGCGCTGGCGGTCTTAAATTAGGCAACCTGATGGTCATCTGTTTAGTGTTTGGTATGGTAGGTTCTTTAATCTCCCTCTTTATGTCCAAATGGATGGCGTTAAAAACCACAGGTACTGAATTAATTGACCCGAATGCTCCTCGTAACCAAGCCGAAGTTTGGTTATTACAAGAGGTTGCTCAACTTTCACAACGTGCTGGTATTCAAATGCCAGATGTTGGTATTTTCCCATCTTATCAGTCGAATGCGTTTGCCACAGGTTGGAATAAAAACGATGCGCTTGTATCGGTTTCATCAGGTTTACTGGAACGCATGAACAAAGATGAATTGCGTGCCGTACTTGCGCATGAGATTGGTCACGTTGCCAATGGCGACATGGTCACTTTATCCCTTATTCAAGGTGTAGTGAACGCCTTTGTAATGTTCTTTGCCCGTGTGGTTGGTGATTTTATTGACCGAAACGTCTTTGGCCGTCAAGACGGTGAAGCACCAGGACTTGCTTATTTTGCAATTACCATCGTGCTTGATATCGTTTTCGGTATATTGGCTTCGGCAATCGTGATGTGGTTCTCTCGCTATCGTGAATACCGTGCAGATGAAGCTGGTGCTCAACTTGCAGGTAAAGAAGCCATGATTTCCGCTTTATTGCGTCTACAGGCTGAATCTGAAATGCCAGATCAAATGCCGAAAGAAATGAAAGCTTTTGCTATCGCAGAAGGTAAAGAGCAAGGTTTCAGTTTGGCAGCTTTATTCCAAACTCACCCAAGCATCGAGCAACGTGTTGCCGCTTTACGTCAACTTAATTTACCTTAATCTATACGCTATCGCTAAATTGTAGTGATCGATAGAAAAACAGAGCCTCCAATATGGAGGCTCTGTTTATTTACATCATATTTTAATTTTGCTTGTCCGCTATTTACCGCACAATTTCTATCTACCTATCTTTCTTTAAATACCAATAACTATAACAACTGAAGGAATTAATCTAATTGGATGCAACGAATTAAACTACCATTCGGATCAACTACACAAAACATATCAATTTCTCCGAGATACTGAATTTCAGTTATTTTTGCTTCTGGGAATTGTGCCCAATCTAAGCCTTGCCAATAATGAAACAAATCTGGTAGGACATGGGTCCTTAAGCAAGCACTAAACCATGATTCTTTTGGATTCAGATTGGGGTGGTGAAAAAACTCAACAAGCAAACTGTCTTTGCTTAAGATCATCCATTGTGCAGACTGATAATCACACTGAAAGCCTAAAAATGCATAAAATTTACGAGTATGATCAAAATCAATAGCAGGAAGGTTTGCTGAAATATAATCTTGCATGATCACCTCTGTATTTTAATATCTACATTTTCAAATCAGTTCACTGTTGGAATTTAAGCACGATAGCTTTGATACCAATCCCATATCATATTTACGCCAAACCACATTGCAAGTCCAATCAGGATCAAAACAATCAAGCCTAAAATATCGGGAATATGAATCCAAATCCAAGCAATAACAGGGTTACGCCAAAATGCAGATTGCTGTTGCTTTTGTTCCAGCTTCTCGTGTAAAAATGGGTGAACTACATGATCGTCGCTATAAATCTGATATTCTTCTTGAATATGGTCATGTACAACATCTAAAGCTCTACGACTGGGCCGAATAAAAATATCGAATAAGGTTCCAGCGATGGGTATACATCCCACAACCCCATCAATCACAGCCAATTTTAACACGCCATTGAGTTTTGCTTGAGGCACACCAATCTGTTTAGCTTTATAAACTGCATAACAAGTCAATACAAAGCCTGCAATATCACCAGCGATGGGTATGGTACTGAGTGCAGCATCAGCCCCCACCCCTTGTTTGGTAAATGGAATGCGCACCACCGAATCCATCATATTGGCAAATTTAGCCAAATCTCGTTCAAGTTTAATGACTTCTTGAGTAGATAATTTTTTTTCTGTACCCATAAAGATTTCAATTTTTTTGACATGATTAAGTTAAATTGATCATACCCAATAAATTCAGTATGTTGTGTATAAGTTTAATATTTACAGCAGCAAAATTTTATCTGCGCAATAAAAAACTGAGCACTGTTTTAAAGTACTCAGCTTTTTTCAGAGATACAACCAGATTAATCTAAGAACTTAACCACTGTCCCCGGTTGAACCTTGCGGCCTAAATCATTGGCATCCCAATTGGTCAAACGAATACAACCATGAGAAGCGGTCTTTGAAATTAATGAGGGATTCGGCGTACCATGAATACCAAATGTCGGTTTACTTAAAGCAATCCACATATTGCCAACAGGGCCATTGGGGCCAGGCGGTAATGCCAGCTTTTGACGGTTACTCCCTTGAACAAAGTTTTTCGGGTTATAACCATAGACAGGGTTTGCGGCAACTTTAATGACCTTATGCGTCCCTTTTGGGGATGGTGTACCAGAACCACCAATTGTGGCAGGAAAAGATGCAATCATCTGATTGGCACTATTATACAAATAAAGTTGTCGAGCAGGTTTATGCGCAATAATTAGGGCCACACCCTCAGGCAAATCATTGCGTACGATCGGTACATTGATGGTTTCGCCTACTTTTTTAAAGTTAGCTTTTGGATTGAGTTGTTTAAGAAAGTCTTCATCAATATGAAACTTTTCACCTAACATTTCACTCACACGGGTGTAATACAGACCCGGCATTTTTGCTTGTTGCGCATAATTTCGCGGAATTGCTTTTGCATAAGGCCCTTTAATATCCTCTGCCGTAATTTGATAAGTTCCAAATGCTGCAGTTTTTTGATTTTTTAACAAACTGTCCCACGTCTGTTTATCCAGTTCACCACTAATTGGTAAACTTTTAATCTGTTGATATGCGGCAAGTGCTTTTAAAAAGTTCTTGCCACTTTTACCGTCGATTGGCCCAGGTGAAGCATGTAAATTATTGAGCATCACTTGCGCACGTGCATAAACGGGGAATTGTCCTCTACCAATATTTTCAGACCAATTGGCGGTATTGATACTATTGACTGACCAATCTTGTTTTAAGTCCGCTTTTATCGCTTCTTGACTTTTATCAGCTTTAACATTTTGTTTGGCAAAAATTTGACTTTGAATATTTAAACCCACAAGACACATGATGCAAATCAGGTTTGGCAGAAACTTGCCCATATAAAGCTCTCTATTAACTCAATATTATAATTGATGTACTTATCTAATAAACTATTGTATTACATATACATAGTATACTGATCTCAGACAATAAAAGCGACGTCACACACACCTTGAGTGGATCATTTATATTCTCAAGGCTTTAAACACAATTGTATAAGGTCAATAGCGTGTTTATTCATAAAATGAAAATTATGTATGTTCGAAGTTTATCTTTGTATGACTTTATTATCATTTTTTAAGAAAAATATGCAATAGTACATTTTGACTATTTCATCATTTAAAAACTGTAATTTTAAAATAAATTCAAAATAAGCAATTGAAAATCATTGCCATGTTATACAGTTATAGATTTTCTGCTAAGCATGAGCACCCAATCATGACACCTACATGACCAATCCGAACAAAATATAAGCTTTAGATTTGTTTTTAATCATTTAATTTGAATTATTGATTAGAAATAGCTGTTATCATTTTAAAGTGTTATAGATTATCATCTCATTTATTTGTCAGTAAGAATTGCCTTGAATACGATCACTTTGCTTCAGCCAGATGACTGGCATGCCCACCTGCGTGATGGTCTTGCCTTAAAACGTACAGTTCCAGATCTAGCCAAACAATTTGCCCGTGCGATTTGTATGCCGAACCTCGTTCCACCTGTGAAAACTGTAGATGAAGCGAATGCTTATCGTGAGCGTATTATGGCACATGTACCAGAGGGGATTGATTTTGACCCACGCATGGTGCTGTATTTTACCGACCATACTTCTCCAGATGAAGTTCGCAAAATCAAAGAATCCCAATTTGTCAATGCAATTAAACTCTATCCTGCGGGCGCAACAACTAACTCGGATAATGGTGTCAGTGACATTCGCAAGGTCTATGCAGTCATTGAACAACTTGAAGAACATCAAGTGCCATTACTATTACATGGTGAAGTCACCCATCAACATGTGGATATTTTTGACCGTGAAAAACGCTTTTTAGACGAAGTACTTTCACCGCTACTTAAACAATTTCCGAAATTAAAATTGGTGTTAGAACATATTACCACCAGTGAAGCTGCACATTTTGTGCTTGAACAAGATCGTAATGTTGCTGCGACGATCACACCACAACATTTACTGTTCAATCGTAATGATATGTTGGTCGGTGGTATAAAACCGCACTTTTATTGTTTACCGATTTTAAAGCGTCAAACCCATCAACAAACTTTACTTGAAGTTGCTACAAGCGGCAGCCCTAAGTTTTTCTTAGGTACTGACAGTGCGCCGCATTCTAAAAATGCCAAAGAAAATGCATGTGGTTGTGCAGGTTGCTATAGTGCACCTACAGCAATTGAGCTTTATGCTCAGGCTTTTGATCAAGTCAACAAAATTGAACGTCTAGAAGGTTTTGCCAGTATGTTTGGTGCAGACTTCTATGGTTTGCCTCGCAACACAAATAAGATTACCCTTGTGAAAGAAGATCAGGTAATCCCTGAAAGTTTAGATTATTTGGATGGTGAACACATTATTCCACTTTATGCTGGAAAAACCATCCAATGGAGAAAGGTGTGACAACTGAAACATTACCTGTGATTGGACAACGCTTTCGTGGTTTTTTACCCGTTGTGGTTGACGTTGAAACAGCAGGTTTTAATGCAGATACCGATGCATTGCTTGAAATCGCATGCATCCCAATTGTGTATGATGCTGAAGGAAAATTTGTTCCAGGTGAAGCACATCATGCTCATATCAATCCTTTTGAAGGCGCAAATTTAGATCGTCGCTCTTTGGATTTTATTGGTGTAGATCCATTTAATCCAATGCGTATGGCAATGGCTGAAGATGAGAAAACAGCATTAAAACGTATTTTCAAAGCCGTCAATGAAGTACGTCGTCAGCAACATTGTACCCATGCTGTCTTAGTCGGACACAATGCCCACTTTGATTTGGGCTTTCTAAGAGCAGCAATTGCACGAACTGGCACGAAAAATCAGAACCCTTTTCATAGTTTTTCTGTATTTGATACTGTGACTTTAAGTGCGGTGATGTTTGGTCAAACTGTTTTAGCTAAATCATGTATTCAAGCTGGAATTGAGTTCGATGGTAAAGAGGCACACTCGGCCTTGTACGATACTCAAAAGACGGCTGAACTGTTTTGTTATATTTTGAACAAACTCGCACCTCACTTACTTGACAATTTGGTGGCGGATCAATAAGATATCGCCATCTTCTAAACGACCCTATCGTCTAGAGGCCTAGGACATCGCCCTTTCACGGCGGTAACCGGGGTTCGAATCCCCGTAGGGTCGCCATCTAATTATTCTTATAATTTCTTTCTCTTTTTTTGATCCTCTTGATTCAGTTATTTTATTTCATCCCTCTTCTTTAGACTTTAGAAGTTGATGGGTTATTTTATTTTGTCAATTTTGGCATTTTAATTTAAAATATCTCTTTAAAGTTCAATGACATCAAATATGCAATCACCTGATCAATCGAATCAGCACACTGTCGCTGATGGGCAAACTATTGTCTTAAAAAGATCCATGACCAAACGCCACCTGATCATGTTGTCATTAGGTGGTGCGATTGGTACCGGCTTATTTTTGAGTTCAGGTGAAGTGATAGCACAAGCTGGGCCGATTGGAGCAGTGATAGCCTATATTATTGGGGGTTTAATTGCCTATATGGTCATGCTGTGCTTAGGTGAGCTTGCCGTTAATCAACCTGTGACTGGGTCTTTTGGTGCTTTTGCAGCTAAAAATATTGGACCAGGCACAGGCTACATGGTGTCGTGGATGTACTGGCTTGGCTGGTCTGCTACCTTGGGGACTGAATTTACAGCAGCAGCCATGCTGATGCAGGAATGGTTTCCAACAACCTCAATCTGGTTATGGACCTTGGTCTTTATTGGGGCAGTCCTAATTTCCAACCTAACCTCAACACGCTTTTTTGCAGAGTCAGAGTTTTGGCTGTCTTTTGTTAAAGTCGCAACGGTACTGGTATTTATCTTACTCGGTCTAACCGCAATATTTGGATTAATCCCCTTTCATGGTCATGAAACTGCACCGTTATTCAGTAATCTAACCGCACATGGTTGGTTACCCAATGGTTTATTTCCTATTTTCGCCACCATGCTGATTGTAAATTTTGCCTTTAATGGTACCGAGATGATAGGGATTGCAGCGGGTGAAACTGAAAATCCTGAAAAAAATGTACCTAAAGCAATTCATGCTGCTGTTTGGCGTTTAATGATTTTCTTTGTCGGTACCATCATTGTCATCAGTTCATTATTACCCTATCAAGATGCTGGCTTAACAGCGCATGGTGAAGGGATCAGCAATAGCCCCTTTGTTTCTGTATTTAACTTGATTGGGATTCCTTACGCAGAAGACATCATGCGTTTTGTGATCATCACAGCGTTATTATCCACTGCTAATTCAGGCCTATATGCAGCATCTCGTATGATGTGGGCACTTTCAATTCAAAAACAATTACCTCGAATTTTTTCCAAATTAACCAAATCAGGTACGCCCGTTGTTGCAATATTTGTGACCATGATTGGTGGTTTACCCGGCTTACTGTCAGAACAATTTGGTGCAGATGTCATCTTTAAAAATTTACTCGGGGTGGCTGCATTTACCATGGTTATCGTGTGGATGAGTATTTGTTGGAGTCAGTTTAATTTCCGACGTAAATGGCTTGCTAGCGGTAAAACATTGGCCGATTTAAAATTTAAAACCCCGTGGTATCCTGTCGTGCCGATTCTTGGCTTTATTACCTGTACTGCAACTGGCTTAAGTATGGCGGCAGACCCTGAAATGCTTTCTGGCTTTATTGGCTGCTTAGTGTTTATGGCAGCGTGTTACGCAACTTATTACTGGCTTTATCATCAGAAAAACTAACCATTAGGATAGATAACTGATCAACCCGTATCCGTATGGATTTTTCTGCTATCAAGTCATTAATCATAAATGAAGCTTATGTTTTCCTAGTAACTTTTGAAACTGTTGGTTATCAATTCACTATTGGTACTTTTGAATCATAGATGGTGATCCTAATGTGGGTGACAGAGATGTCGCCCGTTGTGTGCAAGAATGCGGGGGTACCAGAACCTCCCCCTCGCCCAACATAAGCAAAAACAAAGCACTGTTTTGTTTGCAGCGCAAGGTTTGGCAATTCCTAAGAAAAGTCAGGTATCGCCTACGCAAAGGTATTTAAACTTTGAATATAAGGTGTGGTAGTTTAAGGTTTTTTACAATCAAACAATTTGTTTTCTACATTATTGATTTAATTTAAGATATTAATTAAGAGAAATTATATTCTTGTGGCTAAGTTTTTTGACAGGTTGAATGTATTTTAGGCTTTTAATCTGCAACATAATTTTTAAGTGATCCATATATAAATAATGCAGTTTTTTATTTGATCTGGATTCTTCTAAAAACAAAAATAGCTTTATGGTTAAATTAAAAACAAATACCTAATGATTCGCTTATAGATTCATCAGTTAGACGTTTTTTCGCTAAATCCATTTTGACAAAAAAGTCTTTTATCCTTAATATACGCATCACCTCATCACGACCCTATCGTCTAGAGGCCTAGGACATCGCCCTTTCACGGCGGTAACCGGGGTTCGAATCCCCGTAGGGTCGCCATATTTGAGATTGTTTTTATATAAAACTTTCTCGTAAGAAAAGCCTGAGCAATGCGACTCAGGCTTTTTTATATCTATCGTATTTTAAAGCATTTAAAAACTACCGCTCTCTCATATTTAAAAGATTGTTTTTCAGCAATAATCTGGATTTTTAATTTAAAATAACCAGCATAGAGTTATATATAAATAATTGATTTAAAAAACTATTTATTAAAAAAATAAACTCACTACGATTTATAGTATTGCTTATTGAGCATTAGCAGCACTCAATCATTGCACTATTTATGAATTGGGCTAAAATAGCGCGCTTCTTGTTTTATTTCCATCTGAAGCTTATGCAGTCATCACCAAATCAAAATGATGCTCAGGTATCATCTAATTCTTCACCACTCAAACGAGCAATGAGTACTCGTCACTTGGTGATGATTTCGCTTGGTGGTGCAATCGGTACTGGGCTTTTTTTAGGTTCTGGTGAGGTGATCTCACAAACAGGTCCTATTGGTGCCATTATCTCTTATATCCTCGGTGGGGTAATTGCCTATATGGTGATGCTGTGCTTAGGTGAACTTGCTGTTCATATGCCTGAGTCAGGTTCATTTGGTACTTATGCGCAACGATATATTGGTCCAGGTACTGGATACACGGTCACATGGTTATATTGGCTGACATGGTCAGCAACTTTAGGGACTGAGTTCACTGCTGCAGCTTTGCTGATGCAAGAATGGTTTCCACATATCTCCATGTGGCTATGGACGCTGATTTTTGCAGCAATCGTGTTTGGCTTAAATATGAGCTCAACCAAATGGTTTGCCGAATCTGAGTTCTGGCTCTCTTTGGTTAAAGTCATCACGGTAATTGCTTTTATTCTTTTTGGTCTGTTGGCAATTTTTGGTATTTTAAATTATCAGGGACATACTTCAGCACCGTTATTTAGTAATTTAACGGATGAAGGCTGGTTCCCACAAGGCCTATTCCCAATCTTCACCACCATGTTAATCGTTAACTTTGCCTTCTCGGGTACAGAGTTAATTGGTGTTGCTGCAGGTGAAACTGAAGATCCCGCGAAAAATGTGCCTAAAGCAATCAATACTGCTATTTGGCGTTTATTGATTTTCTTTGTAGGTACCATCATTGTCATTAGTGCATTGCTTCCCCACCAAATGGCAGGATTACATGCTGAAGGTGTCAGTAGCAGCCCATTTGTTACCGTATTTGATCATATTGGTATTCCATACGCAGAAGACATTATTCGTTTTGTGATCATTACTGCGTTGTTGTCTGCTGCAAACTCAGGGTTATTTGCTGCATCACGTATGATGTGGTCGCTCTCGGCCAAGAAACAGCTTCCAGCATTATTTTCTAGGGTCAATGCACGCGGTATTCCATATATAGCGGTGATTGTCACCATGTTTGGCGCACTACCTGGCTTACTTTCAGAGCAATTTGCGCCTGAAACTATTTTTAAAAACTTGTTGGGTGTGGCTGCTTTTACCATGGTTGTGGTATGGATGAGTATTTGTCTCAGCCAATTTAATTTTAGACGTCAATGGTACAAACAAGGTCATACCAAAGCTGAGTTGGGCTTTGCTGCACCATTGTTTCCAATTGTGCCGATCTTAGGTTTTATCTTCTGTTTAATTACCTGTATCAGTATGGTGTTTGATCCTGAAATGGTGGTTGGCTTTATTTGTTGTTTAATCTTTATTGCAATTTGCTATATCAGCTACGCATTCTTATATAAAGATCAATCACAATCCTAAACAAGACCTATCAGATCATTTCTAAACAAAAAGTGTAGCCATGGGCTACACTTTTTGTACATTCAAAGATAGTCAAAATCAGTTTAAACTCGTAATTTAATAATTAAACATAACAATCTATAAAAAACCCAATGAAGATTATTTTTATTCATGGCATGAACCAGCAGAATTATAATGCTGCAAGTTTAAAACAACATTGGGTTGATATTTTTCAGCAAGGAATTGATGAACTTAAGTTGCCTATTGCAACAGCGCAATTAGATATTCGTTTAGCTTTTTATGGCGATTTAATCACTAAACACCAATTAAGCAATCGCTTTGACTTAGAAAGCTTTCTACCTAAATCATGGGTAAACTTTCACTTTCATAAACATACAACACCACCACCTAGTACAATTTTAAATGCCTCTCCCGCAATTCCAATATTGCCCTACTTCATGCCTGATCACGACTTAAAATTATCTAAACGCTTGTATTTGGCTTCGCAATTGTTAAAAGATAAAGCACTCAAAGAGTTCTCTTTAATTTTAAATAATTTTCCAAAACTCCATGAAAGTCTGATTCATAAATTCCTCATCGAAACTTATTTATACCTCGCCAATCCTCAGTTTATGGATGAAGTCCATCAACGGATACTTGCCAACTTAGAACCCAATCAACCGTATATTATCGTTGCGCATTCGTTAGGGACTGTGATTGCCTATAATCTTTTACAACAACTGCAAGTAAACTACGAGATACAACGCTTTATTACTTTAGGCTCACCACTCGCCTTTAAAGTGATTCAGTCTAAACTGACTCCACCTATCAAAAGACCAAGGTGTCTAAATGGTGATTGGCAAAATTTCTATTCCCTAGATGATTTCTTAACCGCTTTTCCGTTGATCAATGCTCCTTTTGACTTTCAACCGGCAATTATAAATACCGCTATTTCAACTTTTATTCATACTCCCCATCAAATCGCAGGCTATTTACAACATCCAGCAGTGGTTCAAAATATTTTAGAAGCTATGCTGTATTGCAAGCCTCAATAATGGTATTAATTTTAACCACATTGGTCATATTGTTTTGTTTTTATCCATATAAACGTAATTTCAGTTTTTATTGTAGAAAAAAGTTTGACACGTTCCAGTATTCGCCCTAATATACGCCCACCTCTGAAACGACCCTATCGTCTAGAGGCCTAGGACATCGCCCTTTCACGGCGGTAACCGGGGTTCGAATCCCCGTAGGGTCGCCATTAATTTAGTGGTTTTGTTTCAAGAGTCAGCCTCAATTTATTGACCCTATCGTCTAGAGGCCTAGGACATCGCCCTTTCACGGCGGTAACCGGGGTTCGAATCCCCGTAGGGTCGCCACATTCAAGAAAGTATCTATATACCTCTTCTTATAAGAAACCTGAGCATCATGATTCAGGTTTTTTTATGTCTACTATATTTCCAATCAATTCAAACCAGCAACCGAGTCAACCGTTTTCAGTTTCTTTGAATTAAAAATTGCACTTGGCGCAATCACTGTTTCTTGCAATGGAATATGCTGTCCATATCGTTGGTGCATGAGCGCTTTAACACTTCGATCTGTGAGATCAAAACTTTGTAATTTTTCCAAGGGTGCCAGTTCTAGCCCTAAAGCGTATTGATAAGCTTTCCATACAATTTCTGAACAATAAATTGCATCATCATTCCACTCAAAATAAACATCATAGGGCTTATTTAAATAAGTCTCAGCTTGTTTGATTAACTTGTGTTGTTGCTCTGCTGTCAACTCAGTTTGATAACGTTTTACAATATAAGCTTTATTTACACCTCGATTGATCCATTGCCGCAGAGGTGTATATTTCACAGGTTGAATGGCTTCTAAAACCCAAGCTTGCTCGTGTTTAATCACGATCATTCCCATATGACTATATGGTGAATGTGTGGCTTTTTGAATTACCAGACTTTGTGCTGATTTAGAAGTATGAAATATAATATCCCCTGTCTGATATTGTGTTGCATATACAGAGGTAGAACAAAATAACAAGGCCAACAGGAATAACTTGAATTGTTTTTTTAACATCTTTTCAAATCTTAATTTTGATCTTCTTTATCTTGGGTTTAATCTAACAGAGTAATAAAGAATTGCCTAAACTTTGCAATAAAAAAGGAGCAAAATAAACTTTCATTTTGCTCTTTCACTTTTCAATTCAAATAAAAAATATCAGCTGTTTGTGATTTTGCTTTTGACTTAATATGTCATCAAAACCCGATCATTCATCATTTAAAGCACATTCAAAACTACTTGGGGTTTGACCACATCGAACCTTTTTCAAAATTTTCATCATTGTTGGGTCATAGAAGCCTTCTTTTGTCATCTGAATACGGGCTTCACGCATAATCTTAATATAGCCCGGTTTATCCGCTTCACGAATATCAAACCAATATTTATCTGGAACTTCTCGCTCCAGTTTATCAACAAATTGAAATGCTGGGCTGAGCTGTTTAGAAATCATTTCCCGTGCAATTGGCCCCATACCTGCAGGGAACTTATTCCGATGCATAATTAACGTGCCTGTCACCTGTATCAAAGGAAAGCGAATAATGCCACCGACTACATTACCATTTTTATCAGTCATGCCCTTTTTCAATTCTAAAGGCTTAAATAACAAAGCAGGCCCCGCCATAATATCGACTTCTTTATTATTAAACTTTCCACCCACTGTTAATAGGTCAACAGAAACAGGTTGTGCACCGACATTTTGCACCAACTTCTTTTGAGTGCCGTCAAAGTTCATGACCGCTACTTTTTTTCCTGCTGCTTTCGATAAGGTATCAATACGGCGATCATTGACCATGATATATGCCGCACCTAACGGAACAATCCCTACGACTTCATAATCCCTATTCACCATTTTTGCATCGTACTCTGGGCGTGCAAGCAACTGGATCACTGTAGTTAATTGCTTATAGTTTTGCACTGCCCCAATGGCATCAATACTCCCCACAAAAGGGTTAAACTGACGCGCACGAATGTTACTGATTCCAGCTCCATCACAACGTTTACTTCGAAAATCCTCAGTTAATACACGTTCATCGGTATAAACCCTTAAATTAATATCAGTTGAAGCAGTTTTCTTTAATTTTGGATAATTTAAATCAATACGCATCGATAATTTGGTTGGACGGGTAATTTTCATATCTACCCCAAACTCTTTGGCAATTTGGGTAATACGTGGCAATTCACTGATATAACTGGTCGCTTGTTCAAAAGCTTCACTATTGGCACCATCTGGAGAAAATACACACAGCGTGACTGTTTTAGGAATCTGTTGCCAAACTTTTGGATCATTCATTAAGGTTTTAATTTTATTTTTTGAATGTGCAGACAATTCAAGGTCCAATTTTGGAGTTGCTGGAGCTGCATAAGTAATAAATGGTAAAGTGCTCGTCAATGCAAGCATTGAGATAACAAACCGTCGTGACAAAGGATTAAACTTTTTTTTGAGCTTACTGTGCATGATCTTTTCCTGTTTATTTTCGTGGTTATCCATAATCATCACTCACGTGAATTTTTTTATCAGCGTAATTGAAGTGCTTTGATTTGCAATTGACTGAGCAAAATCCTACATTTGTCAGAATAGACACTTTGAAGTTAAAATATGAAATATCGATATTTTAATTGTTTGATATCAAACGATTAGAATATATCTTAAAATCGCCCATTTATCGCAAACTCTGGCGAATAAAAGTAATCGAAATAGAACAATCATATTGCCATTCTTTTTAAAACCGTTTTTTATGATTACTTAATTTTTTATCAATAATATTTTCGGCTCATCAAATCTGTTGCTGGTCAAACTCAATATACATCTTCAAGGAAATGCCAAGCATTGCTTCCCGATTCAACGCTATTGATACTTCATCGCTTTATCGTGACAAATCTCAATTTATGATGCCGTTTATCAATTCATTGTATACTGGCAATAGTTTAGTTTTAGCATTCAAAATATGGATCAAAATTCACAACTGCGTAAATCTTTAAGACAACAACGACAAAAGCTGACCCGTAATCAACAAGCAATGATCGAACGGCAATGCTTTAAACAGATGCTACGCCACCACCATTTTTTGAATGCGCAGAAAATTGGATTATATTTAGACGCTTTTGGTGAAATTCAAACCAAATTACTTATCGAATATTGCTGTGCAATTGGAAAAACCGTGTATTTGCCCATGATCTGTAACATGAATAAAAAACTGGTTTGGGTCAAAATATCAAATCGGCAGTTTCGCAATCGCCGCTTTTCTTTACATCGTCTTGGGATGTTGGAACCCATGGCAAGTCGTGCTAAGCATATTTCAATACTCGATCTAGTGGTCATGCCTTTATTGGCTTGTGATTTAAAAGGGAGCCGTATGGGCATGGGAGGAGGTTTCTATGATCGAACACTTGCATCCGCTATATACCGCCCACATCGACTCGGTTTAGCCCATAATTTCCAGTTACTCACCCATGAGCTTACAAGAAATTCATGGGATCAGTCCCTAGATAGCTTAATTACCCCAGCAAAAACCTATTATTTTCGGCGTTAAAGTGACCAATAAATGTAAATAGGTTTATTTGTTAATCAAATACTTGCGATTTTTTAAACTTTTTATTCGGCAAAGCCCTTGTAATTTTTGAAATACACATCACTATAAAAAACATGGCAACACCGTTGTCACTCATTAGGAGTGCCCATGTCTGAGATTATTATGAATCAAGAAAACTTAGAGCCACAGGTTCCAAGTGTATTACCGCTTTTAGCGTTGCGTGACGTGGTTGTGTACCCACATATGCAAATCGCGCTATTTGTGGGTCGTGAAAAATCGATCAATGCAGTTGATGTGGCTCGTAACAGTGACAATTTAGTATTTGTAGTTGCGCAAAAAGATTCGCTTACAGAAGAAATTGATCACGACAACTTATATCAATATGGTACCGTCGCGAAGATTGTACAAGTTGTGAATCATGAAAATGATGAAAACTGTATCAAGGTACTAATTGAAGGCTTACATCGTTCTAAGCTGGTTGAAATCATCGACAATGATGAATACTTATCGGCTGAACATGCATTAAGCCCAATGACGATATCTGTAGATAAAGATACTCAAGCAACACGTGTAGAAGAATTACGTGCACTGTTTTCACAGTATGCAGAAGCCAAATTGCGTAATGCACGTGAATTGATTGCAGCAGCAAATAAAATCGATGATTTATTACAATTGTTGTTCTTTGTTGCAACCCGTGTACCTTTAAATATCGATGTAAAACAAAAATTCCTAGAGCACGATGAGTTTGAAGCACACTTACAAGAGTTGATGACTTATTTACTGCAACAATCTGAAGAACAACAGATTGAGCAAACATTGCATGACTCTGTAAAACGCCAAATGGAAAAGAATCAACGCGAATACTTCCTCAATGAGAAGATGAAAGTCATTCAGCGTGAACTTTCCGATATGAATGGTGGTGCGGAAGATGATGTTGCTGAAATTGAAAAACGTTTAGCGGAAGCTGATTTACCTGAACATGTGCGTAAAAAAGCTGAAAATGAATTCCGCAAATTAAAAGCAATGCAACCAGCATCAAGTGAAGCTGCTGTTGTACGCAACTATATCGAGGCGATTTTAGATACGCCTTGGAATAAAGCGAGCAAAGTCAGCATTAACTTAGCTAAAGCTCAGGAAATTTTAGATACAGACCATTACGGTTTGGACGAAGTCAAAGAACGTATTGTTGAATACCTCGCTGTTCAATCACGCGTTAAAAAACTTCGTGGTCCAATCCTTTGTTTAGTTGGGCCTCCAGGTGTTGGTAAAACATCACTCGGAGAATCAATTGCCAAAGCAACTGGTCGTGAATTCGTTCGTATGGCACTCGGTGGTGTTCGTGACGAAGCAGAAATTCGTGGTCACCGTCGTACTTATATTGGTGCGATGCCGGGTAAAATTGTACAGTCGTTGACAAAAGTTGGTGTTAAGAACCCACTGTTCTTGCTCGATGAAGTTGACAAAATGGCACAGGATTATCGTGGTGATCCAGCTTCTGCCCTGCTTGAAGTACTTGATCCATCACAGAACAACAAGTTTAACGATCACTACTTAGATCTTGATCTTGACTTGTCCGAAGTGATGTTTATCTGTACTGCAAACAGTATGAATATTCCAGAGGCTTTATTAGACCGTATGGAAGTAATTCGTTTGCCAGGTTATACCGAAGACGAAAAAGTCAATATTGCAGATCGTTACCTTGTTCCAAAGGCAATCAAGAACAATGGCTTACGTGGCAAAGAATTGACAGTTCATGAGGAAGCGATCCGTGACATTGTCCGTCGTTATACCCGTGAAGCTGGTGTACGTAGTCTTGAACGTGAAGTTTCTAAGATTGCACGTAAAGTAGTAAAAGAGTCCGTCAGTAAGAAAGCGAAAAACTTACATATTGATGTCACTGCTGAAAACTTACCTGAATATTTAGGCGTGCATAAGTTTGATTACGGCATGGCTGAAGAAGAAGCTCAAGTAGGTCGTGTAAACGGTTTGGCATGGACTTCTGTTGGCGGTGAGTTACTCACCATTGAAGTAGCGGCAGTAAAAGGTAAAGGTAAATTTATTACTACGGGTTCACTCGGTGATGTAATGAAAGAATCCATTACTGCGGCAATGACTGTGGTTCGTACACGTGCTGATGAATTGGGTATCGAAGCTTCTCGTTTTGAAGAAACCGATGTACACGTTCATTTACCTGAAGGTGCAACACCGAAAGATGGACCATCAGCAGGTTTGGCTTTAACGACTGCTCTTGTTTCGGCATTCACTGGGATTGCAATTCGTCCTGATATTGCAATGACAGGTGAAACCAGTTTAGGTGGCCGAGCAATGCGTATTGGCGGCTTAAAAGAGAAACTTTTAGCAGCACATCGTGGTGGAGTTAAACTGGTATTTATACCACAAGAAAACGTACGTGACTTAGCTGAAATTCCTCAGAACGTGAAAGATGGTCTAGAAATTAAAGCGGTGAAAAGTATCGATGAGATTCTTCCACTTGCTTTAGTTGAGCATCCTACACCATTGGTCAAAGCACCCATCGTTAAAGCAGTGGATGAAGGCAAAAAAGCTGCACGTCATTAATCCAATGATCGAAAAAAAAGAACGCTTCGGCGTTCTTTTTTTTAATGACTCCCCGGATAGTGATCAAAAAATATACTTTCTTACAAAATACAGCTGATCTTAAGTTAAGTTTGTCATAAGCTAATCAGGATAAAGTCTAAAATAGAAGTTAAAGGCTCAATTGCCCTTAGGCTTATGAATACAGCCATGTATGGTCATAAAACAGATAACAGCAAAATAAAAGGACACTTTTATGTCAAATCCAGTGTGTTGGTTCGAAATTTATGTCAATGATATGGCGCGAGCTAAATTATTTTATCAAACTGTAATCGGCACGGAGCTTAGTTTATTAAGTGATCCCAGCAATTCATCAGTAGAAATGTGGGTATTTCCATCAGATATGAACCAATATGGCGCAACTGGCTCATTGGTTAAAATGGAGGGTATATCTGCTGGGGGTAACAGTACCATTATTTATTTTTCCAGTGAAGATTGTGCAATTGAAGAAGCCAGAGTAGAAGCTGCTGGTGGTCAAATTCATCAAACAAAAATGTCGATCGGACCTCATGGTCATATTGTTTTAGCAGTTGATACTGAAGGCAATATATTTGGTATTCACTCAATGAATTAATTGGGTGGGAGTACAAATAGAATGACCAATTTAAAATTGGCAACTTTGCTGGTTGAAAAATACGCTGTCATCCTCATATATAAATTATATAACTATGCGCGCTGTAAGTGTGGTTACTTAACGTCGATTTGGTCTCCAGACAGGTCAACGTTAAAACACAGTCCGACCCATTTTGGACTGTGTTTTTTTATGATTAAATTTGAGTATGCTGACAAAAGCCCATCAATGAAAAAGTATATTTTGTTAATGTACATACAATGCTGATTTATTTTCGATTGCGCTTCCATTGTTGATATTTTTGGCTAATCATCGTAGCCATTAAGTCATAGTTTTCCCATGTATCATCTACAGCATAAGTATCGATCAAACCTTGAGCATTGACTAATATCTCATCATAATCTTTTAAATACTGATGACTCTCATAATAAGCTTGGGTAAATTCAAAACCCTGTGGATTTAAATCTTCTTCCCAAAATTTTTCATCGCACATATTGATCAAAAAATCTCGCCCAGTTATTTGACGTGTACGGACTTGTTCTAATTCATCAACACTTTCTTCTTGGTGAAACTCACCTTCTAATTGATTATTGATAATCCATGCTAAATAAATTCCAATATGCGTCCCACCATTTTCATATGGAAAGCCTGCTTGCTCTGCCGATTCGCCATGCCAATCAATACGATCTATTGCCATTATTTATTTTTCCTTGTGATTATTTATTTAGATCTTTAAGCAGTATAAACACTTATTTTATATTTTTTAATCCAAAAACTATGCAGTTAGAGATAAAAAAGCCCTGAAATTAATTCAGGGCTTTTTTGTAAGCTGATAAGAGAAAAGGAGATCAACCTTGGAAATAACGTAAATCTAAACGGCCTTCATAAACGGTTGCAGTCGGGCCTGTCATCCAAACCACATCGCCTTCTTTCCATTCGATTTGTAATTTACCACCAGCTAACTCAATTTCTACATTATTGGCAAGTAAACCACGACGCATTCCAGAGACTGCGGCTGCACAAGCGCCTGTACCACATGCCATCGTTTCGCCCACACCACGTTCAAACACACGTAAGCGCGCATGCTTTTCATCAACAATTTGCATAAAGCCTGCGTTTACTCGTTGCGGAAAACGCGCATGCGCTTCCACTTGAGGACCAATTTTGGCAACATCTGCAGTTAAAACATCGGGAACGATTGTGACCGCATGTGGATTGCCCATATTGACCACATCAATAGTCAGCGATTCATTATCTTTCAATGCGATGTCATACAATGCATCTGCTTCTTCTGCAAGAAATGGAATCTCATTGGGTAAAAATTTTGGATAGCCCATGTTGACTCGTACCCAACCATTTTCACCCAATTCAGGTTCGACAATACCAGCACTGGTTTGAACCTTAAAACGCTTTTTATTGGTCAACTGACGTTCATAAACAAACCGAGCAAAACAACGTACGCCATTGCCGCATTGCTCTACTTCTGAACCATCTGCATTGAAAATACGATATTTAAAATCAACATTGGGAAAATCTGGTGCTTCAACAATTAACAGTTGATCAAAACCGATCCCGAAATGCCGATCAGCCAAACGGCGAATGGTCATTGCATCAAAAAATGCACGCTGGCTGATTAAATCAACCACCATAAAGTCATTGCCCAGACCATGCATTTTGGTAAATTCTAATAACATTTAAAATGGCTCCTTAAGGCAATAAGCTTTCATTTTCCCAAAGTGATTCAATCGTTTCTCTCTTACGAATCACATACGACTGGTCAGCATCGACCATGACTTCAGCAGCACGACCACGGCTGTTATAATTTGAACTCATGACAAAACCATACGCACCAGCACCTAAAACAGCAAGATTGTCATTTTCCTGAATGGCAAGTTCACGTTCTTTACCGAGGAAATCGCCTGTTTCACAAATGGCACCCACGATATCCCATGTTTTTGCTTCAAGATCTGTACGCGATACCACAGCTTGAATGTCCATCCACGCTTGGTAAAGCGAGGGACGAATCAAGTCATTCATTGCAGCATCAATAATTGCGAAATTACGATGATTGGTTGGTTTTAACAAATCAACTTTCGTCACCAATACCCCAGCATTTGCTGAAATACTGCGACCCGGTTCCATATAGACTTTTAAGCCTAATTTCTCTAAAGCTGGACGCATTGCGTTGGCATATTCTGCAACACTTGGCGGTGTTTCATCTTTATAGGTCACCCCTAAACCGCCACCAATATCGATGTGTTTCAGCTGGATGCCCAATTCTTTTAATTTTGCAATCATCATAATGACGCGGTCAAGCGCATCTACGAAAGGTTGTGTTTCAGTTAATTGCGAACCAATGTGACAATCAATTCCAATCACATCAAGGTTAGGTAAAGACGCTGCATATTGATAGGTTTCAAAAACTGAATCTGATGGAATACCAAATTTATTTTCTTTTAAACCTGTCGAAATATAAGGATGGGTTTTCGCATCTACATCGGGGTTTACCCGTAACGAAATCGGAGCTTTTGTACCTAAAGCTGCCGCAACTTTCTGAATTCGATCAAGCTCAGCATGAGATTCCACATTAAAGCACGCAATCCCCACTTCTAGGGCTTTTTGAATATCTGCTTCTTGTTTGCCTAAACCTGAGAATACGATTTTTGTAGCATCTCCACCTGCGGCAAGGACTCGCGCAAGCTCACCACCTGTGACAATATCAAAGCCTGAGCCTAATTTTGCCAATACATTCAATACCGCAAGATTTGAGTTTGACTTCACCGCAAAACAAATTTGATGATCGATAAAGCTAAATGCCTGATCCATATCCAAATAATGCTTTTCAAAAGTTGCCTTTGAATAAACATAAAGCGGTGTGCCATATTGCTGCGCGAGTTGATCTAAAGAACATTGCTCTGCATGCAATACCCCATGAATGCGGGAGAAACTCATGAATCTATCCTTTCAATGAAAGTGTAATTAGGTTTAGTTTGAAGTAGCTTGAGATGCGGGCACAGACTGATCTGCAACAGCTGTCTGATCTTGCACTTTTGCCTTGCTTTGGGCAGCTTTATTGGCATCTTTTGAATAGAGCAAATATTTGGCACGTTTGTCATAGTCTTGACTGTTTGCCAATTGCAAATTGCCTGATTGACCACAACCCACCAACACAGCACTTGCTAAAACTAAACCGATGCCACAAATTGCAAAACGCATTTGTTCACCTATTTCCAAAATTTTCGTCAGTATACCTTATACCTTGAATCTAAAATATAGACCAAAGCGGAAGCATTAAAGCTTAAAATGAGAATAAAAAAAACGCCAGTAAATTACTGACGTTTTCTTATCAATATCATTGAAATCGTTAATAACTATTTTTTCTTATAAAAACAGAAATAACCAATCGCAAGGATAATGAGCCAGATTGGACTGACCATCAATGATTTCATTGTATCTGGTTCTAATGCAAGAATACCAATCGTACCGACAAAGAAAATGATCACGATATAACAAGTAATCGGTCCACCTGGTAATTTAAACACTGATTTTGCATGAAGTTCTGGGCGTGTTTTGTAATACACCAAGTAACTCCACAAAATAATAATCCATACCAAGATAAACAAGATCGTGGACAGTGTGGTTGCTAAAGTAAATGCTTCGACAGTATTAGGAACGAAGTATTGTAATGCCGCACCACCCAATAGACATACACCAGAGAAATATAAAGCATTCGCTGGAACTGCGCGTTTATTTAACAGACCAAATGCTTTAGGACCTTGATCTTCACGAGAAAGACCAAATAGCATACGACTTGTTGAGAATACACCACTGTTCATTGAAGACATTACAGAAGAAAGAACCACCAAGTTCATAATGATTGCAGCCGCAGCAATTCCCGCTTGACTAAACAAGTTAACAAATGGGCTAACTTTAGGATCAATCATATTCCATGGTGTAACTGACATAACAATCACTAACGCCAATACATAGAAGAAAATAATACGGATTGGGATTGAGTTAACTGCTTTAGGTAAGTTCTTCTCTGGATCTTTGGTTTCTGCTGCGGTGGTACCAACAAGTTCAACACCGACAAAAGCAAATATGGCAATTTGGAAGCCTGCTAAGAAGCCTTCAAAACCTTTCGGGAACATTCCACCATGATCCCAAAGATGAGTAAATGACGCCACTTGACCTGTTGCTGCCGAGGTAAAGCCAGTAAAAATCATCCAGAAACCCACCAAAATTAACACCACAATGGCAATAATTTTGATCAGCGCAAACCAGAATTCCAATTCACCAAACAGTTTTACTGTGACTAGGTTCAATCCTAAAATAAAGAAGATTGCGGCAACACTAATCATGGCCCCTTCAGTCGGGGTAAAGGGCACCCCATTATTGAAGAACTGTAAGTAATAGATAATTGCAGATAAATCTGCGATACCAATAGTGATCCAGCACAGCCAATAAGTCCATCCGACAAAATAGCCTGCCCATGGTCCGATCAAATCTGTAGAAAAATCAATAAATGACTTGTATTGCAAGTTTGAAAGTAACAGTTCACCAAGCGCACGCATGACGAAAAAAACCATCAAACCAATGATCATGTAAATAAATAATATGGATGGTCCTGCAAGACTAATCGTCTTTCCTGAACCCATAAATAAGCCTGTACCAATCGCACCACCAATTGCAATTAATTGTAGATGACGATTCGATAAACTTCTTGCTAGTTCACCTGTTTCCGCAGAAGAACTGAGGTTTTCATTTGACATTGTTATATTCTTCTCTCAGATTTCGTTGTTTAAAAGTAGCTTAAAACAAAAAAAATAAAAAAGCCTTTTTCAATGAATACTTAAAATAACTAAGTTTTTTCATCTTTTAGCTTATTTAATAGTCAAATGACTATCCCTTACCTTTCTTATTTTTACCGTTCCTTCGATTTGCAGTTTACGTGCCAAAATAGTTTTTGGCGAGATGTTGCACAAAAAATTGTATTTCAATAGCGCTATTGGTACATTCAGCAGATCATTCAAAAGGTGAACGCACTCAAAATGGGCAAAGTTAAAACTGTTTATCGTTGTGAACAATGTGGTACAGACCATCCAAAATGGGCAGGTCAATGTTCCGACTGTGGTGAATGGAATTCTCTGACTGAAGTGCGAATAGAACCTGTCGTATCACATCGCGCCAAACCTATGGGCGGTGGATATGCAGGACAAGCAGCCAATGTCACTTTACTCAATCAGATTACAGTGTCTAATGAAACACGTTTAGCTACGGGTATTGGCGAATTTGATCGTGTGCTAGGTGGTGGTTTAGTCACAGGTTCTGTCGTCCTGATTGGGGGTGACCCCGGTATTGGTAAATCTACCATTCTTTTACAAACCGCAACCCATATGGCTGCTGCGAAGAATTCAGCGCTCTATGTCACTGGTGAAGAATCACTTTCACAAGTAGCTTTACGTGCCAATCGTCTTGACTTAGCTACCGATAAATTACAAGTCATGGCAGAAACCTGCGTAGAACGAATTTGTGATACCCTCGCACAATTACGTCCTGCTGTTGCCATCCTTGACTCAATCCAAACCTTATATACTGAAACCTTACAATCTGCTCCCGGCGGTGTTTCGCAAATTCGTGAGTCAGCTGCACTCTTGACTCGGTTTGCAAAAAATAGTGGTACAGCATTATTTCTTGTTGGTCACGTCACCAAAGAAGGTGCATTGGCGGGGCCTCGTGTGCTTGAACATATGGTCGATTGCGTACTGTATTTTGAAGGCCAATCTGACTCCCGCTACCGTATGATTCGTGCTGTCAAAAACCGCTTTGGTGCGGTCAACGAACTTGGTGTATTTGGCATGACCGATAAGGGCTTAAAAGAAGTCGCCAATCCGTCTGCCATCTTTTTAAGTCGTTATGATGAAGCGATTCCCGGTTCAGTGGTGATGATCAGTCGTGAAGGGACACGTCCGTTATTGGTTGAAGTTCAAGCACTGGTTGATGATGCGCATGGACAACCACGTCGGGTTGCACTGGGCTTAGAACAAAACCGTTTAAATATGTTGCTTGCAGTCATGCATCGTCATGGTGGTGTACAGACCTCTGGACAAGACGTTTATGTCAATGTCGTGGGTGGCTTGAAAATTACCGAAACAGGTTCTGATCTTGCGGTACTTTTGGCCTGTGCTTCAAGTTTACGCTCTAAAGCCTTACCACAACAATTGGCTGTATTTGGTGAAGTGGGGTTATCAGGTGAAATACGCCCAGTTCCTAATGGACAAGAGCGCTTAAAAGAAGCCATAAAACATGGTTTTAAATACATCATCGTACCTAGAGGCAATGCACCACAAAAGCCTATTGCAGGTGTACAAATCATTGCAGTAGCTCGACTCCATGAGGCGTTAACAGAGGCCATGCAATTGAGTGATGAGGTCTAATTATCACGTTATAAAATAAGATCAAGCCTTACAAGGAAGTAAGCTTGCGTTGATAGATAGTTTAAATAAAAATTTGTATCTTATCCCTTATTTAAATGAACCCTCACAAATCCAATAAAAAAATAAATATTTGACTAAAACTAAAACAATAGTTGGTTTAATCATTTTTATAACGGATTGAGCGTTCAATATGTATTCAAATAATTAAAAGATAAAAGCTATCTACTGGATGCTTTAAATTATCTTTTAAATCATGAGAATTTTTATCATAAATTGCCTCGCTAAATTTATATATCACAGGACAATTTCACCGATATGATAAAAGCCTTTTTAATTTGATTGTTTTAATTATTTCAATAGATTAGAAAATCTGTATTGAGCTTTAAAAGCCCAGCAATATATTCGTTATGTTTATGTGAATATATGTGTAAATAAATCTTAAAAACATTGAAATTCTCTTAAAAAGACTGCATAAAGAGAACTATGGAAAGCAATACAGTAATATGCTTGCACTCATATTCATCAACATATTTTTTAATATAGGTAGATTCAATGGAAGTTCGACAGCGCGGCTTGATCGCAGGTATTTTAATGGCAACTTTGGCTGTAGCACCTTTAGCTGAAGCAAAACGTGCAGGTGGTGGTAAAAGCCATGGCATGAGCCGTTCTTCGAGTTCAAGTCAGTCTTATTCTCAACCTCGACAAGTTACGCCTGCTCAACAACCAACGCCTGCTCAACCTGGTCAACAAAAATCAGGTTCTGGTGTAGGTAAAATGGTTGCTGCTGGTGTTGCAGGTGCAGCAGTAGGTGCGATTGCGGCAAATGCGATGGCTGATGATCATAATGGTAACGCACAAGCTCAGACCAATGATGCTGAATTAGCGAAACAACAAGCAGCTGCTCAACAAGAAGAGAAACAAAGTGGAATTCCAAGTTGGATTTGGTTAATCCTGATTGCTGGTGCTGCATTCTTCTTATTCCGTAAATTCGGTGCAAAAAAAAAATTAGCCAGCAATAATCCATATGCACCAAATAGCGCAGGTTCAACATCTACGCCATTTGGGCAAAACAATGCGACACGTAGTTCGAATGACTCTACCAATATTTTTGGTCAGTCGGTGAATGGTGGTACTGCAACACAAGCACCTTTTGGTGCAGCGTCAATGCAAAGCGGCAATCAACTTCCAGATGGAACGGAACCTGCTGCTTTCTTACGTGTTGCTCGTCAACGCTTTAACCATATTCAGTCAATGAACTCTGTGAGCAACATTGCTGAAATTCAGCGCTATTTAACAGCTGATCTTTATCAGTCAATGTACAGCGATATCATGGCAAACCAAGATCAAGATGTGGCTGAGTTTTCGAACTTAAATGCATTGGTATTGGATAGTGCAACAGAAAATGGACAATACGTGGTGAGTGTTCGTTTTACAGGAACAGTCAGCGAAGACTTAAATAGTCAACCTGTACCGTTCTCAGAAGTATGGCACTTTGTTAAACCAGCAGGGTCTACTCAAGATTGGTTAGTTGCTGGAATTCAACAAGAAAGTTAATTGAATAGCGTTTTATTGCAATAAAAACAGTGCTTCGGCACTGTTTTTTTGTTTTAAAAATATAGTATTTTCTATCGAATAGATTGAATCAAGACGGAAATAGTTTTGTTGAGATGCAGCCATTCGTTTAAAATCACTTTGTCTTTATAATCAAAGCTAATTAAAAAAATGGGATAAAACAAATGAATAAAATAATCTATAGTCTAATTCTCAGTTGTAGTGCATTTTCAAGCTTTAGCTTTGCCTGTGATCCGGCTTCTTTAGACTGGGAGAAATTCCATAAAACCTATGATTTAAATAAAAATGGTACCTTTGAGCTCAATGAGTTCTTAAAAGTCAAAGACTTTGATCCACTCCCATGGCCAGATGACCGACGCTTTAAAGGTCAAGATAAAAACATTAAGTTATTTAAATTCTTAGATAAAAATAAAGATACAAAGCTCTCAAATGAAGAAGTTGGCGCAATCCATAGCCTATTACCTAATCCCTGTGCCAATTGGCCTCACTAACACTAAATAGTCTTTTGAGCTAAGGAAAACCTTCATTTTCGAAATAAAAAAGCCCTGATTCATCAGGGCTAAATTTTTTGCGATACTTAACGTCGTGGTAAAGGGATAAACTGTGAATCAGCACTTTGAACTTTTCGTTCACCCACTTTAACAGTGAGATTGACAGTTTGTTCACCACGAATGACTTCAACTTGAATATCGGTATTTGGTGCTTGAAGTGCAACATAATTAATTAAATGTGAGGTTGAAGTAATATCTTCATTATTCACTTTAATAATACGATCACCGACTTTAATTCCCGCTTCCGCCGCAGGACCTTTTTTCAATACATCAGCAACTACAACACCAGGCTGACGTGGCTGCAATACATCCGCTTGGGTTGGTGGGACTAAACTAATACCCATCCATCCACGAATCACACGACCATCTTTCAAAATCGAATTTAAAATTTGTTGACAGATTTTCGCAGGAATGGCAAAGCCAATGCCCAATGAACCACCTGACTGAGAGAAAATTGCAGTATTGACGCCAATCAAATTCCCCGCCACATCAATCAATGCACCACCAGAGTTACCTGGATTAATTGCTGCATCTGTTTGAATAAAATCTTCATAAGTATTAATACCAAGATCAGAACGGCCTGTCGCAGAGATAATACCCTGAGTTACAGTTTGCCCTACACCAAATGGGTTTCCAATTGCCAGTACAACATCTCCTACCTCATTCCCACTCAATTTAAATGGTAATACAGGTAATTCTTTCAATTCTATTTTGATCACAGCCAAATCTGTATCAGGATCTGTGCCAATTACAGTTGCTTCAGCACGACGACCATCTTGCAAGGCAACAACAATTTGTTCTGCTTGAGCAATCACATGGTTATTTGTCAAAATATAACCATCTGGACGAACAATTACCCCTGAACCCAAACTATTTTCATTCTGGTTTTGATTTTGTTCAGGAATCTGATTTCCAAAAAATTCTCTAAACGCAGGATCATTGAGTAATGGATGATTTTGTTTTACTTTTTGAGTTGTAAAAATATTGACTACTGCTGGTGCGGCAACTTTGACCGCAGCACTATAGGACACCACACCGCCCGTTCGAGATGTATTGACCAAAGGTTCAACTTTCTCAGCTGGCATTTTCACACCATCAGCAGCAATAGGCGCTTTGGGCTGTTGAAGTTTTTGCCAAACCACAAAACAAATAATAACCAGTATCAGTAAAACCCAAGGGAGCCAAGTAAATGAACGCCGCACGTTTTTATTCCTCTAAGAATTTTTTAATTCGTTGATGCAAAAGCAATTTGTATATTGTAAAGCAATTCAATCAAGAAACATAAAAAACACAAAGAGTTTTGTTCAGCTTTAGTTACAATTTAAAATATGTTTTGATGTTCTTAACACACTTAATTTAATTAAAGGTTATTCATGGCTTTACTCAAAGATATCATCCAATGGTGTGATCAAACCTTAAAATCGCATGAATTTAAAGATTACGCGCCCAATGGATTACAAATCGAAGGACGATCTGAAGTAAAAAAAATCCTGTGTGCAGTCACGGCGTCACAGGATGCAATTGATGCAGCAATTGCACAACAAGCAGACCTTCTCTTGGTTCATCATGGCTACTTCTGGAAAGGCGAACCCTATCCAATCACAGGTATGCGTGGCAAACGAATCAAAGCATTAATCCAAAATGATATTTCACTTGTTGGATACCACCTCCCCTTAGATTCACATCCAACACTAGGGAATAATGCAATGATTGCCAAAATCCTTGGACTGGAAAATATTGAAGCTTTAGACCCAAGCGAACGCAATCCGATTGGTAATATCGGTTATTTAAAAGCTCCAATCTCACCAGAAGATTTTAAACACCTTCTTACTGAAAAATTAGGCTTCAATACCATACATTTAACCGCAGAAAAAACGCTGATCCAAAAAGTTGGATTTTGTACAGGCGGAGCACAGGATTTTATAGGCAAAGCGGCAGCAATGAATTGTGATGCCTATATTTCAGGTGAAGTGAGTGAGCGTACTTTTTATGAAGCAAAAGAATTAGATGTGCATTACTATGCATGTGGTCATCATGCAACTGAAAGGTACGGTGTTCAACAACTTGGTCAAGCGATCGCTGAACAATTCAAGATTGATTATCGCTATTTCGAACTCAACAATCCAATTTAAGTGTTATCCTAAAAATGTAGCTCATTTGTAGACAAATATTGGCTTGCCGATTAGACATTTTTTCATAAAAATGCGATGCATTTTTTACATTTTCTTTATACGTATTAAATCGAAATAAATTGTGTATTGTTATTTAACATCTTGCACAATTGTTGAAAGAATCCATTACAATAAAGCCACTTAATGTTAAAACCCAGCTAAATGCAAGGAATTTAAAACATGACAACCATTACTTTACCTGCTTTACCATACGGCTATGAAGATCTTGCGCCGCACATCAGTAAAGAAACTTTAGAATATCATCATGACAAGCACCACAATACCTATGTTGTAAACTTAAACAACTTAATCAAGGGTACTGATCTTGAAGGTAAAACTTTAGAAGAGATCATTGTGGCTGTAGCTGGCGATGCATCTAAAGCAGGTGTATTCAACAACGCTGCACAAGTTTGGAACCACACATTCTACTGGAACTGTATGGCTAAAAACGGTGGCGGTAAAGCTACTGGCGCTTTAGCTGCTAAAATTGATGAAGCTTTCGGTTCTTACGAAAAATTCGCTGAAGAATTCGCTGCTGCTGCAACAACTCAATTCGGTTCAGGTTGGGCTTGGTTAGTTGCTGATAAAGTGAATGGCGAGCTTTCTATTCTTAAAACTTCAAATGCAGATACTCCACTTGCACATGGCAAAGTAGCGGTACTTACAATTGACGTTTGGGAGCATGCATATTACATCGACTTCCGTAATGCTCGTCCTAAATACATTTCGACTTTCTTAGAAAGCCTTGTAAACTGGGACTATGCAAACGCGAAATATGCGGGCCAAGAAGCTGGTGTTGAAAAATAAGATCTAAGCATTTTATTTTTGGATAAAGGCCATTCTTTTTAGAATGGCCTTTTTATGTGATTCATTTTTTTCAATTCTAATATGATCAATCCTAGTTACACTGTAAAAGCAGATCCAATAAAAATCTTTTATAGTTATGCCATGCTTAGCGCCATTCAGATCCCCTGTTATCTCTATATTACCAATTCGGACGATATCAGCTTCACTTTCATTTTGGTGGTCCTGTTTTGGCTGTTTATCGTGTTGTTTGAACTTATTTCATTGTCTTTGCTGATCAAACATGGACGACCACAGATACGTTTTCATTCCGAGTTTTGTCAAATTCAAATGCATGCAATAAAAATCACCTTCGATTATGCACAAATTTCCGCTTTCAGCATGCGTAAAATACAGCAAGAACATAGAGGCTTTTCTTTTGGTATGTGTTACGAACTTGACTTAATGTTTATTGATCAAATTATGCAACAACATTTTTTGTGGAAAAAAGCCTATAGGGCTAAAAAGATAGTGATTTCATCAAACTTGCGTTTTAAAAATATTCAAATCTTAGAAATCGCGATTATTTTTAGCGCTTTAGTCCGAATGAAACCATCACAACGAATACAAACCCTTCTCCAACTGCAACAAAATTTAATCACTTATGATCATTTAATCTCGAATAAAGAACTAGAAAACTTTAAAAATAATCAATATATATACAAACTCTTTAAATTCGGACAATAAAAAAACATTTAAGCCTTTTTTCTTATCATTTCACTTGACCACTTTGGCTTTCATCCATAAAATGCGCATCAGATTCTCCAATAGCTCAGTCGGTAGAGCGACGGACTGTTAATCCGCAGGTCCCTGGTTCGAGCCCAGGTTGGAGAGCCATCTATTCTTCCATAGCTCAGTCGGTAGAGCGACGGACTGTTAATCCGCAGGTCCCTGGTTCGAGCCCAGGTGGAAGAGCCAGATTCTAAAAAGCCCACTCATCATGCAGTGGGCTTTTTTATATCTTTATTTTCTATAAAGAAAAGATGTAGGGTCAAATCATTTAATTATTCATACAAGTCATTGATTATAAATAAAGCTTATGTTTTTGTATCAAATTTTAGAAAATGTTAGTTATCAATTCATTTTTGTACTTTTGAATCCTAGATGGTTATCCTACCGCGGGGCGACAGGGATGTCGCCGTTGGGCGGAGGTACAGGACGTCCCCCTCGCCCATGAGCAAAAACAAAGCACTGCTTTGTTAGCAGCGCAAGGTTTGGCATCGCCTACGCAAAGGAATTTAAACTTTGAATGTAAGATGTGGTGTTGCAAGCTTTTTATAATTAACAATTTATTTTTTCCATAAAATTGATTTAATTAAAAATATTAATAGAAATTATATTCTTGAGTCTGAGTTTTTTTGACAGGTTGACTATAATTGATTTCACTCTCAATTTCAGAACGCTTAAAACAACTTTAATTTTTATTCAGATTTACTTTTATTCAGAATGATCAAATATTTAGCAAATAATGCTTTTTTATGATGGATTTAACAATTTTTCCTTGACCCATTCCCATTTCATCCCTAAAATGCGTTCCAGATTCTCCAATAGCTCAGTCGGTAGAGCGACGGACTGTTAATCCGCAGGTCCCTGGTTCGAGCCCAGGTTGGAGAGCCAGATTTTAAAAACCCACTCATGATTGAGTGGGTTTTTTCTTGTCTATATGATACCGATCGCTTATGTCTCTCGATTTACATCAAATTTTATTTTTATTGATTGGCAGTATCGCAACCATTGCTTTATTGCTTGCCTGCTTTGGTCAGTATTTATTTCGAAATAAACATTATTATGCAAAACGTGTGATCACCCCTTTTGAACAGAAAATGTTTTTCCGTTTAAATGAAGCCTTTCCACAACATCATGTACTTGCGCAAGTCGCGTTTAGCGCATTAATTGATTGCAATCAATTTAAATTGCGTTCCAAATTCAATCGTAAAGTGACCGATTTTGTTTTACTCGATAAACAGCTTGAAGTAATTGCTATTATTGAACTCGATGATCCCAGTCACCTTGGCAAAGAGCATATCGATGCACAACGTGACGAGATGTTAGAGCAAGCAGGTTATCAGGTATATCGCTATACAGATATTCCCAGTTGTCGTGATTTAAGAAAAGATATTGCTAATTAAACATGATCAGCCAAGCATTTTTAAAGCTTATACCCTTCAGCCATGTCTTATAAAATAATCGATGCAATACATAAGTAAACGATAACACCTGTTGCATCACAAATCGAAGTGACTAAAGGTGCCGAAGCACTTGCTGGATCCAGCTTTAAACGATTTAATATAAATGGCAGACTCATCCCTATTAAGCAGCCCATCAATACTATACCCATCATACTTAAAGCTAAAACCAAGGCGACCATTGCATCCCCTCTAAAGTAGCCAAGAATGGACACAGCAATTGCCATTGTTCCGCCCAAGCATAAACCGACCAAGCTTTCACGCCCAATCAGGTACATCCAATCTTTTAAATGTACATCACCCGTTGCCAATGCCCGCACCATTAACGTGGCCGACTGTGAACCGGCATTCCCACCACTCCCGACCAAAAGCGGCAAAAAGAATACCAGCACAATATTTTTTGCAATAATATCTTCAAAATGGGCAATCCCAAATCCAGACAATAAGCTGCCAAAAACTAAAATCACCAACCAAAATACCCGTTTCTTATATAGGTAATGAATCGGCGCTGTCTTAATACTCATTTTAGGAGAAGATGAGACTGCACTGGATTTTAAAAAATCTTCAGTGGCTTCTTCGGTGACAACATCCATCGCATCATCATAAGTGACAATACCTAAAAGACGCTGTTGCTCATCAACGATAGGCAGCGCAATAAAGTCATAATAATGCAACTTCTCTGCAATACTTTCTTGGTCTTCATTAACATCCCCTACAATCAAATCCGTACTCATAACTTCAGCAATGGTTTGTTCAGGCTCAGCAAGAATAATTTCACGTAAGGACACAACCCCAAGTAACGTACCTTGAGGATTGATCACATAAATCAAATAGACTGTTTCACGATTTGTAGCAATTGCTCTGATCTGCTTGATGGCTTGCGTCATGTTCAAATCAGGTGACAATGTCACATAATCTGAACTCATGATTGCACCAGCAGACTCTTCTGGATATCTGGCTAAATGTTGGATCTGCAGTTGTATTTCAGTGCTTAAATCAGCATAAACAGCTTGCTGTAATGCATAAGGCAAATACTTAAATAAATCTGTACGATCGTCCGAGTGCATCTCAGAAATGATATTGACCAGTATTTTTTTTGGTAAATGCTCAGAAATTTTAAGTTGTTGTTCGAGTGATAAAAACTCAAGAATGTACGCAGCATTGGGCAAATACTCCACCAATGTCAGCTGTTCATTTAAAGATAAGTCTGCCAAAATTTTTGCGATATCAGCGTCATTGATTTGTTCAAATTGTTTTTCGATGATATCAAATTGATGGTTTTGAATGGCTTTTTCTATTTCTGAAACGAGTGCCAAAGAAAATTGCATAGGATGATCCAAATTCCATCAAACTTTTGCCACATGTTGGACTGCAATCCCACGAAAATAAAGATGTTTTTTGTTGTGAAACATGTTTTAACGGTTCTGTATGATTTTAAGCTTGATCAATCCTCATCTAAGAACATTGATCAAGCTAAGGCCATCAATCGACACCATTACTCAGAGGGCGCTTTTGATTTAAAAATTGAGCGAACCAACACATACATAAATGGGATAAACAGTAAAACCAAAACTGTTCCAAAGATCACCCCACCTAACACACTTACACCAATTTCTTGACGGCTGGCAGCACCTGCACCAAATGCAACAACCAATGGAATAATCCCCGCACCAAAGGCTAATGATGTCATTAGAATTGGACGTAACCGCAGCCCTGCACCTTCTAATGCAGCTGCAATAGCTGTTTTACCTTTTTCCTGAGACAGAGCAGCAAACTCAACAATCAAAATCGCATTTTTACAAGACAAACCAATCGTGGTCAACAATGCAATTTGAAAATAAATGTCGTTTGGAAAACCTATCAATTTACTGAAAATAATATTGCCTCCAATCCCCAAAGGAATTGCCGCAATCACAGCAGTTGGAATCGACCAACTTTCATATAAAGCTGCTAGACAAAGAAAAATAAAGCCGATTGAAATCAAATAGAGTAACCATGCTTGGCTACTGGATTTTTGTTCTTCAAATGACAAGCCACTCCACGCAACATCTATTCCCTCTTGTTGACTAATCAAGGTCTGAATATCTTTCATGGCTTGACCTGAACTAGTATGCGCCGCAGCATTGGCTTCCATTTGCAAGGCGGTATAACCTTGGAAACGATTCACTACATCTGGCCCACCTTCCCAGCGCGTTGTTGCGAAATTGCTAAATGGCACCATCTGGTTCTGTGCATTACGCACCGTCCATACCTGTAGGTCTTCTGGCTTGGAACGAAATTCTGCATCGCCTTGCATCATTACTCGTTTAATTCGCCCACGATCAATAAAGTCATTTACATAAGAACCACCCCATGCTGCTGACAAGGTGTTGTTAATCGCGGTTTGACTCAGTCCATTTGCCAATGCCAATTTTTGATTAACATCAACTTTTAACTTAGATTTATCGGGATTGGACTTTTTATCCAGATTCTCAAAGGATCGGAACTGTTTGGCTTGCGCCTGCAATGTATTGAATTGTTGGTCTAAATATTTTCGACCTTGACCATTAATATCCTGAATCCAGAATTCTAAGCTATCACTATCTCCCAAACCATTTACAGAAGCAGGCAAACTCACTGTAATCCGAGCATTGCGATCTTGACTAAAATATTTTGTTGCACGTTCACGAATTGCTTGCGCAGAATTTTGTGTACCTGACCGATCATCCCAATGCTTTAAGGCTACAAAGCCTGTTCCTAAATTTTGTCCTGTACCTGAAAAATTACGCCCATAACGAATCAATACAATATCTACATTTTGTTTTTCATTTTCAAGGAAATATCTTCGAATATTTTCTCCAACCACCTGACTACTTGACATCGGTGCACCATCGGCTAAACGGAACTGTACACTCAACATACCCTGATCTTCACTTGGAATAAAACTAGTAGGTAAAGTCCGATAAATCAGTGAAAACACAGCAATCAAAGCCACAAAAATCGTCAAAACCACCCATTTCAAATTTAAGGTCTTTTGAATCAGTCGAATATAACGTTGTCTTAGATTTTCAAGTTTGCGATTAAACCAAGTGGCCCAACGCATGGGTTTGGGGTTCGGTTTTAAAATAATGGCACACAGTGCAGGGGTTAATATCAATGCAACCAACAGTGACAAGGCCATTGCCGCCACTAAGGTAATGGAGAATTGACGATAAATCACACCTGTTGAACCCGTAAAGAATGCCATCGGGATAAATACAGCCGTCAAGACCACTGTAATTCCAATCAAAGCCCCTGTCATTTCCTGCATAGACTCGATAGATGCCTGTTTTGCAGTTAGACCCTGCTCATGCATCAAACGCTCGACATTTTCCACCACAACAATCGCATCATCGACCAACAGACCAATTGCCAACACTAAGGCAAATAAAGTCAATGTGTTAATACTCATACCGAGCACATTGAGTACCGCAAAAGTACCTAAAATTACAATCGGAACAGTAATAGTAGGAACCAACGTTGCACGCCAGCTTTGTAGGAAAATAAACATGACCAGAACCACCAATACGATGGCTTCTAATAATGTTTTTACCACCTCTTTAATGGATTCTTGCACAAACGGCGTATTATCACGTGGATAAACAATCTTATAACCTTGTGGTAGTTTTTCAGAAATCTTTGCCAACTCGGCTTTGATTAATGCCGATGTTGCTAGTGCATTTGCACCTGAGGATAAAGAAATCCCCATACCTGATGAAGGATAACCATTGATGGTATTAAAAGATTGGTAGTTTTCTGCGCCCAATTCAATACGCGCCACATCTTTTAAATAGATATAGCCTCCATCGGTATTGGATTTGACTATAATATTCTTAAATTCGTCCACAGTTCTTAAACGTGAACCAGCAGTGACTTTTGCATTTAAATATTGGTCAGCAGTTACTGGTAAATCGCCGACACCACCAGCGGCAACCTGTGTATTCTGTGCCTCAATTGCTGTCCGAATATCACTGGGCATCAATTGATATTGTCGAAGCAAATTCGGATTGAGCCAAATTCGCATGGCATATTGTGAGCCAAATACATCAACTTCACCAATCCCTTCAATCCGTGATAATTCTTGTTCTATATGATCAGATAAATAGTCACCTAACTCGATATTGTTACTTTTACCCGTTTCATCATATAAACCCACCACCATAAATGTATCGCCAAGTGATTTATTTACCGTTACACCTTGACGCTGTACATCGTCAGGTAAACGGTTAAGTACGCCATTAATGCTATTTTGTACTTGTACTTGTGCGGTATCTGGGTCAGTTCCATTTTCAAAACTGATACTAATTCTGGCACGACCTGATGAGTCACTACTCGAACTAAAGTACAGTAGATGGTCGATCCCTTTAATTTGTTGTTCTAAAACCTGTGTAACACTCTCTTCAACCGTTTCAGCATCTGCGCCTGTATATGTTGTCGAAACAGTAATTCGTGGTGGAGCAATATCAGGGTATCGCTCTATAGGTAAATTTAAGACTGAAAATACGCCTAAAGCCATAACAATAATTGCGAGTACACAGGCAAAAATAGGACGTTGAATAAAAAATTTAGAGAGCATCAGAGTAGGTTCTGTGTCAAAGGATTGAGGTTAAAGCTGTTCGAACAATTAAATCTGCTTTATATGGATATTCTGTGACTTGAACTAAAAACTCAAGGAAAAATAACAGAAAAGCGAATGATAAGTTTAAATATGAAGAAACTGTGAAGAATTCATTTCTTCGGATCGTAAATCTACAAAAAAGATTTCATCATCTTGATGTCATCACAGTGTCAATTTAACCACATACACTACGCTCAGTTTACTTATAAGAATTTGAGAGAAATATGATTAAAAATACTGGGTTATTGGTAAGTATCATGGCCTTATTAACTGCTTGTAATGATGACGATAAAAATATAGATAACGTCACGCCCGAATACAAGGAACCAAAAATTATTATCGTTGGTCACCGAGGAGCCAGTGCTTTACGTCCTGAACATACCCTTGAAAGTTATCAAAAAGCCATTGATGATGGTGCTGATTTTATTGAACCAGATTTAGTATCGACTAAAGATGGGGTTTTGGTTGCACGTCATGAAAATGAAATTGGCGGTACAACCAATGTCAGTACATTCAGCCAATTTGCAGATAGTAAGAAAACAAAAATCATCGATGGGACATCGTTAACGGGATGGTTTACTGAAGACTTTACTTTAAATGAATTGAATCAACTTAAAGCACGTGAGCGTATCCCAGCGTTACGCCCGAACAATACCCAATACAATGACCAATTTAATATTCCCACCCTTGAGCAGATCATTGAACTGGCTGAAAAGAATTATAAAAAAACTGGTAAGGTGGTTGGGCTCTATATTGAAACCAAGCACCCAACATATTTTCAAAAACTAAATTTAGCCATGGAAGATCCATTGCTTAAAACTTTGGCAAAGTACCAATATAGCCGTGAAATTGCACCGATTTATCTACAGTCATTTGAAGTAAATAATTTAAAGTACTTTAAAGACCAATTGACAGCCCATAAAAGCTTAAAGCATGCCAAAATTATTCAGCTTTATGATGATAAGAAAATCAGTCCAGCAGATTATGTCGTACAAGGGATTAAAACCACCTATGGTGATATGGCCACAGCACAAGGTTTAAAAGAAGTTGCCAAATATGCTGATGGTGTTGGTCCATGGAAACCGTATATTTTTAATGATAGCTATACTGCACCTTCTTCTTTTGTTACAGATGCTCATGCTGTGAACTTAAAAGTCCATCCATATACTTTCCGTCCTGAAAATAATTTCCTTGCCAACAATTTAAAATGTAGTACTGGTGAAGCAGATGCAGCCAAGCGTTGTGAAGCTGGCGCGAATAAAGAATATGAGATGTATTTTAAAGCTGGTGTGGACGGTGTATTTACCGATGATCCTGCGCTGGGTCGTAAAGCTTTGGATGCGTACTTAAAAACCAATCCAAATGCAAAGTAACATCTGATTTATTCAAAAAATTAAGCAAACGATTCAAATGTTTGCTTAATTTTTTCTAAACTTAGTGCTTTTTGTTTAAAATTAATCCCCATTTAAGTTTAAAATAATACACTTTTTAAAAATTTAGCTGCTTTGATGTATGAGTGATTATTCTCCATTTAAGGGTACGACGGGTTTCAAACGCATTCTCAATGCAACTGGCTATTCTTTAGCAGGATTTAAAGCTGCATATCAAAATGAAGCTGCTTTCCGTCAGATTGTTTGGATTAATATTGTTTTAATTCCGATTACATTCTTCGTTGATGTCTCTTCTGTTGAACAAGCAGTGATGATTGCTGTGTGCTTATTGGCAATCATTGTAGAACTGTTTAATTCAGCATTAGAAGCTGTCGTTGATCGAGTTTCTTTAGAACGCCATCCACTGTCTAAAAATGCCAAAGATATGGGAAGTGCTGCGCAGTTTGTAGCTCAAGCAATTATTTTCTTTACTTGGGTGATTATTCTTTTTAGATAAATTATTGTTTTTAAATCAGTTAGAGAGAACATTAACATTCCACCGAGCGTAAAATGTCAATTTATAAAAGCCTAATTTCTCTTTGCTGTGTTAATCAAGTCAAAGCACTGTGATATTTTTAACTTGACGAAATTCCTTATCTCTTAAAATTATTTCTATAAATAATTCATTAAAGTGAAGGTTTTGGAATTGGTGTTTTCTTGTCTATTTTATCAGGCCGATTGAGATTCATTGAACAATTGGTATATCCCCATTTGGTCACTTTACAGCGTTCTAGCATAAATTTTTCAACACAAGAACCCTAATCATCATTATAAGAAATAATTTTAGCGCCACTCGGAACTGTATAACTTCTAGATGGTGGTCCCCATTTTTTCTTCTGTCTCGCCTACCCAAGACTGCATTAAATCATTTCTAGTTTCAAGTCGTTGCCCCATCATACTTAAACATCCAGTTAACACCAGGCTAATTACAATAATGAAAATTAATCTTTTCATTTTACTCCCCCCTCACAATTTTCGTATTGTATTTATATTTACCGAATAGTAGAAAAGGATAATAATAAATCTACAAAAAACAAGAATAAAGTAACTTGCATAAAAAATCCCCGCATAAAAGCGGGGATTTTTTATGATCTGAGATTGAAACGATATTACATCATACCGCCCATGCCACCCATGCCACCCATATCAGGCATAGCAGGTTTGTCTTCTGGGATATCAGTAATCATACATTCAGTTGTTAACATCAAACCAGCAACAGATGCAGCGTGCTCAAGTGCAGAACGCGTTACTTTAGCAGGGTCAAGGATACCCATTTCTAACATATCACCATATTGTGAAGTTGCAGCGTTGTAACCAAAGTTACCTTCACCGCTTTTCACTGCATTGATCACAACAGATGGCTCATCGCCAGCGTTAGACACGATTTGACGAAGTGGCGCTTCAATCGCACGACGAAGGATGTTCACACCTACAGTTTGGTCATCATTTGCACCAACAAGACCGTCAAGTACTTTAGCTGCACGTACCAACGCAACACCACCACCTGCAACAACACCTTCTTCAACCGCAGCACGCGTTGCATGAAGCGCATCATCTACACGGTCTTTCTTCTCTTTCATTTCAACTTCAGTTGCAGCACCAATTTTGATTACAGCAACACCGCCAGCGAGTTTAGCTACGCGCTCTTGAAGTTTTTCTTTATCGTATTCAGATGTTGATTCTTCGATTTGAGCACGAATTTGAGTTACACGTTCAGCAATTTGATTTGCATCACCAGCACCATCAACAATCACAGTATTTTCTTTAGAAATCGTGATTTTATGTGCAGTACCTAAATCTTGAAGCGTTGCTTGTTCTAAAGACATACCCACTTCTTCAGAAATCACAGTAGCACCTGTCAAGATCGCGATATCTTGAAGCATTGCTTTACGACGATCACCAAAACCAGGCGCTTTAACCGCACATACTTTGATGATACCGCGCATGTTGTTTACAACCAGTGTTGCAAGTGCTTCACCCTCAACATCTTCAGCGATGATGAGTAATGGTTTACCTGTTTTTGCAACAGCTTCTAAAACTGTAATCAATTCACGGATATTACCAATTTTCTTATCAACAAGAAGAATGAATGGATTTTCAAGTTCAGCAGTCAAAGTATCTTGTTTGTTTGCAAAGTACGGGCTGATATAACCACGGTCAAACTGCATACCTTCTACAACATCAAGCGCATCTTCAAAGCCTGAACCTTCTTCAACAGTAATCACGCCTTCTTTACCAACGCGTTCCATTGCTTGCGCAATCAACTTACCTACAGTTTCATCAGAGTTTGCCGAAATCGAACCGACTTGTTCAATTGCTTTGGTATCAGAAGCTGGTTTAGCAGTTGCTTTGATATTTTCAACAACAGCTCTAACCGCAAGGTCGATACCACGTTTCAAATCCATTGGGTTCATACCCGCAGTTACAGATTTGATCCCTTCATTTAAGATCGCTTGAGCAAGTACAGTTGCAGTTGTTGTACCATCACCTGCGATATCATTGGTTTTTGAAGAAACTTCACGAACCAATTGCGCGCCCATATTTTCGAATTTATCTTTTAAAGAAATTTCTTTAGCAACAGTTACACCATCTTTAGTGATGTGTGGTGCACCGAAAGAACGATCAATAACAACGTTACGCCCTTTAGGACCTAAAGTTACTTTTACTGCATCTGCAAGTACGTTTACACCGGCGATCATTTTTGAACGCGCTGAATCACCAAATTTTACGTCTTTAGCTGACATACTAAACTCCAGATATCTTTATAAATTTTAAATTTTGACCAATATGTTTTGGATGAAAACTCATTTGAACGGCAGAAGATTAACCTTCCAATACCGCTAAAATATCAGACTCTTTCATCACAAGAAGTTCTTCACCATCAACTTTAACTTTAGTACCTGCGTAAGCACCAAATAATACGTTATCGCCCACTTTCACGTCTAAAGCGCGTACGCCATTATCAGTGATTTTGCCATTACCTACAGCAAGGATTTCACCTTGAGCAGGTTGTTCAGCTGCTGAAGTACTTAAAATTAAACCACCTGCTGTTTTAGTTTCTTTTTCAACACGGCGAATAACAACGTTGTCATGTAAAGGACGAATCTTGCTCATTTCTAACTCCATAGACATTTTAAATGTCATTGATTACTCAGCGAAGATGACTTCTTATTCCTAGGTCATCGACAAAATATTTGTATGTCACATTTGTGGGGATGGAAATAAACGCTTCAAGGGGAAAATGAAAAAAAATTTATTTAATTTGTACGTTTTTTCTTCTTTTGTATCAAATCAGCTCTGATTCAGAATTTTTCAGCTCATTTTTCGCAATAAAATCTTGTAATTGCTCATCAAAAAAATAATGCTCAAACTCACCATTTTGATGAATCACATTAAAACTGTTTGGCATATTTTTATGTAAGCGTCGAGAAACTGCTGTACCCGCATGAACTTCATAAACCGGTTGCTTTAAATTTAGCGCAAAGGCTTGATTCAAATCATAGACCGCAACTAAATGTAAATGACCATGTAATAAAGCATACAGTTGATGTTGTCCCCATTCTTTAATGGCAAACTGCCCTAAAGCAGGACAATCTTTTAAGTGATGATCTTCATTTGAAGTATAAAAAGGTTGGTGACTAACAATTATTTTTAATTTATTTTTCGGTGCATTGACCAACAACTGATTTACATTTTGAATTTGCTCAAATGAGATATGCCCGCGTGTATGATAACGCCGACGAATACTGTTCATGCCAATTAAATAAAAATGCTCTGTAAATAAAGTGCGTTCTAAACTACCAAAGAACAGTTGATATAAGCCAAATGGTCTAAAGGCACGATTCCAGACATGATATAAAGGAATATCATGATTGCCAGGCACCACAAAATAAGGGATTTTTAGCGATTCTAAAAACTGTTTACATGCATAGAACTCTTTAAATTTAGCACGTTGAGTTAAATCACCGCTCACCACAACCACTTCTGGTTTATGCACAGCACAAAACTTTTGAATCGCTCGTATACACTCTGGACGCTCAGTACCAAAATGTAGATCAGACAGATGCAATAACATGCGGCACCATAATTTTTAAAGCATTTTTTTCTACGTGTAAGGTTAATGGGGTCGTCATTGAAACAATTTCTCCATCGACAGCAACGGTCAGTTTAGGCTTTTTTGAATAAACAATGACTTTTTGTGCACCAAAACTATACACATCGGAAGCGTTTTCCAATTTTCCACGAATGGTTTGAAACAAGGTTTTAAATAAAGTGGCTTTATCTCCTTTGGCGATCACCACACCGGCAATCTCACCCACCTCTGCACATTTTGAAATTTTTAAATTCAATTCTTTTAATTGCAGTTGATTATTACCAAAAAAAATCAGTGGTGTTTTTACAGGATACTTTTGTCCATCTACTTCGATCTCTAATTTGAGTTCTTTACGGTCACGAATCAGTACATCCAAACCAGAGGTGTAAGCATTTAAAGGAAAGCGTCCAAACTTACGATTATATTCTTCACGTTTTTTAATAAATAAAGGATATAAACCTAAACTGGCATTATTTAGATAAATTTGATCGTTGATACAGGCCACATGTGATGCACGCGGCTCCCCTGTGGCGATCACATTTGCTGCCTCCAAAATATTCAGGGGAATATGTAGAACACGCGCCACATAATTAAAAGTACCCAAAGGTAGTATTCCCATAGGAATTTTTTGATTTAACATTTGCGAGGCGACTGCATTCAACGTACCATCACCACCTGCAGCGACAATGACACCGCAATCTGAGTACTGTGCATGACGTTGAATGATTTTTTGCATCAGGGTTTTTATATCAGGCTCTGAACTGATATCAAAAACTTGAATTTCAAAACCATGTGAAGTCCAGATGGTCATGAGTTTTTCATAAATATCATCTTTCTGATTGGCATGAAAACCTGACTTTTCATTGTAAATCATTGAAAGAGGCTTGAGTTCTGTGTCCATAAGCTTGATTATTTTGAAGTATTTGCACTAATTTCGTCGATTTTCTAAACAAATAAAAGCACCTTTATGTAAAATTCGAATTATGTCCATTTATTAAATCAATAATTAATTTAGTAAATCTTATAATTTCAACTTATTGTAAACTATTATTATTTACAATTAAAATACCCTACATTCCGTTTTAAAATACTAATAAAAATCAAACAATAATCAATGTTAGACAATAAAAATCAAACACTTAGTAAAAACTCAAGCATTGGTATCTTTTAAGCCTTTAGTCTTATTTTTTTTATGAATATATGTTTTAATACCACCACTTTTTTTCATACTTAAATTTGAATGTAGTATCCCTTCATTCAGATTATTATTTGTACACAAAATTGTACATATTTTAGATAGGCCTCACCATGACCCAAGTGAACGCACCAGAATTCGTTCGTCATCCCAAGCTCATTGCATGGGTTGAAGAAATTGCTAAATTAACTAAACCTGCAAAAATTGAATGGTGTGACGGAAGCGAAGAAGAGAATCAACGTTACATCGACTTGATGATCGCTAACGGCACTATGCAAGCGTTGAACCAAGAAAAACATCCTGGTTCTTATTTAGCGAATTCTGATCCGTCTGACGTAGCGCGTGTTGAAGGTCGTACATACATCTGCTCTGAAAAACAAGAAGATGCTGGTGCGACAAACAACTGGGAAGCTCCTGCTGAGATGCGTACTCGCCTTAACGGTTTGTTTGATGGTGCAATGCAAGGACGTACAATGTACGTGGTTCCATTCTCTATGGGGCCATTAGGTTCTCACATTGCTCACATCGGTATCGAAATTACAGATTCTCCTTATGTTGCTGTAAGTATGCGTAAAATGGCTCGTATGGGTAAAGCTGTTTATGATGTACTGGGTACAGATGGCGATTATGTTCCTTGCGTACATACTGTTGGCGCTCCGTTGGCTGAAGGTCAAAAAGATGTTGCATGGCCTTGTAACCCTGAAAAATATATCGTGCATTATCCAGAAACTCGTGAGATCTGGTCTTACGGTTCAGGATACGGCGGTAACGCATTATTGGGTAAAAAATGCCTTGCTTTACGTATTGCTTCATCTATGGGTCGTCAACAAGGCTGGTTAGCTGAACACATGTTGATCCTTGGTGTGACCAATCCACAAGGTGAGAAACATTACATTGCAGCGGCATTCCCATCTGCATGTGGTAAAACCAACTTCGCGATGTTGATTCCACCAGCGGGTTATGAAGGTTGGAAAATTGAAACTGTAGGTGACGATATTGCTTGGATCAAGCCAGGTGAAGATGGTCGCTTATATGCAATCAACCCTGAAGCTGGTTTCTTTGGTGTAGCACCTGGTACAAACATCAAAACAAATCCAAACTGCATGGCGACACTTCACAAAGATGTCATCTATACAAACGTTGCTGTAACAAATGACGGTGACGTATGGTGGGAAGGTCTAACCAAAGAAGCGCCTGCTAATTTAACCAACTGGAAAGGCCAACCACATGTTGCTGGTGAAAAAGCAGCGCATCCAAATGCTCGCTTCACAGTTGCAGCGGGTCAATGCCCTTCTATTGATGCTGACTGGGAAAATCCAGCTGGCGTACCAATTTCTGCATTCATCTTCGGTGGTCGTCGCGCAGATACAGTACCTTTAATCTCAGAAGCTTTTGACTGGGTTGATGGTGTTTATAAAGCAGCAACAATGGGTTCTGAAACAACTGCAGCTGCAGTAGGTCAACAAGGTGTTGTACGCCGTGACCCATTTGCCATGCTTCCATTTGCTGGCTACAACATGGCTGACTATTTCTCTCATTGGTTAGAAATGGGCGAAGAAGTTGGTGCTAAAGCAAAAGCTGCGGGCAATAAACTTCCAGGTATTTATAACGTAAACTGGTTCCGTCGTGATGCTGAAGGCAACTTTGTTTGGCCTGGTTTTGGTCAAAACATGCGTGTGCTTGAGTGGATCATTGACCGTTGTGAAGGTCGTGCTGAAGCAGTAGAAACACCAATTGGTTTTGTTCCAACCTATGAGCAATTGAACTGGACAGGTTCTGACTTCACTAAAGACCAATTTAATCTTGTGACTTCTCAAGACAAAGATCAGTGGATCAAAGAAATTGAAAGCCACACTGAGTTATTTGATAAACTTGGTGAACGTTTACCAGCTGCACTTAAAACTCGTCAAAATGAGCTTTTAGAAGCTGTTAAGAAATCTGCTTAGTCCTCTGATTAAGTGATACAAAAAGACCGCCATATAGCGGTCTTTTTGTTATTAAAGTGATTCTTTTCACTTTATTGTTTAGATATTCATTACAATTATGTAATAAAAATATAAATGATTACTATTTCCATATACAAAATTCATATTTTCTCTATAATTCAAACATTCATTATTTTATTGATTTTTTTTAATCATGATTGAAAATATTATTTATTCGGCAAAAGTGATTAGAGCCAAATTTGTCTCAGATAGACGCTATCTCACTAAAAGATTTATTGCTAAATTGGGTTATACCCCGAACTTTGATCAGCCTAAAAGTTTCAATGAAAAAGTCACCGCCAGAATGATCTATGAAAGAGTACCCTTACATACAAAATTAGCGGATAAATTTGCAGTACGAGAAATCATTTCAGATAAAATTTGTTGTTCCCATTTCGTTCCACTGATTGGCGTATATAAATGCTTTGAGGAAATTGACTTTAATCAACTTCCCAACAAGTTTGTTTTAAAATGCAATCATGACAGTGGCAGTGCGATTGTCTGTAACGATAAAGCGCAATTTGATATCAAAAAAGCGCAGCACAAACTCAATCACCACCTTAAACAAAATATGTATTTTAGAAAACGAGAATGGCATTACAAAGATATTGTTCCTTTAATTTTGGCCGAACAACATATTGATTTATTTACTGATCAAAACAATAAGTTCACCATTACAACATGTCGTGTTCATTGTTTTGAAGGTCAGCCTCGATATCTCGAAGTCGATGTACAAGATAGCAAAGGTATAGATTATTCAAATATGTATGACACATCTTGGATTCTGCAACCCTTTACCGTTGATCTAAAAAACAATACGCCAAGCTGTTTAGCACGACCGCAAAAATTAAATAAAATGCTTCAATTGTCAGAAGATCTTTGTTTTAAATATGGTTATAGCCGAATTGATTTCTTATTATCTCAAGACGATGTTTTCTTCAGTGAGATTACCTTAACCCCCAATGCAGGTCGTATGGTCATCACCCCAAGTGAGTGGGATGAAAAATTAGGCGCTCTATGGCTAACTGACTAAACCGAGCAAAAAGGCCGACGAGTTCGGTCTTTTTTATGATTTAATCTAATCATTCAATGATCTAAAAATAAGCGTAATGACACCTATTAAAAACATCACCACAGCTCAACCTTATCTAACATTGTTACCTGACCATGAAGTCGTCTTCGCCCCTTCAAGTCTATTTCTAGCACAGCATTTACTTCCGCTTATTTCAATTGATTTATCCGCAATAAATACTGCATGGCAAGGAAAAATTCATTTGCTGAATGCTATTGAACCTTATGAAGGCTATATCGGAAGTGATACCACAGAATTTTCAGATACTTTTGCCAATGAAAATTGGTTCATTATGCAATTAAATCAACAAAATCAATATGAATGGTTAGCAAACAAAAGATATTTTGCTTTAGAAAATCCTGATTGCGAGGCTGATCTAAAAACCCATCACAAAGAAATGAATGAAGATTACTTGCAGCTTAAACAGCGCTTTGCCGAAACTGGAAAAATCATTTCAACTTCACGCATTGAATATCAAAATAATTCTCCAACAACCTTGCTTGACCAATTAGGCGGCGAATGTGGCGGTGGAAACTGGACTTATCCGATTGATCAACATTTTGATTTACGCTACATCAACGCAGACCGTGATGATGAAGAAGTTCATATTTCTGATCGCGATAGCAATCGTTATTATTTTATTGCAGCTGTTGCAGGTTGGGAATATTGTTCACATGGTGCAGATTCGATTTTATTGTATTACCAACCTGAAACCCGACGCGTTTTATATACCTTTGATTGGTCATAACACATCCTCAGCAAAGCAATATACTACCATTTTTGCTTAGGCAACATTTCTCTGTACGCGGCGTTCATGCAATTCAAGCAAATATTCATCCAGTACTTGAATTTCAGTTTCTGTAAATTTTAAATATAACTTGGTACGGCGCTTTAAAATATCCTGACTGGTGATCGCCCACTCATGATCAACCAAATAATCAACCTCTTGGGCATATAAACCATGTCTAAAATCTTGACCAAGTTCATGAACAGATGTCGAATGATTTAAAAATTTCCATGTATAGGTTCCATAGGCATGTGCCCAGCGGCTTGAAGTTTCATGATCAAGCCCTTTGATTTTATTTTGAATTTCTAAAACCAACCCATCAACAGAAATTAAATTCTCAGCACCTGGCAACAAGGATTTTCCAGTCCAAGGTTTTCCAGCTTTAGGGAAAAACTTCTGCAAATGCTCCATTGCAGATTCAGCCAAGCGTCTATAGGTGGTTAACTTCCCACCAAACACAGAAAGTAATGGTGCATCATTTTCATGATCTTGCGATAAAGCCAAAGTGTAATCACGGGTAATTGCGGCTGGATTATCAGACTCATCATCACACAACGGGCGTACCCCTGAGAATGTCTGAATAATATCGGCTTGAGTTAGTTGCACTTTAAAATGATCATTGGATACATCAAGCAGATAATCGATCTCTTGCTGACTAATTTCAACATTATTCGGATCTGCTAAATATTCACGGTCAGTTGTGCCAATCATGGTGTATTGATTGAGATAAGGAATTGCAAACACGATACGTTGATCATCATTTTGCATAATAAAGGCTTTATCACCGTCATAGATTTTCGGCACAATAATATGACTGCCTTGAATTAAACGAATCCCATATTGTGATTTTAACTGAAGCTCTTGCTTAATGAATTGTGCAACCCAAGGTCCTGCAGCATTGACCAAAGCCTTCGCTTGTATGTGATAAATACCCTGTTCATTTTCAAACTGAATAGTCCACAAGCCATGTTCTCGTTGTGCTGAAATACAGCGTGTTTGGGTCACCACAGTGGCATTTTTCTCACGTGCTTGCATTGCATTTAAAATCACTAAGCGTGAATCATCTACAGCACAATCTGAGTATTCAAAACCCCGTTTGAACGCTGTTTTTAGTGGGCTGGTATTAGGGTCAAACTCAACCAAATGTGAACCTGCAAGCTTCTCTCTTTTACCCAAATGATCATATAAAAACAGACCCGTACGAATCAGCCAAGCAGGACGTAAATGAGGCTGATGTGGCATGATAAAACGCATAGGGCGAATGATATGTGGTGCCTTTGCTAGTAAGACTTCTCGCTCCGCTAAAGCCTCTCGGACTAAACGAAATTCTTTATGTTCCAAATAACGCAGACCACCATGAATCAACTTGCTGCTTGCAGACGAAGTATGGCTGGCTAAATCATCTTTTTCACACAAGAACACAGATAAACCACGCCCAGCAGCATCATTGGCAATACCAACACCATTTATTCCACCACCAATTACAGCAATATCATAGTAAGCTTGTTGCTCATTGATTTGTGTCATAAACGCCACCACCTTTGATCATTTGCATATATTCACAATCATTTTTGAAAATATATTTTCATTTGTTTTCATTTAAGAAAATAATAGATAGTTTTTTAATCAATGTCTATCAAAAAATGATCAATTTCACGTTTATCATGTTTTCACTATGGGTTTAAAACTTAGCCTAAACCACAGTTAAAGCTACTTCTGCTGCATGAATTTGTTTTAAATAATTTTCAGTGGGGGTTTTATTGGTAAAAAGCCGATCTATTTCAGAAAGATGGCCTAAGCGCATCATTGCATGGCGACCGAACTTGCTCTCATCTGCTGCTAAAAATACCTGCCGAGCACCTAGAATAATTTCTTGCGAGACTGACACTTCTTGAAAATCGAAATCGAGCATCGTTCCATCTTCATCAATTCCACTGATACCAATCAAGGCATAATCAACTTTAAACTGCTTAAAAAATTCGGAGGTGGCTTGCCCAATCACGCCTCCATCAGGGCGCACTTTCCCACTGGCGATCAGCACTTCAAAATCATCGTTAATACTCAAAATTTTTGCCACATTTAAATTATTGGTAATCACTTTTAAACCGCGATGTTGCAATAAAGCATGGGCAATAGCTTCGGTCGTTGTACCAATATTGATAAACAAAGATGCATGATCTGGAATTGCTTTTGCAACAGCTGTTGCAATGCGCTGTTTTGCAGCTAAATTATGGCTGATCCGTTGACTATATGCTGTATTGGTAACGCTTGAGTCTACTGCAGCACCACCGTGATAACGACGTAATAGTCCGGCATCTGCCAATTGATTGATATCTCGCCGTACAGTTTGCGGGGTAACTGCAAAATGCTGTGCAATCTCATCAATACTGATGTAGCCCCGAGCCTTAACCAATGCTAATGTTTGCTGTTGTCGAATCATTAAGTCCATAGATGTGAAACCTTATTGTTTTATTTTCAAAAATGAACATTTAGCTACTATAAATAGCATGACTACTTACTGTACGACTAGATTAAATTCTTAAATTCATCCAACTCAGCTTACTAAATTGTTTATATTCCATACATTTAGACGCAAATAAATAGGCTTTAACTTTGAGATAAATTCTTATAATTTATAAAATATTTAAAATTAAATGCCTGTTTTAAAAAAATATTCATTTATTTATAGAATTTCTCATCTTGGAACAATAATGAGCTCTCAACACAGCTAAGACCAAAGTCTAATAAGGTCTGCTTTCATTCAAGCGTATAACGACCATTGTAATTATTTGTATCCCCTCGTCATACTTACTTAAATTCTCTCTGTTTGATTTTCTTCTTTGATTTTCATCCAAAATGAAAGTTAAACAGGCTGTATTTTGCATATTCTTTTGGAGAATTGCCTTGTCCAATTCATCTCCTCAAGCTGCCACTTCGCAACTTGATAGAAAAACTCGTTTCAAATCTATACTAGGTGGCTCAGCTGGTAATTTAGTCGAATGGTATGATTGGTATGTATATGCCGCATTTACCCTCTATTTTGCGCCTGTGTTCTTTCCTGAAGGTAATGAAACCGTCAAACTTCTCCAAGCTGCTGCAGTTTTCGCTTTAGGCTTTTTAATGCGTCCGATCGGTGCATGGATCATGGGCATTTATGCTGACCGTAAAGGTCGCAAAGCCGGCTTAACACTTTCTGTTTCATTGATGTGTATTGGCTCATTAATCATTGCTTGTGCGCCATCTTATGATTCAGTTGGGATGTTTGCTCCTGCACTGCTTTTATTTGCGCGTTTATTACAAGGTTTAAGTGTTGGTGGTGAGTATGGCTCAAGTGCCACCTATTTAACTGAAATGGCGGGTAAAAATCATCGTGGCTTTTTCTCAAGTTTCCAATATGTTACTCTGATCTCAGGTCAATTACTTGCACTCTGCGTACTGATTATCCTGCAACATAATCTTTCTGAAGAATCCTTACATGCTTGGGGATGGCGTGTTCCTTTCTTTATTGGTGCATTACTCGCAATTGTTGTGTTCTGGATTCGTCGTGGTCTCGTTGAAACAGAATCATCTAAACAAGCGCAACAACAAGCAAAAAATGGCGGTGAAACATCTGGTGCTTTGGCTTTATTCACCAAGTATCCTAAACAAGCATTTACAGTGATTATGCTAACTGCGGGCGGCACCTTAGCTTTCAATACATTTACGACTTATTTACAAAAATATTTAGTTAACACTTCTGGCTTTGAAAAAACCACCGCAACTGAAATTACCACAGCCGCAATCTTTATTTTTATGTTGATTCAGCCTGCAGTGGGTGCACTTTCTGACAAAATTGGTCGTAAACCGATTATGATCACTTTTGGTGTACTCGGTGTGTTATTTACCGTTCCTATTTTCAATAGTTTAGGCTCGACAACGGATCCTAAAACGGCTTTCTTCTTATGTATGAGTGGTATGGTCATTGTAACTGGATATACAGCCATTAATGCGGTTGTAAAAGCTGAATTATTTCCACCGCATATTCGTGCTTTAGGTGTAGCCTTACCTTATGCACTTGCCAACACTGTGTTTGGTGGTACGGCTGAATTAGTTGCGTTAAGCTTTAAAAATGCTGGGCATGAAAACTATTTCTTCTATTACATTACCTTTATGATCAGTTTATCTCTAATCACCTATGTTTTTATGAAAGATAGCAAAAAACATAGCCTGATTACGGATGATTAATTCAAACTATAGTTTGCAATCTAATTCATTTAAAACAGCTTTTTTATTTACATGAAAAAGCTGTTTTATTTACGCAATTCACTTATCGTGAAAATTGCAAAGCTATGGCATACTAAAAATAATTCAAAAAGCTAGGACTTTAAAAGATGAAAAAAATCACTTATGCAGGTTTAGGATTAATCGTTTTAGCTTTATCTGCATGTCAAACAACCCCTCGTCAATACAATGGCGTAACAGGTTATCAGATTGAAAATCAAACAGCAGATAGTGCAACACTGGCATACACCCTTTCAGGTCGTGCAGATCGTGATTTGGATGCTGATAAATTACAGCGTGCATGTCAAAAAGTTTTGGGTGCAAACAAAAACTATAAAATTTCTGTATTAAGCACCAATGAAATTATCAATCCGCAAATAGCAAAAGATCAGGCTGGCGTTCAACTTGGACATAGCCGTACATCATTTGGGCTTTCTAATACACCAAGTCTAAATAACAGTGAAGATTATGCAACACGCCAAGCATTAGATACCCGTCCAAGCACTTTACATGTTGTACGTTATACCTGTTCTTGATTTTAGATAGGTGTAAATCACAGAATAAAATAAGACGCTGTCATAGCGTCTTATAAAAACTCACATTTCTGAATTCTTTGGCTTCATCTAAATCAGGCCAAGTGGTGGCGCTTCGTTCATCCAATTTTTGGTAATTTGGATGACTAAAGTTTTTCACTCGGCTATCTGCCACCCATACTTCTGTTGAAAATTTTAAAAACTCATCTAAAAAGAAACGGTTAGATTGATCATATAAAACATCTGCTGCTAATAAGACATCAACCTGTTCTGATTTATATAAATCATCTAGATATTCAAGCTCTACATCATTAAGCAAAGCATTTTCGCGACAAGCATCCAAACTAATTGGGTCGATATCGCAACAGATGACACGTTTTGCACCTGCCATTTTGGCTGCAATTGCAACGACGCCTGATCCAGCACCAAAATCCAGCACTATTTTATCTTTTACATGCTGTGGCTCTGCAATCAGCCATTGTGCCATTGCTAAACCTGAAGCCCAGCAAAAAATCCAATACGGTGTATCATTCCAAATACGGCGAATCACCTCATCATCCAAACGATCTGTTGGAAAAACAGGTGGAATCAACCATAACGAAATTGGGCTTTCAGGCAACTGCTGCGCCAATAATTCGCATTGAGGAATTACTTCATGCAAAGCATCAAGTAAATGTTGTGGGGCTTTAGGAAATTGATAAGTACAGCTCATGCAAAATATGACCAAAATTATTATTTTGATATTGAGGAAATACAGCTTCTTCCTCATATTCGATAGACAGTAACGTCATGTGCTAAGGTTTGAGACAATACTTCTTATTGAATCTCGAATATAAATACTTAAAAGTACATCTTAAACGCGTTAAGCCAATGACAATGTTGCCTACTTTTACTGAAAAATAAATATCGCTGTGTAAATGTAGGCTAGATTTAAGCACAGTGAATGCATGGCTTTCACTGTACTCAGAATAAATTAGAACTTAAGTTAACGCCTTTTCAGCAGCTTCCACAGTTTGACGAATCAACGTTGTGATCGTCATCGGGCCTACGCCACCTGGAACTGGCGTATAAGCTGCAGCTACCTCTTCAATACCAACCAATTGGATATCACCCACACCACCACCTTCACGAGGATGGAAACCGGCATCAACCACAACAGCACCTTGCTTAATCCAATCTTTTTGGATTAATTCAGCTTTACCGACTGCACCAACAACAATATCCGCTTGTTTTACCAATTCAGCAAGATTTTGTGTGCGAGAATGACAGATTGTAACTGTTGCATTGGCTTGAAGTAGCATCATTGCCATCGGTTTACCTAAAATAGCCGAACGCCCCACCACAACAGCATGTTTGCCCGCGATTTCAATCTTATTTTCTTCAAGAATTGTCATGATACCTGCAGGTGTTGCCGAACCATAAGCAACCTCACCCATTGCCATACGGCCGAAACCTAAGCAAGTTACGCCATCTACATCTTTCTGAAGTGAAATGGCATCAAAACAAGCACGCTCATCAATTTGTTCAGGCACAGGATGTTGTAGCAAAATCCCGTGAACATCAGGATTGTCGTTTAATTTTTCAATTTCAGCTAACAATTGTTCAGTCGTGGTTTCTTTACCTAACTCTACTTTTAAAGAATCCATACCAACACGACGGCAAGCATTTCCTTTCATGCGTACGTATGTCGCAGATGCACCATCATCACCCACTAAAATAGTCGCTAAAATTGGGGTACGACCTGTTTTTGCTTTTATAGCTTCAACACGAGTCAACAAGTCTGCTTCAATTTGTTTCGCTAATGCGCGACCATCCAATACCAATGCCACGGCACATCTCCAAAGTAGATATGAATCAATTTTGCAAATAATACATGATTATTTAGACAATTTTCTTCCATATGCTGAATTTATGTGCATATGCATGAATTATAGTATTGTTTTTTTTTCAAAGATTGCTAATATGTGCATCACCAAGACATGGCGGGGTGGCAGAGTGGTCATGCAGCGGACTGCAACTCCGTGTACGCCGGTTCGATTCCGACCTCCGCCTCCAATCTTGTAAAGCCCGAGTGGTGAAATCGGTAGACACAGGGGATTTAAAATCCCCCGCCCACAAAGCGTGCCAGTTCGAGTCTGGCCTCGGGCACCATTTTAATTCTTGTTAAAATGGTGCAATAAAGAACCCAGCGATAAGCTGGTTTTTTTATGCCTAAAATTTTATATTGTTTTTTATGTTAATATCCAAAGTGAAATTTAGATAAGCGAAGCCTATATGATTCAAAACAAGCAAGTTTCCCTCTATTTAAATCAATTACAACAACAATACCCACAAGCATTTAAGCGCAACTTTCTATTTTATAGTCAAATTAAAACCAAAGGGCTTTTAGATGAAGCAAAGGAGTTTATTCCTTGGATTTTGTCGATTATGATTTTTTGCAGCATCTACTTTAGTTTAGGTCAGTATATTGCAAATCATTTTCCTAAATTCGATAGCTTTCAAGCCAATGGCATTGCCGCTTTAGCGATTATGTTATTTTTTATGATTATTGTTCCCATCATTATCAAACAAATAAAACACAGTTCGACTCATTTATACCAACAACTCAATAATATTCCGCTTAAGCTTGCGGTACTGATCGTCCTCCAAGCACTAAATCTTTATTTTATAGAAAGTACCCTGTTGCAAGGTCTGTTATTTTTCTTTGCAATGAGCTTTGGTTTTGTCAAATTTTATAAAGAAAATTTATTTAGAGATAGCACCAAAGACACCGAATATTATCAATTACAACAAATTCGAAAAACCTGTTTATGGGCTTATAAACAGGCTAAAAAAGCAAAATTCAAAATGCGATTCTTGACTAAAGATTCTGAGAAATATCAATTTTATCAAAAGCGTTTAGTGAAGTTTTTAGAGTTACATTTAGAACTATTAAAATATGAAAATGAAATGTGTAAAACCTATAAATATGAAGATTTAGATGCCTATATGGACAGTATGATGTAATCCATCTATCACGTTAAAAAGCCGAGCGATCTAAACTCGGCTTTTTTAGGCTAGAAAATTTATGCACTTTTCTGAATAGTCTTTACATCAACCAAATTGTTATTTAAAACCACTTGATGGGCACGAGCCGTATCCACTGAATAGGTTTTTTCCTTGATGTTATTTACGAAAATCCAATCCGCTTGCACTTGCTGTGCTGTAAAGCTGACTTTTAAGTAACCACGCTGATTTAAATTGGTGTAATTCAATTCATCAATGAGCGTGGTGAATGCCATTTCAAATTGTTGTAGCTGTGCCAAAGGAATACTTAAATACTTTTCCATCCCTGGTGAAGAGACCGAACTGGTTGCCAATTCAACCCCAACAAAATCACCCGTTTGAGTATGCAAGTCAGCAGACCATGCATTATGCGTATCCCCAGCCAACACTACAACTTTCTTATTTAATGCTTTGAGTGTGCCATATAAAATTTCACGTTCTACATAGTAGCCATCCCAAGCATCCAAATTATAGGGTGCAACTGTGGTCACACGGGCTTTTTCTGCAGCAGTTAATGTTGGATCACCACCTTTCAAACGGACTTTTAAAGTAACTAACTCGATGATCTGTTGATTCATTTTTGCTAAAGTTTCGGCAGTAACATTTCCACTGGTAATTGCAGATAATGACAATAGCAATTCTGCAGGAATTAACATTTTTGCCATCAAAACTTGCTGCCCCAAAACATTCCAAGTTGCTGTAGATTGTGCCAGTTTCTTTTGTAGCCACTCACGCTGGGTATACCCCATCAGTGTACGCGTAGTACTGGTTAAATCTGTCTGAAATTTAGCAATATCTAAACCAGAAGCCGTCATATAGTTGGCATAATTGAGTTGTTTGTCGCGTGCCAAAATACGCGTATCCAACATAGTTAATTGTACCAATGAACCAAAGTCAAACTGGCGATAAATATTTAAATGATCTGTTGCAGATACAGGACGAATCGGCATCCATTCAAAATAAGCCTGTAAAGCTGCCAATTTACGGTCTAAGAAATTTCCCTCATTGGCTTGATGATTCTCTGCACCCTCTTTCCATGCATCGTTTGCCAGTTCATGGTCGTCCCAAATCACGATAAAAGGATGTCGTGCATGCGCAGCCTGTAGATCGTTGTCAGTATGGTAAAGAGCATAACGCTTACGGTAATCGTCCAACTTGATAATTTCTTTATCATTGTTTGCAGCCAGTGTACGACCCAGCCTTACCGCTTCTTCTGTGGCATATCCATCTTTACCATATTCATAGATGTAATCCCCCAAATGGATAATCGCATCGACCTCTTGTTTTGCCATTTCTTTATATACATAAAAATAGCCAGCAGGATAATTTGAACATGAACACACCGCAAACTGCACAGAACTGGCAGTTTCAGGTAATGTTTTGGTACGTCCTACTGGCGAAATCACCGAACCAAATTTAAAACGATAATAATAAGTTTGCCCAGACTTAAGCTTGTCTGCATCGACCTTAACAGTAAAATCCTGAGCTGATGCTGTTTGTACTTTTCCAGTATTGATCACTTGAGTAAATTTATCGTCTGTGGCAATTTCCCAAACCACTTCTAAACGCAAAGACGTATCCTGTGGCGTAATACGTGTCCACAAAATCACACGATCTTTTAACGGGTCTCCACTGGCAACACCATGCAAAAATTCAACTTTTATTGTAGGAGATGTTGAATCGTTATTATCACTGCCACAAGCAGTCAACGACACTGGTATAGATAATGCCCCAAAACTGGCTAATGACTTTTGAATAAGTTCACGGCGTGAAATTGAGTTTGGCATTGAAGTTGATTTCCTCTAAGTTTTTTTATCCAATCAATTTAAAGGCTTAATATTTCGCTTTAATCTCAAATTGATGAAAAAATCATGACAAAATACTCATTTAACGGCTTAAAATGCTTTATTTTCAAACATAAGCACATGAATTGATTGAAAAGAAAGCAAATCGACATAAATACGCTTGCCAAGAGAAAAACTGTCCTTTATTATTGCGCACATGCCCGAGTGGTGAAATCGGTAGACACAGGGGATTTAAAATCCCCCGCCCACAAAGCGTGCCAGTTCGAGTCTGGCCTCGGGCACCATTTTAAGTCTTATTAAAATGGTGCAATAAAGAACCCAGCGATAAGCTGGTTTTTTTATGCCTTAAATTTGTAAATCAACTATAAATTGCTAATTTAAAATATAACTCAAAGTTCAATACATCTTGCTAAAAAGCGTGATAGCTCAGTAATATTTTTCTGGTTATTTTTCATTAAAAACCCTATAATACGTTAAATTTAAATTAATTATTAATATTTTCATAAACTTAATTAAACCAAACCCATGTCTAAAATTACTACTGAAACTCAAAAAGCCGCCCCTATATTTCCTCGATTATTCGCATTTATCATCGACTGTATTACCGTCGGCGTAGCCTGTTTAGTGACGGGCAAAATACTGTACCCCTATTTTGAAAATTCTCCTTTTATTTTCCAATGTATAGGCACGCTCCTCTGTCTATTTTATTTTGCTGCTTTTAACAGTCAGATAGGAAATGGTAAAACCATTGGGAAAATCCTTTGTAAAATTAGGGTAAAAGACTTAAATGGTGCTTCAATTCCATTTGTGCGCTCTCTAGTTAGATCAAGCATCTTTATCATTCCATTTTGCTTTGCAGGTTATTTACAAACATATTCAACTCAGCATCTTTTACTCAGTCTGCTTGTGGCTTTTTTTCAAAGTATCGTTTTTGCCTGCTTCTATTTGGCAATTTTTAATGGAAATAGCCAACAATCTCTTCACGATCTACTCAGTGAAACTCAAATACTCAGAAACGCTCAATCCAATATTCCACGTCAAGCTGTATGGAATATTCATTACTACATCATTGCGCTGCTAACAATTGTTATTTTTTCCGTCAATTTATGGGGTTATTTCCAAACCAAAGCAATGTCAGCCAATGATTTTACTTTAATCTCCCATGACATTAAAAATGCTCAAGTTGAAAGTCGTCATACCTTCATCGGAGAGGCTGAATCCACAAATCAGGTTTTAATTTTAAATGTAAATCAGCCAGATTATCTGGATAACATTGATAGTGCTGAAACATTGCTAGAAAAAATTGATCGACAACACGCTGAAGTTTTAACGCAATACAACATCAATCAGGTGCAATTTAACTTTTCTTATCAATTTGGTTTGGCGAAATTATCAAAAACAACACTTTATGATTATAAAAAGACACATAAAAGTAGCCTAACCTATATTGGAGATAGTACGGGATTGAACCTTGGTTTTTAACAAAACCAAGTCCCATTTGTAAAGTTTAAATCTGGAAGATAAAAAAAGACCACGTTTTTGGAAACGTGGTCTATAAAAATGGTGGCTATGACGGGACTTGAACCTGTGACCCCCGCATTATGAGTGCGGTGCTCTAACCAACTGAGCTACATAGCCTAAAACTGTGCGCGCATTATCTGCTGTAAACAATATTACGTCAAGCACTAATTAAAATAAAATTCATCGAAGTGAGCCGATAAGCCGGGTTCTGTCTAGAACGATCATTCCTCTAGGCGCATGATCACTCATACGCTCAAGCGACCTACCCGGATCCAGCATGGGCCATGCCTATAGGATCCCTATTTGGTCTTGCTTCCGGTGGGGTTTACCATGCCATGAACTGTTACCAGCCATGCGGTGCGCTCTTACCGCACCCTTTCACCCTTACCTTCCATTTCTCCGAAAAGAAACGATATTGAAGGCGGTCTACTCTCTGCTGCACTTTCCGTCGGTTCACACCGCCCAGGCGTTACCTGGCACCTTGCCCTATGAAGCCCGGACTTTCCTCCCCTGCTTCAATCACGGAGATCTCCACAGCAGCGATCGTCTGGCTCACTTCGGGGCGTATCCTAACAAATTTCTTGGCTAATTGCTTGCGCTTTTTTGAGCAATTAGTTTTTTATACTTTTCCATCAAATCTTCTTGGCTCTCTACATGGTTCGGATCGAGCGGAATACAGTCGACTGGACAGAAAAGCGCGCACTGTGGTTGATCAAAATGCCCAACGCATTCTGTACATAGGTTCGGATGGATTTCATAAATCTCCTCCCCCATAAAAATGGCATCATTTGGACATACAGGCTCGCATACATCACAATTGATACATTCATCAGTGATAATTAAAGACACACTACCAACCTTGTTGATGTTTACGATGGAAGGCTTCGACAACGCATTGAGGAACAAACTTTGCCACATCACCTTTCAATCGTGCTATTTCTCGAACCATCGTCGAAGAAATAAATGAAAATTGCTCTGATGGTGTTAAAAATACTGTTTCAAAATCATGATCAAGCTGACGATTCATATTCGCAAGTTGAAATTCGTATTCGAAATCTGAAACAGCCCTTAAGCCACGTAACACTGCTGTAGCATGTTGTTCACGTGCAAAATTTACCAATAACCCATCAAAACCGACAAACTCAACATTGGGTAAATGTTTGAGGGATATCTTTGCTAACTCTACACGTTCTTCCAAACTAAAGACTGGATTTTTATGATGTCCAATTGCAATTGCGACCACAACTTCATCAAACATTCTTGAAGCACGTGCGACTAAGTCAACATGGCCATTGGTAATTGGATCAAAAGTTCCTGGATAGATGACACGAGTTTTAGACATCCATTTGTACTCTAGTTTGTTATGTAGGGCTATAGTTTATCAAAAACTTAAATATTAGCGAATAACCTCTTTTGATTTAGCTTGGGGTTTAATTGTGAAATGACTTCACCTGAAGCCAAGTTTGAGGCAAAATAAGGCTATTCTTGGAATATTTGTATTATGTCGAAAAACATTGTCGTTAAAAAAAATAATAGTGGGACGATTGCACAAAATAAACGTGCACGCCACGATTATTTTATTGAAGAAAAATTTGAAGCTGGGCTTTCTTTACAAGGTTGGGAAGTCAAGTCATTACGTGCTGGACGGATGACCATTACTGAAAGCTATATCACCTTTAAAAATAACGAGGCATTTCTCTTCGGTGCTCAAATTCAACCTTTACTTTCAGCATCTACTCATGTAGTCCCTGAAGCAACACGCACACGTAAACTGTTGCTCTCGCGTCGTGAACTTGAAAAGTTACTTGGTGCTGTCAATCAAAAAGGTTATACCTGTGTCCCTTTAGCATGTTACTGGAAAGGTCATTTGGCAAAACTGGAGATTGCTTTGGTAAAAGGTAAGCAGTTACATGACAAACGTGCAACTGAAAAAGATCGTGATTGGCAACGTGATAAATCGCGAATCATGCATAAATAATGCCTTATTAATATAAAAAACCTCCAAATGGAGGTTTTTTCTTGCAGCAGTCTTTTAACAAAATTTTAAAGAACCATAACAGTTAGGAGCAAAATCCTGAGTTGCCAATTTCAAATCTTTAATCGGAAAATATAATGGATTTGAGCCCGACAAATTAATTTCCCCAATTGCTACCTCACTCGCAATACAAGATAAACCTATTACACCAGGACATTTCACTGTATTCTCAGATTTAGCAAGGTATTCATTTAAACTAGGTACAACTTGTTTCAAAACATCATTCGTCACATCAATTGTATTCGATGGTGTCACTTTGCCAATATCAATTTCATCTTCAATTGCTAGCCACCATCCTCTTTGTGCTGCAATTTCCGCGTTTGGCCACCACACTGATTGTTGCTGTAATGATAAAGAAAATGGATTATTCAATTGTAGCTTGTGAATGTATCCTAAGCTTTGATTAATATCTAAATTTGCAGTTAAACCAGAAATACTCCCACTGGCATTTAATGTTAAAAAAGATAAATCAATACCTGCAAGAATTGGCTTAATTGAACCATTGAAAAATAGCTCATCAATTTTAGCTGTTCCAGTTAAAAGGGCACTATTCATACGATTTCCGTATAAAGTTTTCCCATTAATTGCTAATGTAGCGCCAGTAGATTGTAGCCCTAGATTATAGTCATTTGTCTGAAAACTTGCTGTTGGAAGAATGCCTAGTTTGATATTACCTTTAATAGACATATCTGTATCAGCATATTGTAAATTCCTTGCAGTTGTATTAGCAATGCCTGTTGTTGCTTTAATTTTTAAAGCACCACTTAGACTATTAATACCATTTGGTGAGTTTGAATTTTCAGTACCTGCTGTTAACAAACCCAATGCTTTTTCAGCACTTAAGCGTAAACCCACCACTTCTCTTGTCGAAGCAGTATCAGGATTTTTAATCGCAAATTCTATAAATGGATTAGTCAGTTTTGCACTTGAACCTACACGACCTTCACGGGTATCTGCTAGACCAGAAAGGCTCAAATTATCAATATCAATATCACATCCACCTGCACCATTTGCGCCCCCACAACCCAATTGTAGTTTTTTAATATTGGCATTCAGTTCAAGATCAGCTTCAAGGCCCAGTTTATAAAAACCAACTCCTAGTCCTTGCATCTTATTCACCGAGTCATTGGGTGCAATATAACTCAAACTCATCAATGCCTGACCACTGACTTTAGAAAGCTCCTTGTCTGTTAATTCGGTTAATCCTTCAGACTGCAAAGTGTTTGCAAAACAATAAATCGGAGTAACCAACAGACCATTTATTAAAATCATCTTCATGATTTTAATAATTTTTCTAGCCTTAATATCCATATCATATGCTCAATTTTTTATTATTGGTCAAAACTATATGAAAATGATAGTAAAAAATAGGCTTAACACAGTCAATAACTCAATGAATCCAGTATTTTTCTATATCAGCCAACTTTCACAATGATTCTAAAGGATTTTTATTTATGATTTTTTTGTTTTTTTATGTAATTACAATGCATCATTATACCGCAATTTTATTTATGAGTAATGCTATATATTCTCCAAACCATATTGCAGTTTGCAAGTCACCTGAGGGCGGTGTAATTTCAACAGGTGCATTATCTGATTGTGTCATTAACCCTAAGTAACCCGCCATACGATTTAAATCTGTAGGCTTCACACCTGTAGGCATTAAAGGCAATCCAGACCATAACATGCCATGTTGCATAGCAAAAATATTAATTTGTTGTAAGACGGAAAGCTTATCTCCACTTAAACCACCTGAATTGGTAAATGCGGCAGCAAGCTTGCCCTCCCAATCACGATTTTTCCAACGTTTAGATGTCGAGTCCATAAACATTTTAAATGGACCTGTAACACTTCCCATATATGTAGGTGAACCAAAAATAATAGCATTCGCCTGATCCAAAATATCCCAGTCAATATGCTCAATATCCATGGTATGGACAGTTACACCAATCTTTACTGCGCCTTGTGCAATATAACTCGCAACTTTTGCAGTATGACCAAATGGGCTGTGGTAAACGATCGCGATAGATTTAGCAGATAAAGACATATCAATTGAAAACAAACAAATTTGCTCAAGTTTAACATCTATTCAATTTTAAACAATTCTTGTAATGTTCAGAAAACGCATTAATAGATTTTTTAAACTGCAATAAATCTATTTAAAAATAAAGAATTAATTATGAATAAATACAAAAGTTGCCATACGACCTGTTTTTGCATGACGGCGGTAAGAATAGAAATCTTGATCTTGTCGATAAGAACATTGGTCCCCGCCTGTAATCACATCGACCCCATGCTGTTTGAGAATGTAACGTGCAATCGCATATAAATCAGCGTAATACTTACCTTGTTGCTCACTCTTTACAAATGCTGTTTCTAATTCAGCATATTTAGAGCAAAAAGCAGTTTTTACTTCTATACCAATTTCAAAACAAGCTTGACTAATCGCTGCACCTAACCAAGCCCAGGTAGGTTGAGATTTCATATTGGCAATTGTATTTTCAATAATCCCCCCAGCTAACCCTCTCCAACCTGCATGTAAGTTTGCAACTTCACTACCCATCTTATTGCCTAATACAACAGGCAAACAATCAGCTGTCATCATCATCAAAGCATGCCCTTGATTCTGTGTAACTAATCCGTCACCGACCAATGCTGTAAAGGTCATTTCTTCATTGACAGTATGACAAATTGTACTGTGAGTCTGAGTCATCCACGTGATTTTATTGACACCCCATTCAGCAAATTCATCTAATAAAATCATACGATGCTGTTGTACACGTTTAGGATCATCATTTACATGCAATGCCAAATTAAAACCTTCAAGTTCAGGCTGTACAGATGGCAAAGCCTTTGGGTGCTGTATATGTGTCTGTCCGACATATACACCTTGAGGTAATCCTTGAACAAATTGCATCTGCCACATTTCCTATTTAAATCATTTCACGACTCTATAACTATAACAAATTCAATCAACCTTTGATCAATACTTTAATTAATTTAATTGATTAGTAAAGCTAAAAATTTCAACCAAATTTACTGTTATTTCTTTAATCAAAATTAACAATATCAATTAAAACTTGAATAGCGGGTAATCCCTAAAAAATTAGATCCTTATGTCTTATTCGACTTGAATTAAACATGGATATTAATAAGTTGTAGTATTTATATCCATTACGTCAATCCTTCTGGATACTTTAAAAATAGAAACGCTTGAGTGGTTATGAAATGCCTATTGAGGGATATCACTACAAAATTTTGGTCTTTAATTTAATCAAAATACCACCTCAATCGAACTTATTATAAATAAAATAACTTAGCGTATGTCGCAACATCATTACCTTGCAAAAGATTACTTAAGCAAAAGATTTCATAGTCGAATCACTTCTATTTTCGAAGATTTTCAGGTCAACTCTGCCTATCAAAACAGAATAATGTCATCAGAATGAGTAAGGGATCAATCAAAATATACGCCGATTTTTTCAACAGGACAAAAGATAGTTGTGGTTACCCAATAACTTTATAAAACTGCTCTCATTGAGCAGCTTTATAATACAAATCAATCAATACGCTTGATTTTCAGAACGTAGAACTTCTACCAACTCAACGAAATCATCTGCCCATGGTGCTTCAAACATCATTTCTTCTTTTGTACGTGGATGAACTAAGCCCAATTTAGACGCATGTAAAGCTTGGCGTTTAAAATTACGCAATGCACTGCTCAGTTTTTCAGAAGCGCCTGCTGGAACTTTAACACGGCTAACATAGACTGGATCACCCACCAATGGATAACCAATATAGGTGAAATGAATACGGATTTGATGAGTACGCCCTGTTTCAAGTTGCGCCTGTACACGGGTAAAATTTTGAAAACGTTCTTTAACATTGTAATGCGTCACTGCATCACGGCCACCTGGTAAAATAGCCATTTTTACACGATCTACAGGATGGCGCTTAATCGGTTCATCAATCGTACCACCTGCAATAATATGACCATAACAAATCAAGTCATATACACGGTAAACTGTTTTTTTAGCCAATTGCTTACTTAAAGAAAATTGAGCTTCCAGATTTTTAGCAACAACCAATAAGCCGCTGGTATCTTTATCTATACGATGCACTAAACCCGCGCGAGTTAATTCGGCAGATTTTGGATAATGATAAAGCAAGGCATTGACTAGAGTACCATTTGGATTACCAGCCCCAGGGTGTACAACCATACCTACTGGTTTATTGATGACCATAATATCGTCATCTTCATAAACAATATTTAAAGGTATATTTTCAGGTTGTGCAGAAGTTTGTGCTTCTAACTCAACATCTAAACATAGAAGTTCATTGCCTTCACATTTATACTTAGGCTTGACAATGTTACCATTTACCAACAAATGACCTTCTTTCATCCACTGCTTGAGTTTTTCACGAGAAAACTCGTTCCAAACCAGTGCTGCGACTTGGTCAATACGTTGCCCTAAATAGCTTTCATCCAGTTGAAATTGCAACGATAAACGTGTTGCAGTTGGTGCAGAATTATGATTATCTGCATCCTCAGAATCTTCAAGTAAATTGAAATCGTTTTCTGGGAAATTAGAATTAGAAGAGTGTGCTGAAGTCATTTGCTCATTCGGACAAAAGTGGTTTAATAGCGCAATTGTAGCCTATTGCCCGTATAAACAGAGGAATTTTTATGTCGCTACCACGTTATAAAGTCACAATGCTTGCTTTAACTGTAGGCTTAGCAACTGCATTTGTCGGCTGTAGCAGCAATCCGAAGAAGGATGTTGTTGATACAGGCCCGAAATCAAATGAGCAGACTTATTACAATAATGCGATAAAATCATTAGACCGTGGGCAATATGGCGATGCTGCAAAAGCGTTAGAAGCAATGGATACTTATTTTCCGACTGGGCAATATGCACAACAAGCTCAGCTTGAATTGCTTTACACAAAATTTAAGCAAAAAGATTATGAAGGCACAATTGCACTGGCAGATCGTTTTATCCGTTTAAATCCTCAACATCCGAATTTAGACTATGCCTACTATGTCCGTGGTGTAGCCAATATGGAGCAAAACTATGACAGTTTGCTTCGCTATACCTCATTAAAACAAGCGCATCGTGATGTAGGTTATTTAAAAATTGCCTATCAAAATTTTGTCGACTTAATTCGTCGCTACCCTTCAAGCCAGTATTCAGTTGATGCCGCACAGCGAATGAAATACATCGGTCAAGAATTGGCTGAAAGTGAAATGAATACTGCACGTTTCAATATTAAACGTAAAGCATATTTGGCTGCGATTGAACGTTCACAATGGGTGATTGAACACTATCCTCAAACCCCTCAAGTTCCTGAAGCCTTAGCAACTATGGCATATGGTTATGATAAGTTGGGCGATAAAGAAACATCACAACAGTACATTGGCGTGCTTAAGCAAAACTACCCGAACCTTGTTAAATCAAATGGTGAAGTGAATATACGCGCAGCACGTAAAGAAGCCAGCTGGTGGAACCGTGCAACATTAGGTATTTTAGGTCGTGGTGATAAAGCAGAAGTATCACAAGAAGCGAGTTCTGAAACGTCTGATCAAGCAGAACAAAAATCAAGCTTGTTGAATAAAGTGAGTTTTGGCTTACTTGATCGTCCAAATCGTGAAGTATCTAAAGAACCCGCACGCGCAGATGAAAGTTTGTATGATGGACAACGTAAATAAATATTGATTGCGACAAATCAAGACGGGTTTTTACCCGTCTTTTTTATTCATCGATATTTTTAGAAGCAAAACTACGTTAAACTTTAAATTAGTTTAAACGATACATGACATTAAATTTATGGCTATTCCTCAGCACACGATAGATCAAGTTTTGGATCGCACAGATATTGTCGATCTGATTGGTCAACGTGTGAAATTGAAAAAAACTGGTCGCACCTATTCAGGCTGTTGCCCTTTTCATCAGGAAAAGTCCCCCTCTTTTCATGTTTACCGTGATAAACAGTATTATCACTGCTTTGGTTGTCAGGCAAATGGCAATGCCATTCGCTTCTTAATGGATATTGATAATCGAAACTTTGTCGATGTCATGAAAGAACTCTCCAGCCATGCAGGTGTCGAACTTCCTAAAGACAATCATGACAATAAAAAATTGTCATATAAGCGTGAAGTATCCAAGCCTAAACCAGCAGTGAAGGCTGTAGAAGATAAATTAGTAGATTCTAAACCCGCTGAGCAAAAAACAGATTATGTTCAGCCACGTGAAGTTGATCCTTTCGAAGCTTTTAGCCAATATCCAGATCCAGAGCATTTCGATCCAACCCAATTTGATCCAACTGGTTTTAACCAAATCCCTCAAGATGGTAACCTTTATGATCTTCTAGAAAATATTGCACAATTTTATGAACGGCAATTGCCAAACAGTAAAGTCGCGCAGAATTATTTTAAACATCGTGGCTTAAGTAGCGAAACCATCCAATATTGGCGTTTAGGCTATGCACCAGAAGATTGGCAACATTTGGAAAAAGCCTTTCCACAAGATATTGAAGGTTTAAAACTGCTGGGGTTAATTCGTACCAGTGATAGTGGTCGTGACTTCGATTTGTTGCGTGATCGGGTGATTTTCCCAATTCGAGACAACAAAGGTCGTGTTGTCGGTTTCGGTGGTCGCGCATTGAATGATGAAATCAAACCGAAATATATTAACTCACCTGATTCTGAAGTTTTCCACAAAAATCAACTCCTTTACGGCTTGTATGAAGGGCGTAAAGACCGTGCGCAAAATTGGCTCATGGTAGAAGGCTATATGGATGTGATCGCCTTACAACAGAATGGGATTTCTGGGGCAACAGCAACATTAGGTACAGCCAGCAATGCTGATCACTTAAATATTTTATTTAAGCAGAACAATCAGATCACAATTGCATTTGATGGTGATGCCGCGGGACAAAAAGCAGCACGTCGAACCTTAGAAATTGCCCTGCCATTATTAAATGATGGTCGTGAACTTAAATTCTTTGTTCTACCCAAAGAGCATGATCCAGATTCGTTGATTCGTAAAGAGGGTTTTGAAACTTTTCAACGTATATGGCAACAATCCCCATTATTATCAGATTTTGTCTTTGCATTGTTAAGTCAAAATTATGATGTTGCTACACCTGAGGGCAAAAGTCAGGTGATGGCTGAACTCAATCAACTAACGGAATTACTGCCTAAGCAAGGTTCTTATCGCTATTTATTAAGACAATTCTTTAAAGAAAAATTAGGTTTTAATCGAAAATGGCAACCTCAAGTCAGCTTAGATGCCTCATTGTCATTTAATATTCGTACTAAAGATGAAGACTTTGCTGTTGCGATTTTGATGCAACACCCATTTTTGTATATTCATTTTGAAGTATTACGCGCATTGATTCATCCAGATGAACTATTGGCGCAGATCTTAGCCGTATTTGACCGTGTCTTTGACGAGCTACCAGACGATCAAGAACTTGCAACCTATTATATTTTAGGTGCATGTGGCGCTTATCATTTGGAATTATCTGAAATCATCCAACGCACTAATATTCAGGCTTTGGCTGAAGCGCCTGAAATGGCAGATAAATTGGCTTCAGATTACTCTTTAGCCTTGCAAGAGAAATATTTAAAATTAAAGCTTAAAGCCCCAACTTCGTTAAGTGAATCACGTAATTTACGTAAACAACTCAATGAACTGACTAAACAAATTAGTTTAAAGCTGGTACATCATTAATTTTTAATAAACGCTTCATTGAGCTTATCGAGTATTTTGTAATACAAAAAATTCATATGGCTATTGGCCTCTTCCATTGAGGAGTCATGAGGCTTATATAGGTTTATAAATATACGTTTTTGAAAGTTTTCATCACTAAACAACACGGTAGTAGGGAAATTAGAGTCTGAGTGTGCATTTATACTTTCGACCATAAGTGCATCCAATAACCGCCCTGAATAATCTAGATAAAAGCTATATAGTTTAGTTTTTTGAGATTTTTATAGCATCGATCAACTGAATCAATTACCCCCATAACTCCACCCGAAATAGAGAGGCGATGTAGATCCTTAATTGCTTGGTTCAATAATACATCACTGTCTTTTACAGGCTTTGAAAAGTATTCTACTGACAAACACAATAATATGAATATATAAAGTTTTAAGCATTTTAATTACCTTAATTACATTATTCTAATTTGATCGCACGAATAGATACACCAATAATAGCTGGCGAAGCAAAAACATTAAATCACATTATTTTAAAAAATAATCACTTCGCTTTTGGTTTTCTTTCTTGTTCAAAAATATCCTGAATATTTTCTTTCATCCACTCAAAATGTGATGGATCTTCATCTTGCGCCGCATTGCGTAATAAAATTGAAGAAGGATGCAATAACTTTTGGGTCAAACGATGCGCAAAATCCTCAAGTACATGTTGAGTATCCTCACCTGCCTGAATACGTTCTAAAGCATGCGACAATTCCATCTGACGTTGTTCTTCACCGTGTTCACGAAATTGTTGAATTGTACTCCCCGCTTCTTTTACTTTTTGCTGAGTCACCAACTGGGTCACCAGTTGATTAACCATGACTTCAGCTTCAACCGCAGCTTGACGTCGTTGTGCTAAATTTTCATCAATTACACTTTGTAGATCATCCACACCGTATAAATACACACCATCCAAACTTTCAACTTTTGGATCTATATCACGAGGTACAGCTAAGTCGACCATAAGCATTTGTTGATAACGACGTTTTTTTAAAGCAAACTTCACATCTGCATAAGCAATGACTTGATGCAAACTGCCTGTACAACTCGAAATTACATCCGCACGATAGAGATTCGAAGTTAATTCATCAAATGGAATAATTTCTACTTCAACACGATGTGCTATTTCTTGTGCTAATTTTTCTGCCCGTTCACGGCTTCGATTACAAATCAGGATTTTTGCAACACCCATTTCAGCCAAATGTTTCGCCACCAAGCTGTTCATTTCACCTGCGGCAACCACCATAACTGTAAGCTGTTCAGGCTTACTAAACACTTGCAATGCAAGTTGAGCAACTGCATATCCCATCGAAACAGCATGGCTACCCACTGCAGTTTCAGAACGTACCCGTTTGGCTGCATAAAATGCATATTCAAATATTTGATTTAGGTTTTGCGAGACGATTTCAGCATCTTTTGAGATTGATAGTGCTGTTTTAACCTGCCCAAGAATTTGTGGCTCACCTAGCATCAACGAATCTAAACCACTTGCGACTCGCATCAAGTGCGAAACAGCATCGGTATTTTCATAACGATATACATGATTTGACAATTGCTTTACATCAATACCATTGGTTTGGGCGAGCCAATTTAATACCATATCGGCATTTTCAGCCATGGCATAGACTTCAGTACGATTACATGTTGAGACCACCACCATATCATTCAAATTTTGGCGAAGGCTTTCTACAGCAAATAAATCTTTTAATCGTTCTGGATTAAAAGCAATTTGCTCACGTAGCTCAACAGAGGCAGTTTGATGGTTGACACCCAATGCAAAGAAAGACATATCAGATCATCATTTCGTTAAATTTGTGCTATTGTGCAATAACGGTGTCATAAAAAGCATACTTGGATTCGGAAAAATTGCGTCAAATAAACAACCGCTTAAGCGGCATGACAATTAAGCAATATTCTACCACATTCTTACTGGTTGGTAGCATGGCTTCTAGTGCTCATATTAGAGCATCTGGAGAATTTTATCATGCGAAATATAATACTAATGCATTAAAACAAAGTATTATTGCTGAATTTTCATTGGCTTATAATGATACAGCAACTGCTTTACACAATTATACTGTGCTCGCAATTCGTAGTAATTCAACCACCATTAAGCAACGTGCCTTGAATGTTGCAATTGAACAAAATGATTTAAAAGCCGCTTTAGACATTGCCACCCATTGGGTTGTACAAGAACCTGAAGATGTTCCTGCAAAATTTTACTTGGCACATATTGCGCTCAAATCACATGAATACGAACTTGCTGCAGAAACCCTAGACAGTATTCTCAACATTGACCCTAACGCTGATTTAGAAAAGATTTTAGAAGGAATTGCACCAGAATCAGAAGTAGATCGTCAAAATCTGCTCAGTACACTGAGAGCGAGTAAAGAAAAAAATAACCCTTCTGTGCTTATTCTAATTGCAGGTTTGGAAGCGCAAAACGATGAAATCGAGCAAGCGCTAAAAACTGTCAATAAAGCACTAAGAAAACGTTCAAAAGTGACTGGCTTTATTTTGATGAAAGCCAATTTATTAGAGGCTTTGGGTGACCAAGAAGCGACTTTAAAATGGTATGATCGAAGTAGTCGTAAAAACAAATATAACTATGATATCCGTCTAGCTGAAGTTAAATATTTGATCAAGATTCATCAATCTGAATTGGCCTTAACTAAATTAGAATCTATTATCCAAACTTGGCCGGATGCTGAAGAAGCCCTATTTATCGCAGGTTTAACTGCGATTGATTTAAAAAAGCTAGATCAAGCTGAACAATATTTGGTGGAATTACGTTATTCGTCACGTTATCAAAATGAAGCTTATTTTTATTTGGCAGTAAATGCTGAACGAAAGCAAAATGATGAAACGGCAAAAGCCTATTATCGTCTGGTTGATGGGAACTTATATACGGTTTCACGCCGTAATCTGGTCTCGATTTTTGAAAGACAAGACAAGATGAATGATGCTTTGCGGTTTTTAACCCAAGAACGTGTCAATTATCCACAACATGCAAGTTTCTTATATCAGGCTCAAGCTGAGATTTTAAAACGCATGGGCAATAAAAAAGCAGCATTGAGATTACTCACTGAAGCAGTGAAGAACTTGCCTGATGATCCTGAAATTCTCTATTCAGAAATACTGCTTCTTGATCCATTTGAGGATCGTGATTTACTTGATAAAGCACTGAAACAACTTTTAACTTTAGAGCCCAATAATCCTGCTTATTTAAATGCTTATGCCTATACGCTTGCACTACAAAATAGACGTTTAGATGAAGCGCGAAAGTATGCTGAACATGCCTTAGACTCTGCACCAGATCAAGCCTCGATTTTAGATACGCTGGGATATATCACATTCTTGCAAAATGATTTTGATGCTGCCTCAAACATTTTATCGAAAGCTTATAATTTGAGTCATAGTGTAAACATCGGTATTCGATATGCAAAATCCTTGTATATGCAAGGTGCGTTAGCTCAATTTAATGAAGTGTTACAACAACTCAAACAAAATCACCCAAATGATCCTCAATTAAATCAATTAGATTCATTAATATTACCGCAACATATTAAAAAGAGTTAATGACTTGTATGCGTCACATTCCACAGATCTTTTGTAGCCTAACTGCAGCAACAGTTTTTACACTCACGGGTTGTCAGCAAGTCGTAAAGCCTGCACCAACCACACCAACGCTTACGGCACCCACTGATGCCACAGCGCCTCAGCAAAAACCATCAAATCAATTTAATCTTGAAGGGAAAATTGGGGTAAAAACACCTAAACAGTCTGGCAGTGCGTTCTATACATGGACGCAAGACCAACAAGATTTTAACATCCAATTGAATGGGATCTTAGGCATTGGCAAAACCATTATTGAAGGAAAATCTGGGGAAGTTACTCTAAACAGCGCTAAAACAGGGTCAATTTCGGCTGAAACACCAGAAGAACTGCTTGAAAAAGCCACAGGCTGGAATGCACCTATTACGCATATTGTCGATTGGGTTCAAGCCTACCCTGCCACTGAAAATGCACAAATCACAAGAGACAATACTCAACGTATTGCTCAAATCATTGAAGATGGCTGGACTGTAGATTTTAGTTATAATAATCAAGCAAGCTTGCCCAACAAGCTGATTTTAAAACAACAACTTGAATCTGGTCAGGAAAATCGTATTACAATGGTGATTCAAAACCGCTAAATCTTTACCTTAGACAATGAAATCTATGATTCGTGTTCCCTCTCCAGCAAAATTGAATTTGTTTTTGCATATCACAGGTCGCCGTGAAAATGGCTATCACGAGTTGCAAAGTATTTTTCAGCTGATTGATTTGTATGACTGGTTAGAATTCACCCAAACAGAACATTCTCAACCAGAAATCAGTCTTGAAGGTTTTAGTAACGTCGATTTGGAACATAATCTGATTTATAAAGCGGTTCAAATTTTAAAACCTTATGCCACACAGCCATCTGGTTTAAAAATTCGTATCGAAAAGAATATTCCAATGGGTGCAGGTCTAGGTGGTGGTTCTTCCAATGCTGCCACTACATTGGTCGTGGTCAATCAACTTTGGCAGTGCGGTTTAAATACTGAGCAACTGGCTGAGTTTGGGGTGAAATTGGGTGCAGATGTTCCAATCTTTGTTCATGGTCGTAATGCTTGGGCTGAAGGTATAGGTGAACACTTAACATTCATAGACTTAGATCAAAAACAATACATTGTGTTAAAACCTGATTGTTTTATCAGCACTCAACGACTTTTTTCGCAAAAAACATTGACAAGAGATACGAAGCCTACTAAATTTTGCGCCTATCAGCTAAAGCCATCCAATTTTAGAAATGATTTTGAGCCACTGGCAAGAAATTTATATCCTGAAGTTGATGAAGCAATGCAGTATTTAGATCAGTTCGGTACAGCAAAGCTTACAGGTACAGGTGCTTGTGTTTTTGTTGAAGTCACTGAACAAATGAAGATTGATGATGTTTTAAAGTATTCACCCTGTAAAGCCTATTTGGTCAACAGTTTGAATGAATCACCACTCACTCATTTTACAGTGTAATGATAGGGGCGTCGCCAAGTGGTAAGGCACCGGGTTTTGATCTCGGCATCCGTTGGTTCGAATCCAGCCGCCCCTGCCATCATTTTTCATCTGTAGATCGTTGTATTTTAGGGGCGTCGCCAAGTGGTAAGGCACCGGGTTTTGATCTCGGCATCCGTTGGTTCGAATCCAGCCGCCCCTGCCATTAAATACAACATCAAATTAGGGGCGTCGCCAAGTGGTAAGGCACCGGGTTTTGATCTCGGCATCCGTTGGTTCGAATCCAGCCGCCCCTGCCATTTTCTCAAAAAAGACAGAACATAGTAATTTGTATTTAATGTTGATTTACCTTGACAGAGACATGCAAAAACACTAAAATTCTGCCGCATTAGGGGCGTCGCCAAGTGGTAAGGCACCGGGTTTTGATCTCGGCATCCGTTGGTTCGAATCCAGCCGCCCCTGCCATCTAATTCAAATCTGCCAACCGCCAAGGGTGCTTCATGCCCAATCTTGTCGTTTTTAGTGGAACTGCGCATCCACAATTCGCCCAAAAAGTCGTTAGCCATTTGCACATCCCTTTGGGAGCTGCTGCTGTAGGTAAATTTTCTGATGGTGAAATCACTGTCGAAATTACTGAAAATGTGCGTGGTAAAGACGTGTTTATCGTACAGCCCACTTGTGCCCCTACGAATGATAACCTTATGGAAATCTTAGTAATGGCAGATGCTTTGCGTCGTGCAAGTGCTGGTCGTATTACTGCTGTAATTCCATACTTCGGTTATGCACGCCAAGACCGTCGTCCTCGTTCAACTCGTGTTCCAATTACTGCAAAAGTTGTAGCAGACATGCTCACCACTGTTGGTATTGACCGTGTTGTAATGATCGATTTGCATGCTGACCAAATCCAAGGTTTCTTTGATATTCCTGTAGATAACATCTATGGTACGCCTGCTTTGCTTGCTGACCTACGTCAACAACAACATCACAACCTAATGGTGGTTTCACCTGACGTTGGTGGTGTAGTTCGTGCACGTGCTGTTGCAAAACAAATGGGTGATATCGACCTTGCAATTATTGATAAACGTCGTCAAAAAGCGAATGAATCACAAGTGATGCATTTGATTGGTGATGTACGTGATCGTGACTGTGTGATTGTCGATGACATGGTTGATACAGCTGGTACTTTGTGTAAAGCTGCCGATGCACTAAAAACTTTTGGTGCTCGTAAAGTGGTTGCTTATGCAACGCACCCTGTACTATCAGGTAAAGCACTCGAAAATTTAAGCAAATCTGTAATTGATGAATTGGTTGTTACTGACACAATTCCACTTTCAGATGAAGCATTAAAACTTGGTAAGATTCGCCAAGTTTCAGTAGCAAGTATGGTTGCTGAAACAATTCGTCGTATTAACAACGAAGAATCTATTAGCGCAATGTTCGATTCTTATCTATAATAGCGCCAAATTTTCAAAGCCCTACTCTTTGGTAGGGCTTTATATCACTGGGCTGGTCGAAAGTTCAGTCAATTACACTCAATGAGGAAATGTCATCATGGCAAACTTCGTATTAAATGCAGTAGCACGTGAAGAAGCAGTTCAAGGGAAAGGTTCGAGCCGCCGCCTTCGTCTTCAAAACAAAGTTCCAGCGATCATCTATGGTGGTTCTGCTGAACCTGTAGCGGTTACTTTAGAACTTCGCGAGCTTGTTAAAGCTTTAGAAAATAACTCTTTCTTTGAAGAAGTTATTGATCTTAACATCGAAGGTAAAGTTGAAAGCGTTAAAATCCAAGCTTTACAACGTCACCCAGCTAAAAACACACCAATGCACGCTGACTTTAAACGCGCATAAATGTTAAATGGTGTAAATGAGTGAGTAAACTTTCACTGATTATTGGTTTGGGTAATCCAGGTTCTGAATATGCCCAAACCCGCCATAATGCAGGCTTTTGGTTCGTCGAACGCCTTGCAGAACAATATGGTATTACATTAAAAACTGATTCAAAGTACAAAGGAATCAGTGGTCGCGGTAATATTGAAGGACAAGATGTTCGTCTACTATTGCCCACAACATTTATGAACCTTTCTGGTCAAAGTGTTGTTCCCTTTGCAAAATTCTACCAAATTAAACCAGAAGAAATTCTCATCGCTCATGATGAACTGGATATGAATCCGGGCGTCATTCGTTTAAAAACTGGCGGTGGACATGGTGGTCACAATGGTCTACGTGACATTGTTCCTCATATTGGTTCTAATTTTCATCGCTTACGTATTGGCATTGGTCATCCCGGCGCTAAAGAAAAAGTTTCAGGACATGTACTGGGTAAAGCACCAAGTAGTGAACAGACTTTAATGGATGATGCAATACACCATGCTTTAGGCAAAACAAAATTATTGGTTAATGGTGAGATTCAGCAAGCAATGAATCAAATCAATGCTTATAAAGCATAATTTAAACCTAAATTTTATGTTCTTTGTTCAATAATTTTTCTTGCCATGATTCATTTTTAAGAGCAAAATGCGCTTTCAAATGCATCCCCCCATTGAAAATTGTTGCTTCAACACAAGATAACAATTGTAAGGGCTACTCTGGAGACGCAAATCATGCTATCTCGTTTATTAAAAGCAAAAATCCATCGTTGTGTTGTTACACAAGCAGAATTACATTATGAAGGTTCTTGTGCAATCGACGGTATTCTTTTGGATTTAGCTGGTATCCGTGAATATGAAGAAATTCATATGTGGAACGTGACTAATGGTAAGCGCTTTACAACCTATGCGATTCGTGGCGAAGAAGGTTCAGGCATCATTTCAGTCAATGGTGGTGCTGCACTTCAAGCTGATGTTGGTGATTTAATGATTATTGCCACATTTGGTGATTTTACTAATGCTGAAGCTGATGCGCATAAACCACGTCTTGTATATGCAAATCCAGACAATACAGTAAATCACACAGCAAACTGTATCCCTGTTCAAGTTGCATAATTGCACACAGATGATTCAAGACCCGCAATGATGCGGGTTTTTTATGCCTACTCAGCTTATGATGATTTATTTACAGAACGAAAACCATCACGCCAACGTTGTTTATTCTCACAGTCTAAATCTTGTAGTTGCTTTCCTCTCAGAGATGCAAGAATCGCATTCCCCTGCTGATCTACTTTAAATTCTGCATAATGTGCAGCTTGATAGCATTGCCCCAAACCTTCAGCGAATAAAAAACTTTTTGAAGCTGGATATAATGATGTATATCGATTATTTGGATTTTTTAATATCAGTAGAACTGTAGCTATATTTTTGGGTGCTTCAAAATATGTATGAATCACTCGACGCTGTTGATCTAATGCTACATAATTCAAAACAGAGGACTTATTTTTTATACGATCATCATAATAATGACCTGAGAATACCTGACTGATTGTCTCATTAGACTCTATAGCGGGTTTGGTTGAATCTAGGTGATTTTCAATTGAAAATCTAGTCTCCTGAGGAGCTAAGTAAAGCTGATAATTCAGTGCCATGTAATCCCCTTGAATAAATGAACGAGGATCTGCAGGTTGTAAGCGGACATATATACTCTGACTATTTTTCAGATGCTGTTCATTCTTAAAAATGATGCCTAGAAAAAGAATAATACAGATTAAAGCAAGACAAAGAGGAATGAATTTTTTCATGTATTTACCCCCTCTTTTGATTGGAATTTATGCAGTACCCAAGTCAGTATCAACAAAATTAATCCTGAGCTAAAAATACTCAGACTTTTAACAAGGAAACTAACATTCAAGGCATAGTAAATAAACCATAAGGTTAACGCCAAAGTCACTAAAGCAAAACCATAGACAATTTTATCGTGCTGTGACAATGCCCATGAAAGTATGGCGATACAAATAAAAATTTCAAAATAGCCATAAAATATCAGTACTGCAGCAAAAGCCAATAAAATCAATTGGGCAATCAAGCTAAATTGATTACGAATCCTCAACGCCATAAACAAAGCCAACCACAAAATAGGCAGCCCCAAGCTAAGAATAGGAAGGTATCTAATTTTATCTAATTCATATTGTCCAAATAGTGTATAGAACCCCATGGATGAAAGAATAATTAATAAATTAGCCAATGCTAAACTTCGTTGGTATTGACTGGGTTGAATACGATGCATCCAAATCATTACGAGATAAAACCCATAACTCAATAAGACCAGAAATGAAAAATTTTCAACAAAACGATGTAATCCAAGCAGAACGTTTAAATCCCAAATCAACGCAATACCTGATAAATACAAAGCAAATAGTTGGATAAAAATAAAGAACCAATGGCTGCGAATAAAATAACTAAGATACAGCATGGCAAATTGAATAAAGAAAAGTGGAAAGAATTGATCAGTCCATTCAAAGGTATGGAAAATTACAGCATTTTGCCCTGCGACCCATATACAATAAGCGAACTGTCTTAAAAATAAAGCTTGTTTCTTTGTTAAAATAAAGGCGGCCAATACTACAAAAACTGCCCCCATAATCAAGGAAAAATTACCCCAAAATGTCAGCATCAATGATGCCAATAAAACACCTGCAATCCACGCACCTACTGCGATAGGAATATTGTTAAATTTGTTTTGCGGAATAAACTTAATCAATAGGAAAGTAATCATTGCAAACCAAGCGAAAACAACCAAAGCAATTGAAAATAATCCTAGCACTTCAGATTCATGAAATAGACTATTCATCCATTTGAAAATCACCAGCGTAAACGTAATCCCTAAACCTACTGCTGAAAGTACACTACATAACTGATCTCTTTTTCGATAAAAATAAGTTAATGCGACAGAAAGAAGAAAAAATGATGAGATTAAATAAGCGATCTTAACGTCTATCAATCTAAAAATCATGGTTGTGGCGAATGCCAAATCACCATCACCATATAAAAATAACCCCATATGCCAAATTGAAAGAATTCCAAACCATAGGATAAAGAGATAACGCAACTTTTGATAATAACGAAGACAAAAATAAAACTGAAATAATGACAGAAGATTTAAGCTAAATAAGAATGTAACTGGATATTCATCAGCCCAAAATGTTTGTTTAAAAAACAAAAATAAGGTGAGTTGACTGACAATACAGAGCAATGTAAAAACACCAATATTCGGACGATACAACCACGGCAATAATAAAATAGACCAGATTAAAAATAGTAAATAACTATCTGCCCCTGTTTGATAAATTTGACCTATGACCGCCAAACTTAAACCAATCATCAAGCCACTTACTGTATGTAAACACTGTACTAAATAATCATGCTTAGCCAAAAAAATACTCGCTAGAGCACTGAGTAATAAAAATATTTGTGGAATAGCTAATTGAAAAAACTGAGGCAACATTAACCAATTTGCAGCAGTCAAATATAAAATACTGACTGCAATTAGAGAAAATCCCAAAACCTGTAAGTGTTTAACAAAGTCATCGTTACGCCATGAATAGACATCTTGCTGAATCGTGATCAAGCTTAGTCTCCTTATTGTATTGCTATTCGTTGATCACTATGACCACAAATATTCTTTTAAATGTATAAGTTTAATTATTTTCTATAGCAACTATTGTTCTATCTATAGTACTGATCATTCTAAAAAAAAGCATCCATTTAGAAAAAAAGTGTCTATAATAAATGCACATCGCTTCAGGGCGGGGTGTAATTCCCCACCGGTGGTAAATTGGACGGATTTTCAAGCCTGAGCCAACAGCCCACGAGCTTATCGCGCTTAATCGTGATTCGCAGATTTGGTGAAATGCCAAAGCCGACGGTATAGTCCGGATGAAAGAAGACGACGTCACAGCTTAAAAATTTCAATATTCTTTATTGGAAAAGGTTTTGTAACGCCACTATTTCAAATGTCCTGAAATGTTCAACCGTATTTTAACTTTACGAGAGCGTTTCAATGTCTAGTTTAATTCAACCCGAAATTTTCTTTTCTGCACTATCGCCTGCAGACCAACGTATCGAACAAGCAATCGCAGATATGCGCCAAGGCAAGCCTGTTTTGGTCATGGACGATTTTGATCGTGAAAACGAAGCAGATTTAATTGTTGCAGCAGAAACCCTCAATATTGAAACTATGGCACGTATGATTCGTGATGGTTCAGGGATTGTCTGCTTAACCATTACCGATGAATTAGCAGATCACCTTGACCTGCCACCTATGGTTCAGGACAATTCAAGTCAGTTTAAAACGGCTTTTACCATTACCATTGAAGCAGCACAAGGTGTAACAACAGGTGTTTCTGCAAAAGACCGTACCACTACTATTCATGCTGCAATTAAAACAGGTGCTGTCGCAAGTGATCTGAATCGCCCTGGTCATGTTTTTCCATTGCGTGGTCGTAATGGGGGGGTTTTAACCCGTCGTGGACATACAGAAGGTTCTATTGATTTAGCACGTTTAGCCGGTTTAAAACCCGCCGGTGTGTTATGTGAAGTGACTAATCCTGATGGAACAATGGCTTCAGGCATTCAAGTTTTAGCATATGCACAAACGCATCATTTAACACTTATTACCATTGAAGAATTGGTTCAGTATCGTTTAAAACACAATGTCTAAGAAAATATTTTAAGTCATTACATTTAGACAGAGTAAAAAAGCCAGTTCAAATCTTTGGACTGGCTTTTTAATATTGATTAGGTATTCTTGATTAAAGTACGATTAAATGACAGGGCCCGTTTTTGTTTTAATTTTTATAAGTGACATTGCTTAAAATTAAATAGCCAAAATATTGAGGTCTGTTAAATAATAGATCATTACGGGAACTGGGCTTAAACATCTTCCAAATGTAAAATACTTTGACGAATACCGTCTGCGCGTAACCATGCGAAATCATAACTCGCATTCGCCAATGCCAATACACGGCGTTCAAATTCATCCCAAAGCGGTTTTACCTGTTTCTCTTGAATTCCCAAACCACTCTCTTCTGCAAGATGTTTATTTTTTTCACAAATTTTTAATGCATGATACAACTTGCGTCCTTTAGAAGCTGAGTCCATCACTCGTATACGTTTACCTAAAATAAAACCTTCGATATGTCTTAAATCGGCAAAAGGTAACATCGGAATTAAAATTTGATCGAGCTGTGCATCCAGCCTTTTCCAAACGGCTAAACGTTGCTCTGAATCATATGTATTCCATTGGATCACTTCATGATTAAAACGACGGCAACCACGACAAACAGAATCACCAAATACCGTTGAACAACGACCAGCACATGGCGTTAAGGTAGGTATCCGACGTTCGTTACTCAAAATTTACTCCTTACATCAACGATGTGACACACTTTTTCGGTACGAAATAATCTTTTCACAATACTATATATGGTATATAAAATATTTTAAAGCACTATATTTAGTATAAAAACCCACATTTTTTTCAGGGAATAAAAAAACACTACAAAGACTAGGGTTTTCTCGCATATTGATGTAAATCACGCTAAAATGTGCGCCTTAAATTTTATTCTATCTTAAATATTTGGAGTACTCCATGAACGCTACTGTAGAACAGCTTGCACCTGTAGAACAGCAAGCGACCTCTGGTTGGGTTGTTGCAGCACTTTATCAATTCAAAGAAGTTCAAGATCCTGCAGATCTTCAACAACGTCTTTTAGACTTGGTAAAAACCATCAACCTTTGCGGTACTCTTATTATTGCAGGTGAAGGAATTAACGGAACTGTTGCTGGCGATCGTCAAGCCATTGACGTCATTCATCAATTCTTATTGAATGAAGGCTTTAACAGCATGGAATATAAAGAATCACATAGTGATGAAAAGCCATTCCGTAAGATGAAGATTAAGCTAAAGAACGAAATCGTAACTTTAGGTGTAGAGGTGAAACCTCGTGATCTTGTTGGACATTATCTTGATCCAAAGCAATGGAACGAACTCATCGCGCGTGATGACGTGATTTTGATTGATACACGTAATGATTATGAATATAAAGCAGGTACATTCAAAGGTGCGATTGACCCTAAAACAGAAACCTTTCGTGAATTCCCTGAATATGTAAAAAAAGAACTTGAGCAGCATAAAGATAAGAAAATTGCGATGTTCTGTACAGGCGGTATTCGTTGTGAAAAATCAACCTCATTACTCCTTCAAGAAGGCTTTAACGAGGTGTATCACCTTAAAGGCGGTATTTTAAAATACCTTGAGGAAACCCCTGCTGATGAGAGTATGTGGGAAGGTGAATGTTTCGTTTTTGATGGTCGTACTGCGGTGACACATGGTATGGAAGAAGGTGAAAATATTAAATGTCATGCATGTGGTTGGCCACTGGTTCCTGAAGAAGCCGATTTACCAAGTTATGAACATGGTGTTTCTTGCAAATATTGTATTGATAAAACATCTGAGAAACAAAAAGAAGGTTTCCGTATGCGTCAATCACAAATTACTGCTGCAAAACGCAAACGTCTTTAGGGCCTGTTAGCATTTCATAAATGGCTTGCGTTGTAGGTTAAAATTGAGCATGAGACGTATACGTCGTAAAGCATGAATGGAGAATAGCGAGACTATTTTCAAGTTTCATAACGCAAGCTGAGATAATTTTAAAATGCTTCACTCAACCGCAGCTCATTGACTGCGGTTTTTATTTGAATGTTTTAACAACACAACAAATTCTCACTATATTTTGATAAATGAAAACAATACCATGTTCATAACGCCCTATTTTTATATATAAAATGACTGATTGGATTATTTCGATCATGGAGCAACTTGGTTACTTCGGTATTGCTCTTTTGATGTTTTTAGACAATGTCTTTCCGCCAATTCCCTCAGAAGTGATTATGCCATCGGCTGGATTTGCTGCATCTAAAGGTCAATTATTATTATCGGGTGTGATTATCGCAGGAAGCATCGGTTCACTGGTAGCAGCAGCATTGTTGTATTGGGTGGGGCGAAAAATCCCAAATCAAAGTATTTTTAATTGGGTTGACCGCTACGGTAAATATCTTTTTATCAAATCTGACGAGGTCAAAAAAGCTTTAGATTGGTTTGAAAAATATGGACATCGCGTGGTTTTCTTTGGACGAATGGTTCCTGCAGTTCGTTCTTTGATTAGTATCCCTGCTGGGATGAGTCATATGCCTTTTTGGAAATTTATGCTCTATAGCGGCGTAGGGACAATTATCTGGACCACCTTTCTTGCATGTGTGGGTTATTATTTTGGAAACAATATAGAACTCATGCAACAAATTTTTAGTCGCGTAGGCTATGTGATCATTGGCATTGTCTTAATTTTAGTTGCTTATTTTTTTTATAAAAAATCAAAAGCGCGCTAAAAACATTGTGCTCCCAGCATTCAGTTAAAACATACTATTTGTGTACATTGAGAGTTGTGTGCATTGAGTCGAGCAGACAAATTTGTCTTTGCTTGGCCAAGCTCTATGTTCTTAACATTAGCTGTCTAACAAATAATCAGCGAATTCCAAAAAATCACAAAAACATTATGGCTTTCATAAATCAAAATGATCAGGCGAAATGGATCTTGAAAGCGTCCTCGTCCTTTAGAAAACTCTAGGATGAAAGCAGCTATATGTTGATTAATAGATTTTAATAGAACTTATAAAATAAGCCTATCGTTTATATTTTCTTACGCCCACCAACTGAAACACAATCCATATATAAATAGCATCACCGTATAAAATTCACCCAACCGCAGTAAATACACCATAGCAATCGTAAAAAATCACCACATGTTCAATGCACTCAAAACGTCCAACCAATTGAGAAATTTGAGTGAATTCAAAGGCAAGAATCACTCATTCCAAAAAATCATGCATTTCATCAAAATATTATCGTTTTAATCCAACACAAATATATGAAAAATATAAAAATAATTAAAACTGTGTAAAAAAGGATACATGAGTGAATGAAATGATTGCTGTGATCTTAATCACCTGTTTGGCAGTAATAAGTCCTGGCGCTGATTTTGCTATCGTGACTAGAAACAGTTATTTATATGGTCGCAATATTGGATTAAGTACAGCACTAGGGATTGCTTGTGGTGTCTGGATACATGTGGGTTATAGCCTACTTGGTCTGGGTTTTTTAAAAAATCATATGCCCTATCTTTTACAAACAATTCAATATATTGGCGCTGCTTATTTAATTTATCTTGGCTATAAAACATTTACCCAGTCAAAAATAAAACTGGATGAAATTGGTGTTGGTATCAGTAGCTGGCAAGCGTTTAAACATGGTTTTTTAACCAATAGCCTCAATCCCAAAACAACTTTATTTGTAATCAGTTTATTTGCTCAGCTGATGACTTCTACAGGAAGTTCGACCATTCAACTTTTTGCTTATGGTGCGTTTATTTCGTTGAGTCATTTTGTTTGGTTTGGCTTGATTGTCTTATTTTGTGCACATCCCAGCATACGAAATAAAATTTTAGATCGCCAAGTGGTGATCAATCGTGTGATTGGCCTTTTACTGTTTATTTTAGGTTGTAGCCTATTATTTGCACGGTTTTAACTATTGGCGTAAATCACCAATAAAAAAAGCATGCCACTTTCAGTGAGCATGCTTTTTTTATACGCGCAAATTAATTTGGTGTGTGGTACATCAAATAAATTTCATTTAGATTTTCAGGAATTTCTTCAGCAATCTCATCCATTAACTGACCATTGCGGCGGAAAGATTCCATTTGAGGATCTTCATCATCAATTCCACTAAACACCATCATTGGTAATGTGAGATCGACAACTTGATCTTCATATTCTGGTGCAAACCAAGCTTCTTCATTGAGGAACATTGCATCAACAAAGCCAACACTCCAGTCACCTAAGCTTGATTCAACATCAGCCTCTTCAATTTCAAAAGGAAATGTAATTCCTTCTTCATTGGCTAAGTTTTGTCGAATCGCTTCAAGCCATGCTTTGATTTGTACAATGATTTCTGCTGGAACTTTCTTTTGGTTATTATCAAATAGCTCATCAAGCCATTTATCAAAAGTAGGACCAACCGCAATTGCGCACAAGAAACCATGAGTCGCTGCGAAATCTAGACCAAATTCGTTTTGGTCACCATCTAGATAATCACTCAGTAGGTCTAAATCTAAAGCACTCATTTTGTTTCCAATAAATTTGTATCAGATTTAAGCATAGCATTTTCCCACGCCATGCCCAATGAATTTTTAATCTTCATCATCAAAATCATCGTCATCATCAATGTCATAATCAAAATCTTTTAAATCTTTTTCTAAACGACGTTGAGCAAGTAAATCATCGATCAAACGTCGCTTTTCTAAAGATTCTTTGGCGCTAATTTTGCTTGATGACTCATCGAAACTAACATCATCATCACCGTAGTTATCATCTAGTTCAAAATCTGTAGAAGACACTAAAACTACCTCATAATGAAAAAAAGTGAATGGGTCTAGGCGCTATTTATCTGTCTTCAGAAAACTTGTCAAGTTTTTTTGGTTTTTTTTACATTTAAATGCGAATTTGGGCTTTTTTCGGCCCCTATTTTATGTAATGATATAATCCACCCTGCGTCTTACTATTTTATGACACTTTCTGAATAGAATACGCATGGGATGATCTTGAAAATAACAATTTCACCCCCACCTATTTGATTGAATTTAACTTCTAAATATTTTATCGGACAGTCTTATGCTGATTTCTTCCGATGAGATATTCGAGCTATTCAAAGATATATTTTAAGAAATTGTGCGCTTATGCACGGTTTTTCATTGCCACAGATTCAACGAGAAGAGAGTAAAGATGAGCGAAATGCATTCCCCTACTTCCCAAGTAGCGGCTCTTATTAGCCGAGGCAAAGAACAAGGTTACTTAACCTACGCTGAGGTTAACGATCATCTCCCAGACTCGATCACCGAAAGCGAACAGATTGAAGACATTATCCAAATGCTTCAAGACGTTGGTATTCCTGTTCATGAACGCGCACCAGAAACAGATGATGCAATGTTTGAAGGGAATAGCGAAGCTGGCGATGAAGTTGCAGAAGAAGAAGCTGCTGCAGTACTTGCCTCTGTAGAAAATGAACCAGGTCGCACAACTGACCCGGTACGTATGTATATGCGTGAAATGGGTACCGTTGAACTTTTAACACGTGAAGGCGAAATTAGTATTGCCAAACGGATTGAAGAAGGTATTCGTGACGTTTTACATTCGATTGCTTATTGGCCAAATGCTGTTGAAGTTGTTTTACAAGAATATAAAGATTACGAAACTGGCGAGCGTCGCCTTGCTGATATTTTATCAGGCTATCTAGATCCTGAATCTGACGAAGTGATTCCCGAGGTTTTAGAAGACGAAGCTGAAGTTATCGTTGAAGAAGTAGATACGTCTGCAAAACCAACGAAAGAAGTTAAGTTGGATGATGAAGATGAAGAAGAAGAATCTGAAAGTGATGATGATTCTGAAGGCGAATCTGGCCCAGATCCAGAAATTGCAAAAGCGCGTTTTGAAGAATTAGAAGCTGTTTGGAATAATGCAAAAGTAGCAATTGCTCAACATGGCCGTAACAGTACCCAAGGGACTGAGGCAATGGAAGCGCTGGCAACTGTGTTTATGATGTTTAAATTTACACCACGTTTATTTGACATCATTTCAGAAATGATTCGTGGTACGCATGAACAAATTCGTACTTCTGAACGCGAGGTTATGCGTTATGCAGTTCGCCGCGGTCGTATGGACCGTACACAATTCCGTACATCGTTCCCAGGTCAAGAATCAAACCCAGCTTGGTTAGATGAACAAATTGCAAAGGCACCTGCTGAACAAAAAGGCTATTTAGAAAAAGTTCGACCTGATGTTTTGGCATTCCAGCAAAAAATTGCTGATATTGAAAAAGACCTTGATCTAAACGTAAAAGAAATTAAAGACATTTCTAAACGTATGGCGATTGGTGAAGCCAAAGCTCGTCGTGCCAAGAAGGAAATGGTTGAAGCCAACTTACGTTTGGTAATTTCAATTGCGAAAAAATACACAAACCGTGGATTACAATTCTTGGATTTAATTCAAGAAGGTAATATTGGTTTGATGAAAGCGGTAGACAAGTTTGAATACCGTCGTGGTTATAAGTTCTCGACCTATGCAACATGGTGGATTCGTCAGGCAATTACGCGTTCGATCGCGGACCAAGCACGTACGATTCGTATCCCTGTGCATATGATCGAAACGATTAACAAGATCAACCGTGTATCTCGCCAATTACTTCAAGAAATGGGGCGTGAACCTACACCTGAAGAATTAGGTGAACGTCTAGAAATGGACGAAGTCAAAGTTCGTAAGGTTCTTAAGATTGCCAAAGAACCTATTTCTATGGAAACTCCAATTGGTGATGATGAAGATTCTCATCTTGGTGATTTCATTGAAGATAGCAACATCACTTCACCCGTTGATGCTGCGACTTCAGAAGGCTTAAAAGAAGCTACACGTGAAGTACTTGAAAATTTAACTGAACGTGAAGCGAAAGTCTTAAAAATGCGTTTTGGTATCGATATGCCGACCGACCATACTTTGGAAGAAGTGGGTAAACAGTTTGATGTAACACGTGAACGTATTCGTCAGATTGAAGCAAAAGCTTTACGTAAACTTCGTCATCCTTCTCGTTCAGAACATTTACGTTCGTTCCTTGAAAATGACTAATTTGAAGTTGTTCAATCTATGAATACTTTCGGGACTTGAAAATCAATCGAGTAACCCCATTAAGTATTTAAGAGAAACACAATGCCTGCACTTATGCAGGCATTGTTGATAAATTAGAGGTGAAAAAATGTTAGACCGCACTCCATCTCGCGAATTACAAGAAGATCTTTGGGTTTTTCCAATGGATTACCCAATTAAATTGATTGGTAATGCGGGGGAAGAATTACGTGGTGCTGTAGTTGAAATTTTGGTAAAACATTTCCCTGAATTTAATGAAGCGACACTTGTTGTACAACCATCACGTACAGGTAAATATCATTCGATTACAGCCCAGCTACGTTTTGAAGAACTAGAGCAAGTGCATGCCTTGTATGCTGACCTTGCGGCTTGCGAACATATTCGTACTGCGTTGTAATGCTGAAATGACTTAAAAACACGCCCCAATGGCGTGTTTTTTTATGCGTCAGGATTTTAAGGAGGGTAATATGCCCCTCTGGTTTATTTGCAAATGATCAGCAATTGCTTTCACTTTTCCAAACTAAATTTCTTTATAATTAAAGCGATTTCTATATTTTAAGGGCACTTGTCTGTGAACGATGCTGTTCTAAAACCACATCTGATTATTCGTCAATATCAAGACTTGACGCTTTATGCCGAGCGTTTTCAGGAAATGAAATCTTTTACTGAACAACGTGATGAAAATTCTCCAGATCAACTTTGGATATTGCAACATCCTGATGTACTCACTCAGGGGCAAGCAGGAAAACCTGAGCATATTTTAATGCACAGTGATATCCCTGTTGTTCAATCAGATCGTGGTGGACAAGTGACATGGCATGGTCCCGGTCAAATGGTGATTTATTTCATGTTTGATTTAAACCGCTTGAAATGGAATGTACGTACATTGGTCACTTATGCAGAGAATTTAATGATCAATCTGCTCAAGAAATATCATATAGAAGCCTATGCCAAAGCTGATGCACCGGGTGTTTATGTCAATGAACGTAAAATTGGTTCACTCGGTTTTAAAATCCGTAAAGGTCGTAGTTATCATGGTTTAGCATTAAACATTGATTGTAATTTAGACGGCTTCCATACCATTAATCCGTGTGGTTATGCAGGTTTAGAAATGGTCCGCGTCTGTGATCTGATCACAAACCACCCTGATTACAGCCAACTATCGAAAGATGTGATTGAGTATTTTCAACAGAGTGGTTACTTTAGTGATATTAAAGTCATTGATAAAAAATCAAATGACCATGAAGTCATTCACAAATAAATCGCTTTATTTTTATCTAAAAACAAATTAGAGTAATTACTCTAAAACAAAAGTACAATTTTATATAAGGGATTAGCGAGTGATTTCAAGTAAATCTATCAAACCCGCTTTAGAACAAGCCTATGTCAAACTCATGATGGATGTGATTGGCAGAGGTTTGGTTATGGCGAGTCAAGTTGATGATGAAATTAAACATGAAGTATCAGTACTCCCTGTTGGTTTTACATTATCCATGAAAGTTTTTCCAAATGGCGCTTCATTTATTGCCAGAGTCAACCAAAACAAGCAACTTGAACTCGTTAAATCTTTAGATGGCAAACCAGATCTGTCGATTATTTTCAAACATGTTCACCATGCTTTTTTAGTCTTTTCATTTCAGGAAAGCACAGCTCAAGCTTTTGCAAATGACCGTATGATTGCAGACGGAGATGTAGCACATGCCATCCGTTTAGTCCGTTGTCTGAATAAAATGGAAGCATTAATTTTACCTAAACTGGTCGCAGAGCTCGCTGTAAAAGAATATCCATCAGAATTGAGCTTAAAAGAAAAATTGGCGGGTGCTGCAAATATCTATCTCAAAGTTGCCCAATCATATTTAAAAGGGAGTGCTTAACACATGGCTAAACCATATTACGAATTTTTCTGTCCTGTAAAAGTGATCGCTGGTCATGCTGCACTCGAACATATTCCTTTCGAACTCGCATCATTAGGCGCTAAGCGTCCCATGATTATCACTGATAAAGGAGTACGTGCAAATCACCTTTTGGCCCCTATCGAAGCTGCTTTTGAATCTACAGATATTGAAATTGGCATTATTTTTGATGATGTTCCACCTGATTCAAGCCTTGAAACAGTCCGTGCCGCTGCGCAAGCTTATCGTGAAAATAACTGTGATGCGATTATTGCTGTGGGTGGTGGTTCAGTAATTGATACCTCTAAAACAGCAAATATTTTAGTCTCAGAAGGTGGTGATGATCTGCTGAAGTATTCAGGCGCTCACAACCTCCCTCGCCCACTTAAACCATTTTTTGTCATTCCCACGACCTCAGGTACAGGTTCAGAAGTGACCTTGGCAGCCGTGGTATCGGACAATCAAAAAAATGTCAAAATGGCATTTGCCTCGAATTACTTAATGCCACATGCGGCTATTCTTGATCCGCGTATGACTCAAACATTGCCACCACACTTGACTGCAATGACAGCGATGGATGCAATGACGCATGCTGTGGAAGCCTACACATGTATTGCAGCCAATCCAATTTCTGATGCATATGCAACTGCTGCCATCAAGAAGATTAGCAATAGTTTATTTGATGTACTGGATCACCCTAGTGATGCAACAGGTCGCTTAGAACTTGCTCAGGCATCAACAATGGCGGGCATCGCATTCTCTAACTCGATGGTTGGTATTGTACATTCACTTGGCCATGCTTTAGGTGCAGTTGCGCATTTGCCTCATGGCTTATGTATGAATCTGTTTCTTCCTTATGTGTTGGAATACAACAAAGACCTCAATGGTGACAAGATTGCCGATCTCTTGCTGCCACTTGCTGGTGCTGATATTTATGCACAAACGCCTGCTAACCAGCGTGCAGATAAGGCCATTGAAACGTTAAATACCATGCGTGATCGTCTCTATCATTTGACCAAACTACCACGCACCCTAAGTGAAACAGGCAAAGTCACTCAAGCACAGCTGGATGAAGTTGCTGAAAAAGCACTCAATGATGGCTCAATTATTTTCAATCCGAAAGAAGCTACTTTTAAAGATTTAAAGTCGATCTTAGAAAAAGCTTGGTAATTGTCTAAAATTGCGACAATATAGAGGGAGCTATTGGCACTAAGTCTATATTTGCAGTGATGTCATCCCCAGATGAAATGTTGACAGCCCCCGATAGTAAATAGCCTGATGTTTATCTAAACATCGGGCTTTTATCTTGCAGAATCGGCAGTCACTTATTTTTTGATCAAGATGGCACGTTTTCTGCTAAAAAAGCGAACAAAGTTACTGACAAATGTGACCTTTTAGAGTAGATTGGCGCACTTTTGTTTTATTCTTAGGGGGGATCGTTCGTCTCAAACGATCCTTATAAATATGACTGATCCTTGATCAACGATTAAGAGGATAACGCCGTTGACAGATATCTCTGGGACTCAATCCACAGCAAAACTGAAAAAAAATCTTGTGCTGTGGCATATTATCATTATTGGTCTAGCGTATATTCAGCCACTTACCTTATTTGATACCTTTGGTTTAGTGTCCGACGGAAGCCATGGACATGTTCCAACTTCTTATATTTTTGCGCTTGTTGCCATTCTTCTGACCTCTATCAGTTATGGTCATATGATCAAGCGCTACCCTTCGTCAGGGTCTGCTTATACCTATGCGCAAAAATCGATTCACCCGAATGTCGGCTTTATGGTGGGTTGGTCTTCTTGGTTAGATTATTTATTATCTCCACTCGTCAACATCATTTTAGCTGATATTTACTTAAGAGCCTTATTCCCAGATGTGAATAACTGGATCTGGGTCATAGCACTAACTGCAATTATGACTGTGATCAACCTATTTGGTTCACGTTTTGTTGCTCGATTTAACAGTACCATTGTTGTGGTGCAACTTGCGATCATTTTCTACTTTGTTTATGAAGTTTATTTACTGCTAACTCAGGGTATTTACGCAGATGGCACCTTAAACCCAGATAAAGCTGAACTATGGTCACTTGCTCCATTCTGGAGTGAAATGACTGCAATTGGTGCGTTAATCGGTGGTGCAACGATTCTTTGTTTCTCTTTCACAGGTTTTGATGCGTTATCATCCCTTGCAGAAGAAACCAAAGATGCTGAAAAAACCTTACCAAAAGCAATTTTCTCTACAGCGTTGATCGCGGGTATTATCTTTATTTTTAGTACCTATTTTATTCAGCTATTTTTCCCAAGTAATGCCAATCTTTACTTTAATCCGCTGGATGAGTCTCAACCTGTGATGCTTGAAGCTCTTGGCAATGCAACAATTCTAACGGCAATTACAGGCATCGCATTTAAAAAGTTAGTGTTGTATTTTGCGGTCATTGCTGTACTGGCTTCTGGTATTTCTGCACATGCTGGGGTATCACGTTTGATGTATGTAATGGGTCGTGATGGCGTGATTAACAAAAAGATTTTTGGTCACATCAGTCCAAAATTACATACCCCGACTTATAATATTTTGATTGTCGGTGTTGTTGCGTTATCAGCGGGTTTTCTTGACCTTGAGCATATTGTCAACTTAATTAGCTTTGGTGCTTTAACAGCCTTTAGTTTTGTGAATTTCTCCGTGATTTCACGCTACGCCTTACGTGATGGCAGAACAAAATCACTCAAAGAAATCATCAATTATGTGGTGATTCCGTCTCTTGGTTTTGCCAGTGTATTCTTGATGTGGTTAGAAATTGATGAAATGGCATTAAAACTCGGACTTGCATGGGCTGTATTAGGTGTAGCATATTTAGCCTATAAAACTCGTGGTTTCCGCTACCCTGCACCACAACATAATGAACATGAATAATTGATTATTGCATTTGTAATCAAATAACAAAGGCGCTTTATGCGCCTTTATTATTTCAGTCATATCAACTGCAATTATGATGCAATAAATTTTTCCGTAATCGCTTTGATACGTTTTGCATATTGTTTTGCAGTCTCTAAATCACCGCTTGGAATTTCATCAACATTGGCATCAGCAGGTGATTGAACCAATAAGCCCACAGACCCACCTAAGCTGTTCACATCCTGACGTGTAGCACTTTTAGTGTTTGAAGGTGCTAAACCGAGGCTGACCCAAATACCACCGTGCTGTGAAGCCAAAGTGTGTAACGAAATTAATGTCACTTGCTTATCGCCATTCATACTTGCACTGTTGGTAAAACCACCAAAAACCTTGTCTGCCCATGCACGAGTAAACCAACGCTTAGATGATGCATCTGCAAATTTTTTAAATTGCCAAGGCACACCGCCCATGTAAGTTGGTGCACCAAATACGATTGCATCTGCGGCATCCAAAGTGTCCCAATCTTGATCTTGAATATTGCCTTCTTGATCCACTTCGATAAGTGTTGCCTGAATTTCATTGGCAAAGGTTTCTGCAATGACTTTGGTATGGCCATAACCTGAATGATAAACAACAGCGATTTTTGACATGATAAGTCCTCTTATATAGACGGTAAATATTTAAAAATTAATGTTTGATATAACTTGGAACGGTTGCCGTTAGACCTTGTTTGAGTTGTTGAGTAGATTCCCCAACCAACACTTCAAAGGCATTTTGTTGAATTCCATCAAATACGTGTTGCGCCACTGTGTGTGGAGAAATTTTGGCAATATCGAGTGATTGGGTTAAATCTGTGTCGACAAAACCGACATGTACCCCCATCACATGAACATTGGCTTTAACTAACCATTGTCGAGTTGAATTGGTAAATGACCATGCTGCTGCTTTAGAAATTGCATAACTGGCTAACATCGTGCTGGGTTCCCAAGACACATCCGATAAAATATTGACGATATAACTTTCAGAATGGCTTGCTAAAATTGGAGAGAATTGCTGAGTCGTATTGATCACACCATAAAGATTGGTATCTAAAACCGTCCGTGTCACTGCTGCAATATTTGCGTCTACAGGACTTTCATTTAAGCGTGCAATACCTGCATTGTTGATTAATAGATTGACATCACCACATTCTGCAACAGCTTTTTGAATAGATACGGGATCTGTGACATCTACAACAATCGGAATAATACCCTGTTGATTAAAACCTTGAAGATTACGCATGCCTGCATAAACTTTCTTGGCGCCACGTTGTATCGCTTGCTGGGCAAGTGCTAAACCTAGACCACGATTTGCACCCGTAATAAAAACGACCGCATCTGTTATTTTCATTAAAACCACGCTCATAAATATAAAATGGTCTATCAACGCTATCAATCAGCAGAAGTTGTATTGACCTGATTAACTTATGATATACTTTTGAAATCTAGTATCAATTAGTTACTATGTGGTAACTGGTCATTTCTTGGTTATAACTTTCCAAATAGAGGTATAGATTGATGACTAATGCATTCAATTTTAATATTTTTCATCCAAATTGCCCGGCACGATCTTTTTTTGAAAAATTTGCAGATAAGTGGGTTTTGATGATTATTTATCGACTCCATCAGCACTCTCAACACTTCAATGAACTGAAAAAAAACTTAACAGGGATCTCACCTAAAGTACTTTCGCAAAAATTAAAAATTCTGGAAAGAGATGGATTTATCACCCGTACAATTCATGAGAACAATGTGATTCGTGTTGAATATGCATTAACCTCTCTAGGCTTTGAGTTTGCTCAAACTGCTTTATCATTTAAGCTCTGGGCTGAAGGCAATGTGCAACATGTGATTCGCGCACAAAAACAATTTGATGCAATTCAAGCAAAAAATGAGCCAGCTCTGTTGCAGGAAGCATAAATCTCAACACTCAGAACATGACTTTAACTCAGCTCGATATGTTGTAAATATGATTAAACTCAGCATAATTTTAATAAAACATATCAAAGGGAGAAAAATAATGAAAATTCCACTGCTCTTTATTCTAGCAATCCTCAGCCATAGCGCTTTTGCGTCCTATGAAAATTCTTGTGATTTAGAGGTTAAGCTTTTAGAAAACACTTCTACACGTACGCTATATATCAATAAAGATGGCTTAGGTGAAATTGAGGAAACAACACTCAACATAAAAGGTGTTGTAAAAAAAGCGCAAGAGGTAGGCCGAGCAGATAGTGGTTGTCAATACTATATCGGCAAAGTCTTAGAAGAAAATTTAAGAAATTTCCCGAATCGCTCTGAATTAAAAAAAGGACAAAAAATTAAACTGAATATCTTAATCACAGATTATAAAGGTATACCGAAATCTGAAACAGTGACCTATTTAGGACCAAACAAATAGTTAAAATCTGAATTATTTTAAAGTATGGATAATAAAGTACAAATGTCGGAGCACTCTGATACAGACTGTCCACATTATTTAGGAACGGTTATAGAAAAAATGACTGGCTCAGACATTTGCTACACAGCAAAGAAAGGGCAAAAATTAAGATAAATATTGTGATTACTCATTTTAAAGCCTCCAACAGATGAAGTCGCTTTTATGCAAAGATAATCACATCGCTCTTTCTCAAAAGGAAATCATAAACCAATATGAATAAAAACCCATCTAAACGATGGGTTATGATTTTTATTTTAATTCTTTAAATCCTTGTTGACGCCATGCTTCATATAGAATCACTGCGGTGGCATTCGATAAATTCAGACTACGTGAATTCGGTGCCATAGGTAAACGAATCCAATGCGCCTTTGGGAACATCATACGGACATCTTCTGGTAAACCACGTGTTTCTGGCCCCATCAATAAAGCCACAGGTCGGTTTAAATCTGAAGTATGCGGTGTTTCAGTACCTTTGGTAGTTAAAGGATAAATCGCATCAAGATCAATCCCCTGCACCTCTAAATGTGCCAGACATTCAGCAAAGTTTTCCCAAACTTTCATATGTGCCCATTCATGATAATCTAATCCTGCACGGCGCAACTTTTTATCATCCAGTTCAAAACCTAAAGGCTTGACTAGATGTAATTGTGCACCTGTATTGGCACATAAACGAATGATATTCCCTGTATTTGCAGGAATTTCAGGCTCGTATAAAACAACATGAATCACGGGAGATCTCTACTTATCAGAATACAACCTAAGTACTTTAAAAAAAGACCATGTCAGTTTTTTAAAGAAAAATTTAGGCAGATATTATTGCCACTGTAACTGTTCGCGCAAATTCACCACTTCACCAATAATGGTCAAAGTAGGCGCTTGAATATGGTTTTCTTCAACTTTTGATGCAATATCTGCCAAAGTTCCAACCACCACCTTTTGATCTGGGGTTGTCCCTTTGGAGATCAAAGCCACTGGCATATTTGGACGTTGACCATGTGATATTAGATTTTCACAAATTTTTTCTAGTCCCACCAAGCCCATATATAAAACCAATGTCTGATTTTCGTAAACCAGCTCATTCCAAGGTAATTCTGGTGAACCTTCTTTTAAATGCCCCGTCAAAAAACGAACGCTTTGTGCATAATCACGATGTGTAAGCGGAATCCCAGCATAGGCTGAACAACCTGATGCAGCAGTAATACCTGGGACGACTTGGAATGTAATATTGGCTGCAAAAAGCTCTTGAATTTCTTCACCACCGCGACCAAAAATAAATGGATCACCACCTTTTAGACGACATACACGTTTGTTTTCGGTGGCATATTTGACCAGTAATGCATTAATACCATCTTGTGGCACGGAATGATTAGAACGTGCTTTTCCGACATATATTTTTTCAGCATCACGCCGACATAATTCTAAAATTGCTGGAGAGACCAAACGGTCATAAATCACCACATCCGCTTGCTGCATCAGTCTAAGTGCTTTTAAAGTTAACAGCTCAGGATCACCTGGTCCTGCCCCCACCAAATAAACTTCACCTTTTGGTTTTTGCCATTTTGTCAAAGCTTGTTCAATTAAACGATCCGCCTCTTTGAGGTTGTCATTAAACACCTGCTCTTTTAAAGGACTGGCATATAAATCTTCCCAAAAGATTCGACGTTCATCAGGATTACTAATCTGCTCTTTAACTGCTTTACGCCATTTTCCAGAAAAATCAGCAAGTTTACCCATGCCATGTGGAATAGAAGCTTCGAGCTGAGTACGAATCTGGCGAGATAAAACAGGAGAAGCACCATTGGTGGCAATTGAAACTACCAGTGGTGAACGGTCAATGATCGCAGGCACCATAAAGCGACAATGTGGAGGATCATCAACACTGTTGACCAACACATTTAAATCTTCACAAGCTTCAAAAACAGCTTGATTGACAGCTTTATCATTGGTTGCAGCAATCACCAAACGATAGCTACTTAGGCTAATTTGATAATCAAATTTATCCGCATGATATTGCCCATAGGTTGAATGGACAATATCTAAGAGATTTTGCTCTATATTTGGCGCAATCACATGAATCACTGCACCTGCTTTTGCAAGTAATACTGCTTTGCGGTAAGCAATATGCCCACCACCCACAATCAGACAAGGTTGCCCTTGCAGTTTTAGTGAAATTGGGAAAATTTCCACAGTGTTCCTCAAAAGTTCAAATCTGATTGTACTAAGCAATATTTATGCACAAAACTGAACCAAATATCGAGTTTTCGACATTTAATCGATAAATGTTGCACCAGCCATGTACGGGCGTAACACTTCTGGCACTTCAATAGAGCCATCAGCACGTTGGTAATTTTCCATCACAGCCAATAAAGTGCGACCTACAGCCAAGCCTGAACCATTCAAAGTATGTACCAGCTCAGTTTTCTTTTGATCTGCACGATAACGCGCCATCATACGGCGTGCTTGGAAATCTCCCATACTTGAACAAGAAGAAATCTCACGATATGTATCTTGGCTTGGTACCCAAACTTCTAAATCATAAGTTTTGCATGCACCAAAGCCCATATCACCACCACATAAAACGATTTTACGATATGGTAAACCCAATGCTTGTAAGATCCCTTCCGCATGCCCTGTCAATGCTTCCAAAGCATCCATTGAATCTTCAGGTTTTACGATTTGAACCATTTCAACTTTGTCGAATTGGTGTTGACGGATCAAACCGCGAGTATCACGACCATAAGAACCCGCCTCACTACGGAAACATGGTGTATGCGCAGCATATTTCAACGGTAAACGATCAGCATCAATGATTTCATTACGTACAAAGTTCGTCACTGGAACTTCAGCCGTTGGAATCAAATAGTATTCTTTTTCACCTTGTAATTTAAATAAATCTTCTTCAAATTTAGGCAGTTGACCCGTACCACGCAATGAGTCTGCATTAACAAGATAGGGTACATATGCTTCAGTATAACCATTTTTCAGGGTATGCGTATCGAGCATGAACTGGGTCAATGCACGTTGTAAACGGGCTAATGGACCTTTCAATACACTGAAACGTGTCCCCGTTAACTTGGTTGCCGTTTCAAACTCTAAACCACCCATCATTTCGCCAAGGTCTGTATGGTCTTTGATTTCGAAATCAAATTGACGCGGTGTGCCCCATTTGAATACTTCAACATTATCACTTTCATCTTTCCCTTCTGGTACAGACTCATGTGGCATGTTTGGGATAGAGAGTAATTTTGCTTCTAATTCAGCTTGAAGTTCATTCAATTCAACTTCAGCAGCTTTAATTTCATCACCAATCGCACCCATACGTGCCATGATTTCTGAAGCATCGCCACCAGATTTTTTGATTTGACCAACTTGTTTCGCACCCGAATTACGCTCTGCCTGTAAGTTTTCAGTTCTAGACTGGATTTCTTTACGGCGAGCTTCTAGTGATGCCCATTCTTCAACGTTGAGTTGTACACCACGTTTGGCTAAGGCTAAGTTTACAGCCTCGATATTATTTCTGATTAATTTCGGGTCGATCATAGTCAATCTAAAGGGTAAGAAAAAAACTGACTATAGTGTAAGCTCTTCACTGTAAAAAATACAGTGACAGAGCATTAGACATACATGAATTGTATGATTTGAAGGCAATTAAGGTGTAACAGGTTTTTCGACAGCCGCTTCGACTTGAGGTAGACTTGGTAAATACTCAGCTTTAATCAAATCTTTTGCAACTTGATACGGCAGTTTTAACTCAGGCATACCTTCTGCATAAGAGGTAAGCTCATACAGTGGATAAACAAAAACTAGACCATTTACACCATAATAATAGTTATCGCTTAACTGCAACTTTTCACGTGTAATATCTTTTTGAATCAACCAATTCGCATTGGCATCATAAAGCTGTTCAGCCACTTTTGCTTCCACGTTTGGTTTTAGAATATCAGTTAAGGCGAGGCGCTTTTGCGTGGTTAAATCGAATGTCACATATTCATTGTGATACATCCCATGAGCTGCACCTGCTACATAGGTATAAGTCTGGATCACAAAAGTGGCTAAATTATTTTGTTGTGAAATAAAACGAACATAAATTGAATTTTGATTTAAACCTTTAGCTGAAGATTGCGCTTCACTTTCAGCTTGGGCATGATTTTGATCTTTTTCAAATGCGCCAGGTACATCTTTTTTAATACGATTTAGAAAATAATCATCTAGCCAAGACACATTACTTTTAACAGTTTGCAAATCATATTGTGTACAACCATCTTCATCACAAAACTGTTTTTTTACCACGTTGACTCGCTCAACTTTGGCTTGAATCAGCGGTATTTTCGCGTGTTGAGTCGCAGTTGCAGCCTGTTCTGCTTGAGGTTCCGGCTTTTCCTGGCATGCGCTAACCATGAGCATACTGGATAAAAGAGATAAAAAAATCAGACCACTTTTAAAATTTACTTTCATTTCTATATCTTTAAAGCATATTTAGTAATAGCCCTATCATAAAACCAGAACCTTTAAATTAATATTCATTATTGTAATTATCACCTATTTACACTGTAAATAAGCGCGTTGTTATTTCAAAGATTTGCTTTCTGCTAACATCTTCTTCCTGTTGATACGCGCATTTATCCATCTTTTTTGTTGATAACTATGTTTTAAATAATCATTTCTTGTGTGTAAATAATACTTTTTTATAATTTTTAAACTCATTAGATCAAAAACTAAATAACATTGAATACCACTAATAACACCAAACATCCAATCCTCAGGGTCAGGGCCAACACTAGGTTGAGCCAAAACTACAAATAAATCATTATCACTAAAAAATGTTAGCACAAAAGTATGGAACTGTCGTGGAGCACCACGTTCATTATGTTGAACAAAATACTTCCCAGCTTGTTTGATCATTTTCAATGTGATTGCAGGACTGACAACTCCATCCAAATTATCCTCAAAATCGCATCTGACTTCATCAATTTGTTCTTCAAATAAATCACTCGCATCATCATAAATAAACACTTTCTTCTTTATGTCATAACAATAGAAAATTGTATTTAAAAGATACTTTTCATAATTATTGTGAACTGAAAATAAAGCTTTTAATATTTTTTTATTTGGGGTGACTTCTAAATATACATCGTAGTAACGACTCAGCTCAAAACTGGATTCTCTGTTTGAAAAAACTTCATAAAACTTGATTAAACACAAAATAAGATCTGCAGTCATAAAAGAGTTAGAGGCCGTTTCTGGATGATATAATGGATGTTTAAAATCTACAGTCATAATTTTCAAACCTTAAGCTAAATCCACCCAACTACAATGAAACCCCAGTGGTACATGTACCCCCAAATCAATTTCAGCTTGTGGCTGAATTTCCAATCCATTTACTTTTAAAATAACAGCTTTAGCTGCTTCTCCGTCCAAATGATGTAAATAGGCCATCAAATAACCATGCCCTTCTGCACTGTGCTCATGCTCAGCCACAAAAGTGACTTCACCCATTGCCCACTGTATACCAAAATCATAACTCACCGATGTTTGCATTTCTAAATCATGAATATATAAACAATTGAACAATGCAGTTCCAGCAAAACCCAAAGTATATAAATAACGATATGGAATCCCAGTAAAACGCGCATCAATTTTCGGAAATTCTTGAATCCGAGAGTCGAGTACAGATCTATCTAATGTCTGTGAGTTTAGATCAATGCTCCAACGCTCTAATTGTGCATGTTGCAATTCATAAGCTGCGTGTTGAGAATGTTCAAAATCGTCCTGATGTACTAAAACATCTAAAATAATTCTATTTTCATGATCACGAAAAGCATTTGCCGCATGAAAAACAAAACATGGCTCAAGCTCAATCCACTGAATCTTTTCAGCATTTCCATATTTAGGCAATATTCCGATACGCGCTGGATGTTGTTTATTCCATTGATACGGAACACTTGCGCCACGTAATAATCGAGCCATAGAAAAAGTAAGTGGAAAATCAAAAACCAAAACTTCATGTTGTGTAATGAGACAATCATGAATCATGGGACCATGTTGTAATAAAATTTGCGTCACATGAATCAAATCGCCATGCTGATCAATCACTTGGTAATAGGCATTTTTACGATCTAAGGCATCATAACTAATCGCATGTAGGTGCCCTGTTTTGATATCTTTACGAGGATGTGCCGTAAACGGTAAATCAGCATCACTATTAAACAACTGATAACGTTCTGCATTTAACTCATCATCTAAGCAGATCGGAAACGCGCCAGCTTCAATCACTGCCCAAAGCTTTCCTGCATGTTTAAAAATGTTGGTATTCACAACATCATGTGCGCCACGGCGAAAACCACCTATTGAGGGACGTTGTTTATATTTCTGTACAGTATCTGTGGCCAGCATACTGCTTTTAAAGCAGATTGCTTTACCTGCTTGTAATTTGAGTGCATGAATCATTCCATGACCAAGATACCACTCAAATAATGAAGGCTTTTCTATCTCAATCGGATTTGAACCAATTCTTAACAATAAGCCATTTAAATGATCTGGGATAATTCCTGATATTTTTAAGTGAGTTGTGATGATTTCTTCAACTGGTTGGTAAAGCTTTTTGTGATATAGATTAACTTCCTTATCACGACGATGTCGCCTTAAAAATCGCCCAATCACGCAGATTAACTTTTGTCTCAAAACATTAAAAAATGATTTTTGCGCAGTTATCCTTGGGTAATGTTTGAGTTTCAATTGTGTTTTGCGATACATACAGAATCTCTATTTTTATATTCAAACCCTTGTTTGAGCATAGAATAATCTTATATTGAAAGCCACTTTATTTGCTCGTCGCTATTTATCATTCGCCTGATTAACATGACCGAGTCTATTGCTTTGTTCTGTTTAATTGGCATAAAAAAAGCAACCTTATGGTTGCTCTTCTATTCATTTAAAATCGTTTATTGATCTATGATATCTGTACCTTTAGGTGGCACAAAATTAAAGGTAGATGCTGGGATAGCCGCATTGACCTGTACATTGTTAAAACGCACAGTGGTTGTTTGACCTAAAGAATCTTGCAAGATCATTAAAGTCGGTGCATTTTTCGCCCCAAAACTAATCGTCAAGCTTTGGAAAGCACCATCTTTTTGTTTTGGATACAAGGTATAGTAAGTTTTACCTGCATTTGGCTGAGTAATACGATAAGCCTTTTGAATTTGCTCGGTATTACCACTGAGTAGTAATGCCGGTGTATTAGCAACCTGCTCATCTAAACTTTGGCGTACAGCCTGCTGTAAGTCAGGATCATAAATCCACACTGTACGACCTGCAGTCACAATAGTCTGTTTCGCGGGTGTCGTGGTTTCCCAATAGAATTTACCAGGGCGCTCAACCTTCATTGTACCTTTAAAAGTTTGATTCATATGTTGAGCGGTTAAACCCTTTTTCTGTGCAACTTTACCTGTTTGAGTCGCTTTTGTGGTTTGCTCAAAATTTGCAGTAAAGCTTTTTACACCACTGAGTTGTTTAACCAGATTTGCGGTTGCTTGTTGCTCCGAAGCAGCAGTTGCTGCAAAAACTGTTGTGCTCATTACAGGTGCAAACAGCGCTGCACTTATAGCCACTGCACCCATCGTTTTACGAAGCATATTCATATGTCCACCTTTTCTATGTCTGCACCTCAATTAAAATATTCAGATAATATTTGGCACAGAATGTAATTTATTAGATTGCTTATCTTAAACCAAATTGAGTCAGTAATAATTGAGAAAATAAGAAGTTTTGTATTGTTATTGGTGCAATATGTTGAAAATTATTCATCATGATGAAGATGGTTTTTTCTTTAATGCTAAAAAAACTGATAAAAAAACCCGCAATAAAGCGGGCTTTTTTGCACTATTAAAACTTACGCTTCAACAGATACATAGCGACGGCCAAATTGACCTTTCACTTCAAATTTGATTACGCCGTCAGCAGTAGCAAATAAAGTATGGTCACGACCCATACCAACATTTGTACCCGCGTGGAATTCTGTACCACGTTGACGAACGATAATGTTACCAGCAGTCACAGCTTGACCACCGTACATTTTAACACCTAACATTTTAGGATTCGAATCACGACCGTTTTTGGTCGAACCACCGGCTTTTTTAGTTGCCATGTCTATATACTCCTAGTGATTAACCTGCGATCGTAGTAATTTTCAACTCGGTAAACCATTGACGGTGACCTTGTTGTTTACGGTAGTGCTTACGACGACGCATTTTAACAATACGAATTTTGTCATGACGACCGTGACCAACCACTTCTGCAGTTACTTTTGCGCCAGCTACAACTGGAGCACCGATTTGAATACTTTCGCCATTCACAACCATTAATACATCATCAAATGTAATAGTCGCGCCAGTTTCAGCTTTCAACAATTCTACTTTAAGGGTTTCACCCTCAACAACACGGTGCTGTTTACCACCGCTTTGGATTACTGCGTACATAACGTACTCCAACTGACCCGTGTCGTCGTGCCGATAAAGGAATATACCGATCTTAAGACGAACGCCACTGGGGGTTATTCAAGGGCAAAGATTTTAAGTGATAATGAATTAAACAACAAGTCATTTCCAGCAAATATTAGCATTGTATAGAAAATAATCTGCATATATTCATTTTTTTAAGATTCTCCCTTTGATAATATGAATTTTTTTTTAAGATCCAGCTAAAATTGAAATAGATTTTTAAAACAAATCCGCTACTATGTAGCTCAAAAGAATGATCTATTGAATGTTAAATGCTTTATTCATCTTTGGACAAAGGAGGAACAAATCATTAAGATTCAGGCACGATGTCTGCTTTCAAAAGCAACATTGAGACATGTTAATTGTTACACTAGCAACTTATAACGCATTTGCATGAGGCTCCCACCCGATGACCATCGACTTTAAGCAAGATATTCTCGCTCCAGTTGCAACCGACTTTGCTGCAATGGACAAGTTTATTAATGAAGGGATTACCTCAAAAGTTGCTTTAGTAATGGCGGTCAGTAAACATGTTGTTGAAGCTGGTGGTAAACGGATGCGTCCAATTATGTGCCTACTTGCAGCAAAAGCATGTGGTGCAACAGACTTACAGATGGAGCCTTATCGTAAACTGGCAGCCATCATAGAAATGTTACACACTGCAACACTAGTGCATGATGATGTGGTCGATGAATCTGGTTTACGTCGTGGTCGTCCAACTGCTAACGCGACTTGGAACAACCAAACTGCGGTATTGGTTGGGGATTTCCTTATTTCTCGGGCTTTCGATCTTCTTGTCGATCTAGACAATATGATTTTGTTAAAAGACTTTTCAACTGGCACTTGTGAAATCGCTGAAGGCGAAGTGTTACAACTCCAAGCCCAACATCAACCTGAAACAACTGAACAAACATATTTAGATATTATTCACGGTAAAACATCTCGTTTATTTGAACTTGCAACTGAAGGTGCTGCAATCCTTGCTGGGAAACCTGAATATCGTGAATCTTTACGCTTATTTGCTGGCCATTTTGGCAATGCCTTCCAAATTATTGACGATATTTTAGATTACACTTCTGATGCTGAAACATTAGGTAAAAATATTGGTGATGATTTAATGGAAGGTAAACCCACTTTACCTTTAATCTCAGCCTTAGCAAATACCCAAGGTGAAGAGCACGAGATTATCCGTAAAAGTATTGCAACTGGAGGAACAAGCGATTTGGATCGGGTGATTCAAATTGTTCAGACCTCAGGTGCTTTAGATTACTGTAGTCGCCGTGCAACAGAAGAAACTCATGCTGCGATTCAGGCTTTAAATCATTTACCTGAATCTGAGTATCGCCAGGCATTGTATAATTTAGCGCAACTTGCCTTACATCGAATTCAATAAAATTTAACAAGGCTTATGCATATACAATTTAATGATCTTTTCCTCCTTATGCAGGAACAACTTGATAGCATAAAAGTTGTTCCCAATCCTGATATATTAATTGAATTAATCAATCGTATCAGACCTACTGACAGCCACAATTTAGAAGAAAGTCAAAATAAATTTGAGGAATTACTTCAAGCACTCTTAATCACACCAAATGCATCATCTGCGTTTCAAGGTTACTTACTAAAACTGGTTAACCACTATAAACAAGCAGGATTATATGCTGATAGCGGGATTTTATCCTTAGACGGTTTCTGGAATCAGCTTGGACAACGTATCGGTGCACATTTTCTACCTTTATTAAAAGACGAATCTGATCTCAAAGATTTGGTCGGCAAAGTGTTTCATCAACGTAGCGATAAGTATTGGCTGGAAAATATAAGTGAAAAGAAATGGGAACAACTATTCCGCTTATTGAATCAAGGTCATCGTTATAAAAACGATAAATTGGGAATTAAACGCGACATTGTTAAAGCCATCACAGTACTTTCCTATCGAATCAGTGGTATTGGTCTGTATCCTGAATTTATTAATGCTTACCCAGAACTTCAGGAATATGAATCTCCTTTTTTAGTTCAAAATCGTGAAATAGTTGAATTTATAGAAGCGTATAAGAAGCAGCATCAAGATGAAGATGAGCTTGCTATTGGTATAGCTCCAGATGCAGATCAAGCTTTGGTTATGATTGAACAATGCCGCGATGTGGTATTAAAAATCCGTCGAGCAATTAAACGGATTGGTGTTAGCTTAAGTTTGACTTATTTATTATCGCTACTAGAACAATGTATTGATCGAATTGAACTGCTTCTCAACTTACTTGTAGAAGATGATCAAATTCGTTATCAACTCTGTGGCGAATTACTCACCGATTTAGTCAATGCACACTATAGTGAAACCAGTGTACGTGATTTACTCAAAACTAATAGTGAATTGATTGCACTACAAGTCACTGAAAATGCAAGTAAGACGGGCGAACATTATGTCAGTACCGATAAGAAAGGTTTCTTTGGCATGTATAAAGCAGCTGCAGGTGCAGGTGCGATTATTGCCACCATGGCAACACTTAAAATACTGACAGCACGTTTAGTTCTTGCACCATTTATGCATGCTTTTCTTTACAGCATGAATTATTCATTGGGTTTTATACTGATTCATGTTTTGCACTTTACTGTAGCAACAAAGCAACCAGCAATGACTGCAGCCGCACTAGCATCAACAGTTCAGCACCAAAAAGGTTCAAAAACAGCACAAATTGCTGAACTTGCAGGACTGATTATTAATATTATTCGGACGCAGTTTATTGCAATTCTGGGAAATATTTCGATTGCAATTCCAACTGCAGCTTTAATAACGTATCTATGGCAACTTTCGATGCATGAACCACTTTTAACCCATGCGAAAGCGACAACCTTACTCGCCAGTCTAAATCCATTTACCTCACTAGCAATACCACATGCAGCAATCGCTGGTGTTTGTTTATTTTTATCGGGATTAATCGCTGGATATTTTGACAATATGTCAGTCTATCGAAAAGTCGGTCCTCGTTTAAAAGCCCATATGAAATTGAAAAAAATAATGGGACAAGCAAGGTTGGAAAAATTTGCAGACTATATAGAAAGAAACTTGGGTGCTTTAGCAGGTAATTTTATCTTTGGTATTATGCTTGGAAGTATGGGAACAATTGGGTTTATTTTAGGCTTACCATTAGATATCCGTCATATTGCTTTTGCTGCTGCCAACTTTATTCAAGGCTTAATGACCATCAATGGCTCACCTGATATTGGTCTCATTATTGTGTCTTTCCTTGGCGTGTTGTGTATTGGTTTAACCAACTTATTTGTCAGTTTCACCCTCACCATTATTGTGGCACTTCGAGCAAGACAAGTTCGTTTTTCGCAATGGAAACCATTGGCAAAACTTATATTTACCCATTTTTCTACCCGTCCTTTAGATTTCTTTTGGCCCCCAAAGCAACCGTTACAACTGGAAGATGAGGCAAACTCACAAAACAAACTAAATCACTAAGCTTTTTGTTAATTTTTGTGCAAATTGTTAAATATTTCACAAAAAGAAATTAGTATAAATTACCTAAATTTACTCACTTGAAAAAAAGTGTACTGGCTAGTACACTTCAGTGCATTAAATAAACTTAACGTACGCAATTTATATACTCTAGGTTATCTTATGCCTTATGTATTGCTCCTTATTGGCTGTATAGGTTTACTTATTGGGAGTGTTGGTTTAAACATTAACCAGATACAACAATTTGATTTTTCAAGCGTTGTATGGATGAGTACACACCGTTTAGAGGTCTTAAATGGTTTAGCACTTACCCTATCCTATCTGGGCGGCTTACCGTCAATGATTGTGATCGCAGGGCTATGCAATTTATATTTCATACGCCTCAAACAATATGCGAATGTACTGATGATCAGCATTGGTCTACTTGGTGCTTCGGCAATTGGTTGGATTATTAAATATCTAGTCAATCGTCCAAGACCTGATGAAATCTACCAAATGGTGCAAACCTATGGTGCTTCATTTCCTAGTGCCCACAGTATTTATGCTGCTATTGTCTGCTGTTCGATTATGTTTATATTTCAAAAGCATCGCCAAGCTAAATGGATTAGCTTAGGGGGCTTTTTATGGTTTCTAAGCATGGGGGGATCTAGAGTTTATCTAGGTGCACATTTCCCAACTGATGTACTCACTGGATGGGGTATAGGTGTCATATGGGCTGCTATTTTATGGCTCATACTGTCACGAGAAACGTTAAGACAGAACAAATTATTTTTAGATAAAAATCTAAACGAGGTGGAATAATGATGTCGGCAAAGCTTTGGGCCCCTGCCCTTACTGCTTGTGCTCTCGCAACAAGTATTGCACTTGTAGGCTGCAGCAAAGATCCTAAATCGGCACAACAAGCTGGTGGTGCTGCCCAAAAAATGCCGCCGACTGAAGTTGGTGTCATTGTTGCTCAGCCACAAAGCGTAGAACAAACTGTTGAACTTTCAGGTCGTACTTCAGCGTATCAAATCTCTGATGTTCGCCCACAAACAAATGGTGTTATTTTAAAACGTTTGTTTACTGAAGGCAGTTTTGTTCGTGAAGGTCAACCTCTTTATGAGATTGACTCAAGCATCAATCGTGCAAACTTAGACAGTGCAAAAGCAGCTTTAGTACGTCAGCAAGCAAATTTAAATGCATTGCAAGTTAAAGCAAATCGTTATCGTCAACTTGTCGGCATCAATGCTGTTTCTAAGCAAGAATATGATGATTTACTTGCTCAAATCAAACTTGCAGAAGCAGATATTTCAGCATCAAACGCTGCTGTTAAAAATGCGCAAATTGACCTAGGTTATTCGACAGTTCGTTCGCCTATATCAGGTCAATCTGGTCGTTCTTCAGTCACTGCTGGCGCTTTAGTCACTGCAAACCAAGCCAATGCTCTGGTCACGATTCAGCAACTTGACCCAATTTATGTAGACATCAGCCAATCAAGTGCTGAGCTATTACGTCTACGTCAACAATTAAGTCAAGGTAGTATTGATCGTAGCAACAATACCAAAGTTCGTCTAAAACTTGAGGATGGTAGCTACTACGGTGTGGAAGGAAATCTTGCATTTTCTGATGCAAGTGTAGATCCAAGTACTGGTTCTGTGACTTTACGTGCAGTCTTCTCAAATCCTAACCATTTATTATTGCCAGGTATGTTTGCCAATGCGCAAATCGTACAAGGCTTAATTCCAAATGCTTACTTAGTTCCACAAGCTGCAATTACACGCACACCAACCGGTCAAGCGATCGCGATGATTGTAAATGCAAAAGGTGTAGTAGAAAGCCGTCCTGTAACGACTGTAGGTGTTCAAGGTAAAGATTGGATTGTCACTCAAGGTCTAAACACAGGCGATAAAGTGATTGTAGATGGGATTGCCAAAGTAAAACCAGAACAAGAAGTTGTTGCTAAACCGTATCAACCTCAAGCGGCTGCACCACAAGCAGGTGCTAAACCAGGTACAGCAGCACAACCTGTTCAACAAAATAAGTCTAGTGAACAAAAAGCTACTTCAAATGCATAAGGGGTAGACGAATATGGCTCAATTTTTTATTCATCGCCCTATTTTTGCATGGGTGATTGCACTGGTGATTATGTTGGCGGGTATTCTTACGCTAACAAAAATGCCTGTTGCTCAATATCCAACAATTGCCCCTCCTGTGGTGACAATTGCTGCAACTTATCCTGGAGCTTCGGCACAAACTGTTGAGAACACAGTAACTCAGATCATTGAACAACAAATGAATGGTCTAGATGGTTTACGTTATATCTCATCGAACAGTGCGGGTAATGGTCAGGCATCAATCAACTTGAATTTTGAACAAGGTATTGATCCAGACATTGCACAAGTTCAAGTACAAAACAAATTACAGTCAGCGACCGCACTTTTACCCGAAGATGTACAACGTCAAGGGATAAAAGTGACCAAATCTGGCGCAAGTTTCATGCAAGTACTTGCATTTTATTCGCCAGATGGCAGTCTTTCTGGGGCTGACATTAAAGACTATGTAAACTCAAATATTTCTGAACCACTCAGTCGTGTTGCAGGTGTAGGTGAAATTCAAGTCTTTGGTGGTCAATATGCAATGCGTATTTGGCTAGACCCAGCTAAAATGACCAGTTTGCAAGTGACACCAAGTGACATTGCTGCTGCTATTCGTGCGCAAAACTCACAAGTAGCTGTAGGTCAATTGGGTGGTGCACCAGCGATCCAAGGTCAAGTTCTTAACGCGACTGTCAATGCACAAAGCATGCTGACAACTCCTGAACAATTTAAAAATATCTTCCTGAAAAACACTGCTTCTGGTGCTCAGGTTCGTTTAAGTGATGTTGCCCGTGTAGAACTAGGCTCAGATAACTATCAATTTGATTCTAAATTTAATGGTAAGCCTGCTGGCGGTGTAGCAATTAAACTGGCAACAGGTGCAAATGCACTTGATACAGCGGCTGCTGTAGAAAAACGTCTTACTGAGCTACGTAAAAACTACCCAGATGGTCTAAAAGATAAGCTTGCTTATGACACTACACCATTTATCAAGCTTTCAATTGAAAGTGTGGTACATACCTTAATTGAGGCAATCGTTCTTGTATTCTTCGTGATGTTCTTATTCTTACAGAACTGGCGTGCAACGATTATCCCAACAATGGCTGTTCCTGTGGTTGTACTGGGTACATTTGCAGTTATTAATATTTTTGGCTTCTCAATCAACACCTTAACTATGTTCGCCATGGTGCTCGCGATTGGTCTCTTGGTCGATGATGCAATTGTTGTAGTTGAGAACGTCGAACGTGTGATGCAAGAAGAACATACAGGTCCAGTTGAAGCCACTGAAAAGTCGATGAAACAAATTTCAGGTGCTTTGGTAGGTATTACCAGTGTATTGACTGCTGTATTTGTGCCAATGGCATTCTTCGGTGGTACTACAGGTGTAATTTACCGTCAGTTCTCGATCACGCTGGTTACAGCGATGGTTTTATCATTAATCGTTGCTTTAACCTTTACCCCTGCTCTTTGTGCGACATTGTTAAAACAGCATGATCCAAATAAAGAACCAAGCAATAACATTTTTGCGCGTTTCTTCCGTTGGTTTAACCGTAGCTTTGATAAAGTAGCTGAGAAATATCAAGGTGGTGTCAATCGTATGACCCATCATAAGATCTTCTCTGGTGTGATCTACGTTGCTGTGATTGTTGCCTTAGTCGGACTGTATAAAATGCTCCCCTCTTCTTTCCTACCAGAAGAAGACCAAGGTATGGTTATGACGCTTGTTCAATTACCACCAAGCGCCAGCCTTGAACGGACAGATAAAGTCATCACCACCATGACCAATTACTTCTTAAATGAGGAAAAAGCCAATGTAGATACTATCTTTACAGTTTCTGGCTTCTCATTTACTGGTGTCGGGCAAAATGCTGGTTTAGCATTTATGAAACTGAAAGACTGGAGTGAACGTACAACACCTGAATCACAAATTGGTGCCATTATTCAACGTGGTATGGCACTAAATATGATTGTCAAAGATGCATCGTACATCATGCCATTGCAATTACCAGCAATGCCAGAATTAGGTGTTTCATCAGGTTTTGATATTCAGTTAAAAGATGCAAGTGGTCAAGGTCACGAGAAGCTAGTTGCTGCACGTAATGCTGTTTTAGGCATGGCTGCACAAGACAAACGTCTTGCTGGTGTTCGTCCAAATGGACAAGAAGATACACCTCAATATCAAATCAACGTTGACCAAGCGCAAGCGGGTGCAATGGGGGTTAGTATTGCGGATATTAATTCGACCATGAGCATGGCTTGGGGTGGTTCTTATATCAATGACTTCGTAGACCGTGGTCGTGTGAAAAAAGTCTATGTTCAAGGCGAATCAAGTGCTCGCATGATGCCTGAAGACTTAAACAAATGGTATGTACGTAATAATAGCGGCACTATGGTTCCATTCTCTGCATTTGCAACAGGCCAATGGACTTATGGTTCACCTCGTTTAGAACGTTATAACGGTGTAGCTTCTGCAAACATTCAAGGTACACCAGCACCGGGCGTAAGTTCGGGAGATGCCATGATGGCTATGGAAGAAATTATTGGTAAGTTACCATCTATGGGCTTAACAGGTTTCGACTATGAGTGGACTGGTCTATCTTTAGAGGAACGTGAATCTGGTAGCCAAACTGTTCCGCTTTTGATTCTTTCTCTGCTTATTGTATTCCTTTGCCTTTCAGCTTTATATGAAAGTTGGTCAATCCCTGTTTCAGTATTATTAGTAGTACCTTTAGGTGTTATTGGTGCATTTACTTTAACGTGGTTGGGAATGGTCATCAAAGGTGATCCTAACTTATCATTTAACATCTATTTCCAAGTCGCGATCGTTGCAGTCATCGGTTTGTCTGCAAAAAATGCGATTTTGATTGTAGAGTTTGCAAAAGAGTTGCAAGAACAAGGCGAAGAATTGTTTGAAGCGACATTGCATGCTGCAAAAATGCGTTTACGTCCAATTATCATGACGACTTTAGCGTTCGGTTTCGGTGTATTGCCACTTGCTTTATCAAGCGGTGCAGGTGCCGGTAGCCAACACTCAGTTGGTTATGGTGTATTGGGTGGTGTAATTAGCTCAACACTTTTAGGTATCTTCTTTATTCCTGTGTTCTTCGTATGGATTCGTAGTATCTTTAAGTACAAACCTAAAAATCAAAATATTCAGGAGCATAAATCGTGATGCAGAAAGTATGGTCTATTTCAGGTCGTAGCATTGCGGTATCTGCACTTGCGCTTGCTTTGACAGCTTGTCAAAGCATGCGTGGCCCAGAACCCGTAGCTCAAGCAAACATACCAACAGGTTATATTCAAAATAACACTGGTACATCTATTGCTGAACAAGGTTATAAAGAGTTTTTTGCAGATCAACGCTTACTTCAAGTAATTGATCTTGCTTTAGCCAATAACCGTGATTTACGTACAGCAACATTGAACATTCAACGTGCTCAACAAGCTTATCAAATCACTGAAAACAATCAGTTACCAACGATTGGTGCAAGTGGTGGTCTTTTACGTCAAGATCAAGGTGTTGGTGCTCAAACACGTTATAATGTTGGTCTCGGTGTAACTGCTTATGAGTTAGACTTCTGGGGCCGTGTAAAAAGTTTAAAAGACAATGCTCTTGATACTTATTTATCGACCGCGAGTGCCCGTGATGCAACGCAAATCAGCTTAATTGGTCAAGTTGCTCAAGCTTGGTTAAATTATTCATTTGCCAATGCGCAACTTAAACTTGCTGACCAAACATTAAAAGCTCAACTTGATTCTTATAACCTCAACAAAAAACGTTTTGATGTTGGGATCGACAGTGAAGTTCCTGTTCGTCAGGCTCAAATTTCTGTTGAAACCGCACGTAATGATGTTGCCAATTATAAGACTCAAATTGCCCAAGCTCAGAACTTATTGAATCTACTTGTTGGACAATCAGTTCCTGACAATTTATTGCCTACACAACGTGTGACGCGTATTACCTCGAATGCTGTGTTTGCATCAGGATTACCAAGTGATTTGCTCAACAATCGCCCAGACGTAAAAGCAGCTGAATATCAGCTTTCTGCTGCTGGCGCGAATATTGGTGCTGCGAAAGCACGCTTGTTCCCAACAATCAGTTTGACGGGTTCTGCGGGTTATGCATCTACTGATTTAAGTGATTTATTTAAATCAGGTGCATTCGTTTGGTCTTTAGGCCCTAGTCTTGATATTCCTTTATGGGATTGGGGTACACGTAGAGCAAATATTAAAATTTCAGAAACAGATCAACAAATTGCATTATCTGACTATGAAAAATCAATTCAATCTGCTTTCCGTGAAGTTAATGATGCATTAGCGACTCGCCAAAATATTGGTGATCGTCTTTCTGCTCAAAAACGTTTAGTTGATGCGACCAATACAACGTATAAACTTTCAAATGCTCGCTTCCGTGCAGGTATTGATAGTTTCTTATCTGTATTAGATGCACAACGTACCTCTTACTCTGCTGAACAAGGTTTATTGCTATTAGAGCAAGCGAACTTAAACAATCAGGTAGAAGTCTATAAAACACTGGGTGGTGGTTTAAAAGCCAACACTGCGGATCAAATTGCACAACCGGCCTCTTCATCTGAATTGAAATATCATTCAAAAGATAAAAAAGTCAGTTAATATCAATTTGATAATCTAAGCTCACTTCGGTGGGCTTTTTTTATTGCTTTTTAGTGGATAATTTCCTATGTTTAAAGTAAGACATCATCAATGAATATTTAAAATGAAACTCAGTAATTTAGAAACTATTCCAGCCCATGTAATAAAGCAACAGCTTGATGTCGTTTATGGAAGCACAGTCCGCAGCAAACATGTCGGACGTGACTTTATGGCTGGTCTAAAAAATATTGTCGGTGGTGAACTCAAAGGCTATACCGAATTATTAGAAGAATCGCGTCAAGAAGCCATGAATCGTATGATTGAAAAAGCACGTGGTTTAGGTGCCAATGCAATTGTCGGTATCCGTTTTTCTACCTCTAATATTGCGCAAGGTGCTTCAGAACTTTTTGTCTATGGTACTGCAGTCATTGTTGAACCGACCACGACACAACTTCCTGATCCATTTTCAAAATAGGCGAAACAGATGGATGGTTTAATTTTTAAAATTGGGCTCACACTGGTTCTGTTTTTTATTGGCTGGGGGTTTGGACGTTTTATCGAACAAAAGCATTTAAAAGAATTGGCAGACAATGAACAACGGCTTGCTCATATTCGGATTGATACCAATAAGTTCCAAGTCTCTGAAAAGCATGGACAACTCATCAGTAGTAATGTGGTCATTTCACATGATTATTTTAAATATATTATCGCGCAAATTCAGAACTTCTTTGGTGGTCGTTTAACCACCTATGAGAGTGTCGTCGATCGCGCACGTCGAGAAGCAATTGTTAGATTAAAACAGGAAGCTGAAAATATTGGAGCAACGCATATTATGGGCTTACGTTTAAGTACCACTGAACTCGGTATGCAAGGTGGAATGGTTGAAGTCTTTGCCTATGGAACAGCAACTTAATCTCACTCCTCTTTTTTAAATAATCATCATGATTTTTTCATCAGAATACATAATCGCTGTTGGACTGTCTGGTTTTGTATTCTGGTGATGTAAAGATCTGGGAATATCTAAACCATAACAAAAATGAAAAAATCTTAACTTCATGAACAGGTTAGACATCATGAAAGCTTTAGCACTTAAAATTAAGTATTGGATTACTGTCTATGCTTCCATTCACAATAAATGCAGAATTGATTGTATTGGCTTCGCCACAAAGTCAAGATAAGTACTATGCAGAAAAAATCGATGATATCTTTGATTTCCACGTCGATTATGCAAAGAAAATTATTCAAAATGGTGACAATGTGATGATCTTAACCGATCAACAACTTTACCCTGATTATGTTAACGCACTCGGTAAACAGCATGTCACTATTGCGCCTATGCAAGATATTTGGATGCGTGATTTTAGTAGTGCCAATCCCAATCAACCTGTTCTTTTTCGTTATACCGCAGCAGGACAAGGTGGAACCAAAAAGGCTCAAGCCATCTCTGATGATGTTCAATCAGACTTTAAAGCCTATAGTCAAAAGGCTGGCTTAAAATTTACCCAGACCCAACTGCTCAATGATGGTGGTAATTGGGTTGAAGATGGCTATGGCAATGCTGTGTTAAGCACCAAGTTCTTAGCTGACAATCATTTAACCGAAACCCAAGCAAGAGCACAGCTGATCCGTTTGACAGGTGCTAAACATATTGCATTTATTGAAGCGGATGAACAAGGTGGCTTAGAACATGCGGATGGCGTGGTGAGCTTTATAGATCAGAATACGTTAGTGATTAACACTTATCCTGAAGATCCCGAATACGCCAAACAGTTAAAAATTGATTTAAAACGCGGTATTCCAAATATCAAAATTCATGAAATCACCACACCTTATGATGGCAGTGAGATCTATGATGAAAAATTTGGTTCAGCTTGTGGTTTATATACCAATATGCTGGTTACGCCTGAGCGTATTTATTTTCCGCAATTTGGTATTAAACAAGATGCACTGGCATTACAGCAAATTCGTCGTCTAACCAAACGAACAGTCATCCCAATTCACTCTGCACAGGTGTGCCATATGGGGGGTGGAGTGCGCTGTATGTCATGGCAATTAAGAGGCAAAAATGCTGAATTATTATTAAACTACTTCAATAAAATACATTAAGCATTCGATTTTTACCCTTTCAAATATCCTGTTATTCTAAAAGCATTCATCTTTTAGCTCACTGCTATTTTTTCGCTAACGAGAAGATGGATGTTGAATAATCAGCATTACGCTGCAATGACTTAATTTTATTGATACTCTTGTACTGTACTGCCTATCGGTACTGATATTCATCTTTAAAACTTTTAGGAAATTGATATTTTTTCCTATCAAATTTTAAAACAAACCGTTGTTGCGATGAGTGATGATTAACTTCTTGGCAATCCTCGTTTATCACTTGCGTCTGGTAGCGTTTAATTTTGCTATTGACCAAAATATCCGTATATTTCTTGGTTTGGGTTGACTGCATGACTAAGGTAGAAGCGCGTTCTTCAATATCTGCATTACAATGCATATCTACTTCTGCCCGATTACGTGTCACAATCAAACTGTCCAGAATTTGTTGTTTATTTTTAAGGTCATATAAATTTAAAAGTTGCATAGAAAAAGGAAAGGGCTGTGAGTGACCTGAGTAATTTAATCTTAGACCCAAAGCTCTATTTGAATCAGTGACTTTATAATTTGCAGTATCCAGCTCAATAGAATTTAAGCTAATTGCGTCCGAAACCATGCGTTCAGCAACAGCATAGTGATAAATCACCTTTAAATTTTTTGGATTAAACTTAAATAAGTCTAAAGCATAATCCCTTTCTTCTGCATTTCCTTTTACAGGAATCCATTGGGCATAGGCCATGATCATATTTGAATTATCGACCGGATCGAGTTTACAGTCGATTAAAGACTGTTCAACCTTTACAATTTTAGCCTGCTTCAATATTTGTGCGACAACTTGAGTATCATCACAAATATTTGCATAAACCGCACTGATCAATATGAATTGTAGACTGATGATTTTAAATATTATTTTCATTAGGTTTAACATGGATTTTGTGCTTATAGATAGAGACGGAACATATTAAGAAAAAGCGCTTATACAATGTATAAACGCCATCAATACACATAAAATTTATGAATTTTCAATCACTTTACTTTCATTTTGCGAATCATTTTATAAAGTGTCGATGGTGATAGACGAGAAACCAACACACCCAATTTCTCTTTACGCCCACCCACGACAATATATTCTTGACCTTTTAATAAAGCAGAAACTGTTTTCTGCGCAAAATCATCAGCTTCTAATCCATTTTCAATGGCTTCATCCTGATGTGCCTGTGCTTTTCCTGCACCATTTAAGGCATTGAAAGATACATTGGTTTTTACAAAACCAGGGAAAATAACAGAAACATTAACACCATCTTGTGCCACTTCTGCGCGTAAACTGTTTGCCCACATATGAATCGCTGCTTTTGCTGCAGAGTAAGATGCCCGATATTGCGTCCCCAATAAGCCCGCAACGCTAGAAATATACGCAATTCGCCCAGATTTTTGAGCTAAAAAGGTTGGTAAAACCAATTTGGTCAAAAACACTTGAGAGAAGTAATCAATTTCCATAATCGCACGTTCAGTTTGCATTGTGGTATCAGCAATCAGTGCCCTTTGGCTTAAACCCGCATTGTTGATCAACCAATCAATACGCCCTTTCTCATCTAAGACTTGTTCATATGCATGGCGTACTTGTGCTTCATCGGTAATATCCATTGCCACAGAAATATGATGATCTGGGTTAAGAAGACTTATACGAACTTTTTCAAGTTCTTCTAAACGTCTTGCACTTAAAACCACTTGTGCACCTTGTAAAGCACATTCAGCAGCCAAGGCTTTACCAATCCCTGAAGATGCGCCTGTAATCCAAACCACCTTTCCTTCTAAGCTTTCCATTTTATTATGCTCTTGAATATGGTGAATAAATATTAGACCACGTGACCCACCAAATCAATCAAGTGATTTGCTTTTAAAAACTAACCTTCAACTAAAAACTTTTTAAAATGTTCTGCATAATGTTGCGCCTTTTCTACATTGCGAGGATTGTATTCATCGCCAACTTTTTCTAAGCGTTTATAGCCAGTACTGGTGATCATATTAATCACACCATTTAAGGTTTTATCGACCACAAAGTTAAATTTTAACAAAGTCTTAGGGTCACGGATAAATTCTGATACACCGAGGTCAATAATTTTAACCAAATTTTTTAGTGTCACAGGCAAAGCACTGGTATCCCCTTGAATGACCTTTTGAATATTGCTGGTCGCTTCTTGCCCTAAGCTACGGTCTAATTGGTAATACATCACCACTTCAGTTGCATCTGAATCTTCAAACTTTTTAAGAATATGGTTTGCCACAGGCTTTAGACGATCATTACTAAAAAAGGAAATTGACCACGGCATATATTTTTTTAATGCCCCTTCAATCTGATCAAAAATCTGTTCAGCTTCTTTGAGCTTTTTCTTCCCTGTTGCATCTAGTGCATCATTTTTACGTTGTTCATCAAGTAAGGTTCCAAAAACCTGATCCAGCACTTGGCATGACATTTCCGTAAAGACATTACCTAATTGTTTTGCTAGATCTCTTTTTTCACCATGATTCAAACTTTGGGTAATGCTTTTTAACTCTTGGTACGTTTGCTGTTTAATCAATAAATCGATTTTATACTGCATTGTTATGTGTCCTTTTGTTGTTTTGTCCTATTCAATTTTGATCTTAGCAAAACTTGAAATATCTTGCATTGTCTTTAACCACTGCTATTTGTTGAATATCAATCACAAATACTCTCAACAAATCAAATATCTAAAACACGCATTTGTAAATATGACTCAGTTAAAACCCCACAATATCCAACATTTGTCATATTTAAGATCGATAAAAACCACAAATGCATCTTGTATTCTCATGTTTTGATTGCTGCATTCAATTCAAGATAAATATGCCATAACAGGAATCAACATTCCTAATGAATATTTGCTACAATGAATGCAATTTTTTACTTACTTTTGATCTGTTTTTACTATGACTGATTCAGCGCAAAATATTGCTACAACCTACGATCCTACCGAGATCGAGAAAAAATGGTACAAGACTTGGGAAGAGAAAGGTTATTTCCAACCGTCTCGTAAAGGCGATTCATTCTGTATCATGATTCCGCCACCGAACGTCACAGGTAGCTTGCACATGGGTCATGGTTTTAACAATGCCATCATGGATGCCTTGACACGTTACAACCGAATGTCAGGCAAAAATACTTTATGGCAACCGGGTACTGACCATGCGGGTATTGCAACTCAAATGGTGGTTGAGCGTCAATTGGCAGCTCAAGATATTAGTCGTCATGACTTAGGCCGTGAAAAGTTCATCGACAAAATTTGGGAATGGAAAGAACAATCTGGCGGTACAATTACCCGTCAAATTCGTCGTCTTGGCTCATCTGTAGATTGGTCACGTGAACGTTTCACCATGGATGATGGCCTGTCAAATGCTGTTAAGGAAGTATTTGTAAAACTGCATGAACAAGGTTTGATTTACCGTGGCAAACGCTTGGTAAACTGGGATCCTAAACTACAAACTGCACTTTCAGACCTAGAAGTTGAATCAGATAAAGAAGAACAAGGTTCATTGTGGCACTTCAAATACTTCTTTGAAGATAAGTCTCTACGTACTCAAGACGGTCACGATTATTTAGTGGTTGCAACAACCCGTCCAGAAACATTACTGGGTGATACTGCGGTTGCAGTTGCTCCAGATGACGAACGCTATGCACATCTTGTTGGTAAAAATATTATCTTACCAATTACGGGTCGTGCGGTTGCAATTGTTAAAGATGAATATGTTGATAAAGAATTCGGTACAGGCTGTGTAAAAATCACCCCTGCACATGACTTCAATGACTATGAAGTGGGCAAACGTTGTGAACTCGCAATCATCAACATTTTCAACAAAAATGCCGAAGTTTTAGCTGATTTTGAGTTTATCGCAAAAGCTGGCGAAGCGATTTCTAAAACCATCCCAGCACCAGCTGACTATATTGGTTTAGAGCGCTTTGCTGCACGCAAAAAATTGGTTGCACAAGCTGAAGCTGAAGGTTGGTTAGACCAAATTCAACCGTATACGCTGAAACCACCACGTGGTGACCGTTCAGGTGTGATCATTGAACCATTATTGACCGACCAATGGTATGTTAAAATTGCGCCTCTTGCAGAGCCTGCAATCAAAGCAGTAAAAGACGGCGATATCAAATTTGTGCCTGAACAATACAGCAATATGTATATGGCTTGGATGAACAACATTCAAGACTGGTGTATTTCTCGTCAATTGTGGTGGGGTCACCGTATCCCAGCTTGGTACGATGCAGAAGGCAACATTTATGTTGGTCGTTCTGAAGAAGAAGTTCGTGAAAAAAATAATATCGCTGCTGATATTGAATTAAACCAAGATGAAGATGTACTGGATACATGGTTCTCTTCAGGTCTTTGGACATTCTCTACACTGGGTTGGACCGGAGATGAAGCAAAAGATAAAGAAAACTATTTCTTAAATACATTCCATCCAACGGATGTATTGGTTACTGGTTTTGACATCATTTTCTTCTGGGTTGCCCGAATGATCATGATGACCATGCACTTCATGAAAAATGAAGATGGTACACCGCAAGTTCCATTTAAAACTGTGTATGTACATGGTTTGGTTCGTGACGGTGAAGGTCAAAAAATGTCTAAATCTAAAGGGAACGTACTCGACCCATTAGATTTGATTGATGGTGTAGATCTTGAAACCTTAGTACAAAAACGTACCACTGGTTTAATGAACCCTAAAGATGCACCAAAAATTGAGAAATCTACACGTAAAGAATTCCCTGAAGGTATTCAAGCTTACGGTACAGATGCGGTTCGTTTTACTTTCTGTGCACTTGCCAATACTGGACGTGACATTAAGTTCGATATGAAACGTGTTGAAGGCTATCGTAACTTTGCCAACAAAATCTGGAACGCAACCCGTTTCGTGATGATGAACTGTGAACAACAGCCAATTGGTCAGGAAATCCGTCAAGATCTTTGGGAACTTCCTGAACAATGGATTGTCAGCCGTTTACAAAAAGCGGAAGCTGCCGTTCAACAAGCGTTTGCAACCTACCGTTTAGATTTAGCTGCTCAAGCAATTTATGAGTTCATCTGGAATGAATACTGTGACTGGTATGTAGAACTGACCAAACCAGTACTAAATGATGAAAAAGTATCGACTGAGCGTAAAGCAGAAGTTCGTCGTGTCCTTCTTTCTGTAATGGAAGCGTCTTTACGTCTTGCACATCCAATCATGCCATTCTTAACTGAAGAAATTTGGCAGACCCTGGCACCAATGATTGGTATTGATGGTGAAACCATCATGCTTGCGCCGTACCCTGTTCCTAACCCTGAACGTGTCAATGAACAGGCTGAAGCAGATATGCTTGGGTTACAAGGCTTGATTGGTGCTGTACGTAATATTCGTGGTGAAATGGGCTTAGGTAATGCACGTTTATTGCCTGTATTGCTTCAAAACGCGACTGATGCTGAAAAAGCACAGATTGCACGTATTGAACCATTGTTTAAAGCATTGGCTAAAGTTGAAAGCATTACCTTCTTAACCGAAGCTGAGCAACCACCATTATCTTCATCTTCTGTTGTTGGTCATGTGTCTGTATTTGTACCAATGAAAGGCTTGATTGATCCAAAAGCAGAACTTGCTCGCTTGCAAAAAGACTTAGACAAGGTTCAAAAACAGCATGACCAAATTGCTTCTAAACTTGCAAATGAAGGCTTTGTGGCTAAAGCACCTGCTGCGGTTGTTGAAGGTGAAAAGGTTAAACTTGCTGAATTTGTAGATCAGTTAGCTAAGATTAAAGCCAATATGGAGCAGATTGCGGCGCTTTAAGCTAAGCTTGCAATTTTGCCTCTAAAGAAGGAAGCTTAATTATGCTTCCTTCTTTTTTTGAGTAAAATAATGAATATTATAGAAGAATTTAAAGAATATCTATTAAAGCAAAATTTAGAAATCAAAGAACCTGCAACCTTGATTGAGGTCGAACAATTTGAACAACAATATAAGCTCAAGCTTCCGCAAATTTTGAAAGCGTATTTTACACTTTGTAATGGTTCAGGTGAGATGAATTGTAATAATGAAGGATTTTCATTTTTTACTTTAGCTGAATTTAGACCTGTAAAAGATTTAAAAGGGATTGAAAACTTTCCTCATGCAAATTGCTTTGTATTCTCTGAGTTCTTACTCTGGATTACCGCGTATGCAGTAAAACTAGACGAATATGGCAATGAATTAGGCATTTATGAAATCTGTAATACGCATAATAAGGTTTGTAATAGTTTTGAAGAGTTTATTTTACTCATAATGAAAGATGATTTAGAAATACTTGATCGATGATGTTTTTCCGTACAGCATTCAACAATTTCATATCCATTTAACTTAAAGATTAGTTATCAAAATAAAGCGAATTGATACACTCTAATTTTTCAAAAATTACCCTCACCCTAGCCCTCTCCCACAGGGAGAGGGGACTTCCATTACTAATTTTATCGTTATTTGATACACAATAGGTTTCTCTCCTTTCAACAGAGAATTAAAGAGAAATGACTTAAAATATTTGCATAAACTCCACAACCTCAATCTTCCCAAAAATGTGGCAGAGACACTCTTTGAGAGTTTAATAATTATTCGATACACAATGAAGCTCCCTCTCCTTTCAGCAGCGGGTTAAAGAGAAGTAACTAAAAATGTGTGCATAAATTCCACAACCTCAATCTTCCCTAAAATGTGGAAGAAACACTCTTTGAGAATTGAATAGTTATTCGATACACAAAGAGGTTCCCTCTCTTTTCAGGAGAGGGTTAGGGAGAGGTGTCTTTCAACCCAATACAGATATTCCACAAATCCGCCAATACCACCTCACTGCGATTCAATACATCATCATTCCAATAACGAATAACTTTAAGCCCCAAAGCCTCTAAAAACTGAGTTCTTCCATTATCATAAGCTACGCCCACATCTGTATTATGTTGCCCACCATCCAACTCAACCACTAAGCTCAATTCATGACAGAAAAAATCGACGATATAAGGCTCAATCACATGCTGACGACGAAACTTTAAATTCATAAATCGTTGAGCTCGTAAAAGTTGCCACATAAGATGTTCCGCATTTGTGGCATCGTGTCACATAGATTTAGCGTATTTTAATAATTTGGGGTTTAGCTTCATTTTATTTTCCCTCACCCTAACCCTCTCCCACGGGGAGAGGGGACTTCCATTACTAATTTTATCGTTATTTGATACACGATAGGTTTCTCCCTCCTTTCAACAGAGGATTAAAGAGAGGCGACTAAAAATATTTGCATAAATTCCACCACCTCAATATTCCCCCAAAATGTGGAAGGAATACTCTTTGAGAATTGAATAGTTATTTGATACACAAAGAGGTTCCCTCTTCTTTCAGGAGAGGGTTAAGCAGAGGTCTGCTCTTTCAATATCTCTCCAGTAATGCATAACACTAAAACCACTATTCCTTAAGCTGATGCAAAGCTGTCCCCTCTACAGGATTTCTTTTCCAATAATAAGGTTGGAAAAATCGAAGCAACAAACGCCACGGTGTCATCCAGACAATACGCGCATTGCTCTTCTTATTCTTACTGATGCGTTGTGCCAAATAACCACACACTTGCTCAGGTGGGTCAATCACAAACATAAATAACCATTTCATTTTATGCCAGTTTTTAACTTCACCTTGTTGCCAAGAAGAAATCAATAAATCTGTTGCCACCATTCCGGGGCTGAGCGTTCCAATCAAAATATTACTATTTTTGGTTTCTTTATTTAAAGCATGATTTAGATAAGCAACTGCTCGTTTACTGGTTGCATAAGGCGTCATCCCCGCACTCCATTCACCACGACTACCCCAACCTTCCATATTAAAAATTTGCCCAAAACCTTGCTGCATCATTCCTTTTAAAGCCACTTGCGAACCCAACATCGAACCAAGCACATTAGTTTTGATTACACTTTTCAAGTCTGAGCTAGCAATCTCGGTAAATGCCCTTGCTGCATTACAGGTACCGGCATTGTTAATCCAAACATAGACCTGACCAAACCTTAAAACTGTTTCTTTCCATAAATTGTGTAAATCTTCATATTGAGCCACATCACAGGTCACCCCATAAATTCGATTTGGGGCATAGCGTTGCGCAAAATCTGCAACAACTTGATTTAACTGCGCTGCATTTCGTGCCGAAATCATCACAGACCAACCTAACTTTAAAAAAGCTTCTGCCAAAGCAAAACCAATTCCACGTGTGCCCCCTGTAATCACGACAGATAAAGCTTGATCAGAATTTGATGTGTTCAAAATATTCCCCCATTGTAGTGATGAAGATGAATCAGTATAAGACAGCAAACTGGCACATATAGAACACACGACTATATCTCCAATTTAGGACATTGAGCATCAAAAAATCAATTTTTAAGATAGAATCTTCAACATTCAAAATGATTGAATGATTCAAATTCTATGAAAAAGAAAATTTTATTATCCATCACCCTTATTTTTCTCATGGGATGTCATGAGAAAGCCGGCACTGAAACTAAACTAACCAAACAAGAAACTCCACAATAAGCATATACCAAAGTAGAATCCATTGAGATTCCTGCTCAGCCAGAGCCAGACCATCTCGTCAATAACCCAACACCACTCCCTCAAGGTTTTTCAGTTGATACGACACATCTTAAAAAGCCATTACTTATCGATTTTGATGGAGATGGAAAACGAGATGCTTTCCAAGTCTTAAAAAATCCCAATAAAAAGGGCATGAAATATCTGTTTGAATTTCGTATTTCGGACAGTGATAAAGTTTATTATTATCAAAATAATGAAGAAGTTGATGATTTAGATATTTTTGCTAAGTTCGAAGTCGCGCCTAAAACAAATATCTATGTCGATGAAGAATATCGCTTTGGAGAAAATGGCGATATTATTGCTAACGAACAGATTGACCCTAAACATTATTTAAAGTTTAAAGGGGATGGTGTTTCAGCCAATGTACTCGAAGAAACCTGTGCTGCATCTGCTTTCTTCTTAACAGATGACAAAATGAAACGGATTTATCTGTGTTAAATCTATTTTTCACCCGCAAAAATTGCATTTGCACCAATCACTTTAGAAATCTTTACTTGGCCTTGCTTTAATAAAGCATAGATTTTTGCTTTAAGTGTTTCACTGGTAAAAGTCCCATTTAAATTCAGCAAAATGGGTTCATCACTTAATGAACCTTTACCGTGATATTCTTGATTAATATCGTTGGTAGTTGCTTGATTGACCACCACAAAATGCCCCGCAATACCAGCCGCTTGACAACAAGCTAAACTTTGTGGTGACCAATCCCCTACTTTCATCTCAGGTGTTAAAGCATAGCCTTTGCTTGCTAATATTTTCTGCTGCTGTACTGTTGCCATGGGAAAATTCAGTATTCTTTGCTGACCTTTCCAGTTTACCGCTAATCGACTCGATAAACATGATGTTCGAAAAGAACCTGCACTACCTGACTCTGCACTGTCATTAGAATCATCACATTGAGAAATAACTTGAAAAGTTGCTTCTCCACACTGTAACAGTTTCGACTTATAGATTTTATATTGATTGGACTGCGCACTCACTGATTCAGCAAATAGACAGAGGCCAAAGAATGCTATTAAATACACTAAAAAATTGGAATATGTTTTAGACACCATCATTTTTATACACGTCATTAATTGTTTAATCGCAAATTGATTTTATCTTAAACATTTATTTTCAACTCAATAAAAGACCAACCATTTGAAATTTATAATAATATAACTAAGATATCCCCAAGATGTTGATTAAGCCAGAAGATGAATACAAAAGCTTGATAAAATACATATTTTAAAATACAGATAATTCAATCACAAAAAAATCGATATGATGATGAAAAATATAATAATATTCAACAGTAGTGTTCTATCACTATTTTTGGGCTCGCTTAATTATGCAGCGACTCCGCAAGTACTTGAGAAAACGGCCATACAAATTTTTTAAAATGCAAAGTTTCAAAAAACCAATCAATGGAACGGTCAAAAATTTCAAAGAAACCATTTCGAATACAGAAATCAAGCTTGCAGTGTGGGTGTATGCAAAAATTGGTCATTAAGTTATTTTTTAATTTTAACTCAATCATTTATCGGTTTGTTTTTAGATTCAAATTAGACAGGCTGGGTCTAAGGTGAAACACGATAAATAAAAATCAATAATTATCAGTATCTTAAAAAAAAACCAGAATATCTTATTGCATCAAGTTAGTGCATAAATTCCAATATAGTGCATGCTTTTGCTTTATATCGAGTCTTAATAATATTTTGAAATTGTTGATCTATTTTTTCATACAGCCAAACACTTCACGGATTCAAATCGTTGGTTATACTTGAACCAATTTGTGACAGATAGCACCAAAAAGAATCGTATATGCAAAACGTTGATCTACTCTTTCTCTTGCTTGGCGCAGTGCTTGTACTCGCTATGCATGCAGGCTTTGCTTTTTTAGAGCTGGGAACAGTTCGCCATAAAAATCAAGTCAATGCACTCAGTAAAATTATTACTGACTTTTCAATCTCAGCAATCGCCTACTTCTTTGTTGGTTATTACATTGCCTATGGCCAACATTTTTTTCATACAGGTACTACGCTTTCAACTGAGCATGGCTACAATTTGATGCGTTGTTTTTTTCTTTTGACCTTTGCTGCAGCAATCCCCGCCATTGTTTCTGGTGGCATTGCAGAACGTGCCAAAATGCGTTCTCAAGCCATTGCGACCCTGTTTATTGTGGCGCTGGTTTATCCTTTTTTTGAAGGGATCGCATGGAATGGTAATCTCGGCTTACAAAAGTGGTTAGCGGATACGTTTGGTGCTAGCTTCCATGATTTTGCCGGTTCTGTTGTGGTACATGCGATGGGTGGCTGGATTGCACTTGCAGCAGTGTTACTACTTGGTGCACGTCATGGGCGCTATAAAAAAGATGGTCGCGTTAGTGCACATCCCCCCTCTTCTATTCCTTTCTTAGCACTCGGTTCTTGGATCTTAATTGTTGGTTGGTTTGGCTTTAATGTCATGAGTGCTCAACGCTTAGATGCAATCTCAGGTTTAGTCGCTATGAACTCACTCATGGCAATGGTAGGCGGCACACTTTCTGCAAATTTCTTTGGAAAAGAAGATCCGGGGTTTTTACATAATGGCCCCTTAGCAGGCTTGGTGGCAATCTGTGCAGGTTCTGATGTGGTTCATCCAATTGGCGCTTTATTTATTGGTATCTGTGCCGGTTTTCTGTTTGTTAAACTGTTTACCTATACACAAAATAAACTCAAAGTTGATGATGTACTCGGTGTTTGGCCATTACATGGGGTTTGTGGTGCATTTGGTGGTATTGCTGTGGGTCTATTTGGTCAGCAGTGGTTGGGAGGGATCGGGGGAGTATCTTTGATGTCTCAGATAATAGGTACGCTACTTGCCATTTTACTGGCTTTAGCTGGTGGATTTGCTGTATATGGTATACTTAAAGCGACTATGGGTATTCGTTTAACACAAGAAGAAGAGTTTCGAGGTGCAGATTTATCAATTCATAAAATTTCTGCAAACTCTGAGGATGCAATGTTTTAATCGTTTATACCAGTAGGTTTTATTTTTTATAAATTTTGCGGCTGAAAAGCCGCTTTTTATAGCATCTAAATGACTATACAATAATTTAAAAATAAAATTTTTAAAATAAGCTTATTCATTCTCAAGAGCAGTTACTTACAAAAACCATCTTAAAATAATCGTTGATGTTTCTATTTATTAATAGATCAATTTATAAAATTCCAATTATATAATCATTAAGCTTAGTTTAAGTTTGTTTTTTTCTAATACACGCAGATTAAAATATTTAAATTGAGCAAAACAACACATGTCTTATTGCGACTCAAATAAATTTTTCCTAAGTAACAGTTTATTGTTAGGAATATTATTTTTAATATTGTTCTTTGTCTTTCCCGTGGGTGGCGCAATCGATATGTATTTTATCCAACCGTGGATAGATAGTACTGGTCATTTTCCACTCAAGAACAATTGGTTTCTTATTGAAGTTAATCACAAGTTGCTTAAACATATTATCATTGCCTTCTATATTACAGTATTCATTTCATGGATTGCTTCTTTTAAAGTTGCGAAATTAAAATCGTATCAATGGCAATTGGGCTATTTGTTCATTGTCAGTGTTTTATCCACAGCAGTAATTGGCATTTTCAAATCCCACTCAGCTCATGCCTGCCCTTGGTCTATGACTGAGCAAACCGCTCTAGGCTATGTTTGGGATTTTTCTGCAAGCCACGGAGGCTGCTTTCCTGGTGGGCATGCCAGCACAGGTTTTTCATTGCTTACAGGTTTTTTTGTATTTAGACGATCAAATTCTAAAATTGCTTATCTTTTCCTAGCCCTAGGTTTAACACTTGGCTTGATTACGGGGTGGGGGCAAATGATGCGTGGTGCGCATTTCCTTAGCCATAACCTTTGGACAGGTTGGATTATTTTTACTTTTAACTTAATTGTGTATCGTATATTTTATAAAAAATTTACCAGATAACGACTCTAAAATTATAAATGATATATCGCACAAAATTATTTTATTATAAATGCATCTCTAAAAATACATCAGATATTTAAAAGCGAATTACTGTTACTCTGGTTTATTTGATCGCTCATCTATTTTTATTTCAATCTAAAATGCCAAATCAAGTGATACTTAGCTATATTCATCACTAAAAGAATTACATTTTTGTCATAATTTAAATATTAAATTATTAAACCAATCTTAATTTTTACAAATTATTATATTTTGTTTATACTTGTGCCAATTTAGTAATCTTATACGTGCAAAATATGAGTAATTTTTCTAAATTTCTCCGCAATTCGCTTAAAATTCAAGACCAGAATATTCAGTCTTATCAGTTAGGTGATGGCAAAGTGTGGCTTAAAAAAGCCTCTGAACGCCACTCGGCTTGGATTTATATCCCATTAAAATGGGTTGCACGTATACTCAATATTGAAGCACTAACCCCTATTCCAAATTATGGTGGAAGCAAATCGATTTATTGTGAAGTACATCGTCTGACAGAATTAAATTCACTTGGTATTCCAACACCACAAATTTTAGCTAATTGTTCACAAGGTCTATTGATTGAAGATGCTGCTGATCACGGTGAAGATGTCATGCAACTTGATCAAGCATTGGCAAAAATGGAAGGAAATACTGCTAAAAAGCTTGAATTTTATCGTGAAGCAATTTTTGCTATTCAAGCTGTACACCAAAAAGACAGTTATTTGAGTGAGGCGTTTGCACGAAATATTTTAGTGAATAAGGACAAAGCATTTACTTTTATTGATTTTGAAACTGATCCTGGGGAAGTCCTCGAATTAGAAACCTGTCAAATTCGAGATTGGTTATGCTTTATTTTCTCCACAGCATTCCGTTTTAATGATGACGAGCTTGCACAAGCGTGCGATATCCTGATTGCAGAAATTTATCCAAGTAAATCAAAATACAACGAGATTTGCCGTATAGGAAATAAACTCAATTGGGTTGCAAATTTCAATTTGGGTAAACTTGGCAGTGATGGTCGTAGAATGCAAAAATGTTTAGAATTTTTTCAGTATATGAAGAAAAATGAGCCCCTTCCGCTAATGTAGAAATGGGATCATTTATTTTTTAAGTATTTTACTTTTCTGTTTTGATATGGCACTGAATTGGGATTTTGACCAAAACACTGAGTCCGCCCAATTCTTCACTACGTGATAAAGACAGTTCACCGCCTAAATGTTGAATGGCTTTATCCACGATCGACAATCCCAAACCACTCCCCACTTCCAAGTGATGATGTACACGATAAAAACGTTTTAAGACTTTGTCATACATATCAGGATCAATTCCAGAACCACTATCCTCAATTAAAACATAAGCAAAACCATGAATATCTTCAAATACTGAAATATTAATCATGCCTGAAACAGGTGTATATTTTATTGCGTTATCTATTAAATTAAAAATGATTGAATGAAGACTATGTTCTACACTTCTTAAAGTCACTATTTCATTACGTACAAAGCCAAGATCGATATCTTTTTCCATTGCAAGATTCATCAACTGTTCTACACAATTAAGTGCTACATCATTCAGCTTAAATTGAGTCACTTGAACTTCATGACTCAATGAGGAATCTTGCTTTGCCAAGGCAAGCAGTTGCGTTACTAGATGCTGCATCCGTGCTAAACCTTTACTTAAATTTTTCAGATTTTCCTCTTCAGGAAACTGGCTCATTAAAATTTTAGTTTGCAGATTCAAGGCAGTAATTGGTGTACGTAACTCATGTGCAGCATCTGCTACAAACTGTCGCTGTTCTTGCTGAGCAATAGAAATTCGCTCAAATAAATGATTCATTTCTTGAATTGTAGGCAATAATTCTTCTGGATAATGTTCATTTTGAATCGCAACCAATGAATTTGAATCACGTTTTGCGAGTTCAGATTTAAAGTCTTCAAGGGGCTTTAAACTACGGCGAATAATATAAACCAAACCGAGTAAGGCAAAAGGAATAATTAATAAATAGGGAAGAAACATACTTCCAGCCAGCTCTAAAGCCAAATGCTCTCTAACTTTTTCCTGTTGACTGATTTGAATTTGAAAATTAGTGGTAGGTAAGATATAGGTAATCCAAGTACCATGCGCTGTTTCTTGGCTATAAAAACCTGCTTTTTGCTTAGGTTCAACGATGACATGATGAGGCGTACTTTGGGTTTGACTTGGGTCAGCATATGCCCAAACATCAATAAATAAATCCTCTTCATGGTAACGTTTATGTATATCAAAATGACTTTGAATAGCACGTGGATTTAATTCCACTCGCTCTGCCAAATAGACCATTTGTGCATCTAAAATTTCATTAATCTCTTCTAAAGAAATTTTATAGGCTGAAAAAACCAACACGCAACCAAGTAAAATACTAAAAATAGATGTATAACGAATTAAACGTTTTCTTAAGGAAAATGCAGATTCCATGTTATTCCGCTTTTTGTGGTTGCCCCAAACGATAACCTAATCCACGAATTGTACGAATAATATCTTTACCCAATTTTGATCGGATATGATGTACATAGACTTCAATTGTATTACTGTTGATTTCACTATCAAAAGCATACAATTTATCCTCTAAATTAGATTTAGAAAATATTTTATTGGGATGGGTCATTAACGGAATGAGAATCGCCCATTCACGATTTGAAAGTTCCACTGTTTCACCTTTTAGAGTTGCAATATGCTGTTCAACATCTAAAACAATTTCACCATTTTTCAATAAATTTGATGCGTTTCCTATCACTTCTTTTGTTATATCACCTGTGCGACGTAATAAGGCATGGATACGAGCTACCAACTCATCAAACTCATAAGGCTTAATCAAATAATCATCCGCGCCTTGATTTAAACCTTCAACACGATTTTGTAATTGATCACGTGCTGAAATAATCAGTACAGGTAAACTTGAACGTTGACGAATTTGCTTTAAGACCTGCATCCCATCCATCATGGGCAAGCCTAAATCAAGTAAGACCAAATCAAATTGTTTCTCAGAAATAAGCTTGAGGCCATCTAAACCATTATTCACCCATTCCACATCAAAGCCCTGATATTTCAATAATGTTTTAGATGATTCTGCAATCATAAAATCATCTTCTATCATCAAAATTTTGGTCATGGTTTATATCCTTTCAATCAGCTTTGTACAGCACACTGGTGCAACATATTATTTTTTTGATCTATGACTTGAGTTTGGACATTTAACAAACTCAAAAGACTTGGAAATAAATTATCTTGACTCAATGTTGCCTGTTTTTGTTGATTTAAACAATTGATTTGTTTTGTTGCTACAGATTTCCAAGCATCTGAAAACCACATCACCATTGGTACATGGGTTTGTTGAGTAGGCGCAATCGCATAAGGTGCACCATGCAAATACATACCACGTTCACCTGTAGACTCACCATGGTCAGATAAATACCAAAAACCTGTGCGATAGTTTTGTTGCTGTTTTAAAGTTTCAATCATTTGATTTAGAATATGATCTGTATAGACAATCGAATTATCATAAGTATTAATCAATTCAGTCGATGAACAACCTTGTATCGCATTGGTTTCACAAGTCGGTTTGAATTTTTTGAATTCATTTGGTGCACGTTTATAATAAGCGGGTCCATGACTTCCCATTTGATGTAATACAATCAAATGCGCTTGCTTATCATCTTTTGGCAATTGACTTAAATATAGGTTTAAGCTATCGACTAAAATTCCATCTTGACATTCGCCATCTTTACACCATTTTTTCTCTAAATTTTGAGGAATTACAAACTTCTCAACGCGATCACAAGCACCTTTACATCCTGAATTATTATCAATCCACGTTACCTTGTAACCTGCGCGTTGCGCGATATCAAGCAGTCCCTCTCGATGACTTGCCAGTTGCTCATCATAGCTTTTACGAGGCATACCTGAAAACATACAAGGCACTGAAACTGCTGTTGCTGTACCACAAGAACTGACTTGAGAAAAATTAATTAGGCCCGTCTGCTTGGACAATTCAGGATTAGTGTTCTTTGCATAACCATTTAAAGAAAAACTCTCTGCACGTGCGGTTTCACCAACTACCAAAACCATCAATTTAGGTTTATGTTGTAAAGCAACATCGTCGACTAAATGTGCATCTTCACCATAACGAATCAAAGGTAGATTTTTTTTCGGTGCTTTTTTATGAAAATAAGAAAGTGTTGAAGCTACTGCATTTTGCGGAGAAATCATGCCTTTTAAATCACGATGCTCGCGAAAAATAGCAGCATAATCCACATAGAAAACAAATAATAATGCTGCAATTACAGCGAAAGAGCCCGCAATATTTATGCTTTTAAATAATAATATTTTGCCAATTTTTTCTGGTTTAATTTTTACCCAAAAAATAATGATGATGGGTAAAACAACAAATCCCAGTGTCCAAACCAAAAATTGCAAAGAAAGTAAGTCTGACACTTCACTAGGATCTGTTTGTACCATATTTTGAATTTGATCAGGCGAAATGACTACACCCAATGAGTTGACAAAATAAGCACTAAATCCACCAATGAAGACCAAGACAATTGCAAAAAATTTTGCTGTCCATTTCCAGTCTAAAATTTGTAATAATAGATTATATAAAGCAACCAGCACAAAACCTGTCGCGATCAGAAACAGCTGTGCTTTAATCCCCTGATAAGGCGTTAGAGACTGAACCTTATTTAAAAAACTAAAATTCAGGCACAAGCCTAACCACACTGCGACAATAAAATTAAAAGCAGTTAGTGAAATTGAGACTTCACGTCGTTTTATACGCTGTATTAAGTTAGACATTACTTTGGCAATACTCTTTTCAATGGGGTTAAGTTAAAAAATGAAGCTTAAACTGAACTTAAAAAGCACTTTCCCAAGCATATTGCACCACTGATCTTAATTGTAACTACCTTTACATTTCTCACGATCTGAGAAAATTAAAATCAAATAAAGCATCTACAAAAAAAATGAGTATTATTTTATAGCCCGTAGATTATAATACTGCTTATTCCATTCACAATAATTCATTTAAAGTTAATATTTTTGAGATAAAGTTATTTTAAATCCAAAAAAGTAATAATACACGAATTGATTTCTACATATTTTAAAATGGCGAAAAAGTAATTTTCTATTTTTCAAGCAATGCAAAACACATCAATATTTAATTAAAAAATAAAGACAAAACCACATTAAATCAAAGACATTTATACATAAATTAAACTTTATTAACCATACAATGTATTTTACTTTTATAATACATTGTGGGCTTATTTATTCCCAAGAAAAATTATTTAATTCAATCAAAACCTGACTAACCATAACACTACATATTAAATATTGATCATAGCTATTATCAAAATTTAAGTTCATAATATTATGAATGACGTATCTTTTTGATCCAATATATTATAGGGATTTGACAAAAAATGCCTATCACTAAAATCAAACTTAAATAATTAAAATATCCCAATTGATCGCCAATCATGCCACTTAAGGTATACAACAACCCACTGATTGTTGCCATAATCGAGACCTGAAAGGTAAAATCTGTACCTGCATATTCTTGACGGCTATATTGCATCACTAATGTTAAAATTATGACTAAAAGCATTGCAGCAAACAGATCTTCTAAAGCATTAATCAAATAAATTAACCACGGTGCTACAAAATGAGATTGTTCATATTGAGCTGCTAACCACACAAACCCTGCTAAACTGATCAATTTCAAAATAGAAAATAGGATTAAGGCTTGCTGACGCTTTAGATTTTTTAACATTAAACTGGCCAAGCCTGCACCCAATAATGCAGAAAATGCCCCTAACATTGTGATATAAATGCCGATTTGAGAAAGGCTCAGCTGTAGATCAACCAACAAAGGTTTAGTTATTGGACCTGTAAAGCCATCGGTTATTTTGATGCTACAAAGCACAAAGAACCATGCTCTTAGTTTTTTATTGACAAAGAAATAAGTTAAATAACTTTTAAGTTTTTCAATAAAGTGCTGTGTAGCGTCATCGTGTAAATGTGTTAAAGCAGTCTTTTTCAAGTGTTTGGGTTCGTGGTAAAAGCAAATAGGGATTGTATTTAAAGCCACAATTCCTGCTAAAATCAAAAACGTACTTTGCCAACTTAACCAGTCCATTGCCCATAAGATTGCCCCGCCCCCAACAATAAATCCTAAACGAGAGCCAATGACTTGAATCATATTCCCGATATGTTGCTGATCCCCTTTTAAAATACTAACGGCTAAGCCATCCGTTGCAATATCTTGGGTTGCACCAACACTGTTCATACAGAGCAAAGCCATAAAAAACAATAATAAATAGATCGGTTCATTCAGGGATTGGATCGGTAAAAAAGATAAAATGGTCAAGATAGCAATGGTTAAAAGTTGGGTTGGAATAATCCAACTGCGATAATGCCCTTTGGAATCATGTCCAAAACTGTCCACAAAGGGCGCCCACAAAATCTTAATTGCCCAAGGGGCCATGAGTAATCCAAAGCCACCGATATGTGCCAATGACACGCCTTGTGATCGCAAAATTACTGGTAAAGCATGCGTCATAAATCCTACAGGTAAACCCTGTGCCCAATACAATGAAAATAACAACAAATAGGTGTGTCGCATGCAATCTAAACTCGAATGATGTCAATATAAATGGGCGTAACTTGATTCTGTATGTATTGCTTTTATCTACGAATTTTGTAATATTTACATTTTGCAGATCGTTACTATTAAGCAAAAACCAAAATCAATGCAAGAGTAATCATATAAAAATACAATGTCACAAAATTTTCCAATGATACCTGATCAAGTACCTCAGCGTGGTACAAACACCAGTCGTAATATTTTTAAAAACCTTTACTTAGTTCAAGGCTGGGGATTTGAAGGTGAATTTCCCAATTTACCTAAAGCGGTGGTATTTATTGCGCCACACACCTCTAATTATGATGGTTTATATGCCTTCCTCGCGATGTTAGGTATTGGTGTTAAAGTCACAATTTTTGGAAAAGATAGCCTGTTTAAAACGCCACTTAAAGTACTTTTTGAATGGATGGGTGTCATTCCTGTTCATCGTGATTCACCACATGGACTCACCCAACAGATTGTTAAAATCATACAAGAGCAAGATAAAATTTGGATTGCGATTGCACCTGAAGGTACCCGGAAAAAAGCTGAAAAAATTAAAAGTGGTTTTTATCATATTGCTATGGGAGCCAAAATACCGATTGCAATTTTCTCATTCGATTATGAGAAAAAGCAAATTCACTGCTTAGGAACATTGCAACCTACAGGAGATTATGAGCAAGATTTAGCAGAAATTTTAGCGCGTTTTAAAGGTAATTTTTCACCTAAACGGCCTAATTTTTTATCAATTCCTTTACAAAAACTTTTGAAAAATAACTAGAAAAAACAGAGACAATCTGTTCAGATGTGCAACATACATTTTGATCAAAAGTAATACTCCATGCGTTTTAAACAACTTGGTTTTATAGGCTTATTGGGTCTAGCCCTTGTTGGCTGTGACAAAACTACCAAAACTCCAACACAGACCACTGCAATTAAAGCACGTGAGCCTGTTATCGCGATTGCTTTAGGTGGCGGTGGAGCAAAAGGTTTCGCTCATATTGGCGTGCTCAAAGTTTTAGAATCACATGGGATCAAACCTAAAATTGTGACTGGAACCAGTGCCGGAAGTTTTGTTGGCAGTATTTATGCCAGTGGTAAAACACCATTTCAAATGCAGCAAATTGCACAACAATTGAAAGAATCCGATTTGCGTGATTTAACTATAAATAGCCAAGGTATTGTTCTTGGTCAAAAACTACAAGATTATATCAATCGGAATGTTGCGAATAAACCTATTGAGCAATTTCCAATCCGTTTTGCAGCAGTTGCCACTCGCTTAGACAATGGTAAAAAAGCTGAATTTATTAAAGGAAATGCAGGACAAGCAGTCCGAGCTTCTTGCAGTATTCCGAATGTTTTTGTACCAGCCACGATTGGTCATACAAAATATGTTGATGGTGGTTTAGTTAGCCCAATTCCTGTCCAGACTGCGCGTGATATGGGAGCTGATATCGTGATTGCAGTTGATATTTCTGCTCGTCCAAGTGGCAGCCAACCCATGAATATGTGGGGCTTATTGGATCAAACCATTAACATCATGGGACAACAAAGTATTAACAATGAGTTGGCTCAAGCAAATATTGTTATTCAGCCTAAAGTTGGACACTTAGGTACACTTGATCTTAAGTCGAGTAACCAAGCCATATTAGAAGGTGAAAAAGCAGCCCAAGGCAAAATCATTGCGATTCAAGCTGCAATTAATAACTTTAAAAAAACACCTGCTGCATTAAAACCTGCACCACGGGCAAAATTTTAATACCGCAATAACGGTCATATAATCAATAATGCTTTAAAACGAGAATAATCACGTTTTTATATGCAGCACTAAAATGATCTGCTACATTGATATAGATGATCCGTCATCTATATCAATGATAATCACTCGAGTAGATGTATGAACTTTATTTTTGAACCGTGGCATTGGTTTGTACTTGGCATATTGCTGATCTTATCTGAACTTCTACTACCAGCATTTGCGGCTTTGTGGTTTGGTATCGCTGCAGTTATAGTCAGCATTTTATTGTGGTTATTCCCAAGTATGAGTTTCACCTTGCAAGTCGTTTGCTGGATTATCTTATCTATCATTTGTACTGTGGCTTGGTTTAAATTCATTAAACCTTTATCTGTAGATAAAACTAAAGCTGGGCTTTCTCGTGAAGCAACCATTGGTCAAACGGGTATGGTCATTCAAACTGGGCTTAGCCATGATCAAATTCGTGTCCGCTTTCCAATGCCTGTTTTGGGTTCTGATGAATGGAATTGCCGTACGTTATCGCCTGTACAAGTAGGTGACCGTGTACGAGTGACTGATATTTTAGGTAATGATCTAGTTGTACAACTACATTCATCATCTTAATAATGAAGAATAAAGAGGAAAATTAAATGGGTTTTGGTTCTATTGTTGTTTTAGTCTTATTTCTATTTGTGGCTGTGACCATTTTCAAAGGTGTCCGTATTGTTCCTCAAGGTTATAAATGGATCGTACAACGCTTAGGTAAATATCACATCACACTGAGTCCTGGTTTAAACTTCGTCATTCCATATGTGGATGAAGTTGCTTATAAAGTAACCACAAAAGATATTGTTCTAGATATCCCATCACAAGAAGTAATCACACGTGATAACGCTGTATTAGTGATGAATGCCGTGGCCTATATCAATTTAACCACACCAGAAAAAGCCGTGTACGGTATCGAAAACTACACTTGGGCAATTCAAAACTTGGTGCAGACTTCCCTACGTTCAATCGTTGGTGAAATGGACCTAGATGATGCATTGTCATCACGTGATCATATCAAAGCGAAATTAAAAGCAGCAATCTCTGATGATATCTCCGACTGGGGCATCACACTAAAAACTGTGGAAATTCAAGACATTCAACCATCACACACGATGCAATCAGCGATGGAAGCCCAAGCAGCAGCCGAACGTCAACGTCGTGCAACTGTAACCAAAGCAGATGGTGAAAAACAGGCCGCTATTTTAGAAGCTGATGGACGTTTAGAAGCTTCTCGTCGCGATGCTGAAGCTCAAGTTGTATTGGCTGAATCTTCACAGCGTGCTATTGAAATGGTGACCTCTGCTGTAGGTGATAAAGAAATACCTGTTGCCTACTTATTGGGTGAGCAATATGTCAAAGCTATGCAAGACATGGCCAAATCCAATAATGCCAAAACGGTTGTGTTACCTGCGGATATTATGAATACGATTCGCGGTGTGATGGGCAGAAATTAATTCTGAAATTTAAAAAATTGCTCAAAATAGGCAACCGATGTGTTGCCTATTTTTATCTTGAAATAGTTTTTTGCATTAACATGCCCATAAGGTCTGATTCAGTAATATAATTCGCGATTGAATAAGCCCAAACTTCACACATAGCACACCCTCAATTGGTCTTGTTTCAACCGAGCTCTATTCCAACGTGGAAATATCTCCACTTAGTTTGGTTCTAATACAAAGTGGTATGCCTAATCGGAGCGGTAAACAAGGTAGCAATCAAACCTATTCAGATGCGACTATTCAATCTTTCAATCTTATTTGATGATTAAATCCTTATTCTAATTGTCTTTAAGTATGGGCACAGGCTTTGTTTAAAGCTTGATTAAATTATGAGGGCTTGATTAAACAGCTTTAGATTTTTTCACTATTTTTAGAAGACAAAAGTATATTGAGATTACGATTCGCTATTAAAAAGTCATTGTATACTTCACCTACTTTTAAACATGAGATGCCAGCTTCACAAGATTTAAAATTTTCGTTGATCAAATAAGGTGAATGGAAGCCTAAGCAACAATAAGCTGGATATCGCCCCCAATGGCATAAGCTCCATAGAGGTATCGATGCTAAAACACTACAAATAATATTAGTGATTTACTCTATCAGACTCCACCAAGTGAACAACTCAATTCCATCTATACTGATGGAGCTTATGATACTAAAAGCTGCTAACGGGTGATTTCAGACAAATTGGCACATATGGTGATCCCTAAGAAAAAATGTCAAGCCTTGAAAAAATACAAAAACTTGCTCATTAGAATGCAATGAGCTGCTTCGAACAGCCAAACATTTAGGTAGGATACTATGGAAAAATGGTCAGGTTACCCTCAGAGAAGTTTAGTAAATACCAAGATGCGCTGCATAAAATTATTTGGCGACAAACTAAGCACAAGGAACTTTCAAAGTCAGGTCGTTGAAATCTATGTACCTTGCGCATTAATAATGCTCGTGTATTAAACAGATTCAGTGAATTAGATAGAACTCGCACCCGAATTGTGGTCTAAACTTGACTTATGCAAAGGAATTTAGACTTTCGAATCTTTGTGCAACAAAGCCTATTCAATTGATTACCCCACATTGAGGGGGATTCATCAAATTTAAATGATTCAAAAATATTTCTTTAGTGCTGAGAGATAAATAAATCACCGCATTACATTAAGTTTAAATTGTAACCTCATAAATTTTTTGTACTGTCGCTTGGATTGAGCGTTTAAATCAATTTTGCAAGTAATGTTCTACTTTCATATATGAAATTAACAAAAATCCTTTTTGCTAAGGTGACAAACCTGTACTTAAAACAATCTTAGTACTCATGTCTCCATTCATAGCGATATCATGTCGAATTAAACTATGAAAAAACAGTGTTAATCTATCTTATCTAAGTACTCTATTTAAGTACTACTGATGAGCATTACTTTATTGAAAATCTGATTTAGCTTTTTCTTGCCAATAAAAATTGAGAAATTTGATTCAATTCCTGAGCATCCTCACCAAAATATTCTAAGGCTTTAAATGCTTGGTCATGTAATTGTTGTGCATAAATTTTGGCATTGTCTAATCCCATTAAAGCAGGATATGTCGACTTATCTACTTGTTGATCTTTACCTGCAGTTTTTCCCAAAGATTCAGTATCAGAAACCACATCTAAAATATCATCTTGCACTTGAAATGCTAATCCAATCGCTTGACCATATTGACGCAATTGGGGAATAGCCTGATCTGTACCTACAAAAATTGTCACAGCAGACATCATAATTGCAGCTTGGATTAAAGCCCCAGTTTTATTAAGATGGATACTTTCTAAATGCGCTTGATCAACATGCTTACCTTCAGCCTGTAAATCTAAAACCTGACCACACACCATTTTTGAACTGGCTGTTGCTAAAATTTGCATTTGCTTAAGAATAATGCTATGTTCAACGGCTTGACCTTGATCAAATAGACGACTCCCTAACACTTCAAATGCCATTGATTGCAGAATGTCTCCTGCTAAAAGCGCTGTATCTTCACCAAAAGCCACATGACAAGTTGGCTGCCCTCGACGTAACAAGTCATTGTCCATACATGGCAAGTCATCATGTGCCAAGGAGTAACAATGAATAAACTCAATCGCAACCGCAGCTCTACGCACAGCTGCAAAATTTGGATTATTTGCTTTTAAATGTGCTGTTGCGTAACTTAAAGCAGGTCTAACTCGTTTTCCACCTAACATCACCGTATGATGCACAGCCGATTTTAATGGCTCTGGCAATGAAAAGGCATCTAAAGCAACTTGTAAATCTTGCTGAATTTGTACTTGCGCTCGTTTTAAAATTTCTGCATTTACATTGGGAATAGAAGTCACATCTGCCTCGGTTTGTACGAATCTCTAAAACTAAAAAATCAGAAGTTTTAGATGAATTGGTAAATTTGATGAGTCAGAACATTCTACTATGAGTTACTATAATTCTCATCTCTTAATTCCAATAGAATCATTTGAATAAGTTCAAGATATTTACAACTCATTTTTTAATAGAAACAGCGAGTTTTTTCCCTTTTCTTTAGCAGCTCGTACTGCAAATTCTAATTTTTGTAAAACATCAATCTCAATCTGTTTTTTTTGTAGATCTAAATGATAAATTCCTATAGACGCAGTAAGGTATTCGTTATTATTGCCAAATAATATCTTTTCATTAGTAACTGCAAATTTAAGCCTTTCAGCAAGTGTTACAACAGCCCACTCTGTCAGGTGTTCAATCACAATAACAAAACTTGCTGAATTTAAGCGAAAAATTTCGGCTTCTTCAGTTTGAGCAATCGCTTCATTTAATACAGAACCTAACTGTATTAAGACCTCATCACCTGCCGTATAACTATTCAATTGATTAAATCGTTTGAAGTTATCTAAATCAATTTTCAGGAATGATAGATACGTTTCATGGCTTTTTTGCCAAACTCTATTTAAATAATGCTCAAAAGCAAAAGCATTTTGTAAACCTGTGACAAAGTCTAAATAGAGATGATCATGCAATTTTTTATTATTTTGCAAAAGTACATTTTCACGACGCTTCAAACGCGTTATATCTGAGCAAACCACCACAACTCGTTCAATCTCATCATATTGATTACGTATTGCTTTAAAATAAGAAAGATAAAATTTTCCTTTTACATAGAATTCTTGTTCAAAATAGTTATTTTTCTTTGCAAAATAACGCATTGCTTCATGAAAATGTGTATAGACTACAGTTGAAAATGTATTCAGTAACTTGTCAAATAGATAAAGTGCGTCACTTTCATAAATATCTGCAAACTTTTGATTTACCCCCAAAAATCGTGCTTCTTGATCAAATAATGCAATAGGCAAAGGAATTTGTGAAATAAAAGAAACCAGATGTAATTTATCGATGTCTTGTAAATATTCAAAAACTTTGATGTCTTCAAGGCTATCTCGTAGTTTTTTAGACTCTTGTTCCATACGCCACCTCGAAGCCAATAAATTTTAATCTATTGAAATCAGCATTTAATGTATTAATTTTTTACAACAGCAAATAATCAAAATTGCTATCTCATAAAGTAAGTATGATAAAATACTGCAAACATTTTGCCACACACAATACAAAATTAGTACTTTTATTGATATAAATCACAAAAAATAAACCTTGCGAGCGCAAGGTTATTAAAATTTCAACGTAAAAATTACTTAAGTAGAAATTAGAACGTATATAAATCTATCAAAAACTATCTGCTGGCACCCGAACCCAGCCCTCCATCAATACACGTGCACTACGACTCATCATTGCTTTCTTGACAATCCATTGCCCTTTTTCGTTCAAAGCCTGTGCCCCTACACGAAGTGTTCCAGATGGATGTCCAAAGCGTACCGCCTCACGCTCACCACCTCCTGCAGCTAAATTCACTAAGGTATTTGGGATTGCTGCTGCCGTACCAATTGCGACTGCAGCTGTTCCCATCATGGCATGATGTAATTTACCCATTGATAATGCACGTACCAATAAATCTGTGTCCGTTTCACTCACTTGTTTACCACTCGAAGAGGTATAGCTTTTAGCTTTGGATACAAATGCAACTTTAGGAGTATGCTGACGATTTATCGCCTCACTGATGTCTTTGATTAAACCCATTTTTACAGCACCATACGCACGGATTTTTTCAAAACGTGCTAATGCAGCGACATCACTATTGATATCTTCTTGTAGTTCAGTTCCGTTGTAGCCAATCTCTTCAGCATTTAAGAAAATTGTAGGAATACCCGCATTGATCAAAGTTGCTTTAAATGTACCAATTTCAGGCACATCTAAGTTGTCAACGACATTACCTGTAGGGAACATGGCTCCACCATCTTCACCATCATCGGCGGGATCTAAAAATTCAATTTGAACTTCTGCAGCAGGGAAAGTGACACCATCCAATTCAAAATCACCCGTCTCTTGAACTAGACCCTGTGTAATAGGAACATGAGCAATAATTGTCTTATGAATATTGGCTTGCCAAATCCGAACCGTACAAATGCCATTCTCTGGAATGCGATCAGTAGCAACAAGACCATTACTAATTGCAAATGAACCAACAGCTGCAGTTAAATTACCGCAATTACCACTCCAATCTACAAACGCTTTATCAATAGACACTTGCCCAAAAAGATAGTCAACATCATGATTAGGTTGCGAACTTTTAGCCAAAATAACTGTTTTACTGGTACTTGAGGTTGCCCCACCCATCCCATCAATTTGCTTTCCATAAGGATCTGGACTACCTATGACTCTAAGTAATAACTGATCACGTGATTGCCCTGCTATTTGTGCACGTTCAGGTAAGTCATCAAGCTTAAAAAAGACACCTTTACTAGTACCACCACGCATATAGGTTGCTGGGATTTTGATTTGTGGTGCAGAACTCATTTTTTCGTATTCCTTTAAATTCTCTTTGTTGTATCAAATAATGAATCATCATTCAGTTTTATAGTACCCTTTTTGGAATGAAAATACTGATAAATTAACTCAAATATTCAATAAATCTTGGCACAAAGATTAAAAGTTAAACAGTTTAAATATGGTGTGAAAATTATTACTTATGATTATTTTATTGAAAATTAACAAAAAAATTAAAAATCCTATTTTTTGACTTCACAGTTCCTTCCCATACATCCATCGTATACTAGGCTAAAAGTAACCAATCTATTACAATAATTAAATTCGCATAAATAGAGTTGTACACATTGAGCAACGAGTCTACACAATTACAGCGTGGACTTAAGAATCGTCATATCCAATTGATTGCCATGGGTGGCGCAATTGGTACAGGATTGTTCTTAGGTTCAGCACATGTGATCGAAAAAGCTGGGCCATCCATTATTTTGGGATATGCCATTGGTGGTTTGATCGTTTTTTTAATTATGCGTCAGCTTGGAGAAATGATTGTACATGAACCAGTAGCTGGTTCTTTTAGCCATTTCGCCAATAAATATTGGGGTAAATTTCCTGGGTTTTTAACAGGTTGGAACTATTGGATGCTTTACGTCCTAGTTGCAATGACTGAATTAACTGCTGTTGGCAAATACATCAATTATTGGTGGCCTGAAATTCCCAATTGGATATCTGTACTGTTCTTCTTTGTTGTGATTACACTGGTAAATCTAGGAAATGTAAAGTTTTACGGTGAATCAGAATTTTGGTTATCCATTATTAAAGTCACTGCGATTGTTGCAATGATTGTATTTGGTATCTATTTAGTTCTGACCGCAGATGTAAGTTCAGGTATTGCTTTTTCAAACTTATGGTCACATGGCGGTTTTTTTCCAAATGGATTTGACGGCTTATTTTATATGCTGGCTTTCCTTATGTTTGGTTTTGGTGGTATTGAATTAGTTGGTATGGCTGCTGCCGAAGCCAAAGACCCAGAAAAAACGATTCCTAAAGCAATTAATCAAGTCGTTCCTCGTATTCTCATCTTCTACGTAGGCTCAATGATTATTCTTTTGTCTTTAGTTCCATGGAACCAATTGAATTTTGGTGGTTTAGATAAAAGCCCATTCGTTATGGTCTTTAGTATGATTGGGATTGCATGGGCAGCTCATCTGGTTAACTTTATTATCTTAACTGCGGCACTATCTGTTTATAACAGTGGTATGTATGCCAATAGCCGTATGCTTTATGGTTTAGCAAAACAAGGCAATGCACCTAAAATCTTTACTAAAACCAATAAACATGGTGTTCCAATTCCATCGGTATTACTTTCTGCATTTTTAATTTTGGGTTGTGTACCTTTAAATTATTATTTACCAGAAGATGCCTTAAGTCATTTGATGTATGTGGTCGTTGGTGCTTTAGTTTTAAACTGGCTTATGATTACACTCACCCATTTGAAGTTTAAGCGCGCTCTACGTTTGACCAATCAAACCAGTAAATACCCCGCACTTTGGGCACCTGTTAGTAATTTCGTTGTAATTATTTTTATTGGTATCGTTTTATATATCATGTGGGATCAAGGATTTAAAGAGTCAGTATTGATGATTCCCGTATGGATTACACTGATGTTAGTCTTGTTTGATATTTTAAATCCAAATGAAATAAAGACTGAAGAAAAATAAATCCAACGTAAAGCTATTATTTAGATAATAGCTTTTTTTTCATATGTATATACGGTAAATTATTGACTTATTGTGCCCTTAGCTTAACTGGATAGAGCAGTTGCCTCCTAAGTGACAGACGTGGGTTCAAGTCCCGCAGGGCGCACTATTGAAAAAGCAAGAAGTGAAGGTCTCTTTTTTATAAAAATTTAATATAAAGCGATTTATATAACCTGATAAATTTATATTTCACTTCAATTAATTGTTTAAATTTCACTCAATCCATCAATTACTTAAATATCTAAATTTTATTGTTTTATATCTATAAATTTGTAATATCCCTCTAAATAATCACATCTTTATATATTTTTCTATATTCTCGCAAATCAAAAAAAACTACATAGTTCATTTTTTTTTTACTAATTCACCCTCTAGAGTATTTACTCTTATTTTTTATATGCTATTTTGTAAATAGAAGTAACTTTGAGTTGATTATTTAAGTATCAAAATTATTTCTCATTCAAAACTTAAGTACTTCAAAGTATTCATTTTATTATATTAGGGAAAAATTAAAATGAAATTAAAAAATTTATCAATCGCGATAATTGCTGCAAGTTTGCCAATGACTGGTGTTTTTGCCGCAGCAATGGATCGCTCAGGCCAATCTATTTCGGCATTCCTTCAACCTAATAATTATTTTGAAGCTGGTATTTCAGTTTTAGACCCGACTGTTGAAGGCCGAGAAGCTGGCGATACACCTAAACCATATCGTGAAATTGATGATATGGGTGGGGATTATTACTTTCCATCTGCCGCTATTAAATTACAACTCACTGATCAAGTATCATTCGGTCTATTGTATGACCAACCATTTGGCGCGGATGCAAAATACTCTGGTGAAAATGCATTTGTCTCTTCTAATGGCGATACGGTATTACCTCAAGATAGATTGACAGCGCTTCGTGCTAGTACTATTGCTAAAAATGTAAATTCACAAGTTGTTGACCGAGCAACACAGCAAGCAATTGCGATGACTGGTTCTCCAACACCACCTCAAGCTGTAATTGATCAAATTGCAACGCAAATTCGAGGAAATGCAAATGCAATGGCTTTGATCACAACAGGCGTAACACAAGCTGTAGATAAAGGTATTGCAGGGGCTAATAGTACACTGGGTAAAGGCAGTACTGAAGTTAAAGTTGACACCCAAAATATTTCAATGATTTTTGGTTTTCAACCTATAGCTAACTTGAACTTCTTTGGTGGTGGTGTATACCAAACCATTAAAGGAAATGTAAGCCTTCGTGGTCAAGCATATAGTTTATACAATGGCTATGATGCTAACATCAAAGAAACTGGCGGTGTGGGTTGGTTAGCAGGTGCTGCTTATCAAATTCCAGATATTGCCTTAAAAGCATCGGTAACTTACCGCTCTGAAATCGATCATGATGTCAATATTAATGAATCGATTCCTACGCTTGGAGCATTAGCATTACTCGGTGATAGCGGAGCTGCTGCTGCACAAGCAATTGCCGCTTCAAATGGTAAAACGACAATTACGACACCACAGTCGGTCAACATTGATTTACAATCAGGGATCATGGCAAATACAGTTGCATTTGCAAATCTTCGTTGGGTGAACTGGAAAGACTTTTCAATCCGCCCATTAAAGTTTGGTCAAGTTTCTGAAGCAGTTGGTCCAATTGTTGGTCGTCCAAACGGATTTAACCTCGTTGAATATTCTGATGATCAATATACAGTGACAGCTGGTCTCGGTCGTAAAATTAATGACCAATGGGCAGGTAATGTCTCAGTGGGTTGGGACTCAGGTGCTGGTAACCCAGTTTCAACTTTAGGCCCAACAGAAGGTTATTGGAATGTAGGTTTAGGAGTTCAATATAGCCCTACACCTGCGACTTTCATTGCGGGTGGTGTTAAATACTTCTGGTTAGGCGATGCTAAAGCACAAACGGGTGCTCAAGCAGGTAGTGATGCCTATGTTGCAGAATTTAAAGATAACAATGCAATCGCTTATGGTTTAAAAATGGGTTATAGATTCTAAGAATCTATACTGATAAAAAATCCCACTCTAAGTGGGATTTTTTATCTTAGAAATTTAAATTTTTAAAAATCATAAAAAGAAACTTCACCTGTTTCTAGAGAATATTCAGCACCAACGACTTTCAATTTACCTTTTGCAATTAAGTTTTCTAAAACAGCTGAACCATGGCGCAATTGATTAACAGAGGCAAAAACATTTGATTTCACTGCATGCATAGATAACTTTTCTAAATCATCTTTCAATTCAGTTTGCATTAAAATTTCAACTGACGGACGTACACGATTCACAATTGACATGAGATTTGCAGAAGGAGGTGTGTTGGGATTCTTAAGTGCTTCAATCGTTGAATGAATCGCACCACAATGGCTATGCCCTAAAACAACAACCAATGGACAACCAAAACTATCTGCGGCAAATTCCACACTCCCCACTTGCGATGGCGCAACAATATTACCTGCAACACGAATCACAAATAAATCGCCAAAACCTTGGTCAAAAACCATTTCTGCTGGGACACGTGAATCCGAACAGCCTAAAATAATTGCAAATGGCTCTTGATTGTCCATCATTTCAGATCGTTGCTGATGCGTCAAAAATTTAGTCAGATTTGTTTCACCATGTGCAAAACGTTCATTACCCTGTTTTAATCGTTCTAAAGCTTCTTGAGCGGTTAGCATGTCTTCGTTCCATTGTGTGGAGATTTGCATTATTTTAATGCCGTAAAATTTGAAAGTCACTGACTAAAAATAAACTCTGTTACAATTTTTGTTATGCATGGTTTATCTACCAAAACTTAAACAATATGTAGACATAACTCACATTTTCAATAAAATTATTTAACCAAACTACAAAATAATCTTTATATTAGTTGAGTTAGAAGCTTAAAGTATGGCAAAAAACTTACAAATAAGACTTTCTCGGCAAATGTTGAAAAAATTATGATCATGAATAATATTTTTACTTTATATAATGCCTAGTCTTTTACTCGGAACCCTATGCATGTCTGAACTGTCCCATAAAAAAACTCTTCATTTTTTAAACAGCATATTGTTAAGTTTGACTGCGATCGGTGTATTGTTTTTAACTAGCCACAATGCAACCGCTAGTACACCAGAATATGTGGATTATTTAAAAATTGTACAAGAAGAACGTGCTTGGGCAGGCTTAAGTTCTAAAACATTGCGTGTAGGTGATGTTATTTGGTCTTATAGTGAAGGTGGGTCTAAAGATAAACCTACTGTTTTACTGATTCATGGCTTAGCCAGCAGCCGTGATACATGGAATGATATTGCGCAGTCATTAACCCCTTATTATCATGTCATTATTCCAGACTTACCTTCTGCTGGAACTACCCAAGTCCCAGCCAATTTTGATTTATCTGTGCCGAATGTAACAGAGCAACTTAGACGCTTTATTGAAGCCGCACATATTCAAGATAATTTAAATATTGCAGGACACTCATTGGGTGGAACCATTGCAATGTTTTATGCTTCACAGTACCCTTTTGATACTAAAAGCTTATTCTTGATGAGTACTGGCGGTATTTTTAAGTCGACAAACACCAATTATCTAAGAAATCCTATCTATCTAAAACAGTTATTGATCACCCAAAAAGGCGATTTGGATTTTGTAATGAAAAAGGTGATGTTTAATCCACCTTTTACTGCCCGTGTAATTAAAGATGAACAAGAAAAGTTATTTATTGCTAAATCTCAAGACACTGCCAAAATTATCAATCAAATTGATGCCCTCAATCGACTATATACCCCTGCAACCTTTACCACAATGTTAAAAAACATTGAGGCACCCACCATGATTCTTTGGGGTGAACAAGATCAGATTGTAAATGCAGATGTTGCAAATGAATTAAAGTCGGTATTAAAACGTGCTGAAACACCGATTATTCTAAAACATGTTGGACACATGCCCCTACTCGAAGCACCTGAACGAGTTGCAGATCAGTATTTAAGCTTTTTAAATAAGGTACAGCCCTTGCAAAATCCATTGTCTGATCAAACACATGGACAAATTGAGCTCAAAAAATGAAAAATCAACTTATTGAACAATTGATCGAAGCCCAACTTGGCTTTTTAGACCAAGAGTTTTCACAGATAGATACGATTAAAATTGAGTTTACTGAATTTTATCACTGGTTTAGAAAACAGCCTTTAAAACAAATTTGGTCTTTTGCACAAATCCATGATTTATTGTTAAAGCAAATTTTAGCAACGCCTGCAAATAACTTTCTCATTGAGCAAATCGCTGAACATATTCGTTTTGCATTGATTCATCCAAGTAACGATGAAACCTTAATTGAAGATATTATTCCAGTCACCACAATTGATAAAATTGCCCAATATGTCGCAAGTAAATCACGTCATCGTCAAGCCTTGATCAAACGTGTTGTCAATAATCCAGCCTTTTCAAGTATGTTAACCCAACTGATTCATCACTCTATCCAGGATTATATTGATAATTCGGTCATGAATAAAAAAGTCCCGGGGGTGGGACGTTTTATGAAGATGGGGAAATCAGTTTTAGAATCGGTTACCGACACTAATTTAGATGATACGGTTAAGCATTATCTGCAAAAAAATATTATTAAAATTAGCCAGTTGAGTGAACAAGTCATTAATCAACAATTTGATGACAATAAACTTTATCATTTTCAAGCCAATTTATGGCATAAAATTAAAAAAGTACCGATTGCTGTATTGCGTAATTATGTTGAAATTAACGACTTACCTAAAACTGTGGGTATGGGGCATGAGATATGGGAACATATTCGCCAAACAGATTATTTAAAGAAACAAGTACATGATGGTGTACTGACTTGGTATGTACGTAATGAAGAGCGACCTTTTGATTTAATTTTAAGTGATATCAACATTGATGAAGCATTGATTCAAAATCAATTACAACAGTTACTTGAACCTGTTATTCAACAGATGCTTGCTTCTCAACACTTAAAAAGTCGTGCACGGATCTATTTGGAAAAATTTTATTATTCCGATGAAACTTTAAAGATTCTAAATATTGAAAAAGGCGTATAAAGCGCCTTTTTCATAACTAAACAGATTTAATGCAATTTAATCTAGCTTTAGAACTTATAAATTAAACCCAAATTGTAACGGCGGCCATCCAGTACATAATTATAAGTCGCTGTATCTATGCTTTTATCAAATAAGTTATAAATACCAGCATTAAACTGTAAGGCATTAGAAGGTTTATAGTTTAGACCAACATCAATCATTGCATACGCTGGTCTACCATCCCCCATAGATGTGCGACTTAAATAGTCAGAAGTTTTACTTCTTACATTTAAGCGGCTCCACATCCCAACTTGATCATTTGTTTGCCAATCTAATGTGGTATTAAACATATGTTTCGGCATTTCATTTAATGGCTTACCTTTAAATGCACCACTCTTTTGTTCGGTATCTGTAAATGTATAATTTGTTGCCCAACGAACATCTGGCGTGATTGCCCAACCCAGAGTTGCCTCTATACCACGCATATTTGCTTTATCGACATTAATACGTTGACTGATAAAGTCAAAGTTTTGACCTAACCAAGAACATCCCATAGTTCCAGAGTCTCCTTGACAGGTACGAATTTCAGTAATTTTATCTTTAAATTCACTATTAAATACGGTAAAACCTGCATCTAAATTGTCATTATTATCCCAGTTAATTGATGCTTCATAATTAATACTTGTTTCTGGTTTTAAATCTGGATTACCTACAATCATACCACTCGACTGACCACCACCTGTTGCTTGTCCCCACCCTGCAACAGTGGCACGTAAGGCCGGAGTTTTATAACCTGTTGATACCCCACCTTTGACAATCCAATTATCATTTAAGGTCCAAACACCATAGACTTTCGGGCTAAAATGATCACCAAAATTTTCATCTTTGTCATAGCGTAATGAAGCCGTTACCGTGAATGGCTCTACAATATTCCACGCATCCTCAGCAAATAATGCCCAGCTATAGCGGTCTAAATTGGTTAATTTTGAGCCACCAATGACTAACTGATTGCCAAAATCCTCAAGCTCTTCTTTTAAATAACTTCCCCCAAAGCTTAAAGCATGGGAACCCAGATTGATTTGGTTCAAAGTATTAAATGTTGTATTGATTGCTTCCATGCTACGTGATGGATTTTCATTTTCCTCACGTTGAATATAAGAATGTGTCTTTAAATCGCCAATTTCACCACGATGAGTCAAACTATATTCGGTACGATAATAATCTGTATATGAGTCTGTTGGGAGCTTACCATTTCGCCCTGGTACATTTGCAATTGTTTTACCTACAGTTTGATCACGGTTTTGAATTGATCGCTGATATTCGAGGTCAATGGTATGCTCAGTACTTGGCGTCAAACTCAGTGTTGCGCCACCTGCACGTATACGTTGCTTATTATAGCCACCAATGATGTCATCTTCATTGCGTTGTGAGAATGTTCCATTCGCCTTTAAACCAAGTAAATTACGGATTAAAGGACCAGAAACATACAGATTTGCTTGATAGATATCCCCAGAATCTCTATTTTCTTGTAGTGTCGTATCTAACTTAACCGAACTTGTCCAAGTATCTGCGACTTTTTTGGTAATAATATTAATCACACCGCCCATGGCATCTGAACCATATAAACCAGACATCGGGCCACGGATCACTTCAATACGTTCAATACTTTCAATACTGGGCATCCAACCTTGCTCAATACCCGAGTTATCACTATTTGGTCGAACTGAACGTGTATTGACCTTTTTACCATCAATCAAAAAAACCGTATAAGCACTTCCCATACCACGAATACTGATATCACTTGAACTGCCACCACCTGTTACGACAACCCCAGGAACGTCTTTGAGTGCATCAGTTATATCTCTATACGCTTTTTTATTAATGTCTTCTTGAGTCAATACAGAAATAGATGCGGCAGCTTGTTTCACCTCTTGCTCAAAACCACTTGCTGTCACAACAATTGTTTCTAATTTAGTTGACTCTGTAGACTGAGAATTAGTTTTATTAGAAGGTTCTTGTGAATCTGCTGCATAGGCAGTACCCATCATAACGGTGATAATGGAGAGAGATAACGCAGATTGGATGATACGGTTAGTAGACATAAGGTATTCCAAAGAGGCTCAGCAATGAATAGACAATGAAGATTTAGATACAATGTGTAATAAAACACCACAGCATTATAAACAATATTAATAACTATTCTCATTTTTATTAACCATTCGGTTAATATTTGGACGTTTATGAGTATATCTTTAAGTTTTTATTCTATTTTTTAAGATTCATTTAAGCTTATCAATATTTAAAAATACAAAAATAAAATTTAGCTATGTGACAACCATAAAAAAACCTCCGAAATCCGGAGGTTTTGAACAACAGTAAAATATCTACATTGATATACAGACTATTTGAAATAAGCACCTTCTGCTTGACTGTGATCAGTCTGATCGACCACACGACCTAGTTCAGGAATATGCTCTTTAAGCGTAGTTTCTACACCTTGTTTTAACGTTACATCAATCGCAGAACAGCCTTGACAACCCCCACCGAATTTTAATACCGCAGTTAAACCATGTTCTTCATCTTCTACTACTTCTACTAGTGCACAGTTTCCGCCATGCCCTGCCAATCCAGGATTAATCTCTGCCTGAAGAATATAGGTAATTCGTTCTTCCATAGAGGCATCTGGACCAACACGTGGTACTTTCGAGTTAGGTGCTCGGAAAGTGAGCTGCCCACCGAAACGGTCTTTGTTGTAATCAATTACAGCATCTTTCAGATATGGAATCGACGGTGTATCAATAAATGCTGGGAAATCAGGATAATCTTGTTTGTAATCTGTTGGAGCAATTTCATCAGGTGCACTGTATGCCATACAACATTCAGCACGTGGGGTACCTGGATTTTCAACAAATACACGAACGCCAATTCCTGGAGTATTTTGCTTCTCCAAAAGATCTTTTAAATACTCTTGCGCATTGGGAGTAATCAATAAATTTGGAATTTCTTCTGCAACCGCAGTATTGGTGTTCTCAGTCGACATAACTCTATCCTCAAGCTGAAGTCGGTATTTTAACTGAAGATGAGGCTGAATGAGTGAAAATCAACTAAAATTGTCGGAATTAACTTAAAAAGATGTAAAAAATATAATCTACGCAAATTTCAACATAACATATACACATAATAAATGGATATAAATCATACACAAATAGATATTTACTGCATTTTAGCTTATCAACAAATTGAGCTTTAAAACGAACAAAATGACAATAATGAAACTTTCTATAAATGAAATACTAAGCTTAATTTTAGATATTTTTATCACTGATTTATTTAATTTATACGACCAATTTATCTGAATTTTGTCAGAAAATGCCACCCAAGTATTGAATATGGCATGGATAATGTATACATCTGTATATTAATGATGAAATAAAACGAGATATTTTGCATGTCCAGTTCAATTGATGGTTTACAGTTTCCAGTTCATCCAAAGACTCAAAAAAGTAGCAGCTCGCAAGTCGGTAAAGAAATCGTTGCAGAAGCACTGTCCTTGGTTGATCATCTCAGTGCACAGCAAGCTTTAGATGAAAAAAATTGGCGTAAAAATTATCCAGTTTATTTTAAGGCATTGGTCGAACATGGGATTCGTTCAAGTCAAAACGCCATCACTATAGCCAAGCAAGGCTTACACAAAGCCCAACATAGTTTTGATTTCTTTAGAGATGGACAACGCTATTCTTTAAAAGATATTGGTATAGTTCCAGTACTAGACAAGATTCAAAGCGTTAGTTTTAAAGGTCAGTCAGATGCTGAGGTAGAGTGGTATGTGCCCTATCATGGGCAAAAACTGCAAGGCGAAGCGCTATATCAGCAAATTCAAAAGTGGCAAGAAACTGGCATTATTGAAGCCAGTCATGCAGAAGCACTGAGAGAAGTGATTGCTCATCCCGAATGGTTTGATTTATCGGATCGTACCTTAGTTTTATTTGGCGCAGCCTCAGAGGCAGGCCCATTAACATGGTTATCGAAATGGAAAGCCAATATTGTTGCCGTTGATCTGCCCAATGAACGCGTTTGGGAAAGAATTCTTAAAATCATTGAAAATGGCAATGCTACACTGCACGCACCAAGTTTTCAAAAAATCGCCAACACCCATAATATTGAAGAATTAAAAAGTAAACTTGGGGCAAATTTACTAACCCAAATTCCAGAAATTACACAATGGCTTTGTGATAATCCACACAAATTAGATTTGGCCTCAATTGCTTATTTAGATGGTGAAAAACATGTCCGTGTATCGATGGCAATGGACACGATTATGAGCCATGTCAGTGAACACAAGAATGATTCATCATTGATGTATATGTGTACGCCTACAGATGTTTATGCAGTACCTGAAGAAGTGATTGAATGTTCAAACAAAAAGTTCAAACATAGATCAAAATTTGAAACCGTATTCAGCAAAGGGATTGCAATTCTCTCCTTAAAACAATTCTTTAAGCACAATGATCAACAACTGATTGCCTCTGACAATGGTAAATTCTATGGGATTGCTGATTGTCTTGTGGTTGAACAAGGCCCTAATTATGCCTTGGCAAAACGCATTCAACAGTGGCGTGCAACTTTAGCACGACATCAAGGGCAACATGTCAGTATCAATATTGCACCATCCACGACGACACATTCGGTCACCAAGAATCCTTTGCTTAAAGCAGCGTTTAACGGTGCAAGTTTGTTTGATGTAGAAGCATTCCGCCCTGAAACAACCAATTCAATTATGGCAGCACTTTGGATCCATGACTTAAGAAATCCGAAGTCTGTTGCAAATCCAGAAACTAAGATGGGACATCCATTAGAATTGATGATGGAGGGTGCCAATCATGGTGGTTTATGGCGTGTCGCCTATCTTGCTCGCACAGCCTTACCTTTTGCTGCAATTTATGGGTATGCAAGTGATAAATTGCCGATCCAAAAGCTTTTAACCAAGTTTAAAAAGTAATCCTTCAGGTTTAAATCTCTTTAAATTAAATGCCTAGTGATAAATTTAGCTAGGCATTTAAGCTTATGAGCAGATTTTTATGTCTAGTTAAATTTCTTATAAAAACTATAGGTACTCCCCCCAAAGCCGCCAAATAACATACACAATGCATCGATCCTTCAACGCCTTAAATAGGCTATACCGATGTAAACGGTTTAGTCACTCTAAAATCATTGACAGTTTTCTAACGATCGTTTAAAAACTTATAAAACAACCAATGAGAGAATAACAAATGTCAAATCTACAAGGAAAAGTCAGTCGTGAAATCCGTGGTCATATTTTTTTAGTTGGCCTAGACCGTGCAGATAAACGCAATGCTTTTGATAGTCATATGATTCACGACCTATCACTGGCTTTAACTGAATATGAAAATAATCCAGAACTACGCTGTGCGGTGGTCTTTGCCCATGGGGATCATTTTACTGCAGGATTGGACTTGGTTGAGTTACAACCAAAATTAGCCGATGGTGTTTTTAATTTTAGCAATGATATTGTGAACCCTTGGGGAACTGTTGGGCGTCAAAGAACAAAGCCATTGGTAACCGCGGTACAAGGTTATTGTTATACCGCTGGTATAGAATTAATGTTGAATTGTGACATTGTTATTGCCAACAAAAATACTCAATTTACCCAAATTGAGGTACAGCGCGGTATTTTACCTTTTGGTGGTGCAACGGTACGTTTCATCCAAGCTGCTGGCTGGGTAAAAGCTATGAAATATGTGTTAACTGGTGATTTATTTTATGCACAAACAGCCTATGAAATGAATTTAGTGACTGAAGTTGTTGAGGATAACCAACAGTTAACGCGTGCCATAGAATTGGCTGAACGTATTGCCAATGCTGCACCACTTGCCGTCAAAGCGGCACTGCATTCGGCTCATCAAGCCTTTTTACAAAGTCCTGAAGTCGCATTTGCAAACCTACAAAATCTACTTAGCCCTTTACTTGCCTCTGAGGATGCGCAAGAAGGTGTAAGAGCAATGATTGAACGTCGAGCACCACAGTTTAAAGGTAAGTAAACCAATCATAGCAATATACTGCGATAATCTAATAACTGTGGGAACAATCATGCAAAATTTAAAGTACTCAACTGAGGTCCAACACTTGAATGGCAATAGTTTTACCAGTCAGGCCATTAGTTTTAAGGCACTGGATGGTTATGTACTGGCTGGCATACTTTACACGCCAGTCAATACAATCAAAGCAAAAATTGTTGTTTCCAGTGCAACAGGAGTCCCTCAAGCATTTTATCGCCGCTTCTCTGAATATGCTGCACAATTGGGCTATCAGGTACTCACTTTTGATTATCGTGGGGTGGCCAACTCTGCTCCACGGCAATTAAAAGGTTTTAAAATGTCATACCTCGATTGGGGAAAATTAGATTTAGCAGGTGCAATTGACTACAGTTTTAAACAAGACATGCCCCTATTTTTAGTTGGACATTCTTACGGTGGACAAGCTTTAGGGCTAACACCGAATCATACCAAAGTAAGCGCAATGTATTGTTTTGGCACAGGTGCTGGCTGGCATGGCTATATGCCATTGAAAGAAAAAATTAAAGTTCAGGTAGTTTGGAATATTATCTTTCCACCTATGGTGGCGATTACAGGTTACTTGCCTTGGAGTAAACTCAATATGGGTGCAGATTTACCTAAAGGGGTCTATCAACAATGGCGTAGATGGTGTAAAAATCCCACTTATTTTTTTGCAGATCCTGAGCAAAAAAATTTGCATGAGCAATATGCCCAAATTAAAACGCCAATTTATGCAGTAGCTGCTTTAGATGATGATTGGGCATTGCCAAATTCTCGTTATGCTTTTATGCAACATTATAAAAATGCGCCCATGCACTATATCAACATATCAGCTGATGAGTTTGGTTTAAAACAGATTGGACATATGGGATATTTTCGTCAAGGCTCAGAGCCAATTTGGGATAAAATGTTAAATATTTTTGAGACATTCATCCACAATTAATTTTAAGCCCATAAGCAGCAAGGTCATCTATGCGCCCACAAAAACTTACACCTGAACACATGTTAAATACCTGTGCTTTGCAATTTAAAGCACATGGTTATGCAGGGACAAGTATGGAGATGTTGGCAAAAGCATGTGGACTCAGTAAAGCATCGTTTTATTATTATTATCCCAACAAACAAGCCTTATTGATGCAGATCTTAGCGCACACTCATCTTTATTTAAATCAATCGTTGTTTAAACTCGAAGATTTTGCTGTAGTGGATGCAAATCAACAATTTCAAATCATCCATGATAAAGCTGTTCATTTTTTTAGTTATGAAATAAAAGGCTGTTTAGTTGGGATGCTGTCCTTAGAGGCCAGCCATATTTCTTTAGAAGTCTTGGAAAAAATCCGTGAAATTTTCCAAGATTGGCAAAATGCCTTGTATCAATTATTTCAACAAAAAATGAATCAAACCGATGCACAAATTTTGGCAAAAATAAGCGTGGCCGATTATGAGGGTGCTATTTTAATGTATCGACTGAACGATGACTTGTTCTATTTAAATCAAGTGAAGCAACGAATTTCTCAACTACTCTCTATATAATACTCGACTGATTTGCAACTTCTTGGTGAAAATTAAATGATAAAAAAGATCAAATATAGTTTTTTAGCTTTGCTTTTTATAAGCCTATTCAATACAGCTCATGCGCAATGTAATCAACAAGATCAACAACAAGCTTATCAATGTATGCAACAGCAATTAAAAACAGATAAAGCGAAAATGATAGGGTCTGTTGACAATTCGTCTACGTTTGCGACTACGAGTGTTTTTTAGGCGATACTAGGCACGAAATATGAAATTTAGTCATTCTAAATGATGAGAAACATCGTTTCGCAAGGTAACACGTAGCGACAAAAAACACGTTAGTCCCCCGCTGCGCCTTGCGCTGCAAACAAAGCACTGCTTTGTTCTTGCTCAGGGTTGTGGCTAAAATTATCACAGCCTACGTTATGAAACTCGAAAATAGTCTCGCTATTCTCTTCGTTTCATGCCTTGCCTGCTCAATTTTAACCTACAACGCAAGCCGTTTATGAAATGCCAACAGACCCTGAGTTATATCAACGCATTTATCTGCAATACGATGATAAAAACAAGTTATTACTGGAAAAATCACAAAAGGCTTGGCTTAATTATCGTGATGCTCAATGTAATGAACTTACGGGAAGTCTTACTTATGGCGCTTTGGGATTAGCTTCAGGATTTGCACATTTAGATTGTGAAATCAATTCCACAATATTTCGACTAAAAGAGTTAAGCAGCCTAATAGAAAATCAATAACGATCTTTAAATTCGGCTTTATGTTCTATACCTTGATGATCAACATGCGCATAGAATACCCCATAACGTCCGACATAGTATTCAAGTGATTGTTCATGATAGCTCCAAAAAATAGACCATTCACCAAAATCAAAAGAACCAATCTGACTTTGTGTATTCATAGGCATTTTACTGAGTACATCATGTTGAATATGCCCTGCTTGAGAAAAGTCTTTGGTCTGTAAAGCTTGTTCAAAAAAAAGTTGCGCAGCTGAATCAAATAAACGTTGGTCTTCATCAGTGATCTGCTTGGCGAGTGCATATTGGTCTTCGACTAAACTCTGCTGCTCTACTTGAACTGTAGCGCTTAATGCCTCTTTTACTTGGGTTAAACCCGCCTTTTGTCGCTCTTCTGCAATCATCTGTTTAATCAGTTTGGTTTTTTCGGGTAGATCATGCTCTTCTTGAGGATTCTGAACCAATTCAGATAACGCTTGTCGTTGTTCTTCAAAAGCTGCATTAATTTTTTGTTTAGCAACCCATCGCCATAACACATATAACGTGATCAAAAATAACACGACTAGGATAAATTTCAACATAGCGTAATCTCAAGCATATAATACGCCCCAGTTCAGACTCATGAGCTAAGTTTAAAGCTGAGTATTTTGATTGTTTTTTTAATAGTTTACCCTATAAATTGTATAACTATCTCACTAGAGATACCCAGCTTAAACGTAACAATTGTTTTCTCTATATCGATAAACTAGATCTCTTATTTTAATTTTGTAATGCTTTTAGATCACCTGAAGCAAATACGATCCCTTTGCCTGGCACCTTTTTGAATATTATGGGTTTTCCTATATTTTCATATATCGGCTGATCATCTTTAAGCGCTTTTAAATCAATTTTTTGAATAAAATCTGATTATTTTTACTATACAACTTTACCGCGCCTTCATCTGAAGCCATATAATGAACTTTCACATGATAGATATTTTGTAAATCTTGCATCTACATAATCACTAAATCGCCGCCACGTTCATACATACTGTCAAACACAATGGTATCTGCATCTACTTGCTCTAATTTAACACTAACATAACCACTTGCATCCGCCAGTTGATCGACTAAATATAATGATTTTTTAGCACCCAGCTGTATCCCATACGCTGAAAAATATTGCTCTCGAACTTGCTTTTTACCAATACAGGAATAAGTTTTTAATACGACTTTTATCGAGCCCAATTGATAGTTTTGAGGTGAAAATATGTCTTCGTCATCTTTATGGCATTGTTTTGCAAGCTTCGTTTGAGTATTGAGTTGTTGAAATTCTTGTGCATATATAGATGAAGTGAGCACGACACTACAAATGAATAATAACTGTTTGAAATATTGTATTTTCAATATTTTAGTATAAGCCGTTATCTGTTATATATCATTCAAAATAAATGATCAGTTTTACCTGAATTATAGCAATATTTAAAATAAAACACGCCATATAATACATAAAGCATGTTTTATTTTAAATTAATTATTGCAATGTTTTAAACTGCGCTAAGCGTTGTTGCTGTTGTAATTCTTGTTCAAATTCAACTCTCCCCTTTGCTACATAATTTTGTAAACCCGTCTGATCAATAAATGCTTTTTTATTACCCACATTCAATTTGGCTAATTTCTGCTTCATATAGAAACGATCAGCTTTATTGGCAAGGAAAATATCTGCATGGATTGCATCCAAAGTTTTAAATGTATGTCGTATGTCTGAAACTAGATTTGGATAGTTGATATTGTTTACCAAATAATAACCGCCAGTAAATAAACTGTCGGCATAGATGACTTTATAGTTTTTAAAGTAGTAACGGATATCTGTCGTCCAAGAGGTTGCGCCTGGTAAATGGCCGGGCGTCGCATGTGCTGTAAAGATTTGACGACCGAGCTTTAATTGTTCCCCATCTTTAATGATGATATCTACAGCTACAGAAGGAAAAGGCAATTGCTTACCTAGAGCAAAATCAGTCACGCCCCCATTTTCTAGCATTTCGGCATTTGCAGCACTTGCGACCAATTGAGCACCACTCCATTGTTTTAACTTAGCAAAACCACCAGCTTGATCTAAACGGGCATGACTATTGAGTAGATATTTTACATCTGTAATTTTAAAACCTAATTTTTCAATATTGGCTTTAATCTGCACTGCCGATTGATCAATCCCACTATCAATTAAAACCAAACCATCACCCGTATCAAACAGTACTGAAGATAAATTTTCAGTACCAACATAATAGACATGATTAAAAATTTTAAAGGGCTCAATGGGTGTATTCCACGATTCAAATAAACTCATTGGCGGTGCATCGGTCAGTGCTTGCTGAGCATTTAATGGTGCTGCTTGAGCAAATTGAAGACTCATTGCAATCAATGAAATAACAATGGATTTGAACAGATGCATATAAGCGATCCATGCTAAAAATGAGTCGCCCATACTTGATTAAATCACGATATTTATCAATTTTTTAATGTCTAAAAAACAACTCAATACATCTTAAATTGTAAACAATATTTGCAAATTGTATCCGAGTCTTGAAGTACTAATTTAAAACCTTGTCGGCAATTTTATTACTGACCTTAATAGCGAACTGATCGACATAATCACTATAAAAATTTGCAGCAATCAAAGTGACTGCAATCGCAGTTAATCCTGAGCAGATTACAGCGAAAGAATAACTCCAATGCCAACTTAAAAATAAGTTAAATAGCGGAATACAGATTAAATACAACATCATTAGATGTAATAGATAAATGGAAAAAGATAACTTTCCTAACCAGACTAAAATCGGGTGGTCTAAGCCTTTAGACAATAATGGACTCATCAAAACACTGTAAACAATTAAAATCCCAGCAATGAAATTACTATAATCATAAGTATTCTCCCCTAAAATATGATGCACCCACCTATAGGCTGCGCTGGTATTATGTGCACCCGCTAAATATAGGCCAATCAATAACATAGGAATGGCTACAACATTCGAAAGTGGTTTGGCATACAGATAGATATAGATACCAATAATAAAGCTGGAAATCCCAAAGCTGAAACCTTGCCCACGCCAAAGAAATGCAAAACAAGGGATTAAAAGTGAACCTAGCCAAAAGGCACTATGTTTATAATGATACAAATAGAGTAGAAAAAATAATGCAAATGAGCCCATAAGCTCAATCGTCATCGTCCATAACACCCAGTTTATATCACTTTCCGAGAATAAAAATGCACCTATAGTTCCTTCATATAATGCATGTTTAAAACTAAAATCTTGTATCGTAAATGCATGTAACCAAGCACCCACATGACTACTATCAATATGAATGACTTTAAAGACCAACCAAATGATGACGCATGAAGTCAGCGCTGGGATCATTAAACGTGGATAGCGTTTAATCATCATATTGTTAATTTTTGCATGAAATTTTTGAGGGCTTTTTAAGATCGCATAACTGAGTACAAAGCCACTTAAGACAAAGAATACAAAAACAGCCGCATCACCTGAGTAGAGAAAACCAAAAGGCAAATGATGTATGGCATACACCCAAGCCAAGTCTGTTTTCTCATTGGGATCAAAATGATGTAAATATGGAAAAAAACTCATTGCAAGATGAGAAAATACGACAGCTAAACAAGCTAAACCTCGAATACTTTCTGCCGAGTTTATTTTTGCGGACATCTAAGTTTCCCTTTGAAAACAAAAGCCCCAACCTGTGGGACTTTTGCCGACTAAACCATTAGTCAATATATGTGATTCGACCATCAGCATCATGATGAACTGTAGCGATTTTTTGCTGACGAGAATGTAAAAGATCATCCATATCCAAATTGAAATGATCAGCATATTCTTGTGTAGATTTAGCTTCTGCTTCCTTTTTGGTCTTTGCTGGAACAAAGTTACTCCATAGCCACAAAGAAATTGCACAAGCAATCAACGCAAACAATCCGCTTTCTAATGCTTTTGCAAAAGCATTAAAAAAGTAATGTACTAGTTGTGGTTTCTCAAGTGAAAGATATCCCACCAAGATAACAATAGGTCTCCAAAGCAACAACCAAAATGCCCATAGCATTGCCGTCATTGTCGTGGAGAAATAACGACGATGCCACGGTAACTGCTTACGTAAATCAATAATCAAAGAATTTGTTTTCATATTCGTATCTCAAAACTTATTTTGACTAACATCTTAGTCATCATGTCGCATACCACGATCGGGACTGACCCAACGTGCCCTTTTACTTTCTCCACGTAAAAGAACTTTTGGAAATGCAACAATACTTGCCGTTACTGTAATCAACCAAAATACAAAGGGATACCAAATCATCCAATAATAGTTTTTCACTAAACTCGATTCGTAACGACTATCCATCCACTTACTGATTGCGAACTGCAGTAAACAAGTTGTACCGAGTAAAATACCTGTTCCCATAGGTAATAATGGAGAACTCATTGCAGGGAATCCCGCATAAGGTAACACCAAATGCAAAATCCAGAAAATCACCATAATCAGCATTAAATATGACCAAACTAAGGTGAGGATCAGCTCAATAATCAAAGGCCATAGAAAATTAAGTTTCGGTTTAAATAATACATCAAAATTCTTAATTAAAACTTGAGCGCCACCCATGGCCCAACGTAAGCGCTGCTTCCATAGACCATCAAAGGTTTCTGGCATTAAAATCCACACCAAGGCATTGGGTTCAAACTTTACATCCCAACCCGCACGATGTAATTTCCATGTAATATCAATATCTTCTGTTAACATGTTCGGTGACCAATAGCCTACCTCATGTACAGCACTTTTACGAAAAGCAGTAATTACACCAGAAACTGTAAATAAACGCCCGAAAGTACGTTGTGCGCGTTTAATCATACCAACAATTGATGAAAATTCACCAACTTGAATCCGTCCAAGTAAAGTAGAACGGGTACGAATACGTGGATTTCCTGTCACAGCTGCAACTGTAGGATTATTGAGAAAATGACGAATCATCCACTGTGCAGCATATGGATCAAGTAACGCATCGCCATCAATACCAATTAAAAATTCAGCATCGGTAAGCAGACTACCTGCTTGTAAAGCCATGGCTTTACCCTGATTTTCAGCCAAGTGTACGACGCGCAGCTTGTCATACTTCAAAGCCAACTCATTTAAGATTTCTGCGGTATTGTCAGAACTCCCATCATTAATCGCAATGACTTCAAAGTTTGGATAATTCAACTTTAATGCATGACTAATGGTCTCATCCGCATTATCTTGCTCATTGAAACATGGCACAAGCACAGCAACTAAAGGATATTCTTCCAATGTTGGCGGTTGAGTATATGGGGGCTCTTTACGTTCTTTCCAATAGAAAATTAAAGCACCTATCATCCATAAATACGACATAAATAATGGATAATAGAAGATAAAGTTTAATACTGATTGCCACAGGTGTTGAAATGCGCTCATATCAGACCTTAAGGAACCAATCGTTGTGGTTTAGAATCAAATACTTTACGCATTTCAGCAGTATTTGGGTGATCCTCAATTGGATCGTCGGGGTAGTACCCCACATGCATCACACCTTGTTGGTATAAAGACTGGATCGTTTGAGCAATTTCTGATGTTGGAATCTTTTGATTATTACGCCAGTTCACTGCTTGTAATTCAAAAATCGTCTTTTTAATCCCATTTGGTTGTTTCTTCACGTTTTGTACTAAATCTTTATAAAACTTAGTTGCATCTGGTGCCTGTTCCATATACGGCATTGCCATAATTGCAGTAAAGTCATAATTTTTAATCGATTGCTCTAAAGACTGGGCATACCAGTTTTCCGAATATGCTGAAAGTGCAACTTGGGCATATAAGTTACGTGCAGTCAGTAAGAATGGTTGGTAATAACGCGCCTTTTGCGCTAAATCCATTGCAAAGTTATCAATGGTCTTGGTTTTAAAATCAGTCCATTTTTGCAATTTTGCATCATCATTACGAATTTCTTCTAAATCCGCTGGTAAACCAATTTTTTGATAAGCTTTAATCGCTTCTGGACTAGCATCTTCATAATCTGAAAGTGTTGCATCATCATGGAACAAGATGCCATCAAACGTCGTCGATTTTGCTAAATCCTGATATAAACCTTCAATTACTTTACGTGCTTCTGGTGAATATGGACTTAAACGATGATATCCCATATTTAAATGATCACTGTCTTTGGCTTGCTGAGTCACCACCACATCTTTAGACGCAGGATTTGAAGTTGGTAAGTCCCAAGCCAATAAAGGCATCCACGCATATAAACGACTCACATGGGTCCGAGTTTGAATCTGCCATGCAACACGGTTAAACAAATCTGCACGCATTGGTAGATAACGATTTGGGAAATACACCATATCAGCTGACCCATTCGCATCTGGATCAGCGAATGCCTGTAAAAATACCGTAGTGACATTCATTTCACGAATACGGTCTAACAGATGTCCTAAGTTTTTCTCTTGCTGCGCTTCATCTGGATCATAGATATAGTCTAAATCCACATGCATGACTTTTTGTGGACGGTTATTGTCAGTAAAATTCATCTGACGACTTTGGATTTCTTGTGCTAGAGAATCCGTAGTCATATTGCCTTCGACAAGAATGCGGTTCAAATGGCCTAACGATTTCTCAATATGGTCTGGACCATCATCTAAGCTAATGGTGATGGGCATACCCACCTTTTTAGCCAAAGCAACCGCTTCCATATTATAACGACCATATGGCCACACCATCACACGTGGTGCTTTTAAACCATGTGATTGCAATAATTTATTATTTTTTTTCAAATCACTAAAAATACGATCTGCATAGACTTTATCAGATTCATAGGTTTTACTTTTTGGATCGTATTCGCGTGTGACGGCGGCAGGCTCAGAATTGCCCTGAGGATTGCCTAAAATACCACGATGTAAATTATAACTGTGGCTACCAATTTCTACATAGCCACTTTTTTGCATGGTTTTAAGTTCATCCCAAGTCAAAAGTTTTTTACGTGCTAATTTTTCATCACCAAATTGAACCATTTCATTGGCTTTAGGTTCTAACCATGAGCCAACGACAGCGAGTACAACAGGAATTTTACGTTGTTTAATGACAGGATATGCATATTGATAAAAAGATTGATAACCATCATCTACAGTCAACAATACAGGTTTGGTGGGTAGTTTATATTTACCTTCGTTGGCTTTAATAATTTGGTCGACATTGACAAAATTATAGCCATTTTTTTGCAGCCAATCTAAATGCAGCTCAAACTGTTTCGTGGTGACAGCATAATCTGGAATCACTGCATCATGGTTCGGCGTAATTTCATGATAACCAATAATAGTCAGCGTATTTAAATCAATTTTAGGTAATTCGTGCTCTATTGGAGTTTCAGTAGCAACTTGGTCTACTTCTGCCATTGCACTATTATAAAAGGACGAAAACAATAGTGTTACGCATATCATCGCTGAAGGAGAAAAGTAACGGCTTAGCATATATTTAAATACTCGATCATCATTGTTTTTAAATCTGAATCCGTCCGTAGTACATCAATATTGAAATACTAAAATCCTTTTTCAAGACGAATTAAGCCAGAGGTTTTACAACGATGATTTAAAAGAATAAAACTGAAACGAACCTTAAAAAATAACTCTGAGCAGAATTATTTATTTGTGATATTTAAACACTTTTAAGACAAAAGTATTGTAGATGATTGTTAAGCATTGAGCAAATAATAAACAAAAAAATAAAACTATTGTGTTTAAAATCACACTATTAGATAAATAATAAACTTATAAAGTCGAATTCGGGTTATATTTTATCTGAGTAAAATATACAGAAGTCAAAAAGCCCCTCTCAACATTGTTAGTACAACATCGTGTAGTCAATAGATGCTGCATTAAACATAAAAAATAGAGATCAATTGACCTCTATTTTTATGTTTGAAGAGTGATGGCTGAGTCAATCCAGACATTTAGCAGATTTAATCACGCGTTTTGACATCAAACAGTTCAATTTCAAAAATCAGATTAGAATTTGCTGGAATAATTTTGCCCATTTTACGCTCTCCATAAGCCAAGTGTGCAGGAACGATCAATTTACGTTTACCGCCCACTTTCATTCCCATAATACCTTGATCCCAGCCCTTGATTACACGCCCTGTTCCAATCACTGTTTCAAAGTAATTGCCGCGATCAATTGAAGAATCGAATTTGGTTCCGTCTTCCAACCAGCCAGTATAATGGGTTGTAATCAAAGCACCTTTTACTGCTTCTTTACCTTCACCAACTTTTAAGTCAATAATTTCTAATTCATTTGACATACATTATTCCTATTCATCATTCGGGTTTATGCAAAGCTTTACTCATCACTGTCTTTTGTTCATTACGATATTCAGCATAACTTTTACAAAAACTTTGATAATCTTGCTCAACTTGTTGGGCGTAATTATACGTGTATTTCAACAACTGCGTTTTCCAAAGTTCTGCTTGTTCTGCAAAATTGATTAATTCATCTGCTGTTGAAGAACCTTTACGCCCTGTTGAACGTAATTGAGCATAAGCAATTAATCGAGCCATGTTATAACAGGCATCGGTAAATTTTTTAGGTTTATCTACACATTGTTTAAAATCAATTTTATCTTGTTCAGGTTGTAATGCTTTGACAATATACGCTTGTCCTTGAAAGTCTAGCCGTGATAACTGAGCCGGTATTTGATACTGCATGAGTTTTTGAATGAATTGAATGCGTTGCGCATGATCATCCCATTTTGGTTGTTGTATTTTTAGAAATGGAGACAAGCTCAAAGAGGAAGCTTGAGCCTGTTTCATATCGAATAAAGTATGGGTTTTATTTTCACTATCATAGACTAAGAATACATAGCGATTTAAGCCAATACTTCCTGTCCCCGCAATACGGAATGCGACATCTAATACTTGAAAATTTGATTGATTTTTCGCCTTGAGTGTTTTTAAATCCTCAGAAAATGTTTTTATCAGTGCTGTATATAAGCTTTTGGACTCTATTTTAAAATATTTTTTCTGATCAATCACCAAATAACGCCGCTCACTTGTTTTATCTAAAGAACAACGCGATTCAATAAATGCCACAGGATCACGCTCAGAAACTGTTGTAATATATTTCTTTAAAATACCATCGACGGTTTCTTTTTCTACTGCATAAGCTTTCCCTATTCGAAGTGCATTTAAATACTCATCTACCAGTTGTTCCGCGATAGATTTTAAATCATCGTCTCCGATATTCAGCTCTTTGCCAGCCAGAAATATACTGCAAATAAAACGGGACACATCCCACGTTGGATAGGCCAAAATTGCCTCGTCAAAATCATTTAAATCAAAATAAACCACTTGATGTCGACTACGATAACTACCAAAATTCTCGATATGTAAATCACCACAGATCCAAGTGATGGTTTGATCTTTCCATGTTTGTTGGCTTGCTAAATCTTCATAATATAAATGACATGAACCACGAAAAAAGCGGAAAGCACTGCTCGCCATTAATTTATATTTAATTGCTAGAAATTTCTCATCTCGCGACTGATTAAAATGAATAACTCGCTCATAAGGATCTCGCATCGGTTTACTCCAATACTTATACATTTCGTTAGATTAAATCGCTAAGCTGAAAATTTGATGAATAAAAAATTGAATAAATCAAGCACACTTTTTCTTGTTTTAAAAGCTTAACTCTTTAATCTCTTGATCTAAAAGCAAATAGTTTGTGAGTTTTTTGTGATTTTGAGCAGATCCTATTAACACCCAGCGCCCAACAATCTGTTTTTCAGTTTTATTTTGCACGCCACGTAAAATTTTCATATGGTATTGTTTAAATAATTCCTCATATTTATCTAAAGTTTCTTGTTGATAATCACATAAAATTCTATAGTTACGCGATTGGTGAATGGCTTCAATTCTCTCTTGAAAATAGACAAGAAATACGAGAACAACCAATACCAGTACTATACCAACACATGCTAAATATTCATAACCAGCACCTGCGGCCATACCTAAAGCTGCCACCATCCAAATCGTTGTTGCTGTAGTAATCCCAGAAATTCTATTATCATCTTTAAAAATAACCCCCGCACCTAAAAAGCCCAAGCCAGTCAGAATATTTGCAGCCAAACGATCAGGATTTTGCACTCCAATTTTAATTGAAAGTATGGTGAATAAACAGGATGCTAAACTCACCATAATCATAGTTCGCAATCCTGCCGACTTACTGCGATACTCACGCTCTGCTCCAATAATTGCACCAATCGCCAAAGCCATAAGTAAGTGGTAGATGTCATTATTCATTGATTTTCTACATAGCTATTTTTATCACTCTAGGTATACGAAATTTGAGTAAAAAAAAGCAAGCGATTCGCTTGCTTTTCTTGTCAATTTTTATTGAACAACAATGCTTACTGTAACTGTGTCCATTCAATCACAGCTTGAGCATCATCACCAATCAAGGTCCACTCACCATCCATAACATTTAATTGCAATTGCATGGTGCGTTGACATAAAGCTTGAATTGCTGTTGTCGTCGCCTCAGACAATTGCCATACCTGAACATTTGACAATGTTTTGAGTTTAGAACTTCTTTTATACCATTCTGCAACGGCTGAACCATAGGCGATCACAGCCACTTCTTTACAACGCGCTGCCGCTTTTTTAACTTTGTCTTCGTCAGGCAAACCAACTTCAATCCATTTAATCAACTGTCCGGTTAAATCCTTCTCCCATAAAGCAGGTTCATCAGTTTCAAATAAATCTTTGGTAAATTCCAAACGTTCATCTGCAAAGCGAGCATATGCCAATACACGTACCATCAAACGTTCAATCGTTTCAGACGGATGTAATGCCATCGTGAATTGATAATCACCATATTGATGCACATCCATATTGGCAATATTCAGATCAGCCTTATAAATTGTTGCTTTTAATGCCATGAAAGTTCCAAAAAGTTCTTAAATATGGCGCACAGTCTATAAGATTTTCAAAAGGATTACTGCGTTTTTTCCGCCTGATCAATTCGACAATTCAACAAAGCCGTTTCTAAACTTTCCCAATCACGATTGTGCTGGCTAATGAGTTCGATCCGATTATCCAAGCTTTCTTCACCCGATTTATAATTCAAATTTTCAGGATTAAAATTAAATGTCATCCAACCTTGATTGGTATTGAATATCCCTTTGATGCGCAACCAGTCTTTTTGCTCACACAAGACATCTAACAAGTCATAAAAATCGAATTGCCAACGCTTTGAAAATTTCCAACCAGCAACAGTATACCCATTAGCCGTTTCAACATAGTGATAAGGTAATTGTTTAACCACAGGCAGTACTTCATCGGGGTTAAATTGTTTTTGCACTTGAATCAGCGGTACAACTTTTCTCTCCCCCCCTTGATGTGATAGATCCAGCTGTTGAATATCAAGATTACCCTGCTCTGCCAATACCCAAGTTTGAATATAAGCAAAGTAATCATTTTTAAACTGGTTTAATACCTCATGATCAGACGCAGACATGCTATCTGCATGCGAAACCACAACAATTTGTGCAGCTTTTAACTGATCTTGATAATGCGCTTGATTCACCCATTCAGAATCATGTAAGCGACTCCCATCGATTACTGTCACCAACGCACGCATATCAATTTGCGCTTGCCATTGCGGTTCAGTCAATTGTGCCAAAAGTTGAGCGGGATGACCTAAGCCTGTAGGTTCTATAAATAGTCGATCGGGTTGTTTATCATAAATCAATCGAGACAAGGCAATTTGCATAGGCAATTGTCCTGCACAACATAAACAACCACCGAGTAATTCTTTTACTTCATAACCTGAGTCTTGTGGTAACAATTGCTGATCCACACCAATCTGTCCAAACTCATTCATAAGAACTGCCCAAGTTTCATTTTCTGGCTTCTGTTGAAGCAAATGCTGTAATAAGGTGGTCTTTCCAGCCCCTAAAAAACCAGAAATAATATGAGTTTTGACTGTTTTTTGGCTTAAAATCTTCAAAGGATCGACCCAGCATATTAAATGAAAGAAATAGATAGATATTGTGACTCTTCTTATTATTACTGAAAAATTGCCAATAGTTTCAGGTTTAACATCTATTTTTTAAATTAAATTTACAAAAACAATCCAAAACTCCAATACCAGGTTCATAAAGATTGCATAATGAATGTTTAGAGTAAGTAACAATGCAGTGTGTTTTTTAATCAACTTTTCATATTTACATACACTTTTACCTATGTGTAGAAGTCAATAGATCACAAAAAAACAACATAATACAATGATTTGTTTTAAACATGTAAACCAGCCTGTTACGCTTTGTTGCTTAGGTTGCCCATTTTTTCATCTGCACTTAGCATGACATTACTCCCTGTGATCAGCAACGCATTTAACAACTGACGCTCTCACAGGTCGTTATACGATCAATTCAATGAATTAAGGATGCCAAAATGAAACTCGTTAAAACACTTTTAGCTACTACACTTGCTTTCACTGCTTTCTCAACTTTTGCTGCTACTGATACAGCTGCAACTGAAGCTGAACAAGTTGTTGTATCAACTCAAGAACAACCAGCTGCAACTGAAGATACTCAAGCTGCAGGTCAACCTACAGCTCAACCTGCGACTGAAAGCGCTGCTGAAGCTCCAGCGACTTCTGCTCCTCAAGCAGGTCAATAAGATTTAACTCTCCTCCCGAGTTAGCAATTGGGTTGTCTGAAAAGACAATCTGAATAAAAAGACTAGATCATGCTGCGATTTAGTCTTTTTATTTTTCTAATGTCTTTTACTTGATCTTTGCTGTCTTTAAACAATTAGACCCAACATATCGAAATCTGGCTTTCTTATTATTAGAAAAGAAATTTGATAACTTTATATTCTTTCTGATTTGTAATTTTTGATCCTAAAAAGAATTAATTTTTTTATTTCATATAAATAGATTCCATATTTTAAGATTTCAAAAAATATTAACCTAAAGTTTAAAAACTCAATGCCTGTATCGCTTCATTTTGCTCAACTCTAGTATAGAGAGGATTTTTGAATAATTCATATATACTCTTTTGCACTTAAATCAGTTTGTAAATTTATAATTAAAACCTGACATATCCAGACTTACGAGGAATTTAAAATGTTAAAAAAACTGATCGGTTTAGGCGTCATCAGCACCCTACTTGTTGCATGTAGCAAACCATTACCGACAGACAAACAAAACTACTCAGGCACATGGCAAAGTGAGGATGGCAGTGTAAATTTGATGATTACGCCTGAAGGACGCGTTGAATATAGCAATAAACAACCTAATTCAAGCTCATCTGTATCTGCACCAATTTCTAAATTTGAAGGCAATAACTTTAGTGCTGGCATTGGACCACTTTCAACTGAGTTTAAAGTTTCTCAAGCACCGCAACAAACTGCCAATGGGATGTGGAGCATGACGGTAGATGGACGTGTTCTTAACAAAGTCAATTAAAAGTGTGGAACTGTTTTTATCAAATTTTTATCGTTTGAATTTATTGTCAAAGCCACCTAATTATTCATATAAGTGATTTGCATCAAGTCATTGATCATAAATGAAGCTTATGTTTTTGTATGAAATTTTGAAACTGTTGGTTATCAATTCGTTTTTTTACTTTTGAATCGTAGATGGTGATCCTACCGTGGGACGACAGGGATGTCGCCGTTCGGCGGTATAGCCCTCTTCCATGAGCAAAAACAAAGCAATGCTTTATTTGCAGCGCAAGGTCTGGCATCTCCTACATAAGTGAGGCATCGCCTACTCAAAGGTATTTAAACTTTGAATGTAGTGTGGGTCATTGTAAGCTTTTTTAAAATCAAACAATTTATTCCGCTATACAATTGATTTGATTTAAATATTAATTAAAAGAAATTATATTCTTGTGTTTGATTTTTTTGACAGGTTAACCATTTGTTTAAATGTCAATCGCTTATTGCTGGCAAATATAGCGCATCAAGCTGACTACATTTCATTTTAATTTTGAGATTACCTAAAGCGCCCCCTCATTGGCAACGAGGGGGGAAACTTAATCAATTAACTATTTGAAGCTTTTTTATAAATACTACAAGAAGGATGATGATTTTCTTGTAAACGTGCCACTTTACGCTGCTCAGCCGCTTCAAAACGACAGCGTTTCCAATCATTATCCAGATTTAAAGCTGGAATTTGTTGTGGTTTACCATTTTCATCTACAGCCACCATGGTGAAATAGCAACTGTTAGTATGACGTACTGTACGTTTTTGAATATTTTGTGCTTCAACACGAATCCCGATTTCCATTGAAGTACGACCAACATGGTTTACACTGGCAAGAAAGCTGACCATTTCACCCACATGAATTGGTTCTTTGAAATTCACTTTATCGACTGAAAGTGTTACCACATAACTACCTGAATAACGACTTGCACATGCATAAGCGACCTGATCAAGCAGCTTAAGGATGGTTCCACCGTGTACATTACCTGAAAAGTTTGCCATATCTGGGGTCATCAAAACGGACATGGTTAATTCTGACTGGTCATCTGTAGCTGGGATCATTTGATCTAATGGAGACATCGTATTCTAGACTCTATTTTGGCAGGAGATTTAAGTCTATTATTATATATCTTTTCAACTAAAAAACATGTTTAATTCGGCAATTGACCATTCTCTCAATTTATGATTATGAACACGGTCATTTATTTGAAGTATATCTTATTGGTTTATCAATCATTTTCTATTTATTCAACATGTTTGCTACAATATTTCTATATTTAGGTTTTTTCTGATCCGAATACTTGGTGTTGGATTTTAAAGTACTTCTAACTGTTGATCTTAGTTCTGGACTTGAAATTGCTGTTGAGCAGTTTCAATACTTTTCTTACTGGCAATAACCACGTCTAGATCATGCATACGTTGATTAGCTGCATCCATTCCAGCTTGCATAGTATCCTGACGACCTTTTACATCAAAAATATGTGCTTTTTCACGCAAATCTGGTTGAATCACAATATCTGCATTTTTTAATTCTTCAGCCGCTAATCTATTTTGCATGATATTGATATTTTGGTTAAATAGCCCCCAGACATTACTCGTTTCAGTATTGACAGGTTGTGCCAATATATCCACCGCAATCACGATATCTGCACCTAATTCTTTGGCAATATTCACCGGTACAGGGCTTACTAAACCACCGTCAACATATTCCTTACCTTTAATTTTGGTAGGAATAAACATGCTTGGAATAGATACAGAAGCTCTCACAGCCTGACCTGTATTACCATAATTAAAAATCGTCTTTTCACCATTTTGTAATTCTGTAGCAACAACATACATAGGTATTTTCATTTTTTCCAAAGGCATTTGATTGATTTGCTTATTGACATAATCTTCAACTTTTTGCCCATCAAAAAAACCTTTCATGCCAATTTTAAAATCGCGTACATCACCCACTTTCATATTGAGTGCAATTTGGCGTAGTTGTTCAGGCGATTTTCCACTGGCATAAATTGAACCAACAATACTTCCCGCACTTGTTCCAACAATAAAATCAGGTTTAATACCATGTTGCTCCAACACTTCAATTACACCAATGTGTGCATATCCACGCGCGCCTCCACTGCCCAAGACCAAGGCAATCACAGGTTTTTTCTTTGATAATTGTTTGTATTGATAAAAAGTATAGTCCAATCGCGAAGAGGCTTCCAAAACCTGTTGTGATGCCAATATACCAGCTTGCGATTTTTTTTCGGGTGAGTGTGCACATGCAGTTAGTAACAAACCACAAAACAAAGAAGCAAAGATTTTCTTTAACAATGACATATACTCTCAGATCATGGCACAATCTAAATTCGCCTGTATCTAAGCATAATTTGCAATGATTTGCTGTTGTATTTATTTATTCTGTCATGATTTTCGATTAGATTTTAAAAATCAATGTCTAAAATAATCCTAAAAATATGCCCACACTTTTTGAAATTTTTTGGATTTTTTTAAAATTAGGCTGTAGTAGTTTTGGCGGTCCAGCGGCGCATTTAGTGTTCTTTAAACAAGCTTTTGTAGAGAAAAGAAATTGGTTAAATGAGCAGCAATATGATCAACTGCTTGCACTCACCCAAATGCTCCCTGGCCCAAGTAGTAGTCAAATGGGCATGGCTATAGGTTGTTTACAACATCGATATTTAGGCGCAATTGTCGCTTGGATTGGATTTACTCTCCCATCAGCACTGCTAATGTTTGGCTTAGCAAGATTCATTCAGCAGCATCCAGTTTTTAATCTAGCCTTATTTTCAACAATTCACTCAATCATCTTAGCAATTATAGTCTTTGCTTTTTTACAGATGTTTAAAAGCTATTGTAAAACCAAACTACAATTTACCTTAATGCTGGTCAGTACTGTGTTGCTACTCTTATTTTCAAATGCATGGCTACAACTTGCGATTATCCTTGGTAGTGCTATTTTAGCCATTTTAATGACACGATTTAAATACATTCAAAAGGATTCAAATGTTTTTGCTAGTGGTAATCAGCAGGCAAATTTTAATGTATTACCGAGCTCTTATCATCACAAATCAATCTGGTTGATTGGATTTGTTTCAATTTTTTTTGCCCTGTGCTTAGCAATGCTTTTTTCCAACAAGCTACTATTTCAAGCCAGTTTTAGTTTCTATAAAACAGGTGCTTTAGTCTTTGGTGGTGGCCATGTGGTTCTTCCCATGCTTCAGCAAGATTTTGTCGATACAGGCCTAATCAGCAAACAAGATTTTGAATTAGGCTACACACTTGCGCAATTTATGCCAGGACCACTCTTTAGCTTTGCCAGTTATCTTGGTGCATATTTGCCCCTTACAACTTTTCCCATTGTAAATGCTGTCATAACAACACTGTTGATCTTTTTACCTTCTTTTTTCTTTGTTTTTTTAGCTTTGCCTTACTGGTCTAAGCAACTTGTGAATCCTTATATTCAAAATTCTGTGATACTCATCAATGCTGCAGTTGTTGGATTTGTCCTGTCTGTGATTATCCCTATGCTACAAAAAAGCATGGAAAATCCATTAGATATCATCACCACCTGTTTAATGCTGTTGAGTTTAGAACTTAAAATTTCAATTTTTATCAGTATTCCTAGTCTTTTATTTATTCATTATGCCTTGCTAAATTTCATTTAAAAAGCCAGTGATATCACTGGCTTTTTAAATCTAAACATAAATTAAGCGATAAATTTTAGAATCAATTGAATCACTGTTGCATTAATTAAGTCGACAAAAAATGCACCACAAAGTGGAACAATCAAAAATGCTTTATGTGAAGGGCCATACATATTGGTAATGGCTTGCATATTTGCAACAGCTGTTGGTGTAGCACCCATACCAAAACCACAATGCCCTGCTGCCAATACAGCTGCATCGTAATTTTTTCCCATTACACGGAATGTCACGAAGGCGGCATATAAAGCCATCGTTAATGTTTGTGCACTCAGAATAATCACCAATGGCCCTGCTAAATCTGCTAACTGCCAAAGTTTTAATGAAAGTAAAGCCATCGCAAGGTAGAGTGAGAGTGCTGCATTACCAAATACATCGATCGCGCGATCAAACATTTTAACTCTTAAAATGCCTTCAAGTACATTACGAAGAATAACACCCCCAGCCAATGCCCAAACAAATGTTGGTAGCTCAAACCATTGCCCTTTACTGTAACCGGTCATGAATTCAGCAAAAGCCAGACATGCTGCAAAAAGTCCCAATGTTGTAATCGCATTATCTGCAGTAATCAAACGGACTTGGTGTGGATACTCAAATGGAACATATTCCCCAAGATCAGAAACGGCTTGTTGATTGGTCTCATCCACTTCTTTTTGTGTTTTTGGGTTCGATAGCTGATAACGGTTAATCAGCAACTTGGCTAATGGACCACCGATGATCCCACCAATAATTAAACCAAACGTTGCGCTCGCCATACCCAACGCTAAAGCACCTTGTATACCATGCTGGGTTTCTAAAATCTCACCCCAAGCACCTGCTGTACCATGTCCACCTGTGAGCGTAATTGAACCTGCAATCAGACCAATCAGTGGGTCTAGCCCCATGACTGTTGCCAACCCAATCCCAACAAAGTCTTGTACGACAATAAATGAAGCAACACAAATTAAAAAAATGACTAAACCAAAACCGCCTTCTTTTAATTTTGCAAAATTTGCACTTAAACCAATCGAAGCGAAAAATACCAACATGAAACTGGTTTGTAATTCACTACTCGTGGTAATGCTATAACCCCAAAAATTATGGATGAGTAAAGACAAAATTGCGGCAACAAGTCCCCCAGCAACAGGTTCTGGAATATTATATTTACGGAGAAAATCAATCTTATTGACCAGGAAACGACCTAATAACAATACGATGACTGCTGCAATCAACGTATAGAAGGCATTAAAAGAAAATTCCATAAGTAATTGTCCATTCTTTGGCTAGATTTTTTGTTGTATAGGTATAGAAATGCTATTCCATAATAGTAGCAGACTTAAAATCACTCAGATTTAGTGATTACCTAATTGCCTGATATATACAACAAAAAATTAAAATAAAAAGCAGATTTTCAACATTGAAAATCAAAAAGGCTCATCGCGATAAATACATTAGCGATTAGATATAAACAGAATTGCAATGCTGCAAAAATTTAGAAAAGAAAATGGTCATGATGTTACTCCTATTATTGATAAAAGATCATTTCATCAAACAATGAGAAATACAGTTCTCATAAGTCATTCGCTTTACAAGAACAGGCCAAAACAGGTCATTTATCTATACGATAATATGAACATAGAAAAAAAGTGGGTTAATTATGCATTTTTTTAAGCAAATGTCTTACGTTTTTACAATTTTAGCTATCATTTTAAATTATATTTTTTTCTTATCTATTTCTTTTATAAATACTCATGCATAAAAAACCGAGGAGCATTCCTCGGTTTTTGGGATTAATAAATTTCTAAGCTGGAATTAGAAATTGTATTTCGCCATTAAACCTACACGGTTATCTTTATAAGATTGACCCGCGAAAGTTTCACGCTTACCGTTGATATACTCGATACCTAAATCAATCGGTTTCGCTGGAGAATAGATCACGTTTAACCAAGCTTGTTGAATTTTTTCATTCGCGTTTTGGTTTGCTTTCGCAAAATCTGTACCGTTGTCAGCAAACAATGCGCCATATGCTAAAGTCGAACGCAAATTAGGTAAGATTTTATATGTACCACCCACTTGAAGTGCAGTGAACTCATTCTGCTCAATATCGCCATTTACAATAGCATAAGCATTGTTACTGCCGTATAGGTAATTGCTATTGCCCACCACATAAGATGCATCAGCAAAAAGTTTTAAAGGATCCGCAACTTTAAAGTCTGTGCCAAGTGCAACACCCCATCCCGTCTTATCTTTGCCAGCATTGTTATCTTTATAGTTTTCCACTAAAACACGTGCAGACGCATTACCGTTGCCATCAGCATATGATTGTGTAATTTTACCTGTTAACACAGGAAGACTATATTTAACTGCTGTACCTGTAGCCCCAGCACTATTACCTTCTTCAGCAGCAACCAATAATTTTGTAGTTGGTGCCAGATTGTATGCATAACGTACTTGTGGAATACGTGTAGTACCGCCACCTGCGTTAGTTGCAAAGTCAATCATTTCTGGCGCATGGCTAGATAGGAAGTTAGATGTTGTTTGACCGAATAACCAGTTGTTATAGGTTAAATAAGCATGACGAATACGAAGGTTTTCATTTACACCGTTACCTGCAAAGTCAACTTCAACTTTACCACCAACTTTAGCATCACCTACTGGCGTATTAAAATCTAAACCAATACGTGTTGTTTTTGCTGTCGCGCGGAGTTTGTCTTTCGCTTCTCCAGTAGTTGAACTAATTTTGTTGAAGTCGTCATCACCGCCTTCAATGATATAGTTGGCATCACCACGAACAAAACCATAAATATTGATATCTGCACCAGACTTAGACTTTAAGCCAACTGATGAAGAAGATGGTGCTGCTTGAACTTTAGATTCAACTAATCTCACTTGCTGTTGTTGTTGCTGAAGAAGTGCTTTTAATTCTTGAACTTCATTGCGTAATTGTTGAATCTCTTGACTGTCAGTAGCAGCTTGAGCTGTATTTACCATCAAAGCTGTTACTGTTAATGCTAAACTTTTGACGATCAATGACTTGCGATTTGTGAATAGACTCATTAAATACTCCTAGCCTTATTTATGATGTGCATCCGTACAATTTGATCTTTTAACCCCAATACTTTGCTAAAAAATCAATTTTTCTTGTTTTCTTCAGTAGTTTCTCAGACACCACATAAAAAAAACTTTGCACATATATGCTTGCTATTAAATTATGAAAGCGTTGAAACTAAGTTAAAACCCAAAAGTAACAATTTGTGTATAATTCTTACACCTTTGTAATCTAGCGTAACTCAACCCCTTTATTAAATCAGTTTTATCGAATAAGACTTTAATTTCAATTCTTTTTTCAGATTAGTATTTCTATAATCATTATATAATCTAAGGCTTAGCTAAAATTTCAAAAAATGAATATAACCCCTCTACGACTATCGTATATAGTTTATTTGATTGAAAACTAGACCAATAAAGGATTTTTATGTTTTTCGAACAGGTTCAAGTAATAGATCAAGTAATTACAAGCCGTCATTCAGTGCGTGCTTTTTTGGATAAACCTATCGATTTAGCCATTATTAAAGATATTTTAAATGTCGCATGTCGTGCACCATCTGGAGCAAATACCCAACCGTGGAAAGTATATGTAGTTACTGGTAATAAGCGCCAAGAAATGATTGACCGTGTATGTGCTGCACAAATCGAATTATTTACCCGACCAGAACTCGCCGAACAGCATACAGCAAGTTTTTCATACTACCCGACCACTTGGATTTCACCGTTTATTGATCGTCGTCGTGAAAATGGTTGGGGGCTGTATGGACTTTTGGCGATTCAAAAAAGCGAAAAAGAAAAAATGGCGGCGCAACATTTAAGGAATTATCAGCTTTTTGATGCACCTATTGTGTTGTATTTTACTGTAAATAAAATTATGGGAACAGGCGCTAAAATGGACATTTCCATGATGGTGCAAAATGTCATGATTGCAGCAAAAGCACGTGGTATAGACAGTTGTCCTCAAGCTGCATGGAATCATTTTCATCGTATAGTCTTAGAGGTACTCAATGCACCTGATGATGAGGAGTTAGTCTGTGCTGTTGTGTTGGGTTATGCCGATCCAGACCATATTGTAAATACATTTATTACCCCGCGTGAATCTGTTGAAAACTTTAGCGTGTTCTTGGATTAGAGCGACTTTATTTAACAGCCTTCAATAATTTAAATCATTTTAAAATATTTTTATTCGGCTTCTTTCAAAAGCCCTTTTAAAAACTGAGTTCAACATAAAAGTTCCTCATCCTAACCTTCTCGAAAGGTGGAGAAGGAACTTTCAATACCAATATGATTTACTCCACATGAGCATTTTTTGATTTTTAAAAGATTTATTGTTCTGTATCAGTTGAACATGAATATTTCAACGAATGAATCATCCCTTCTGACTTTTTAAAGTACATGTTTTCTTATAGTAAGGGCTTTTTATCGTAGCTGTCTTTTATATAGCTATCGTCTTTTAGCGATCCCCTGCTTTTTCTTACATAATAAATGTCTAGGGATTAAAACCTGTTAAATCTCGAATAACAGACAGCATTAAAAATCAGCACGCTCTCACACACCAAATATTACAAAATAAAACAATGACTTAAATAAAAATCCAATCAAAAAGCATCTAATACCCAGGTTTGTAATCTTTTGTAAAGTAATATTGATAATTAAATAGGCTTTATGACACTATATATGTATTGGCAATAAGCCACCTTATAGGTATAAGCAACATGTCTATCCAAGTCAAAGATTCAAACAACAATATTATCCCTATTCAAAATATCCAGTTTGCGGGTGGTGAACGACATGTTCAAATTTCAGCAGATACGTTAAAAACGTTGAAAGGGCAAATTCAGATTCAAGCCAAAATCAGTAACACGCAAGATTTGATGGATTACTTGTTAATTGAAAATGTATTACTCAATCAAGGTTTAGAAATTGATTTGGAAATCCCTTATTTTCCATACGCACGCCAAGATCGAATCTGTGCGATGGGACAGGCATTCTCATTAGAACTAATGACAAAATTATTAAATATCAATACTGAACAATTTCCACAACAACGTAAATCAATCAAAGTTTGGGATGCACATAGTTGTGTTACTGAAAAACTTTTAAATGAAAATACCCATTTTTTTGAGATTGAGAATGTTCAACCCAGTGAAATCATTCTGCAAAATTCAAAGTTACAAGACATTTTAATTGCTCAAGACACCGTTTTAATCTGTCCAGATGCAGGTGCAAAACAACGGACCAAAATGATTGCCAAAGTCATCAATAGCTTACGAGATCACGAAATCGAAATGGTCTACTGTGAAAAAAAACGTGATGCCGTCACAGGAAAAATTCAGAATGCTCAAGTCAACGCAACTGATTTAACGGGCAAAACAGCTGTGATCACGGACGATATTTGTGATGGTGGTGCAACTTTTATTGGTATTGCACAAGAGTTAAAAAAATTAAATTGCCAACATGTGATTTTATATGTGACTCACGGGATCTTTAGTAAAGGTATGCACGTATTTGAAGGCTTGGTTGACCAAATTTTTACGACATCGAGCTTTCCTCAAACTGAACATCCAAATCTAAACGTCATTTCATTTAGTCGTTTCAATTCATTTTAATTATTTTGGAGAATAACAATGAGCTTAAAAATCAATCCACTGAATGCAATTGACTTTTATAAAGCAGATCACAGACGTCAGTATCCTGTTGGCACAGAATATGTTTATGCCAATTTCACGCCACGCTCTTCTCGTTTAGCGAAAATGTTGCCTGACTTCGACGATAAAATCGTGTTCTTTGGCTTACAAGGCTTTATCAAACACTTTTTGATTGAAACTTGGAATGAAGGTTTTTTCCAACAAGATAAGGCAAAAGTCATTGCTAGATATAAACGTAGAATGGATAACGCATTGGGCGAAGGTGCAGTTCCTGTCGATCATATTGAAGCTTTATATGACTTAGGCTATTTACCGATTCGGATAAAAGCATTAGAAGAAGGCAGTCGTGTCAATATAAAAGTACCTGTCCTCACTATTGTAAATACCCTGCCTGAGTTCTTTTGGTTAACCAACTACTTAGAAACAGTACTCAGCGCTGAATTATGGAAAAGTTGTACTACAGCAACGATTGCATTTGAATACAAACGCTTACTGACAACATATGCGATTAAAACAGGTGTACCTTTAGACTTCGTTGCTGTACAAGGGCATGATTTTAGTAGTCGCGGAATGAGTGGGATTTATGATGCCACACAAAATGGTGTAGGACATTTAACCAGCTTTATCGGTACAGACGCGGTTTCAGCGATTGATTATGCAGAAGAATATTACGATGCGGAAGGCATTGTAGGTGTTTCGGTTCCCGCAACCGAACATAGTGTGATGTGTATGGGCAGTGAAGACAATGAAATTGAAACTTTTAGACGTTTAATCACTGAGCTTTATCCATCAGGTGTGGTCAGTATCGTATCGGATACTTGGGATTTTTGGCGAGTAATTACAGAATTTACTGTGGCGTTAAAAGACGAAATTTTAGCTCGTCAGCCAAATGCTTTAGGTTTGGCTAAATTGGTTTTTCGTCCTGACTCTGGTGATCCTGTAAAAATCATTTGCGGTGACCCTGAAGCTGAAATGGGCAGTCCAGCTTATAAAGGCGCTGTGCAATGTTTATGGGAAATCTTTGGCGGAACCGAAACAGATCAAGGCTATAAAGTTTTAAATGAGCGTGTTGGTTTGATTTATGGTGACTCGATTACTTTGGAACGTGCTTTAAATATTCTTCAAGGGCTAGAAGCTAAGGGCTATGCTTCAAATAATCTGGTCTTTGGGATCGGTAGTTATACTTATAACTATTTAACGCGTGACACATTTGGTTTTGCAGTTAAAGCCACTTGGGGACAAGTCAACGGTGTTCCACGTGAATTGTTTAAAGATCCAATCACTGATTCTGGTATAAAGAAATCCGCTAAAGGTTTACTTCGCGTAGAAAAAACTGAAGACGGATTTGTGTTATTTGATCAGCAAACCATGGAACAAGAGCAACAAGGTGAGTTAAAAACAGTGTTTGAAAATGGGCAATTGATTCTAGCGTGTCGTTTGAATGAAATTCGGGAGCGATTGGCAAATCAGTTATAACAATCATTTTCAGAAACCTTGCTTTTTATTGCAAGGTTTCTGTGCTTAGGCTGCACCATTGCCAATCTCATTTTACTCAACATATTTTCTACTTGGCGAATCTCTTCCACCCTGTAATAATCCAAGACAATCTGTTACTTTAATAAAATTAAGCGAGCCTTACAGTGACCTTTAACTCCGAACAGGAATTTCTCTCCAACTATAATAAAAAGGATTATGAATCCCCATTACTTACAGTAGATATGGCGATTTTTTCTGTTAATGCAGGTCAGCTACAAGTTTTATTGATTAAACGTTCCAATTTCCCACAAAAAGATAAATGGGCACTCCCAGGTGGTTTTGTCGATTTGTCTAAAGATCAAGATTTGATGATAACAGCACATCGTAAATTGGTTGAAAAAACTGGACTTCAATCACCGCATTTGGAACAAGTTGCGACGGTTGGCAATGCAACACGTGATCCTCGGGGGTGGGCTGTAACAGCTTTATATTTTGCCCTGATCGATTTCAAAGCGTTTCAACAGATTGCCACTGAACAAAATGAATATAGTGAATGGATTTCAATTGCTGAGGCAAAAAAATTAGACTTGGCTTTTGATCATTTAGAGCTTTTAGATATGGCTGTTGACCGTTTAAGTAGTAAGGCACGTTATACAGCCTTACCCGTCAGTTTAATGCCTCAACTGTTTACTTTGACTGAGTTACAGCAGATTTATGAAATTATTTTGGGACAAAGTTTAGAGAAGAAGTCATTTAGACGGCGTATGATTGAAGCTGGCGCAGTTGAGGAAACAGATCAATCTAAGATTGCGGGCAAACGCCCTGCTCAATTGTATAAGTTTGCACTACAAAGTTATGATTTCCATTTTCCTCGAATTTTAGAGTATCCAAGGGAAACCACTTAAGCGCTTTGTATTACTTGGATAACAGCAAACAATGAAAACTTTAGAAAGCTTAATCAAAGGGATTTACGCAATAAGCTTAAAAGCTTTGTCTTCACTTATCGACATCACTAAATTACTTCAGATCGACTTCTAATTGCCGTTTCAATTTCATTTATTGGTTTCCAAAAATAATGACATAAGTCCCTATTTGCATTTTTTCCTCTAAACAACAGACCAGTTTTTCTAAAAAATTCATCACTTTGCTATCGTTAAAATGCAGATCTTTAATTTTTAAAATAATGTCTTGTAGGGCATTTTGATCGAAATAGTTATCTGAACAAGGATCAAAACTACACTCAAATTCATTTCTCATTGGGCTAAACAACGGAAATAAAGATCTAAATATTTTAATGACATAAGCAAAATCATCTTACGGAATAAAATAAGTTCTATTGCCTTTATTTTGTATCCTCTCTAAGTTTTCATCTTCTGCCCAAATAAAGAAACCCACTTTATCAACATATTTTGGATTTTCATCTATACTCAATTTGATTGTACGTTGATTAAATTCATTAATTTTTTGAATGATTTTTCAAGATTGGGATGATATCTAGGATCATCATAATATTCTTGTACAAGTTCCGCATCACAATCTGTTGCTGCACAAATTTTTTCAATATTCTGCTGATGATAAACTTGTATGCAATGTGCTATCTCATCATATTGTTTTAATAAAGCGCAAGCATCTGCGATTGAAATGGTAATTTTTGCGCGTAATTCATGTAATTTTTCTTTATCCATAACACATCACTTTTAACTGCCTCATTCTTTCATTTTCAATATTTATACATCACAACTTTGCAAATTCTATTATCTTAATCAAAACATTTAAAATTGGACAATAACAATGAACGCACTAAGCTACTTTAAAATTCAGTCTTCAAACCCTGAACGTGAAGTTAAATTTTATCATGAAGTTTTCGGTTGGAAATTTAGCAAAGTTGAAGGTCTACCCATTCAATATTTTCAAATTGAAACAGCCAACATACATGGTGGCTTATTGGAGCGTCCAGCTCAAACACCACCCACCCATTGTGGAACCAATGCCTTTACCTGTTCTTTTGAAGTTGAAGATTTTGATACAACTGCTGAAAAGATTTTAGCTTTGGGTGGACAAGTAGCAATGGAGAAATTTGCTATTCCCAATAAATGTTGGCAAGGATATTTTTTAGATGCAGATCATAATACCTTTGGATTAGTCCAAGTTGATCCCAATGCAAAATAACATTCAATAATTAAAAATCTAAATAAATGTTCGAAAAAACCTGTCTATATTCGGCTGCATGAAACAGTTGAGAAAAAGATAGCGAGTATTTTTTAAGAATTTTTATAAAAAATACAGATCATATTAAGTGATTAAGGCCTTACAGCTGATTTAAGCATTCAATTTGTGCTACCTTAATTTTAAATTCTGTAAGGCTTATCCAACTAATGACTGTACGCTTTCTTCATACTTCAGACTGGCATCTGGGACAATTCTTCTATAACCATTCTCGCCAGTATGAACATGAGCAATTTTTAGCGTGGTTATTAGCTCAAATCAAAGAAAAGCAACCCCATGCCCTATTAATTGCAGGCGATATATTCGATGTCATCAATCCTGCATCTGCTGCGCAGAAACAACTCTATCAATTCCTAGCCAATGCACATCAGCTTGCTCCACATATGCAAACCTTAATGATTGCAGGTAATCATGATTCAGGTTATCGCATTGAACAAGTTGAGCCCCTGCTTGAAAAATATCACGCCAAAACCGTCGGTGTGATTCATAAAAACGAGCTTGGTCAAATTGATTTGGATCGTTTACTGATTCCAATTTATGATGAACAAAAAAATATTATTGCTTGGTGCCTAAGCTTACCGTTTCTGCGCCCAGCCGAAATTACAGGTTTTAACGAACAAACCAATAACAGTCAAAATGCCATTGCCTATTTACATCAACAGGTGATTTCTGAAGCACGAAAAAGAAAAACAGATAATCAAGCACTCATTCTAATGTCACATGCCCATATGCAAGGTGGAGAAACCTCTGATTCTGAACGGCCTATTATCATTGGCAATGAGGAAGCACTTTCTACCACATTGTTTGAAGATAGCATTGATTATGTTGCACTCGGGCATTTACATAAACCGCAAAAAGTTGGTCAGGAACATATCCGTTATAGTGGTTCACCTATTCCCTTATCCTTTAGTGAAATCAACTATAAACACCAAATTGTCGACGTGAATATTGACCCGCTTAAAATAGATGAGTCACGGGTTTCATTTGAAAGTGTATTTATTCCCCGTAGTGTACAACTACATAAAATTAAAGGGGAATTGAACGAAGTTTTAGCCAAATTAAAGGCATTAGCAAGCGGTGAAATTGAAAATATTGATCAGCGTGAATATGTCGATATTGAATACCATACCGATGTTCCACCTCCGCCCAATTTGCGCCAACAATTTGAAGATGCTTTACCCAAAAACCGTTACCGCTTAGTTCGCATCTCAAGACAATACTTCGCATCAGAAAAAAATAGTGATGAAATTACTTCAATCAATTTAGAACCACCGACACCAGAAAAACTCTTTCAACAACTTTGGGAAAAAAATGGCTATACCAATGATGATGCTGTCTTGAAAGACTTTTTAAGCTTATTACAAGAAGCCGAAAAAACGCTTGAAAATGAACATGACGCATAGGAGTTTGCCGTGAAAATTTTATCTATACGACTCAAAAATCTCGCGTCTCTTTCGGGTGAACATTTTATAGATTTTGAATCTGAACCTTTAGCTTCAGCAGGTTTAGTGGCGATTGTTGGGAAAACAGGAGCAGGAAAATCAACCATTTTGGATGCCATGTGCCTTGCTCTATTTAATAAAATCCCACGTTTAAAAGACAGTGATGGTAAATTACAGGATATTGATGGCTCTGAACTTTTAACCAACTCACCTCTGACTGTACTCCGCCGTGGTACCGCACACGGCTTTGCTGAATTATGTTTTGTGGCACAAGATCAAAAGCATTATTTGGCACGCTGGGAACTTAAACGTTCCCGTGAAAAAGTAGATGGAAAACTACAAAGTGTCCAACGCTATTTAAAATGCTTAACTGATGGAACGGTAGTCGCAGATAAAGCCAAAGCCGTAGAATCAGCGATCTATAAAATTACCCAACTGAGTTTTGAGCAATTTACTCGTGCAGTTCTTTTGGCACAGTCCGAAGTTACAGCCTTCTTAAAAGCACGTGACAATGAACGTGGTGAATTACTTGAGTATTTAACCAATTCATCCATTTTTGGAAAAGTCGGTCAATTGGCCTACGAAAAAACCAAATTGGTGGCATCAAAACGTAAGGATTTGGAAAACCTTCTCGGTCATATTGAACTCCTCGCTGAGGAAGATGCCGCTGAATTACAGATGCAATTCCAACACATCAATCAAGACTATAAAAAACTTGAAGATGAAAAATCGCAACTTGAAAAACAACAGCAATGGTTTGAGCGTAAACAAAAACTGAATAATGAAATTGTCGTTAAGCAACAGTTGCTTAATACACAGTTACAAGCGCAACAAGGCTTAATCCCTGAGCGTGAACGTTTAAATCGTTTAGAAATATTCTCAGAGATTCGTTCTAGTATTTTTCAAAAGCAACAACTGATAAAAACCGAACAGCAACTCGCACCACAAACTCAAAAACAACAACAGCTTTTTGATGCATTACAAGTTCAATTTGACACTGAAAAGACCCGTTTTCTCCAAACTGAAACGGCTTTAACTGTTCAGCAAAATTTCGAAAATACCCATCGTGGATGTTTGAGTGAAGTACGGAAATGTATTCAGGAGCGGGATTTTATTGGGGTCGAATTTAAGAAAATTCAGACCAGATTAAATGATTTAGAATCGTCTAAAACCCCACTACTCAATCAACAACAACAACTTGAACATCATATTCAGCAGATTACAGAAAAACGAAATCTTTTAAATCAGCAACTTGCAGACTCTCAGCAGTTCTCAAGTTTGGATAAAGGTTTAACTGCACATGTGCAACAGTTAACCCAATTTATTCAGCACTATCAATCTATTGAAAATCAATTAGGGAACCTGTCTCAGGCTGAAACGAAATTAATTGAGCAAAAAACACAATTACAAGACTCAATTCATCAATTTGGAACTGCGGAGCAACTTGAAACTCAGCTTGAACAAACGCGCCAACAACGTGAATTTAAACTGAGCCAACTCAACCAATTGGCTACCTTACAGCAAAAATTAGCCCAGTTTTTTGAATTAAAGATTGAATCTCAGCAGCTTAATGACCGATTGAAACGTTGCTCGGAACAATTTCAACAACTAGAAAAAACCACAATACAGGCTGAACAAGATTTCCAAACGGCGAAACAAGCCCGTTTAAAACTGCAAGAGGTTTTACAACAACAACGCTTATTACATGCTGAAAATGTGGAACATTTAAGAGCTGAATTAATAGATGGTCAACCTTGTGTTGTTTGTGGAAGCACAACCCATCCCTATCACCTTGATGATTCTGCTATATCTAAAGTACTGTTTGAGCTACAACAGCAACAGGAACAACAAGCCACGCTCAAAGAACAACAAACCTTTAACCTTTGGCAAGCGGCTCAACAAAACTTGACCAAATTGAGTGTCGAACAGCAACAGCTTAAGACCACTCTTCAAAATGTGACTGAAAAAATAACCGTCATACAACAGCTATGTATTGAACAAGGTCAATCATCCCAAATCCCGCTGAACTTAACTCATACACAATCTGAAATTAAGCAACAATTGGAGCAACTTACCCAGCAATATCAGTTTGATATTCAACAATTGGAAGCACAATCTAAGCAATGGATTCAAAGCATCAAAATTCAGCAACAATTAAGTCAAAGCATTCAACACACTGAACATTTATTGCAAAATGCCAATAACCTACACAATCAGGTACAACATATTGTCAGTTGCTTAGCTGATCGTGAAAAAAATGCATGGCAACAGTACAGTATCACCACAGCACAATATATCTTGAGCCAATTAAATACGCGTACACAACAGCTTGAACAGCTTGAGTTATTGTCGAAACAGCATGATCAATATCTACAGCAACTCAATACAACTCAACTCAATATAGCGAATACAGCCAAACACATTTCTGAAACTGCTCACAGCTTGAACGAGATAAAACTGAAAGGGCAACAAAACACAGAATTGGCAAATCAACTCATTCAAAATATGACGGGATTAACCGAAGTTAAGCCGAATGAATGGTTAACGCAGTATGACCATGAATACCAAAAAATTCAGACGCTTTACCAACAACAAAAGCAAAGTTTTAATCAATTACGCAATCAATTTGAGCAAGAAAAAAGTCAGCTCGAACAACTCAACGCTCAGCAACAACACAATCAGAATAACCTCAATCTAGTGAATCAGGATATTCAGCAATGGCTTACTCAGCATCCAGCTTTTCAGCCTGATGATTTAGAGCTTTTGGCTCAAATCACGGCGGTACAAGAACAACAGATTCGCCAACAACTGCAACATGCTGAACGAATGTTAAATGAGGCCAATTCAGCACTTAACACCATACAAGAGCAATTAACTGAACATACGCTTCATCAACCCGAAATTGATTTTGAACAGTTACAACAATTGATTTTGAATAATGCGAATACGCTAAAAACCCAATTTGAAATCCGCGATCAGTTAAAACTCAAACTTGAATTGCATCAACAAAATGTTGCTAAGCAAAAGCAATTTACTGATCAGATTCAACAAGTACAACAGGAAGAACATCGCTGGGGCAAAATTTCAGGCTTAATGGGAGATGCGACGGGTAAGAAATTCCGTGATTATGCACAACAGTATAATCTGGATATTTTACTCGAACATGCCAACCAACAATTGGCGATGTTGTCTCAACGTTATACCTTAAAACGATTAGATAATTCACTCAGCCTTGCCATCATTGACCATGATATGGATGGTGAAACCCGTTCGGTTGCCTCACTTTCAGGAGGTGAGTCATTCTTGACTGCCCTTGCCTTATCTTTGGCAATTGCCAATATGGCATCAGGTTCAATGAAAATTGAATCTCTCTTTATCGATGAAGGTTTTGGTACATTGGATGCATCTTCATTACATATGGTCATGAATGCATTAGATCAACTGCAAAATCAAGGGCGTAAAGTTGTATTGATTTCACATATACAAGAAATGCATGAACGTATTCCTGTGCAAATTCAGGTACGCCCTTTAGGGGCGGGTGCAAGTACGCTTGAAGTGGTGAGTTAGAATAAATGAGGAGGCCACCCTCCTCTAAAACATAAACTCATCGTATTTATTTATGTTCTAAATACGCTTGTTTAGCTTGATCACAAATTTCTTTTTTATCACTCAAGCCTTGTGTGGCTTCTGCTAAAGTTTCATCAAATGTCGTATCAAACTGCTTATAGTCACGATCATATTGAGCCTTATATTTTTGATTATTTTTCATAGCAGTGATTGAGCTTTGTATTGCAACACACATAGGATAAAGCTCAGATTTGTCCTGTATTTGAGTTACACGTTCCGTTATTTCTTCAATTTTACCAAGGATCGTATCAAAGTTTTCTTGAAATTTGGCATAACTGGGCTGAGGTTTAATAAGGACTTTATATTGATCTTCAATAGGATTTGCAAATACTTGCGTAGACACCATGCCCATTAAGATTACAGTGTATATTTTTAGTAATTTCATTGGATTAAAACTCTTTATAGTTTTCATTTAATTTCATTAAGTTTAATAATAGGCATTCTTTATTTTAAGAATGCCTATTATTATTACAAACGAATAAATTAACGATCTGCGGGAAATGCATTTGGTGGAGGTGCATATTTATTCACAGGTTTAGACTCGTCTTCTGGTGCTTCCAACTCATATAAAACCGTACCAATTACACCAGCGTTCTGAATTGAACCATTCTCTGAGTTCGCAGCATACGCATCTTTAGGCTTACTAAATGTAAAGGAAGCAACAGCAGATTCACTCTTACGGAAACCTTCAATTTTCAATGAATCATGTGCATGTAATACATAACCAGAATTGCTTCTGGAAGCCTCACTGCCATCAATGACATCTACACCATCAACACTGGCAACCACTTCAAACGTTTTAGCTGTGTTATTTTCATAATGAAGTTGATAGCTTTGCCCTTCACGCCCTGACAAATAGTAGCTTTGTCCAACACGATACATTGGAATTCGGTTTCCACGATCATCTACAACAGAAAAACTCACTTTTCCTGCGGCAATAGAAATTGAATTGACCGTTTTACCTTTGTAGCTTTTATCTGCATATTGCACGATAGTTTCAGCAAGAGGTGAATCAGATTTGCGCTTTAATTGCACTTCGGTCACATGGGAATCAATTTCATCACCCCACTTTGTGCCTAACTTTTCATCAGCAGCAACTTGATTGTTGGCTGCTTCAGCGGCAGCATCTGCACTGGTCGCTTCAGTTTGGGATTGAGATACGCTTTCATCTGTTTTTTTCGAACATGCAGCTAGAAAAATACACAAAAAAAGGCAGAGAAATATATTTATATTTTTCATTATAAAACCTATTTTAAAGTTTATAAGTTACGTAGATTATTATCAAAGTCATAATATCGTAGCTATTTTGACTGTGCTATTTTTAAATTATTGCAATTATGTAACATTATAACATCTAAAAAGAGGGATAATAACATCCCCCCTTTCGTCTTAATATTTTTAATTAATCCGCAGGAAAGGCATTAGGCGCAGGTGCGTAATTATCCTTAGATTTTTTGGGTAGATCGTATTTTGGTGCTTTTAACTCATACACCACTGTACCAATCACACCAGTATTTTGAATAGAACCACTGGTAGTGTTGGCAGCATAAGCATCATTTGGCTTACTAAAAATAAATGAAGCTACAGATGAATTACTCTTCCTAAAACCTTCAATCGCGAATGAGCTATATGGTCTTAACACATAACCACTATTTGAACGTGAAGCTTTACTTCCATTAAGAACATCTAAACCATCGACACTTGCAACAACTTCAAAGGTTTGGCTACTGGTATTGGCATAACGCAATTGATAGCTTTGTCCATCACGGGCAGAGAGATAATAACGCTCTCCATCGCGATACAATGGTAAAATTCGCCCACGATCATCCACAACAGAAAAGCTAATTTTTCCAGCAGCTAAAGAAATGCTATTAATACTGCGTCCTGAAAATTGCTTACTGGCATAACGAATTTGAGTTTCATCAATAGGATTACTACTCAAACGTTTTAAATCAACCTGAGTCACATATGAACTCACATCATCTCCCCATTTCGTTCCCAAACGCTCTTCTGACTTTACTCGATTTTGATTGGAGATAGGCGCTGGTGCAGCTTTAGCTGTTGCTGAGGTAGGTGATGGTGCAGATTCGATTTCTTGTGAAATAGCATCCTGCGTTGAAGAATATTTTGCAGTACTACAAGCGCTGATTAAAGCACAAAGACATAACCATAATAATAGTTTGGATTTATACATATTCTATTTCCAGTTTTTAAATTTTATTCAAATCAGTATAGTCAAATCGACAATCATATTACATCTAATATTGTTGAGTATATTTTAAAAAATTTAACTGAATAATTTGCCTTAAAGTAAATTCCAAATGCCTAAACGGATACTCATCAGCTTCATTTTACCTACACATAGAATTGTTTTTTATAGCGATTTATCTAAGCCAATGTAAAAAATCTAATTACTATTCAATAAATACCAACAGAAATCAAAAACGGTATGTAGAAATACAGTTTTTGATTTCATCCATGCAATTACTCAACGTGTATGGGCCTTAAAGTGAGAATCTGTTCACTACGTCCAAATGGCCCATAAATATCATGTAAGATGGAACTGGTTAAACCAATACCATCTTCACCATACTGTTGTACGGTTTCTAAGCCTAGCCATTGACCTTGGGGCAAACGATATAAATGAATTTGTAAATCTAGATTTGGAAAGCCCCAATTAAAAGGTGCTGTTTGTCTCGCCACGACACCATTTGCAGTATCGATCATTCCCATTAACTTCACAAATGCCGATGTCGGTCGACCTTCAACCATATCCAAAGTATTGCTAAGCCATACAATACCAGCTCCCTGTCGACGTTGCTCAGTCCTTGCTTCAATCGAATGAATATATCCACCAGGCCATTGACGTATTTCATGCCAAATCGGTAACTGTTCCGGTGTACCAATAGATTGATCCTCTAAGCCTGCAACACTTTGACTATTGCTGATCATCATGCGCCAACTTCTCGCCACAATACTTATTTTACCTTGTGTGACCATTTCGGATTCAATCAGTTCAATGGTCTTGCCAGCTCGAATTACTTTTGTCCGAATATAAAATTCGCCACCTGCAATTAATCCAAGAATATCTAAACTTATACGACCAATTCGAACATCATTTCGAGGTGAAAACTGTTCTAATTCAGCACAAATAACCCCTGTCGCTGGTGCCATATGTTGCTCATGTGCATTCCAAGCCCCTTGAGCATGATCTGTCGATTGATAATGTGCAGTCACTACACCCTGTTTATCGATATGACGCTGAATCAATTGATAATATGCAGACATAAACTTCCCTATCACTCTTAAAAATCATTCGCTATACATATAATCCCGCATTATTTTTGTACTCGACTTAAGCAAAGAAGTCTAATATTAATAGGAAAAATGACCCATAGCGTTCAATATTTTACACGGGATTGAACGCTTAGATTTAAAGTGACATATTGAAAAGTCAGTGTTTGAAAGCCTAGATTTAACCAATGAGTAAAACGACACCAGAGAAAATCAGACAATAAATACCAAAGAAATGCCAACGACCATGTTCAAGCCAACTCGATAGCCATTTTAAAGCAACAAGACCTGCAATTAAGCTAAACAGCATTCCAAACATACTGGGTAAAAGCAGTTGAGCTAAATAGATATTTTGAAAATTTTCGGCATGTAGCAATCGATAAAGTTCTTTTACAATCACCGCTGGGGTTAACACCACTGCCAAGGCAAAACTAAACTCTTCCGCTTTTTGGCGAGCGATACCTAAAAATAATCCTGTTGAAATTGTTGCACCTGAACGTGAAAAACCACGAAACGGCAAACATAAAGCCTGAACAGCGCCAATCCATGCCGCACTTTTCATCGTCACATCACCAACCTGTCCACGATCTAATCGAGAAGATAAAATAATCAATACACCAGCAGAAGCTAAAGCAGCAGCCATTAATTTTGAGTTGCTAAACAATTGCTCAATTTCAAAGTGGTTTGCCCCAGCAAAAAATACATGTTTGATCATCGATTGCAACGCTAATCCAAGTACGCCCGTGATGCATGTTGCAACAATCACAAACCATGCTTGTTTTTTAAAACGATCCCATGACGAAAAATAGGTTGTGCGCCAAGACTTCCAAAAATACACAATGACCGCAAACATGGTTCCTGTATGTAGCATCACCAATAAAAACGTCATATCGGGCGCTGATGGGTCAAAACCCATCAATTTTTCAGCCACAATCACGTGCGCTGAACTGGATACAGGCAGCAGTTCTGCAAACCCTTGTATGATGGCAAGAATAAGTACATGAAAAATAGTCATCAACAATCTCTACGGATTAGAATTATCGATGCCTTATACGTTTACAGCATTAAATCAAAATTAAAATAAACTTAAACCACTCATTATAGTAAGCTTCATACAAATTTAGCTGCTTTTTTGTCTTGTTGAGTCATACATGGGCGATCTATCGTGTGGCGACATGGATGCAGCTGTTGAGTGGGGCGTACCCTACCCAACATGAGCAAAAACAAAGCAGGGCTTTGTTTGCAGCGCAAGATTTGGCATCCATCCCTGAAAAGAGAGGCATCGCCTACATAAATTTATTTAAATTTTCAAGGTAAGGTGCGGCTACACCAACCCTATAATCCTATAAATTAGCTTTTATGAAATGCTATAAATTAGGGTAAGCGCAATAATCTTTCAAAATACGTCATACCATGATTAATGTTTATTTGAATAATCTCGTGCACCAAACAAAGCTGTCCCGATACGTACCATGGTTGACCCTGCGGCAATGGCTTCCACCATATCTCCAGACATCCCCATGCTTAACGTATCCCAATCTTCAGCATGCGCATGATGAACTTTAACCTGATCAAATAATTGCTTTGTATCACTAAATGCTTGCGGATGATCAGGTGCAGGAATCACCATTAAACCACGCAACTTTAAATTCTTTAATTGACTAATTTGTTTTACCAGATCTGCAACTTCATCAGGCTGACAACCGTCTTTACTGTCTTGTGCATCAATATTCACTTGTAAGCAAATATTTAATGGCTTTTGAGTAACTTCTCGTTGATTTGAGAGACGCTCTGCAATGATAAAACGATCAACACCATGCACCCATGCAAACTTTTCTGCAAGATGCTTGGTTTTATTGCGCTGTACATGACCAATAAAATGCCATTCGATCTCTAAATCTTTTAAATCTTCAATTTTTTCGAGCGCTTCTTGTAAATAATTCTCGCCAAAAGCCCGCTGCCCTGTAGCATACATTTCTTTTAAGAGCATACTTGGATGTGTCTTGGAAACTGCCAACAACTGTACCTGACTCACATCTCGATTTGCTGTCAAACAGGCCTGCTGAATTTGCGTGAGTATATGATTTCGAGCTTGATTTAGATCATTCATTGACAAGGTTCTCATTTCATAAAAATTTCAGCTTCCAAGCAATGAAATTGTTGGTTATGCTGAGTGAAAGGCCTTATTATTCTACAAAATAATGAGGGTGTGTAGATCGTTTATAAATAGCTTGCGTTGTAGGCTAAAATTGAGCAAACAAGGAATGAAATGAAGAGAATAGTAAGCCTATTTTCAAATTTCACAACACAGTTTGAAATAATTTTAACTACAACTCTGTGGGACTTTGATGTTTTTGACTGCTACGTGTTAGCTTGCGAAACGATGTATCTCATCATTTAGAATAACTAAATTTCGTACTTCGCGCCTAGTAACCCAGAAAACACGCTTAAGCACAAGCATGATGAATAATCTACACCCTAGGCAAATAGATTTTTATTCGGGGACATTATGGATATTACAGAATTATTGGCGTTTTCCGTCAAAAATGGTGCATCTGACTTACACCTTTCAGCCGGTATGCCACCGATGATTCGTGTCGATGGGGAAGTCCGTCGTATCAATTTACCAGCATTGGAACATAAAGAAGTTCACAGACTGGTTTATGACATCATGAATGATAAACAACGTCGTGATTTTGAAGAACAATTAGAAACAGACTTCTCATTTGAAGTTCCAAGTATTGCCCGTTTTCGTGTAAACGCATTCAATCAAAATCGCGGTGCTGGTGCTGTATTCCGTACCATTCCGTCCAAAGTTCTGACCATGGAAGATTTAGGTTTAGGACAAATCTTCAAAGATCTTTGTGAATTACCACGTGGTTTGATTCTTGTAACAGGCCCAACAGGTTCGGGGAAGTCAACCACATTGGCCTCTATGATTGACTTTATCAATGACAGTCGCTATGACCATATTTTAACAGTCGAAGACCCAATCGAATTTGTACACCAATCTAAGAAGTGCCTCATCAACCAGCGTGAAGTGCATCGTGATACACATGGCTTTAATGAAGCACTGCGTTCTGCGTTACGTGAAGACCCTGACATTATCTTGGTCGGTGAGATGCGAGACCTTGAAACCATTCGCCTTGCATTAACTGCTGCAGAAACAGGTCACTTGGTTTTCGGCACGCTACATACCACATCTGCGGCAAAAACCATTGACCGTGTCATTGACGTATTCCCTGCTGAAGAAAAAGATATGGTACGCGCCATGTTGTCAGAATCATTACAAGCCGTCATTTCGCAAACACTGCTTAAAAAGAATGGTGGAGGACGGGTTGCCGCACATGAAATTATGATTGGTATTCCTGCAATTCGTAACTTAATCCGTGAAAACAAAGTTGCACAGATGTATTCAGCAATTCAAACGGGTGCAAACTATGGTATGACCACCTTAGATCAAAGTTTAAAAACACTGGTTGCCAAAGGTATTATTAGTCCTCAAGTTGCAAGAAATGTAGCAAAACAACCAGAATCATTTTTATAAAATGGATTATTGAGGTTTAAAAAAGATGGATTTTAATGACTTGCTCAATATGATGATTGAGCAAAAAGCATCAGACTTATTTATTACTGCCGATGTTGAACCATCAATGAAAATTAATGGTCAAATTGTTCCTGTAGTAAAAACCAAGTTAAACGGCGAAATTATTATGCAACTGCTTAACTCAATTATGAGTGAAAAGCAGCGTAAAGAATTTGCTGAGACGCGTGAATGTAACTTTGCCATTACCAATCGCGATAAAACTGCTCGTTTCCGTGTGAGTGCCTTTCAGCAGCGTGATATGCCAGGTATGGTTTTGCGTCGTATTGAAACTCAAATTCCAACTATGGATGAGCTTAAATTACCACCTATCCTCAAAGATCTGGCAATGACCAAACGTGGAATTATCATCTTTGTCGGAGCAACAGGGACAGGTAAATCAACTTCGCTTGCGTCTATCATTGGTTATCGTAATCAAAACTCTAAAGGTCATATCATCACCATTGAAGACCCGATTGAATTTGTGCATGAACATGCAGGATGCATTATTACGCAACGTGAAGTGGGAATCGATACAGATTCTTTTGAAATTGCGCTAAAAAATACTTTGCGCCAAGCGCCAGATGTGATCTTGATTGGTGAAATTCGTTCTCGTGAAACCATGGACTATGCCATAGCCTTTGCTGAAACGGGACACTTAGTATTTGCCACACTGCATGCCAACAACGCAAACCAAGCAATTGATCGGATTATTCACTTCTTTGAGTCTGATCGTCATAGCCAGTTGTTTATGGATCTATCGCTCAATTTAAAAGCGATGGTAGCACAGCAATTAATCCCAACACCTGATGGTAATTCACGTCGTGCTGCAATTGAAATTCTAATCAACTCACCATTGGTTTCAGACTTAATCCGTAAAGGTGATGTGCATGAGATTAAGGATTTGATGAAACGCTCTCGTGAATTGGGTATGCAAACTTTTGACCAAGCTTTATTTGACCTTTATAAAGCAGGACAAATTACCTATAAAGATGCACTTAAACATGCTGACTCTCCAAATGATTTACGTCTACAAATCAAATTGGATGAAGAAGGTGGTGCACAACTACTTAATGCAAATAGTAAACTCACCTTTGATGGACAATAGTCCCAAATCAAAAAAAGAGCGTATAAAAAAGGGGGGCTTAAATAAGCCCCCCTTCATTTGTTGTATTTATGTGATTCTAGCGCTTACGATAAGCTTCCTGACATCCAGGTTCATCACAATAACCGTAAAGATTCAAAGAATGTCCAGTCAACTGAAAGCCGTGTTTCTCAGCTACTGAATGTTGCTCTTGTTCAATGGTTTCATTAGTAAATTCAACGACTTTATTACAATTTTGACAAACCAAATGATCATGATGATCTTCTTGCATTATTTCAAAAACAGAATGATTGTTTTCGAAATGATGGCGCTGAATGATTCCAGCAGCTTCAAATTGTGTTAACACACGATATACGGTCGCTAGACCGACATCTTCACCTTGTTCGAGTAATGTTTTATAAATGTCTTCCGCGCTCAAGTGGTGTTGTCTTGAATTTTCTAATAATTCCAAAATCTTGATTCGTGGTAGGGTAACTTTAAGTCCAGCTTTGCGTAAATCTTGATTTGAAATAGGCATATAAAAAGGTCTCTCAACAAATTTTAAGTTGGAATATGCAACAGAGTTGAGATGCAGTATGATCTATCCTTGGATCAATTGCATCATAATTAATTTGGGATAGTGTAGCAAAATGCAAAAAATCATGCTGACGTTATTCGTCGCTTCTTTACTTGGTGGTTGTTCTGTATTTGGAGTATACAAAGTCGATATTCCTCAAGGAACACCGTTAACCCAAGCTCAAGCTTCAAAAATTCAAGTCGGTATGACCTACCAACAAGTACAATTCTTGTTGGGTAGCCCAACAGTCTCAGATCCATTGAATCCAGGACGATGGGATTACATTTACAACTATATCCCAGGAACTTACGCGAAAAAAGCGAAGATTCCCGCAGCACATGGCCAACATTTAAAGGTTTATTTTGATCAATCAGGTGTCGTAAACAAAATTGAAGGTTTAGAAACCATTCCTGAGTCTCAACCTGGTTTACCTGCTTCTAAAGAAGCAATATTGAATGCGCCCCCACTATAGACACTTTGCGATAAAAAGAAACCCCTCAGTGAGGGGTTTTTCATATGCATTCAATTGTTTAAAGCGATTATTGTAAATAACGCCTTATTTAAATAACAATTGTTGATAGCGATTTCCACGGCAGTAACGTCCGACAGGATTTGCTTTTGCGCGATTGCGACGAATATCTTTTGGATTAATCGTTAAAGGTCTATAAATTTCAACACGATCACCTGCTTGTAATACATGTGATTGTTGTTTTATTTTCACTCCAAAGATACCAAAACTAAAATTTTCAGGCAATTCTACTTGTTGCACCAATCCACTTTGCGCAATTGCATCAGCAATCGTCATGCCTTGAGAAAATTGTAACTCAATGTGAAATTGTTGCTTTTCGGCAGCATATGCCACCCAAATTTTTGCCACGAGATTCACCTTGACCCTTAAATTAACTGTCCAATATAGGATACCAATGCCAACACAATGCTCAAAGGTAAAATAATTCGTACCGCAATACGCCAAATATTATAAAACGCTTCAGAACTAAAATTGATCGCTTTACGTAGATGGCTGATTTTCATAATCCAACCCACAAAGATTGAATAAATCAAGCAAATGACCAAGCCCCAAATCATCAGTAATGGATTAAACACCACGACCATATTTGGAATTGCCCAAATGAATAATGCCACCAATAACACTACAAATTGAATAAGTATTGCGACTTGGCGTTGAGCTAACTGTTCTTTGCCTAGTTGTAATAATAGCGCGGCTGAAATGACTGCAGTAAATAATAAAGTATACGCAGGGATTTGTGCTGAAGCTGCAAAAAAACTAAAGGCAATCACAGCAACCAGTTGCGCAATCCAAATAGGTAAAGCTGTTTTAGACGCCTCATTATTCTGTTGGACATTTAACAAGCTGGTTTGCCAATACAAACCTAAACCGAGCCCTGTGGCCACAAGGGCTAAAATCGTAGCATTGCCCCACTCTTTAAATTCTAAAGGGGTAACATGCCAAGTCTGTAAATGGGTACCAAAGACTTGTGCAAGAATTAAAGAAAGCAGCACGCCTACCGTGATCAAACCCACTAAAATTTGACGAGGTGCAAATGACAAAGCAAAAGCCATGACAGCGGCACCAGCAAACAATAGATGACTTTGTATCGGTAAATTCACCATTTGCACAGTACTTTGACTGATATTCGATAAAATCCCACCCGCTAAGAACGGAATAAAGATAACAGCCAGCCAGCCAACAATACGCCACGATTGTGATGCATCAGCATCACGAGTTAAGCTAGACAAGGCATTGAGTGCAGTTGTTTTAGAACGCTTTGCTAATGCAACTTCTAAATAAGTAATCGGCAATGCCAACACGAGCATTGACACTAACCACAATATCCAAAAATCAATTTGTCGATCAATTTGAATATCCAGACTTGGTGCTAAGCCTGCGATAATTATAAATGATAAACAAAATGCCATGAGCGGCGATAACCATCGTGACATAGAATAATCCTGCATGAGGTGTTTCGTAAAAAGTTCTGCTATTTTGCCTTTGTCGATGCTGAAAATCAAAGTTTAAAAGAAAAAAGCAAATCACCCCTCGATGATTTGCTGCGCTAGATATTGTTATAATCTTTGTTATTTCTTTTTATCCCCTCTGAATTTTTTTAGTTAGAGAGCTGGTGATTTCCATAATTTCACAATCATAAAATGTCTGTAAATTACGAAAAAAATCTTGCAAACCAATTTTTTCCTTTTTTCTTTTCGTTTTCTTTAATGATCCCCATCATATTTAATTTTACAGCCCCCACATAATCTGCATCATCGTGTTGAATATGATTAATTAACCATTTAGACAACACCTCATGTAATTCTTTTTCTATAGAATGCCCTTCTTCAAAACTGGTACGATAACTTTCTATACGTTTAATAAACAGGTCATGTACACGCTTATGAGGAACACGATATTTATAACCAGCCTCTTCTTGTAAGCTTTCTTCAAAGGTAAAATGTGATTGCGTATAGTCAATAATATTATCAAGAATTTGCTTGATACGAGCACGATCCGTTGCCATACCGATTTCATCAATTTCATTGATGTAATCCAAAATCCTTTTATGTTGATCGTCGATCACATCGATACCCGTATTATATTCTGGAATCCATCTCATCTTCATACGATCACCCTAAAATAATGTCTTGACCTTAAGCAACCATATTAACGGCTATCTCTCTAAATAAAAATGAACTGTATTAGTCGGGATTCATTAAAAAAACTATGAAATAAATTAAGTTATTGTTTATACTTGGATAATATTTTAATCCGCACTAAAAGAGTAAGATATTTTTTAACCAATTATTAAATTTAAATGATTTTATTGATTGTCTATATTTATTATTAAGCATGAATAAATGATTATAATTGTGTAATCGATTTTTTTTACAATCACTTCAAATGTTATTTTTATACGATTTCTCGTTAAAAAACTAAGATAATTTTGTCAAAATCAGAATAAATATTCTTTTGTGATTTTGTTGTATTTTTAAATACTTTCTTTATTCAAGTAAAAATATTTTATAGATACTATTATTATTCCTCTTATTTCATGACTCACTTTAAAAGAGTTGAAATATAAATTTTATTAAGACTATTTAATATGATATTTAAATAATTATAACGGTATCATTACATCAAAAAACTATATAAAGAATATAATTAAATATTATTATTTAATCGTCCTCTGTTTATTGTAACAACATCAAAATACTTAGTTAATTATCAAAGATGACAATCCCATATAGTCAACCACCTCATTATTCATACAAGTGATTTGCATCAAGCCATTGATCATAAATGAAGCTTATGTATTGTATGAACATTTAGAAAATGTTGGTTATCAATTCATTTTTTTTGAATCTTAGATCGTGATCCTACCGTATGGCAACATGGATGTCGCCATTGGGCGAGGTACAGGACGTCCCCCTCGCCTAACATAAGCAATAACAAAGCACTGCTTTGTTTGTAGCGCAAGGTTTGATAATCCCTACGAAAAGCGAGGCATCACCTAAGCAAAGGTATTTAAACTTTGAATGTAAGATGTGGCAGTGTAAGCTTTTTATAATCAAACAATTTTATTTACTCATACAGTCGATTTAATTAAAAGTATTATTTAAAAGAAATTATATTCTTGTGTCTGAGTTTTTGACAGGTTGACTATAAATTAAATTTATTTTTACAATGACTTAGATTCTAAAAAATATGGAGTTAACGAATTACGCCTCCCCCAATCTTCACATGAATTCATTCAGATCAAACTAATATTGATCTGCCTTGGTGACTCTAACCAAACTTGGATCAGCGGCCTCACGAGCAAGTCTTTCCACATGGGTCGTTGCGGCTTTTATCGCTTGACCATCTTTAAATAAAATCATCTCACCAGGCTGATATGCGGTCCAAACTTCATTTTGAGTCAACGGCTCTGTGGTAATCACGGCAACACGATCTTCTTTTGTTGTAAATTGACTAAAATCAATATCAACATCAATATCGACTAAGCGTGCATATGTAAATGGATACTCACGTACAATCCAATGCAGCTTAGTTGTCGCATAACTAAACAATGCTTGTCCATTGGAGAGGCAAAAATTAAAAGTGCCATATTCTGCAATTTTAGGTGAGATTTCTTCAAGCAAGGCAAAAACATCATTTAAACTCGGTTCAAAATAACCAAATCTTAAAACTAATTGTTCAAGTAAATAACAAAATGCCAACTCACTATCTGTACTGCCTACAGGGGTAAAACGCCCCGATAAATGCGGATGAAAGTTATGTAAATCACCATTATGTGCAAAAATCCACTGTCTCCCCCATAGCTCACGAATAAATGGATGAGAGTTTTCTAAGGTGATTTTACCTTGGGTTGCTTTGCGAATATGCGCAATAACATTACGAGATTTGATCGGATAGTTACGCACCAGTTCAGCAATTGGTGACAAGACAGCAGATTGATTATCAACAAATAAACGGCATGCTTTATCTTCAAAAAAAGCAATACCAAACCCATCAGAATGATCAGAGGTTATTCCTGCGCGTTGAGAAAACCCACGAAACGAAAAGGTAATATCAGTGGGAGCAGCGCAGTTCATTCCAAGCAATTGGCACATAGTGTATTCATACAGCATTTTATTTATAAGAATATTGTGCATGACTACGCACCTGCTTGCAAATCTCAATAACTGAAAATAACTGCAAACAGATGCATATTAGACTAATGACTTCACACAGAACAACAAAATGCTTGGGATAATTTTAGGATATCTAAGTCAAAGTATCCTTATTTTTTCGGACACTCAGCGATTAACCATTTTCTTTAAAACAAAGTTTTTGGCAATTTCATTGACATCTAAAAAGACAAAATAATCTAAACAATTAAATGCCTCATCATGATAAGCCTGTTTAGATAAACGAGCATTCATTTTCAAATAGACATCAAATAACTTCGGAATTCGTTCATCTTGTGGAAAGCTGTACTCTGGATGACACGGTTCAAAAGCAGAATTTGCCTTTATATCAATCGACTGTTTGCTAGTCATTTTCTTCAAATGCTGATGCGTATAATAAGCACGGGCCTTATTGTCTTCTAGACGAATACTGACACACCCTATTAAATGTTTTGCTTTCATTTTCCACAGCACTGTCGGAACTAGATTTAACCATAACATCGACAAGGCACGCCCATTACGATAGCGCGGATGCACACAAGTACGACCAATTTCTACAATATTAGATAAATGTGAAAGCTGAGAAAGATCAAACTCTTGTGCACTATAACTACGTGCAAGCTCATGCCCTTGAATTAACTTCAAGCGTGTATAAGCAACAATTTCATTGCTCCATTTATCACGTAATACTGCATGTTCACAATCAAGATCATATAAGTCTTGATCTAACCCATTTTCAAATGTAATGCCAAATTGATCTCCGAACTGTACTGCACGAAATTTTTGTACTTCTTTGAGTTGTTTCAGGTCTTCGACCCATTCAAATTTATATTGTGATTGTGCTTTTTTAGATTTTGGTAAAGGTAAATTTAAGTTCTGGAAGTTCTGACGATACTGATTTAATTTTGCGAACATATTTTCGACTCCTTGAGCTTTTACTTACACTAGGCAATCCCGATGACACTTATATGACGAAAAAATGACCGTTTAAAAACACGCAATGAGTAGTTAATTTGAAACAGTGTCGGTAAAATAAAAAGCCAATGCTTTCACATTGGCTTTCAAAGAAATTAACGTATAAATTAAAAATTATTTATGAGGCTTGCCACGGTTGGTAATTAATGTTCCTACACCATGATCTGTAAAGATTTCTAAGAGCGTTGCATGGGGTACACGCCCATCCACAATATGTGCACTAACAACCCCACCTTTAACCGCATCTAACGCACAGCCCACTTTGGGGATCATCCCCCCGTAAATCACTCCGGTTTCAATAAGACGATCCACTTCTTGAGTACTCAAACCAGTAAGGAGGTTTTTATTTTCATCTAAAACACCCGAGATATTGGTCAATAGAATCAATTTTTCCGCCCCTAAAGCTTCTGCCACTTTACCAGCAACTAAATCAGCATTGATATTATAAGTTTGACCATCTTCATCTACACCTAAAGGCGCTATCACTGGAATAAAATCACTCTGGGTAAACATTTCCAAGACATCAGTTTTAACCCCGATCACTTCTCCCACAAGACCTAAGTCAATTTGTGTGACTGTACCATCTGCAAGCGTTTTTTCCATCAAGAGCTTTTGAGCACGTAATAAATTACCGTCTTTCCCTGTTAAACCAATAGCACGTCCACCGTGTTGATTAATCAAGTTAACGATGGATTTATTGACACTGCCGCCTAAAACCATCTCGACTACTTCCATGGTTGCTGGATCCGTCACCCGCATTCCATCAATTCGATCAGACTCACGACCTAACTGTTTAAGTAATGAATCTACTTGTGGACCACCCCCATGTACGACAATCGGATTTAAACCTACAGTCTTGAGTAAAACGATATCACGAGCAAATGAACTTTCCAAAGCAGGATCAGTCATTGCATTGCCACCATATTTTACAACGAGTGTTTTACCTGTAAATCGTTGAATATATGGCAAAGCCTCTGTCAATATTTGCGCTTTGTCGATGCCAGTATGCTGATGTGGCATTCGCCTCTCCTTAGTGAGCTGTAGGAATTAGACTGATGAATATGGATAAATTAAGAAATCAGTGTGCCTGTAGAATATCTTTGGCGATCATAGGATAACGGTCACGAAGCATAGACGCAAATGTCTGACGAATTTCATTTAAACAAATTGGGTCATCAGCATCAAACCGTACTGTAAAATATTCACCCGTATTTGATGCTCGAATAATGCCAAACCCGTGTTCAAAATCAAGGCGTATGCCATCAATTTTACTCAGTTCAGCACCAAACTGTTGACTGAGATATTCAATCTCATTCAAAACAATTTTCGGATCAGTACAATGGGTACTGATATAGGTATCTTCGGTATAGAAACGATCGGGATAACACGCTAAGATTTCAGACAATGTGGCTTGAGGAAAATAACATAAGTACTCCATCACACGTAAAGCAGCATATAACCCATCATCATAGCCAAATCCTCGCCCATCATTAAAGACATAATGACCTGCGTACTCACCACCAAAGACAGCTTGGCCTTTAGATTGCGACATGTATTTGCGTAAAAAACTGCTGCCAGTTCGAATCATCTTGGCTTGACCGCCTAAACGCTCAACCACTTGACGCACCATAGATGAACATTTCACATCAAACACGATTTCATGCTGTGGATGATCTTTCAAACAGATTTGCGCGAACAGTGCTAAAAGTCGATCCGCTGAAATAATATGTGCATTTTCATCCAACAAAACCACACGATCACCATCACCATCTAAAGCAATACCAATGTCTGCCTGATGATTGAGTACATTTTGTCGTAGTAATTCTAAATGTGAAGCTTGTGAAGGATCTGGTGCATGATCAGGGAAGTTTCCATCAGCATTACAACGTAATGCAATCACCTCACAGCCCAATTTTTTTAAAACAAGATTGGCACAAAAGCCTGCGGAACCGTTTAAACCATCAATCACGACTTTGAGTGGTCGGGTTAATTGAATATCTGTTAATAACGCGGACTGATAGGATAAACAAAATTCAGACTTTATTTGATGAGTTGCCCTTTCAACAATAGCTCCTGTATCAATCCATGCTGACTGCTTATTTTGCAGATAATTTTTTGCTTGAATTCCAATGTTTTGAATCATTTCAGGAGAAGGTGGCTCAAACTGCATAATCCATTTAATACCATTGTCAGTTTTTGGATTATGACTTGCTGTCACCATAATGCCATTGCCCTGCGTATTTCTTGCGGCAAAGTACAATTGTGGGGTCGCACAGCAGCCTATTTCAGTAACTTCAATGTGGTTATTTTGAAATACCTGTTTGATAATTTGAGCATACGCAGGACTACTTAATCGTGCATCATAACCCAAGGTTATTTTTGATTGACCCTTTTCAATCAGTTGATTAACTAAAGCATATGCCACTGCCTGAATCAATTCTGGGGGCATCATTTCAACTTTTCCACGGATATCATAGGCGCGGAAAAGTTGAAAAGGAAAATCATTCATCTTTTTCATAAGCAAAACTTCTATTTGCTCAACCCTTTATTTTGTTAGCTTCATCTCTCTAATGATTAGCAGTCAATTCATTTATATGAAAATATTTATATCAGGTCAAATGCAATATACTAAAAACTCTTGATAATATATTCAATTTCATACAAGGCTTTATACATACTTTTTGTTACAAATCAATATAATATTAAAAAAGCCTGATAAATCAGGCTTAAAAAATTATAGAAAAATCTAGTTTTTCCCAGTATGACCAAAACCACCAGCACCACGTTCAGTCGCTTCAAATTCATTTACAATATCAAATTGCGCTTGAACTACAGGCACTAATACATATTGCGCTAAACGCTCACCAGGCTCTAAAGTAAAGCTGGTTTGACCACGATTCCATACAGAAACCATTAATTCACCTTGATAATCTGAATCAATTAACCCAACCAAATTGCCCAATACGATCCCATGCTTATGGCCCAAGCCCGAACGTGGTAAAACTAGACCAGCAAAATTAGTATCTTCAATATAAATGGCCATGCCTGTTTTAACTAAAACAGTTTGACCAGGTTCAATCTGAATCGCTTCTTCTACACATGCACGTAAGTCCAAACCTGCTGAACCTGATGTTGCATATGTTGGCATTGGCCATTCTTGACCTAAACGTTGATCAAGTACTTTTACTTGAACTTTCATATTGAAATCCTTGGTTAAATAAAGCTGTTAAAAGTTTTTTTATTTTTTTCGATCTGTTCAAAATCAAATCGAAAGAAAAAAAAAGAACTGGTTTAAAAATTAACGTTTTAATAACGCTTTTAAGTTTTGTAAATATTGCTGTGCTTGTTGCTTTGGATCGACATGTTCAGCTATTTTTTTCTTACGCCCTAGCCAATCAAGCTCATCTTGTGGCAATTCATCTAAGAAGCGACTTGGCGTCATTTGCTTCATTTGTCCACCATTTTTACGCTGCTCAGCCAAAGTCAAGGTCAAACCTTGTTGTGCACGAGTAATCCCCACGTACATTAAACGGCGTTCTTCTTCGATCGTTTCCGCAGCAATGGAGTTCTTATGTGGCAGAAGCTCTTCTTCTAAGCCCATAATATAAACAAATGGAAATTCCAGACCTTTAGATGCATGTAATGTCAGCAGGTTGACCTTATCGGTGTCTTCATCTTCCTGTTGTTGCTCAAGCATATCCAACAACACCATTTTACGAATCACACTTTCAATGTTCTTTTCATCTACATCTTCAGCACGGTTGATTAAGCTTTGAATACTGGTATAGAGCATCTCCACATTATCAATCTTGGTTTTTTCTTGTGCAGGCGTTGCCGCAGTTTCACGTAAATAATCGATATAGCCTGCATCATTCATCATTTGACGAATTTTAGGAACAGGTTCATCGTCATCTAACAATTCACGAGTGAAATCATTGATAAAGCCAGCAAACTCAGCCAATTGTGTTGTGGCCTTTTTTGGCATCACCATAGTTAAGCGTTGATCACTTGCCGCAGCCAACAGTGATAAATGATTTTCTTGGGCAAAAAGACCTAACTTTTCAAGTGTTACTGGGCCAATTGCACGTTTAGGCGTATTGATAATACGTAGGAAAGCACTGTCATCTTCAGGGTTAATGATGATACGCAAGTAGCTCATCACATCTTTAATTTCTGCACGACCAAAGAAAGATTGACCACCAGAGAGCTTGTATGGAATCTGCATTTGACGTAGCTGAGTTTCCAATACACGTGCTTGGAAATTTCCGCGATACAACACCGCATAATCTTTCCAGTTTTTGCCATTCATCAATTTATGCGTGAGCAGGTCTTTTACTACGCGTTCAGATTCATCATCATCATTACGACAGGTGATGATTCGAATGACTTCACCATGGCCTTTATCACTCCACAACTTTTTATCAAAAATGTGTGGGTTATTTTCAATGACATGGTTCGCGGCTTTTAAAATACGACTGGTAGAGCGGTAGTTTTGCTCCAGCTTAATCACTTTTAAATTGCGGAAATCTTCTTTGAGCAATGCCATATTTTCAGGCTTTGCACCACGCCATGCATAAATGGATTGGTCATCATCACCTACAGCGGTGAACTGCCCCATCACACCGACCAATAATTTCACCAAAATATATTGCGCGGTATTGGTGTCTTGATACTCATCCACAAGTAGATAGCGAACTCGGTTTTGCCAACGATCACGAACTTCTGCATTGTCTTGTAAGAGGCGTGTTGGCATCACGATCAGATCATCAAAATCTACGGCATTATAAGCACGTAAATTTCGCTCATATAATTGATACAAGTGGGCAAACTGCACATCTTCTGGTGTTTCACAAGTCGTATGTGCTTGTTCAGGCACAATCAAATCATTTTTCCAATCTGAAATCTTTTTCATGGCTTTAGCAATCAATTCTTTGCTTTCAGCGCCCGATAAATTATCACGATGCATCAAATCCATAAGAATACGCTTACAGTCATCGGCATCAAGGATTGAGAAATTATTTTTCAGTGGGGTATTTTTCAGCTCAATTCGTAATAAATTTAAACCAAAGGTATGAAAGGTTGAAACCGAAAGCCCTTTCCCTTCTTCTTTACCCAACAACTTACCGACACGTTCTTTCATTTCACGTGCAGCTTTATTGGTAAAGGTCATTGCAGTAATTCGATGTGCAGGAATCCCACACTGTTGAACCAAATACGCAATTTTTCTTGTAATTACTGAGGTTTTACCTGAACCCGCCCCTGCAAGTACTAACAAGGGTCCTTGAGTATATTTCATGGCTTCAAGTTGCTTGTCATTTAGTTGACTTGCTTTCGACATTGTTCATCCTCTAAAAACTTCGAGCTCGATTATAGTCATCTAAAGTAGAGTTGCAAAATGCTTAATTTGAATTTTTCAAATATAAAAACCAGATAAAAATAATTTCAGTTAAATTATGCTTTAGTTTCAAACCGTCTTGTTTCAATACTCTATTTTGCTCTGAGCTGTTGTTATTCAGTTAACCTGTGATCAAATGGCGAAAGCATAACCAAAAGCTATCACCCAAAGCCATAATAACGGTTTACACACTGCAGCAAGAAGAGAGACTATCCTCGAATCAACGCTCGTATTAATGATAAAAACCTTAATCTCATGCTTAAAAAGATTAATAAAATTTAAGCAAAAATTTGGAAAATAAAAAAAAGGAATCATAGCGAACTATGATTCCTCTTCAACACTTTTAGCTAAAAAATTCGCTACTTTTATTACGATTTCTTAGTTTGTCGCATAAATACTAATTTCTACACGACGGTTCTGTTCACGACCCGCAGCAGTTGAGTTATCTGCGATTGGATTTTGCGAACCATAACCTTGGGTATCAATACGGCTTTGTACGCCTTTACCTTTAAGGTAGTTAGCAACTGAGTATGCGCGGTTTTGAGATAATGGAATGTTAATTGAGTCATTCCCTGTATTATCCGTATAACCAGTCACAAGAATTACACTCTTGTTGTCTTCCATTAAAGTTTGTGCAACTTTATTCAACGTACCGTAGAAGTTCGGTTTAATTGATGACTTATTGGTATCAAATGTAATGCTACCTGGCATAACTAAAGCTACAGAACCATCTGGATTACGGTTAACTTCTACACCAGTACCCTGCATTTGCTGACGTAATTTCTTCTCTTTATTGTCTAAATAAAGACCAGTACCCGCACCTAAAAGCGCACCTATTGCTGCTGCACGATTGTTTTGTGCAGATGAGTTTGCATTACCACGAGACAAACCATAGCCCGCTGCTGCACCGATCAAACCGCCAATAGCAGATTTGTCGTACTCCATACCACCAATGTTATTACCAGTTGATTGACAGCCAGAAAGTACTAAAGCCCCTGCTGTAAGTGTTGTAATTAATAGTGCACGCATTGCATGCCTCCAAGTTGTGTTTTTTGTTAGCTTAATTTTGGTATAAAAAACAAAGCACCACTATAGGCGTTTTGTTAACAATCACGTATTTTTTTACATTTTGTAATATTTACAATGAAATTTACAAAAGTGATCATCATAATTTGTACATAGTCATTAAATGTGTCTTTTTAAATTGCATTGTAACGATTATATTTAAGGGCTGTGGACAATTCGTCTATGTTTGCGATTATGTATATTTCTAGGTGATACGAGGCAAGAAATACGAAATTTATTCATTCTAAATAATGATAAACATTATTTCGCAACGTAGCAGTAAAAAATATCTAGTCGCTTGAACTGGCACTCACAATAAATCATTAGGACTGTTCTATGTCATCTCAACAGCAGAAGCAACCTATTTTAAAAAAAATTACGAAAGGTTTAACCGTTGGCTCAGTGATTACTGGCAGTACTTTTTTTCACGGCCCACCTGTTTTAGCTTTAGGCTTGACCAAATTATTTAAAAAGTCAAAAAAGGTGGATGAAACCAATATCAATATCACCAATAGTTGGTTAAGTGTAAATAATTGGTTGATTGATCATGTTCTTCCCGAAACACAATGGGACATTACTGTTGATGACAACTTGGATTTAAATATGCAAGGTCGTTATTTAATGACCTGTAACCATCAAAGTTGGGTCGATACTACCGTAAACCAATATTTTGGTCTAACACGCATGCCTCTCACCCGCTTTTTCACCAAATGGGAACTGATCTTTATACCATTTGTTGGGCAAGCATTTAAAATTCTTGGCTTTCCGATGATGAAACGCCATACAAAAGAGCAGATTGCAAAGAACCCTGATCTCAAAACACGTGATATGGAAGAAGCACGTAAAGCCTGTGAACAGTTATTAAGCCAGCCTTTTACATTGCTCAACTACCTTGAAGGAACACGTTTTACCCCAAAAAAACATGCTCAACAGCAATCCCCTTTTACCAATTTACTTAAACCTAAGGCCGGTGGACTTGCTCTCGCCTTAAATATCTTAGGTGATAAGATTGACGCTCTGGTGGATATGACCATTGTGTATCCAGATGGTGCACCCGGTTATGGTGAGTTTTGGTTAGGTGAAGTACCTCGAATTGCAGTTAATATGCGTAAAATTGAGATTCCTGAATGGGTACTGGGCGGCAATTATGAAGATGATGCAGAATATCGCGAACGCTTTCAAAACTGGGTTGATGATTTATGGAGTGAAAAAGATCAACTGATTAGCACCATAAAACAAAAATATAATCACTAACTTTCAATTGAAGAAAAAACTACAGAATAGGATGGATATGACAGAGCAAGTTCCACCACTCGAAAACAGTACAGAAACGAAAAACGATATGTCACGAGGATGGTGGATCGCTTTTGGTTATGACATCTTTATGATGTTTATCATCGTCTTCAACCTATTCTGTTTATGTGCCAATGCTTTTTTAATGAGTAATTTTGGTGACTGGCTTTTCAATGAAATTCATCTACCGCAAGTTTTACAGTATTACAAAACAGATCTGCATCCGTGGGTGATTAAAACTGAAAGCTGGTTTATTACCTTTTTGATTGTTGAATTAGGCATTCGCTGGCTCATCGCTATTATCAACAAACACCATGCGCGTTGGTTCTTCTTTCCATTTATTCACTGGTATGAGATTTTAGCGATTATTCCTTATTTACGTTTTTTACGTTTAATTCGCGTCGGTATTATTGCTTATCATTTTCATGAGTTAGGTTATAAGGTTATTCCCGATAACATTCTAAAACGTGTGCTGTTTTATTATCGAGTACTGATGGAAGAATTATCAGATCGTGTTGTGATTACCGTCATTGATGGAATTAAACAAGAATTAGACACCAGCTCAAGCCATAAAAAAATCATTCATGATTTAATTGATCACCATAGAGATCGTTTTGCACAAACTTTAGCTGAAGTATTACAAGAATCTTTGGCCACTGAACTAAAAGCACAAAGTCATGTGATTACCCATAATGTCGGACAGATTGTACGTCAAGCGATTGAGGACACCCCGCAATTGACCCAGTTATTGCGCATGATCCCAATTGCAGGCAGTATGATTGAAAATCAGATTCAAAATATTGGGCAACAGCTAGGTGAGAATATTACGCAAGGATTGGTGCAACCGTTTACTCAAGGCAATCTACAAAATCCAAACGCGACCTATCAATTAATTTCAACCAAATTAAGCCAATTAAATATTGAAAATCAAAAACTTGAAGAACTAGTTGAATCTATAGTCTATGAAAGTTTAGAATCGTTAAGGAAACAAGTGAAAGTAAAACAATGGCAGCTTGAATTAGAAAAAAATGATCAAGTAAAAGATGAGTGATTCAAAGAATAAGCAATTCATTGAAAATATTTGTATCTTTGCTAGAGAAATCATTCAATATGTTCTAGCATTTGCCCTATTTCACAATTTTTGACGCTTAGATAGAAAAATTTAGGTCACATGCCTTTTAAGGAATAATTATGGCTGATATACGGATTACAGGCAGAATGGTTAATTTTACCCGATTAACCTTCGATACTAATGATCATGATGCCATCCGCCAGCAATTAACTTCAATGATGAGTGAGACCTCTTATCAAGGGGCTTTGGTCATTATTGATACCACAGTTGAACAAGAGCTTATTGCCCTGATTCAACTCATTATCAGCCTAGATTTACAGCCTATGGCTGTGATTGATGGTTTATTGGGTGACCAAGCACGTGCAATTCAATTCCCAGTCTTGCCTGCCGATCGTCCATTGCAACGGATTAAACCGACGAAAGAACAAGTGGTTGAAACTCCAGTAAAAGCACCCGCTGTAGCGACACCAAATGTAAGCGTAGATGCGTCTAAAACATTGAGTCATGTCACTTCATACCATGATGAAATTTTAAGAACTGGGCAATGTTTGGTTCAAGATCATGGAGACATCATACTGAATGCTGGTATTAACAGTGGTTCAGAAGTGATTGCTTCAGGAAATATACATATCTATGGCAGTGTTCGTGGTAGAGTCATTGCAGGCGCAGGTGGTAACACCAGTGCAAGAATTTTTTGTCATTCACTAGAAGCCGAATTGGTTTCTATTGCGGGAACATATTGTGTAGCAGATGACATTCCTCAAGATGTAATTAAAAAAGCTGTACATATTTACTTGAATGACCAGCAAGAGCTAGTGTTTGAAGCTTTGCAATTTTAAGGTATAAATTAAACACCATATAAAACTCGTTTAATCGGGTAAAATGACCATAACAGGAGTGGATTCGGTGGCCAAAATTGTTGTCGTTACATCAGGCAAAGGTGGCGTAGGTAAAACTACGACGAGTGCATCTTTTGCAACAGGATTAGCCCTACGAGGTCATAAAACTGTTGTGATTGATTTCGATGTGGGTTTGCGTAATTTAGATTTGATCATGGGCTGTGAACGCCGTGTCGTATATGATTTTGTAAATGTCATCAATAACGAAGCGCGCTTACAGCAAGCGCTAATTCGCGATAAAGATATTGAAAATTTATATATTTTACCTGCATCGCAAACCCGTGATAAAGATGCACTGAGCGATGATGGTGTTGCTCGTGTAATCGATGAGCTTGCACAAGAATTCGATTATATTATCTGTGACTCACCTGCAGGGATTGAGCGTGGTGCAATTTTAGCCATGTATCATGCAGATGAAGCGATTATTGTAACAAACCCAGAAATCTCTTCTGTTCGAGATTCAGACCGTATTATTGGTATGCTCGACAGTAAGACGAAAAAAGTAGAAAACAACGAAGGGCGTATTCGTAAACATTTATGTATTACGCGTTTTAACCCTGAACGTGCCGATAAACAAGAAATGTTGACCATTGATGATATCTCAAAAGATATCTTACGTGTACCAACTTTAGGCGTCATTCCAGAATGCCCTAGCGTACTTCAGGCATCGAATGAAGGTAAACCTGTCATTCTTTACCAAGAAGCATCTGCTGGGCAAGCATATGATGATTTAGTTGCGCGTTTCTTGGGTGAGGAACGTCCTTATCGACATATTACAGTGAAACCTAAGGGTTGGTTAGCACGGTTATTTGGAGCGTAGAAATGGCAGGATTTTGGAGTAAACTTTTTAGCAATGATGACAAACCATCTAGCGCCCAAACTGCTAAAGATCGCTTAAAAGTTATTGTTGCTTCTGAAAACGGTTTGGGCAAACGTTTAAGCCAAGACAAGATTGACCAAATGAAAAAAGAAATCATGCAAGTGGTTAATCGTTATGTCCGTGGCGTGGATGAACAGCATATTCAAATGCAAGTTCGTTCTGAAGCCAACATTGAAATGTTGGAAATGAATATCAATTTACCTGAAGAACGATAATTTCATTATTGATTAGTCAAGCGGATTGATTCAGGGCAAAATATAGGGCAGAGTTAAAAAGGGTTACTTTTTCTCGTGCAATATATTTTGCCCTTTTTGTTTTAGATTTTTTTCAGCTAAAGATTGTATTTATCCTTATAAAATGAAAGATAAATAAGGTTGATATAATGTTGTAAATTAATCATTTAATTTAGAATTATTTTATTTGAGGAGATGCTGTTATGGCACTTTCACAGCCAGCAACGTTCAATGAAGAATGGTCAGACGAGCGTGTTTTTGCCTACTTAGATCAACTTCCTCCTGAAGGTACTAATACTGATTTTCATGTACTTTATCATGCCTTTAAACATATGCGTCCTTTTGACTATGAACGCTTATTGACTAAGTTTGTTGCTGCTGGTCGAAATATCAACGCAACTAATCCAGAAGGTCTACGTATTCATGATGTGATTGCAGAGTACCCGCGTCAAAAAGAAGGTTTCTTAGAAGTATTAGCGAAGTTTGCTTAAGCACTTCAACCAACGACCAATGTAGTCTTGAAATATTGCTGATCTATAAACGCCTAATGAACTTCATTGGGCGTTTTTTAGTTTATATATCCCATTTTATCAATGTCTATATCTCAATGTTCTATACTATTTCCTACAAAAAAATATTAAAAACATCCATATAAACAATTAAGTCAGTCAGCATAATTTCATATGAACAAATTAACTTTTCTAAAATTACACTATTTTATTTGATCTTTAATCACGTTTAAACATCATTTAATTTTATTTATGTCAAACAACCATATGCTTTGTAAATACGCATTGCTTTTATGATTTACTTTAAATCACTCCTGTATATCAGCACTGGATAATTATATTTAAATGTAGTTCCTGTTTGATATGTCTGAAGTTGAAGTATTTAATTCTACAGACTCTAATAACCTTTCATAAAAAAACCCAGCTTGCGCTGGGTTTTTGAATCAAGTCAATGCTTAGTGAGCAGCAAATTGGTTCATTGTGTTTTTAGCATCGTCATGCGCTTTAAGTGCATTGTCACCAGAGAAGATTTCTTTGTGATCATCACCGATGTCAGAACCCGCCATCGCTTGGTGTTTAACACAAGCGATACCACCACGGATTTCTTTACGTTGTACACCAGCAACATAAGCCAACATACCTTCAGTACCGAAGTAACCTTGTGCAAGCTCATGAGTAGAAAGCGCAGCAGTATGGTAAGTCGGAAGTGTAATCAAGTGATGGAATACACCCGCTTCACGAGAAGCATCTGCTTGGAATGTACGGATTTTCGAGTCAGCATCAGCAGCCAATTCAGAAGCATCGTACTCAGCGCTCATTAATTTAGCACGGTCGTAAGCAGAAACATCTTTACCTTCAGCAACCCAACGATCGTAAGCTTGTTGACGGAAGTTTAAAGTCCAGTTGAATGATGGGCTGTTGTTATAAACAAGCTTCGCATTTGGAACTGTTTCACGTACACGGTTAACCATGTGTGCAATTTCTTCAACGTTTGGAGTCGCAGTCTCGATCCAAAGAAGATCTGCACCGTTTTGTAAGCTAGACACACAGTCAAGTACAACACGGTCAATTTGAGTACCTTCACGGAACTGATATAGGCCTGAAGCTAAACGCTTAGGACGGTGTAATTTACCATCACGTTTAATCAAGATTTCATCTTCTTGAGCATCTGCAATGTCAATTTCAGTTGTATCTAAGTAGCTAATATATTGAGAAGCAATATCACCTGGCTCTTTAACCACTGGGATTTTTTGAGTCAAGTCAGCGCCTTCAGAGTCAGTACGCGCAACGATAATACCGTCATCAAGACCCATTTCTAAGAATGCATAACGTAATGCATGGATTTTAGAGATAAAGTCTTCATGTGGAACTGTTACTTTACCAGCTTGGTGACCACATTGTTTAGCATCAGATACTTGGTTTTCGATTTGAAGTGCACATGCACCGGCTTCAATCATTTTACGCGCAAGTAAATAAGTTGCTTCTTCGTTACCGAAACCTGCATCGATGTCCGCAATAATTGGCACAACGTGAGTTTGGAAACCATCGATTTGTGCAGTGATTTCAGCAGCTTTAGCTGTATCACCAGCTTCGTTTGCTTTTTTAAGCGCACGGAATAAATCATTAAGTTCTTTCGCATCAGCTTGACGTAAGAATGTATAGATTTCAGCGATTAGAGCAGGTACAGAAGTTTTTTCGTGCATAGATTGGTCAGGAAGTGGACCAAATTCTGAACGAAGTGCAGCAACCATCCAACCAGAAAGGTAGATATAACGTTTACTTGTAGTACCGAAATATTTTTTGTTTGCAATCATTTTTTGTTGCGCAATGAAACCATGCCAGCAACCTAAAGATTGAGTGTATTTACTAGAATCAGCATCATATTCAGCCATATCACGACGCATGATCGCAGCTGTATATTTAGCGATATCTAAACCAGTTTTAAATTGGTTTTGCAGTTGCATACGCGCAGCATCTTCTGGGCTAATATCGCGCCATGTGCTTCCGAATTTTGCTTTTAATTCACGGATTGCATCAATCGCTGTTTGGTATGTAGTCATGATATGTTCCTGTAATAATATTAGGATTTCATCAATCGAAGAGCTAAATCCACTCGGTATTTGTTTGTTCAGATTTAGAACACTTCGTTGTTATGGTCTTAGCTTAGATTGAGTCCTCAAATTAATCCAATATTCTGAGTTAATTTTCAGTATTTATTTAAAAAATATGTAGATCAAAGTCATATTATAATTAAACCAAAAATCGATAAACAATTAATTTATATAATTTTTAATAATTAACAACTACCTATAAATTGCTTAAATATCAGTCAATTTGATAATTTTATCTCTATTAGACTTAAGTCTGAGCTTGTAACAAAAAAACCAAAACTGCATTTTTTTAATATAAAAACACCCTGAATGATCAAGAATCGGACAAAGCATAATTGGGTGATTCATCGAGTGATAAACAATGTTGTTGCTTAAAAATCTGCTTATCTTCACTTATAATAGCAAAATGAGGATTTATTCAAACGCGCATCTCAATTTAAAATCAGCACCACAAATCTTAATCCTTCTATAACAATAAATCGTGTGCTGTTTTTTTATCTACTTTTTACACAAAAGCATTTCCTTATGGCATAATCCCCTGTGATTTCTAAATTTTATTTTCGGTATTTTTTTTATGAATCTGGAGCGGGTCGATCTCAACCTCTTAATTTACCTTGACGTTCTTTTACGTGAAAAAAATGTGACTCGTGCTGCTGAACAGCTTGGTGTTACCCAACCCGCAATGAGTAATATTTTACGTCGTCTTCGTAATTTATTTAATGACCCTCTTTTAATTCGTTCTTCTGAAGGTATGACACCAACAGAACGTGCTTTAGAATTACAACCCCGCATCCGTGACGCACTGTCTGATTTATCCATGATTTTGGAACCTCGTACTGAGTTCCGACCTTATACGTCAAACCGTGTATTCCGTATTATGACCTCTGATTATGCCGAAGCAACACTTGTTCCTCGTCTAGTCAAAGCCTTGCGCTCTGAAGCACCGAATGTTGTTCTCGACTTTTTAACACCAAGTGACGTGTCATATCGTGACATGGAACAAGGAAAAGTTGATTTAGCCATCAACCGGTTTAATGAAATTCCACAAAGTTTTCACCAAGTTTTAGTGTGGCGTGACAGTTTCTCTTGTCTACTCAATAACAAACATCCAGCTTCAAGTACTTTAAATCTTAAAAGTTATTTAGATGCACAACATATCTGGGTATCAAAAACAGGGATGGGTGTTGGTTTTGGTGTGAATCCTGAAAAACAAGCAGGATTAGGTTGGATTGATCAAGCTTTAGAGCGGATTGGTCAAAAGCGTAAAATTTCAGTCTTTACGCGTCATTATCAAATGCCTGCATTATTGGCTTCAAATGTAGATTTAATTGCGACCTTACCAACCCGTATCGCACGTTTACAAGCCAAAAGCCAAAATTTACTCATTAAAGATCCGCCATTTTATATTCCTGAATTTGAATTAAAAATGGCATGGTGTCCTTTACTTCATCATCATCCTGCACATCGTTGGTTACGCCAATTGATTCTTTATGTTGCACGTCAAATGATTGAAGAAGAAAATCGTGAATTTATGCAAAATAATTCGCATTTTTCTCAATATTAATAGGAATTTTGTTAAATTCTTATCATTTCAAGCTTATACTAATTCTAGATCGGTAGTGTGTTACTCACTACCACCCCCTTTTATGTGTTAAAAATATCTCATAATAATGATGATCCATAGGTGGATTCGTGAGCCTGTTCCAGAATATCCTAATCATCGCTGTCCTCATCGCAGGAGCTGGTTTTTTATCTTTAACTGAAATCGCACTTGCGGGTGCGCGTAAAGTTAAACTCAAAATTCTTGCCGAATCTGGCGATGAGCGAGCACAAAAAGTCCTAGACTTACAGCAAAACTCTGCCGATTTCTTTGCCGCATCCCAAATCGGTTTAAATGCTGTTGCTATTCTTGGCGGTATTTTAGGTGAAGGTGCATTTCGCCCTTATTTTCTTGAATTTGTTTCTCGTTTCTATGTCGGAAATTGGACTGAAACCATCAGTTTTGTCCTCTCATTTACTTTAGTCACCTCACTTTTTATTCTTTTTGCCGATTTAATGCCAAAACGTATGGCGATGATTGCACCCGAAAAAATTGCAGTTTCAGTCATCAATCCCATCCAGATCTTTATCGTGGTATGTAAACCATTAGCTTGGTTTATCAATGCTGTTGCTAACTTATTATTCCGCTTGTTTAAAGTCAATACAACGCGTGAAGACAATATTACCTTTGATGATATTTCAGCGGTGATGGATGCAGGTGCACAAGCGGGTGTTTTACAAAAGCAAGAACATCACTTTATTGAAAATGTATTTGAACTTGAAGAACGTAATGTTCCATCCAGTATGACCCCACGTGAAAACGTAGTGTTTTTTACTTTAAAAGAACCAGAAGAAAGTATTCGCCAAAAGCTAGCTGAATACCCTTATTCTAAGTTCCTTGTTTGCAACGAAACCATTGACCAAGTGATTGGTTATGTCGATGCCAAAGATATTCTAGTTCGTATTCTCAATAACCAGAAAATTAATCAGTTACATGAGTCAACTATTCGTACAGTATTGACCATTCCTGATACATTAACACTATCTGAAGTCCTTGATCGCTTCAGATCTAGCAAAGAAAAATTTGCAGTCGTATTTAATGAATATGCCCTTGTCGTTGGCGTTATTACCCTGTCAGATATCATGATCACTGTGATGGGTGACTGGGTTACACCAATGGATGAAGAACTACAAATTATTAAACGTGATAACAACTCATGGTTAATTGATGGTAGTACACCAATTGAAGACATGAAGCATGCTTTAGCAATTGATGAGATGCCAGATGAAGAGAACTACGAGACACTGGCAGGCTTTATGATGTATCAGTTAAGAAAAATTCCTAAACCAGCTGACACCGTGATTTTTGGTGGTTATAAATTTGAAGTGGTCGATGTTGATCATTTTAAAATTGACCAGCTACTTGTCACACGCTTACTTGAAAAAGCAGAACCCTCGACATCAGAAGACTCTTCACAATAAGCTTCTTTAGCTCATTTAAAGCTTAGCAATCACCTTGCTAAGCTTTTTTTATGAAAAGTGGCGCTTTAATATTGCAAGATCCAGAACGCTATTGATTAGATTATAGCCTTTTGATTTATAAATTTTAAAAATATGAAAATTAACATGAATACAGTTTTTAAAATCATAAAATATAATAAACATATAAATCAATATCTTAAATTTTATAACCATTTTGGTGCAATTATAATATTCATTTTTAAATATCTGTTTTGAATACTCTATTTATTTAAAAAATAGTACTGAATTCAGTATTTCTACAAGGATATTTTAATTTAATCCAATAACTATTAGCATGCTTCTGCTTAAAAAATTAAAAGACTTCTGTTACCCAAGTCTCATTCAAGGATCGAACTATGCTAACCGTATTAGGTTTGGGCATGATTTTGTGCTTTATGTACTTAATTATGTCTAGACGAATGACTGCTCTTGCAGCACTCACACTTATTCCAATTTTATTTGCATTAATCGCTTACGGTCTTAGCTTCTATTTCGACAGCCTTGGGCATTTAGAAATCAAACAGCTCGGTGAAATGATGCTTGATGGTGTAAAAAAACTTGCACCAACAGGCGTAATGCTACTTTTTGCAATTCTTTATTTTGCCATCATGATTGATACGGGATTGTTTGATCCTTCTGTAAAATTTATCTTGAAGCTGGTCAAAGGTGATCCACTTAAAGTCGTTATTGGTACCATTACCCTGACACTCATCGTCTCTCTTGATGGCGATGGTTCTACCACCTACATGATTTGTGTAGCAGCAATGCTCCCACTTTATAAAAAGTTAGGTATGAGCCCATTGATCATGGCTTGTTTAATGATGCTGGCAAGCGGAATCATGAACCTTACCCCGTGGGGTGGACCAACGGCACGTGCTGCAAGCGCGCTGCATGTAGAAGCCAGTGAAATCTTTGTGCCAATGGTTTTACCAATGCTCGCTGCTATTCTTTGGCTCTACTTTGTCGGTTTTATGTATGGCCGTATGGAACGTAAACGCTTAGGTATTATTGAACTTGATGTTAGTCATGGTGATGACATTCAAATTTCAAGTAATCCAGAAGCAAATCGTGCACATTTAAGATGGTTCAATGGTTTATTGACAGTTGTCCTTATGATTTGTTTGGTGAAAGGCGTGTTGCCTTTACCGATCTTATTTATGATTGCACTTTGTATTGCATTGGTGGTCAACTATAAAGATGTCGATATGCAAAAATCTTTAGTTGCTCATCATGCAGGTAGTGCTCTAAACGTTGTGGGTATTATTTTTGCTGCAGGGATTTTTACTGGGATTCTTTCAGGGACAGGCATGGTTGATGCGATGTCTAAAGAATTGGTGGCGATTATTCCACAAAGTATGGGTCCTTTTTTAGCGCCCATTACTGCTGTGATTAGTATGCCTTTGACCTTCTTTATGTCGAATGATGCTTTCTATTATGGAGTGTTACCGATTCTTTCTGAAGCGGCAAGTCATTATGGTATTACACCTGTAGAAATGGCGCGTGCTTCAATTGTCGGCCAACCTGTACACTTACTTTCACCATTGGTTCCTTCAACATATTTATTATGTGGATTGGCTGGTATCGAATTTGGACAGCATCAAAAGTTCACTATTAAATGGGCGATTCTGACCTGTTTGGTAATGCTTGTTGCAGCCATGCTGCTCGGTGTATTCCCACTCTATTCAACACTACACTAATAGAAAAAAGCCGATATAAATATCGGCTTTTTTCATTTTAAATAGATTATTTTCATCATCTATTTAAAATAATGATTTATTTAGAATCAAATCCAATTAAGCATGAATCAATACATCAAGCAATGCTTGATAATGAATTGAAATATCATCTTCTAAAATTTTATAAGCGCTATCAAACTGCACCATTGGCCAGCCTTCTTTCCAGAAAGGAAAAATATTATGCAGGTCACGCGTCACGATTGCATCTTCACGAATAATCGCTTGAGCAACTTGTGATAACACTTGAGCGGTTTCTGCCCCATCAAGAGCTAAATAATCGATACCTTTTGCTTTTAAAATACGGATTCGATCTTTCTTATAACGAATTTTCTTGGCCTGCGCTTCATTTAAATTTAAAGCCAAAGTCACAGCTTCAACAAATTTGTCTTCAAAGCTTTGATGTAAAGCAACCAATGCCTGTTTATGTGCTTCTTGACGCCCAGCTTTTCCACCATCACGAATGATTTTTTGTGCTTCAACATTCAATTCATCCGATTTCATCGACTGAAGAATGTCTAAAATTTCAATATCACTTAATGAAGCAGAAGAATCTGTCATGGGAGTCCTAAAACAAAAATAAATAGAAATCCTATTTTCGCACAATTTTAAAATTAAGTCAGAGATAATGTTAATCTGTGGCGATGTATCTCTAGCTGATCAAATAACAATAAAGGATAATATTTTAATGCTGTTTTAGCCCTACTTGCCTGTATTAGTTTTTATTCTGCCTTATATCTTATCTATTTTTATTTTGCTCAACAACCTTAACCTCTGTCCTTGTGCTGGCAACAGTTTTACTCATATAGTCCACCTGTCAAAAGCTCAGCCAAAAGAATATAATTGCTCTTAAATAATATTTTAAATTAAATCAATTGCATGGAAAATAAATTGTTTGATTATAAAAAAACTTGCCATGCCATACCTTACATTCAAAGTTTAAATATTTTTGCGTAGGCGATGGCTCGCTTTTCGTAGGGATTGTCAAACCTTGCGCTGCAAACAAAGCAGTGCTTTGTATTTGCTCATATTGGGCGAGGGTACATCCTACACCACCGCTCAATGGCGACATCCCTGTCGCCCCGCGCTAGGATAATCATCTAGGATTCAAAAGTACAAAAAATGAATCGATAATCATTGGTTTCTAATAGTTCATATAAAAACATAAGCATCATTTATGATCTATGACTTAATAGAAATCGCCTGTATAAATCATTAGGTGGTTTGAATATATTTTGCTACCCTGCGGCTTATCAAAAGGGACGACAAACATTTAACCGCACCTTGAATCATGAAAATTGGTTGACTCTACCGTTTTACATATACTGGCAATTGTTTATCTTGCGTATACGCTTGTTACTGTCCAAATTTCTTGATTAAGATCATTTGATAAAATCTTATCAATAAGCATAAACTGACAATTTTTTTCTTTCTTAATTGAGGATTTTTTGCTATTGATTTGATATGCCAATAAAAAGTGAAACCTTATGAAAGCTATTGCTTATAAAAAACCATTCGCAATTTCAGAAGCCCATGTTTTTTCCGAAATCGAAATCGAACAGCCAGTTGCAACTGGTCATGACTTACTGATTGAGGTTAAAGCCATTTCAATCAACCCAGTCGATATCAAAATGCGACAGCGTACTTCGCCAGACAATGATACTTGGAAAATTTTGGGTCATGATGCGGTTGGGATTGTGAAAGCAATCGGAGAAAATGTTCAAAATTTTAAAGTGGGTGATGAAGTTTTTTATGCGGGTTCAAACCAAAGACAAGGCTCTTATGCTGAATTCCAATTGGTTGATGAACGTATCGTTGGATTAAAACCGAAATCATTGAGTGATGCAGAAGCCGCAGCGTTGCCTTTAACGTCGCTCACCGCATATGAAATGTTATTTGACCGTTTAAAAATCCAAGACACCAAAGTTGAAAAACCTGTGATTTTAGTCATTGGCGCTGCAGGAGGTGTTGGCTCTATTACAGTTCAATTGTTAAAAGTACTGACTGAATTTACAGTGATTGCTACAGCTTCCCGCCCTGAATCTAAAGCATGGCTGACTGAAATTGGCGCAGATTATATTGTGGATCATAGCCAACCTTTAGAACAGCAAATCCTAGACTTGAATATTGGGCTACCTCATTATATTTTTTCAATTAACGGTACAGGGCGATATACACAAGCCATTGCCAATTTGATCGCACCCCAAGGTCATTTTGGTTTAATTGATGATCCTGAAAACTTTATCATTAACCCGTTTAAAGTTAAGTCTGTTTCAGTTCATTGGGAATCGATGTTTACTCGCTCTACATTCCTGACCAAAGATCTCAGCCGACAAGGTGATATCTTAAATAAAGTTTCAAAATTAGTTGATGACCAAAGACTCAAAACCACTTTGGGACAAAACCTCGGTCAAATCAATGTTGAACATATATCCCAAGCTCATACACTGATTGAGTCAGGTAAAAGCATTGGTAAGATCGTATTAGCAGGCTTTTAACCACTCGAATAAAATTTAATTTTTAAGAACCGCTTAAAGGTTTATAAAAAGATTTAAATGACCCTGTGAATATCAATCAATTTAATGAATTAAATATAAATTGAACATTTTTTTCATCATTTAATCATACATAGTGTATCGATAGCTTAGCGACATGGATGTCACGGTTGAGCGAGGGGTACGCCCTATACCCCTCGCTCAACATGAGCAAAAACAAAACACTGCTTTGTTTGCAGCGCAAGGTTTGACAATCCCTACGAAAAGCGAGCCATCGCCTACGCAAAACTATGTAAATTTTTCAAGCTAATACGAGGTAGTGCTAATTCTTTAATAATGAGAATCAACTTTTAGAGAAATAGTTTAATCACAAAGTTAAATAGAAAACTTATCTTAAATCACTTCCACCACAACTTTACCAATATGCTCACCTGTATCCATACATGCATGCGCAGCCTGAATTTGATCAAACTTAAATGTTTTATAAATCATTGGTAAACATTCCCCTTTTGCCCACAATGGGACGACATGTTGCATCAAACCTTTGGCAATTTCAGCTTTTTCAGCAGTTGTACGTGCACGCATAGTTGAACCGGTAATAGTGAGGCGTTTCATCATAATCTGTCCCAATTTTACCTCTTTGGCCTTTGCACCGCCCAAAAATGCGATATAGACCAAACGCCCATCTCTACGGAGTAGGTTTAGATTTTGATCTAGATAAGGCGCCCCAACCATGTCAAGAATAATATCAACACCCTCATTTTGGGTCTTTTCAGTAATGACCTGTTCAAAGTCCTGAGTTTTATAATTAATTGCATCAGTCAAATTGCGAATAGCTTGAACTTTCTCATCTGAACCTACAGTTGCAAAGCTTTTCAAACCGAATGATTGCGCTAACATTAATGCGGTTGTACCAATACCACTTGTACCACCATGTACCAATAGTGTTTCACCTGCTTTGGCATGTGCCATTTGAAAAACATTGGCCCATACCGTAAAGAAAGTTTCAGGTATTGCTGCAGCTTGAACAAAACTTACAGCTTCAGGAATATGAATGGTTTGAGATTCTGGCACGACACAATATTCTGCGTAGCCACCACCATTGGTTAATCCACAAATTTTATCGCCCACAGTAAATAAAGTAACATCTTCGCCCACTGCAATCACTTCTCCAGCAACTTCCAAACCAGGAACAGGTGTCACCCCTTTTGGCATAGGATATAAGCCTTGACGCTGTAAAATATCGGGGCGATTAATCCCAAATGCATGGACTTTAATCAAAACTTCATCTGCTTTGGGTTGAGGAATTTCTACCGTTTCATAAGCCAGTTTTTCTATACCACCAGGTTCTGTAATAATGACCTGTTGCATATTATTTGTAGACATAATTTCTTTCCTATTCCATTCATTACTTTTCATGTTTTCTGTATTTGAACATAAACCAGTGCATGTGCAAATATTTCACCACCAATGTCTACAAAATATCGTGGGTATCCTTACAAAAATATAATTTTCAAATATTTATACAAATGGCACCAAACGGATAAAGACATAAAAACAAAGATGAAAAAAACAAACTATGTTGTTAATTACAGATCACCATGCGCTCACTTATGATTTAAAAATAGGTTATCGCTTTTAATCGTTATATTTTTGACAATTAAGCATTTAATTCTTAAAGATTTACATGCTTTTTTATTACCGTTTTTAGGCATCAAAAAACTATATTGATCATTTTTTGTTTGCTAATTTAATTTTACCCTGATAATATTCAAACACGAATTAGTTTTACCCTGATAAAAATATTCAAAGGTTTTAAAATGAATACTGAAAACACCTACTCTGCCTTTGTTGGCAATGAGCGTTTAATCACTGATTCTTTGTTAAACGTAGCATTAACCATTAAGACTCAACAAAACACCTCCACACCTGTGTTGATTTTTAATGATCAAACGGGCCAAGCCATTGATGTTAATACCATCGGATCTACAGCAGATATTCAACAACGTTATGCTAAACCTGAAGCGGTTAAAAAAGTTGGCCGTCCTAAATTAGGAGTGATTTCTCGTGAAATCACTTTGCAGCAAAAGCATTGGGATTGGTTAGATCAACAAAGTTCTAGTGCATCTGCTGTGATTCGAAAATTGATTGACCAAGAGTTAAATAACCCTAATTCAGCAAGCAATAAAATGTTGGCAAAACAGGCAACTGATCGTTTTATGTCAGCAATGTCAGGCAATATGCCAAATTATGAGGAAGCCACTCGTGCTTTATATCAAGGTAATCAAGCGCTGTTTTTAGCACTAATTCAAGACTATCCAAAAGATTTACGAGCGTATTTGACTTTAAAAACGCAACATGCTTTTTAACTATAATATTCGCAACTATATAAAAATTAAATGCGCTAAGCCTATAGAATTAGCGCATTTTTTATAATGATCGGCACATGATTGATCATTAAATTATTTTTGTTGTTCGGACTCTTCACAAGTTTGTTTTAAACGTTGCATTGCCATCGGATCCATAGGTGCCGTCATCATTGCATGATAATTATGGCATTCTTTGGTCGGCTCAGGTATTTTCTTCGGTGGGTTTGAAGCACATGCTGTCAACACGCTTGTCATTCCTATCAGGAAAAATATTTTCATTACATGACCTACTATTAAATCTTAACTTGATTTAAAACTAAATTTTATTGCTTGTGCTGTTGTAAGTCTGTTTTGATCACATTCCATAAATGTTAATTCTTCTTATCTTACAGCTTACACAGCCGTGCCGCTCATTAGTTTTAAATAAATTTAGCTGAGCGTTGCAAAAAGTACTCATCGACTGTTGCTGAGAATAGTAATTTAAAAATCCCTTTATTTATAGCAAAACACACGCTCTAAGTATTAAATAACGCAAAATTCAAAATGCTTTAATCTATATAATGTTGATTAGTATTATCTTATATATATTAAATTTTTTGCATGAAAAAACCCACCTTATGGTGGGTTTCTCTCAATCAATCCAATCTGTTAAAGACGAACCAATTCCACAATTTTTTCAGCCAATTCTTCAACTGCTTCTTGAGTAAATACTACATCAGCACCTTGTTCAACATTCGTCACCACCACAACACCAGTTTGACGAAGCAATGCAACTTGATCGCTTGATAAACCTGCTTTTGCAATCGCAACAACACCTTGTTGAATCAGCAAGCTTTCAAGAGCTTGCGAATGTTCAAGTACTTGAGCAGATACAGCAACCACAGCAGGTTTTTGACCTAAACGTGCAGCACGTGCTTCAGCAGTGACAGGTTCATTGTGTGCAGTCCATTCAACCGCAGCTTCAACCATACCCGCACCAACAGTCACATTACTTAAACGGTCAATGAAGATAAAAGAACCCGTATAACGACTGTCATGATAACGGTCAAATACCACTGGTGCATCAAACTCAATCGTTACATCTGCAATGGCATTTAAATCAAGCTGTTCAACTTGCATTTTTTCCAATGTGTTGACATTGGTACGATAGTTAATCTTCGCAACCTTAGCCGGAATGGTTTGTGTACCAAACTTCACATTATAAAGTTTGCCCAACACTAATGGCTGATCAGTCATCCATACGACTGTCGCACGAGCAGAACGTGAAATGAGCGGTTGCCCACCTGCTTTGACCAAGACATTACCACGCGAAATATCAATTTCATCATTTAACGTTAGAGTTACAGCCTGACCTGCTATAGCATGCGCTAAGTTACCATCAAAAGTGACTATTTCTTTCACTGTTGATTTCTTGCCCGAAGGTAAAGCCACAATTTCATCGCCAACTTTCACTTCACCTAAAGCAATTGTACCGCAGAAACCGCGAAAATCGAGGTTAGGACGGTTCACATATTGCACTGGAAAACGGAACTCATGTTTGCTTACATCATGTGTAATTTCAACAGTTTCCAATGTTTCCATCAAGGTTTTACCCTGATACCACGGCGTATTTGCGGATTTATTTACAACGTTATCGCCATTCAATGCAGAAATTGGCGAGAAGATGATATTGGCAGGTTTACGCTCACCCAATTGATTGACAAAATTATTGTACTCAACTTGAATTTCATTGAAACGTTCTTCAGAGAATTCAACCAAGTCCATTTTGTTAATCGCAACCACAATATTACGAATACCTAATAGGCTCGCAATAAAAGTATGACGACGAGTTTGCGTTTGTACGCCATAACGGGCATCAATCAAGATGATTGCAAGATCTGCGGTAGATGCACCTGTTGCCATGTTACGGGTATATTGTTCATGTCCTGGTGTATCAGCAATAATGAACTTACGCTTTTCAGTAGAAAAATAACGGTATGCCACATCAATGGTAATACCTTGCTCACGTTCAGCTTGTAAACCATCGACAAGCAAGGCCAAGTCAGGTGCATCACCTGTTGTACCCACTTTTTTCGAATCACGGGTTACTGCTTGTAATTGATCTTCGTAAATCAATTTTGAATCGTAAAGTAAACGACCAATTAACGTTGATTTACCATCATCCACATTACCGCATGTCAAAAAACGTAATAGGTCTTTATTTTCATGCTGTTTTAAATATGCCAAGATATCTTGACTAATTAATTCTGATTGATGAGACATTGCTCAAAGCTCCACAATATTTTGAAATCTCTTGCTATATCTTTAAATCCTCCTAAAAGCTCCTTTGATAGCAGAGGACTTTCCTCCATTTTGTTGCTGGAGTTCCCTCCTCTTTTATAAAGAGGGATTAGGGGGGATTCATATAAAAAATCCTTAGAAATAGCCTTCTTGCTTTTTCTTTTCCATCGAACCCGCTTCATCATGGTCAATCATACGACCTTGACGTTCAGAGCTTGTGGCTAAAAGCATTTCTTGGATAATTTCAGGCAGTGTCGTTGCCGTTGATTCAACCGCACCTGTCAACGGGTAACAGCCCAAAGTACGGAAACGTACCGATTTCATTTGTGGAACTTCACCTTCTTTTAAACGCATACGTTCATCATCCACCATGATCAACGTACCACTACGTTCAACAACTGGACGTTCAGCTGCTAAATACAAAGGCACCAAAGGAATACTTTCTTGGTAGATATATTGCCAAATGTCTAACTCAGTCCAGTTTGACAATGGGAATACACGGATACTCTCGCCTTTATTGACTTTACCGTTATAAAGATTCCAAAGCTCTGGACGTTGGTTTTTAGGATCCCAACGGTGCTTAGAATCACGAAAAGAATAAACACGTTCTTTTGCACGTGACTTTTCTTCATCACGGCGTGCACCACCAAATGCAGCATCAAACTGATACTTATCCAAAGCCTGTTTTAAGCCTTGGGTTTTCATAATATCGGTATATTTTGAACTACCATAATCAAATGGATTTACGCCTGCATCTTTACCTTCTTTGTTTTGATGCACGATCAGATCAAAACCGTGTTCTTTTGCCATGTTGTCACGGAATTTAATCATATCCTTAAATTTCCAGCCTGTGTCAACATGCAACAGTGGGAAAGGAAGTTTAGCAGGATAAAATGCTTTTAAAGCAAGATGCAGCATGACAGCTGAGTCTTTCCCGATTGAGTAAAGCATCACTGGATTTTCAAACTCAGCAGCAACTTCACGGATGATATGAATACTCTCAGCTTCAAGCTGTTTTAGATGAGTAAGTCTTTCCTCAGATATAGGCATTGACAGCACCAGCTCACAAAAACGTGTACTTATTACACATATTAAAATTTATATTCATTATAGTGATTTACACCTCAACCCTTTTGCTTGTTTTTTTATATTCATATATAAAAACATCATAAGCAACAACAAGAGATCGGCATGACCACACAAATTATTGCACTAGAACAAATTGATTTTGAGCAATGGCTTCCACTTTGGCGCGGCTATTTAACATTTTATAAATCACAACTCAGTGATGAACAAATAAGATTATCTTGGAAGCGAATCACAAATCCTGAACAAGCTGATATGTTTGGTTTTGCCATCAACGTAAATGGTCAAGTAGTTGGCTTTGTACATTTGATTGCACATATGAGCATGTGGACAGATTTACCCTATTGTTATCTACAAGATTTATTTGTGGATGAAGCTTTTAGGAATCGAGGTTTAGCACGACAATTAATTGAGCATTGTTATCTGGTCTGCGCAACAAAGTTTGACCGTGTTTATTGGCTCACTCAAGAATACAATATTAGCGCCCAACACCTTTATGATCGTATTGCGAGTAAAACAGGATTTATCCAATATAAAAAGGTATTAACATAACTAGGGTCTGTTGACAATTCGTCTACGTTTGCGACTACGAGTGATTTTTAGATGATACAAGGCACGAAATATGAAATTTAGTCATTCTAAATAAATAGTTCGTAACGATGTAGCAGCAAAAAACACTCTAGTCCCCCCGCTGCGCCTTGCGCTGCAAACAAAGCAGTGCTTTGTTCTTGCTCAGGGTTGTGGCTAAAATTATCTCAGTCTGCGTTATGAAACTCGTAAATAGTCTCGCTATTCTCTTCGTTTCATGCCTTGCCTGCTCAATTTTAACCTACAACGCAAGCCATTTATGAAATGTCAACAGACCCTAATAGATGTAATTCATTTAATAATGACCGTCAAATGCTCACGCTTGAAAAAGATCAAGCCTAAACATAAAAAAGGCTCACCTTTTTCAAGTCAGCCTTTAAAAATATTAAAGATCTGTGTAGCAAATAATTCAATCAACAATCAAAAACTAAAAATCGCTTCTAGAATTTAAAGAAGCGATTTTAGCTTAGTCCCAACTTATCAAACTGTATATGCTTAAAATTAGATATATACAGCCGATAACTCAGGTCTTAATGGCCGAATAATGCTTTATCTAAAGGAATTTCGATTCCTACAGAAGCACCTGCATCATTGCCATGTAGATCAGAATCACTGACCCAACCATTAATTTTTAATGGCATGGTCGGTTTAATATAATGTGTCCAAGTTAAATCTAATGCTTTAATTTTGTCTTTTTCTGGGAAGGCTAAGTTGATTTGCTTATCACCAAAGAGAGCAGCAGATTGGTTAACTTTGGCATACAGTGCACGACCAGATAAACGATTCATCACATCAAAACGAATATCACCACCGACAGAAATCATTTCACCATCACCACCCATTGCATGTCCCAATGGGAAACCTTGTTGGTAATAACCATCTTTATAGACATGGTGACTATAAGAAACACCTAATGGATCACCATTTGTTTCTGTATTCGCCCATTCAACATAAAGCTGATATGGTAAATTTTTAAAGCTTGATGAATAGTCAGCACCAGCTAAATACATTTTTTTAGATGGTAATAGACCCGCTTCATCTTCACCAATATATTGCCCATAAAAACTCATAGGAACATTCAGCAAAGACTGAAGATTTAAACGCGCATCAAATCCAGCAAGCTGATTGGATGGATTACCCACCCCCGTACAAGTGCTATCTGCACACTCATTGTCTTTTCCAATAAAAGCATTCCAATAAGCTTTTGCACTTCCTGGTTGACCCTCTCCATCAATTTGGAAAGCGCGTGATGCACCGATTTCCAAATAAGGTAAAGGTTGAGCAGTTAAGCGCAATCCCATTAAACGTGCATCAGGTACAGCCGTATAATCATTTAACTGTCCAGCAAATGCTTGATATTGCCAAGGACCAATCCAAGACAACCATTTAGATTCAAAAGCCTTTTGTTCAGCACGCTGTACAGTAAAGCCATACACAGGACGGCTGGCATCACCACGAATCAAACTACCATCATGTCCCGGCCCCCAATATGTTGGGATTTGACCCGCAATAACCCATTGATTCCATAACTTCCCAGCAATATATGAACCTTCCACATTGACATCTTGACCATTGTCAATTTGCGGATCTTTTTCACCATTGACACGAAGCTTTGCATCCCAATTCTCGCCACCCGCATTGAATTCTAATGAACCCACATATTGTGCTTTTGCACTATCCCCAAAAGCTTGAGGAATATTTTTTTGATCAGTTTCGGCAAATAAACCTAATTTTGCAGTTTGATTATCTGCTTTTAAGGCATTTTGAATTGAATCAATAACTTTTTGTTGAGTATTGTTTAAAACTTTTGCTTGAGATAAGGCACGTTGAATTTCATCCCCACTCATCGGCCAAGTCGATGTACTGATTTGTATCACACCTTGTTGATTTAACCAGTTCAAATCTGTGCGAAGATCTTCATTATTTAATACGATTCCCTGTGCAAATACAGGTAAAGACATTCCAAGTAATACAGCAGCACAAAGTGATTTTCTTAAATACATGCTCATTGTTCTCAAGTTTGATTTACAAACACACCTTAATTTTTTTATAAGTTTTTTTCAATGGTGAAATTGTGTTATTCATATTTTAAAATTCCATTATCCAAAAGAAAAAGAGTGCACCAAAGTGCACTCTTTTTCTTTTAAATTCAGATAATAACGATCATTCAGTTTTTAAAAACAATCGCCATCTCTAACTTTTAAATTAAAATACTTTTAAAAATAGCCAGAATAAACCACCTGATAAACAAATCGTTGCAGGTAAGGTAAAAATCCATGCAGAAAGAATCGTTTTGACTGTTGCAAAATTCAATCCAGTTTTATTGGCGACCATGGTTCCTGCAACCGCACTGTTGAGTACATGAGTCGTTGAAACAGGTAAACCAAAGCCATCTGCAGCAGCGATTGTCGACATTGCCACAAGCTCAGCAGACATCCCTTGGCCGTAGGTCATATGATGTTTACCAATACGCTCGCCCACAGTAACCACAATACGTTTCCATCCCACCATTGTTCCTAAACCCAGTGCCAATGCCACAGCAACTTTTACCCAGTTTGGAATATATTGGAGGAAAGAATCTAAGTTTTTGCGATACTCTTTTACCACTTTGCCTTGAGCTTCATCCATTTTTGGAAGTTGATCTGCTTTATCCAAGCGTTTAAAAGCCGTGGTGCTTAAGTACATATCATTACGTAATGAAGATACTTCAGCTTCTGGAATATCTTTGAGATCACCAAATTTACCAACACGCTCGCCCAAATGATCAGTCAAACTGGCCAATGCTGGAACAACTTCAGGATTCATTTCTTTGGTTTGGATAAATTTAGTGATGGTTACACGCGCTTGTTCATCTGGAATATCGGCATGCTGTGCATAAATTGCCGTCGCAGTTTGACCAGACAATTGTGAGAATGACTGTAAATGCTGTTGGTCTAATCCTCTATTCAACGAATAAGCCAAAGGCACAATACCAATCAAAATCAACATGATTAACCCCATACCTTTTTGACCATCATTTGAACCATGTGCAAAGCTCACACCTGTACAGGTGAAAATCAGAACCGCACGAATCAATGGTGGTGGTGGTTTATTGCCTTCAGGGGGTTGGAACAACTCAAGTTGCTTTTTAAATATTTTTTTAACAATCAAAAATACAATTGCTGCAAATGCAAAACCAATCAAAGGAGAAAACAGTAATGCTTTACCCACTTTAAGCACTTGATCCATGTCTACACCACTTGCACCCGTTGAAGCATGCAAAATGTAGTTCATGATGCCTACACCCAAAATTGAGCCAATCAAGGTGTGAGAGCTTGATGCTGGAATACCTAAGAACCAAGTGCCTAAATTCCACAGAATCGCCGCAATTAGCATGGCAAAAACCATAGCAAAACCAGCGCCACTGCCTACATTCATGATCAGTTCAACAGGAAGCAATGCAATAATTCCATACGCAACTGCACCACTGGCAACCATTACCCCAAGGAAGTTACAAAAGCCTGCCCACATGACTGCTACAGGCGCAGGCAATGCATTGGTATAAATCACGGTTGCTACAGCATTGGCTGTATCATGAAAACCATTTACAAACTCAAAACCCAAAGCGATAAACAACGCTGTCGCTAAAAGAATCACTGAGTAGAGGCTTAACGGTGGAACATGTGCTAAATCTGCACTAACTTGCACCCCAATGTAGATTAAGGTAGCAATGATAATCGTCAGAAACACCGGCATAAAAAATTTCGGTGTAGGGACGTGCACATTCGTCGATTGAACGGGTTTAGGTGACTGTGCAGAATCTGTGACGGGAGGTAAATTCGAATTCATGCAGAAAGTTAGCGAATATTAGAATGCGCTTATTGTTCAATTAAATTGTGACAATTATATGACAAATAGAGGTCATATGAAGTGAAATTTATAATTATTTCACCTCAGTGTTTCGCTACATAAGCGACTAAATTAATATTTTTATTATTTATAATTAGTATCTTAAACCAATAAAACCAATATAACTTGAGCAAAATATTTTATTTTAATCTGAAATAATATTTGTAATATTTCAGATCAATTTGAACTATTTATCATTTGGTATTGCTATTTTTCATGAAATTTATGACAAATTGATGAAAAAACAAACATACTTTTAACTTTATTTTTACATATGTTCCAATAAATCCCGCTTACCTAATCCAAGCAAGTTTAACGCCAACAATTGCCCTACACTAAAAAAGTATCCTATATCTTCAACGAATCGTCTTAAATTAAATGTGCCAGACCAATAAATAGATCATCTGAACAATATCCCACACATTTTAAAAACCTTGCGCTAACACGCCGATCAATCATTTACTTTTCAATCGATACATAAAATGATTACGAACAAAACCTAGTATATTGTAAATACCAATGATATAAAAAGATCAAAAAAAACCTAACCCAATGATTTTTTATAATTTTACAGATCAAAAATCTACAATCAGGAAGTACATCAAGACTGGTACCTTGAAAGTCTACATTCTGATAACATATCGGCTATTTTTAAAATCCGATTTTATTGAGAGTTTTAATGTCCACGCTTACCACGTTAAAAGAGCTTCTTGCCCAACGCATCCTAATTATTGATGGTGCGATGGGAACTATGATCCAACGCCATAAACTGGAAGAAGTTGATTACCGTGGTGAGCGTTTTGCTGATTGGGCATCTGACTTAAAAGGTAACAATGACCTTTTAGTGTTAACTCAACCCCAAATTATTCAAGGCATCCATGAAGCTTACCTAGATGCTGGTGCTGACATTATTGAAACCAATAGCTTTAACGGTACACGTGTTTCAATGTCTGACTATCACATGGAAGATTTAGTCCATGAGATCAACTTTGAAGCAGCCCGACTTGCCAAAGCTGCTTGTGAAAAATACTCAACCCCTGACAAACCACGTTTTGTTGCTGGAGTATTGGGGCCTACATCACGTACCTGCTCGATCTCACCGAATGTAAATGATCCAGCGTTTCGCAACATTACCTTTGATGAACTCAAAGAAAATTATATTGAAGCCACACATGCTTTAATTGAAGGTGGTGCAGACATCCTTCTCATTGAAACTGTGTTTGATACTTTAAACTGTAAAGCAGCAATTTTTGCGGTAAAAGAAGTCTTTAAACAACTTGGCCGTGAATTACCGCTGATGATTTCAGGCACAATTACGGATGCTTCTGGTCGTACCTTAACAGGACAAACTGCAGAAGCATTTTGGAACTCTGTTCGTCACGGCGATTTATTGTCAATTGGATTTAACTGCGCCTTAGGTGCAGATGCCATGCGTCCACATGTCAAAACTGTATCAGATGTTGCGGATGTTTTTGTTTCAGCGCATCCAAACGCTGGCTTACCAAACGCATTTGGTGGCTATGATGAAACACCAGAAGAAACAGCTGCCTTCTTAAAAGAATTTGCTGAAAGTGGCTTAATCAATATCACTGGTGGATGTTGTGGTACCACACCTGACCATATTCGTGCCATTTATAATGCGGTTAAAGACATCCCACCGCGTAAAATTCCAGACATCAAACCTGCATGTCGCCTCAGTGGTTTAGAGCCATTTAATATTTATGACGACTCATTGTTTGTCAATGTTGGTGAACGTACCAATGTCACTGGTTCTAAAAAATTCCTCCGTTTAATCCGTGAAGAAAACTTTGCAGAAGCACTCGATGTTGCATTACAACAAGTAGTTTCAGGCGCACAAATCATTGACATCAATATGGATGAAGGAATGCTCGATTCGCAAAACGCGATGGTACATTTCTTAAATCTGGTTGCATCTGAGCCTGAAATCTCTAAAGTACCAATCATGATTGACTCCTCTAAATGGGAAATCATTGAAGCAGGTCTAAAATGTGTACAAGGTAAACCTGTTGTTAACTCCATTTCCTTAAAAGAAGGTTATGATGAGTTTGTCCATAAAGCACGTTTGTGTCGCCAATATGGTGCAGCTGTCATTGTGATGGCATTTGATGAAACAGGTCAGGCAGATACTGCCGCACGTAAACGTGAAATCTGTAAGCGCTCTTATGATGTGTTGGTCAATGAAGTTGGTTTTCCTGCGGAAGACATTATTTTTGATCCGAACGTTTTTGCTGTTGCAACGGGGATTGAAGAACACAATAACTATGCTGTGGACTTTATTGAAGCAACCGGCTGGATTAAACAAAACTTACCACATGCCATGATTTCTGGTGGTGTGTCTAACGTGTCGTTCTCTTTCCGTGGCAATGAACCTGTCCGTGAAGCCATTCACTCTGTATTCCTTTACTATGCCATCAAACAAGGCATGACCATGGGAATTGTCAATGCGGGTCAAATGGCCATCTATGATGATATTCCTAAGGAGCTGAAAGCCGCTGTTGAAGATGTCATTCTCAACCAGAATCAAGGTGACAGCGGTCAAGATGCAACAGAAAAATTGCTTGAAGTTGCTGAACAGTACCGTGGTCAAAGTGCTGCCCAAAAACAGGTTGAAAACCTTGAATGGCGTAATGAACCTGTTGAAAAGCGTCTTGAATATGCATTGGTCAAAGGGATTACCAGCTTTATCGATGAAGATACTGAAGAAGCCCGCTTAAAGTCCAAACGTCCACTTGATGTGATTGAAGGTCCATTGATGGACGGTATGAATGTGGTCGGTGACTTATTCGGCTCAGGTAAAATGTTCTTACCTCAAGTGGTTAAATCTGCACGGGTAATGAAACAAGCCGTAGCATGGTTAAACCCGTACATTGAAGCCGAAAAAACAGGCAGCCAATCCAAAGGTAAAGTGTTGATGGCGACTGTAAAAGGCGATGTACACGATATTGGTAAAAACATTGTCGGTGTTGTACTGGGGTGTAATGGTTATGACATTGTTGACCTTGGTGTCATGGTGTCTTGCGAGAAAATTTTACAGACTGCTATTGATGAAAAAGTCGATATTATCGGCTTATCAGGTTTGATTACCCCATCGCTTGATGAAATGGTGTTTGTTGCAAAAGAAATGCAGCGCAAGGGTTTTAAAATTCCACTGTTGATTGGTGGCGCAACTACATCGAAAGCACACACTGCAGTAAAAATTGATCCTCAATACTCAAATGATGCAGTGATCTATGTTGCCGATGCTTCTCGTGCGGTGGGTGTTGCAACCACCCTGTTGTCTCCCGAAATGAAGCCTAAATTTGTCGATGAGCATCGTGCTGAATACGAAAAAGTACGTGAACGTATTGCCAATAAGCAACCCAAAGCAGCTAAATTGTCGTATACAGAATCCATTGAAAATGGTCTAAAAATTGACTTTGCCGCCAATCCACCAGTAAAACCAAACTTTATTGGTTTGCAAACCTTAACCGATTATCCACTTGATACATTAGTGGAATATTTTGACTGGACACCATTCTTTATTTCTTGGAGTCTGGCAGGTAAATTCCCGAAAATTTTACAAGATGAGATTGTCGGTGAAGCTGCAACTGATTTATATAATCAGGCTCAGGCGATGCTAAAAGACATTATTGACAATAAACGTTTCGATGCGCGTGCCGTTTTTGGAATTTACCCTGCAAACCGTTCAGCCGCAGACTCTGTTGAAGTCTTTAATGAAGATGGTCAATCTGTAACCCATACCTTCCATCATATTCGTCAGCAATCAGATAAAGTCACAGGTAAACCGAATTTGTCTTTGGCTGATTTTGTTGCAACCAAAGCACAAGCCGAAGACTACTTGGGCGGTTTTACCGTTTCAATTTTTGGTGCGGAAGAAATGGCGCATGAGTATAAAGCCAAAGGGGATGATTACTCCGCCATTCTTGCTCAGTCATTGGGTGATCGTTTTGCTGAAGCGTTTGCAGAACATTTACATGAACGTATTCGTAAAGAGTTCTGGGGGTATCAGGCAGATGAACAACTCTCTAATGAAGAATTAATTAAGGAGAAGTATGTCGGTATCCGTCCTGCACCAGGCTACCCAGCTTGTCCTGAGCATTCTGAAAAGGCCTCTTTGTTTGATTGGTTAGGCACCACGGATAAGATTGGTACCCAATTGACCAGCAGTTTTGCAATGTGGCCACCATCAAGTGTCAGCGGTTTCTACTATGCCAACCCACAGTCTGAATACTTTAACGTGGGTAAAATTGCATTAGATCAGCTAGAAGATTATGCAAAGCGTAAGAATTGGACTTTGGATGAAGCGAAGCGTTGGTTAGCACCAAATTTGGATGATTCGGTGTTTTAAAGATACTATAAGCACTTTTATACATTATAAGAGTGCTTTTTCTCCCTTACATGTCTAGATCTTAAAAGGTCTAATATAGAAGTCCAAATTTCATGACACAATTTTTAAGCGAAGAAAGCCCACTTGAAATATTTAAAAAATTTAAAAATTCACTTGGAACTCATAATATTAATTTTGATGTATTAAGATTAATACTCACAGACTACCAATCTACTAAAATTCAAAATCAAAATTTGCCAACCTATATAAGAAATGTAGCCAAATCTTATAGATATCATAACCTATTCCCTAATGATACAAAGTACAAAGTGTTACATCGCTATTTAATTACTTCACATATTATTTATTGCTATAGTGCCATCGATGATCTCTGTGCAAATATACTAAAATTAAGTAATATCAAACAATTCAGAATAAATCAAAAGAAAGTATTAGATCATATTCAAGGGAATAAAATTCATATAGCATTAAGTGTTTTATCTATGAAATCTAACAATTTGAGCTCATTGAGTGATCTAGAAAATCGAGTACAATGTATAAAATCTGAACGTATTGAATTCAAAATAGTCGATTATTATAGAAAAATAAGAAATCAACAAGCTCATGATTTTAAAATGATTGAAAACCCTTACTCTGAGCTAAATATACCTAAAATTGAAGATAAATATAAATTAACCCCTAATAATTATGAAAATCTAAATGAAGACGATGTAAAGATTTTTTCTTTTGCATTATTGGATATTGCTCAATATTTATGTTCAATAATTTATGACTATAAAAGTGAAATTAAACCATATTTAATACATCGATATTACAAAGATGATAAAAAAAGACGACAGAATGGAATTCGTGCTTTACTCAGACAAAATTTTTTATTTGAAAACTATGAAATTTCATGTATTCTAGAAGATATAGGCTGATTAGCATTGTTGGTAATGCGCGACGAGGCTTGGTTAATAGCCAAGCCAAACGATCAAATATTATTTTAAAGCGTAATATTTGATCGTTTAGACAAAGGTTCGATTCCTTTATCAGCCGCCATATTTTTCTTTTAAATATAAATTACTAAAATTTGCAACATTCACCTCTTAAAAAGAGGGAAACTGAGATTTTAGCAGCGTAAAGGAATATTTTTATATTAAAAAACCAATTCCCCTCATACAAAATCCCTTCAATTAAAGGGATTTATCTAAAAAACTACGATCCAATAACCCAAAAATAAAATGGCCTAAATCTATACGCCTATTACTTTCTAAAATTAGACAACAAATTATTGGTAATCGACTTATTGTTTTCAACAATTCTGGTCTTTTTGGCTTTTGCTGATTGATCTTCAACACGCTCAATTTTGGTTGCTTTTAACTTGCCGTTATTTTCAACAACGATAAATTTAACTCTTTCATTTCGCTTTGGCTCACCCTCTGCAAGCGGAAAATCCGAAATATGAAAGAAAATATCTTGTTCAAGTCCACCAATAAAGCCAAAGCCTCTATCGGCATCGTATTGTTTAATTTTTCCTTGCTGGAATTCAGGCTTCATACATATTACTCATCGCGGTACACAATCGCTGTATTATACCCTGATCTTGATCAATAGATAAAATAGCAAAAAATAGTCTTGATCTGTTGTCATTGCAGCGATAAAAAAGCCCACTTTTCAGTAGGCTTCTATACAACTTAAATTCTAATGTGCATGCCCTGCGCCGACATTCCCTTTCGGTTTTGGACATAACCAAATAATCAATCCTGCGAAAATAAAGATCATCGCAAAAATCAAAAACACATGATTAACCGAAAGCGTTAAAGCCTCTTTATCCACCAAGTTGGAAATGGTACCCAACGCCATTTCAGGACTAAAGCCACTGTTGACCAAGTTACGCTGAGTTTCCTCAATATGCATGGTCGACACGATTTCACTGCGTGCCAGCTTGGTATGATCATCCCAAATGGTCACCGCAATAGATGCACCAATTGCCCCTGCCATGGTTCGCATAAAGTTCATCAAACCCGCAGCAGAAGCCACTTCATCTGGACGTACTACACCTAAAGCGATATTAGACAGTGGGATAAAGAAGAACGGTACCGCAAAACCTTGGATAATCTGTGGTAATGCTAGCGCCATAAAGTCAGCATCACTGGTCCAAAATGAACGCATTAATGTGACGCCACCCAAAATCATCAGCCCAAAACTAGACAAGGCTCTTGGGTCATATTTAGTCGCAAGTTTGGCAACCACAGGCGACATCATCAAGCTACCAAAGCCCATTGTCGCAGTCAGATAACCTGCCCAAGATGCGGTATAACCCAAGTTAATCTGTAACCATTGTGGAATAAGCACAATACTGCCAAAGAATGCCGCAAAGGCAAAGGCCAATGAGATTGTTGCGATGGTAAAACCACGGTATCGGAAAATTTGTATATTGACGATGGGATGTTTTTCATAATATTCCCAGATGAAAAAGGCAATAAATCCAACCACCAAAATCACAGCCAAAATACAAATAAAGCTGTTATTAAACCAATCCCGCTCATGCCCCAAATCGAGCATTAACTGTAATGCGCCAATCCAAACAATCAGCAGCGTTAAGCCAATGGTATCAATCGGGAGTTTAGCAATTGGTGTTTCAGCAACTTTTAATAGACGCATCACCCCAACAGCACAGATCATACCCACTGGAATATTGATAAAGAAAATCCAATGCCATGACCAGTTATCACTGATTGTACCGCCTAAAATAGGGCCTAGAATCGGTCCAACAACCGTCGTCATTGCCCACATCCCCATTGCTTGGGAATGTTTTTCGGGTGGGAAAATACGCATCAACAAAGTTTGACTGAGTGGCATGATTGGACCACCAAATAAACCTTGTCCGATACGACAGATCACTAACATCGCTAAGCTATTGGATAAGCCACAAAGAATTGAAAATGTGGTAAAGCCAATCAGACTGATGGTAAATACCCGAACAGCGCCAAAACGTCCTGCAAGCCAACCGGTTAAAGGTACACAGATGGCTTCAGCAACGGCATAGGAGGTAATCACCCAAGTCCCTTGAGAACTTGATACTGCTAAACTTCCGGTAATATGGGGCACAGAAACATTGGCAATGGTCATATCCAGTACAACCATAAAATTGGCAAGTGCTAAAAAAAAAGCGGCGAGAAGTAAGCGCCCACCTTTAAGCTCACTTTGAAACGTTGCTGTATTCATAAGTGATTACTTCGCTGAAGAGGTATCAACCTCAACATTCATGGATAAACCCACACGTAATGGATGCTCAGCCAACTCTTTAGGATCGAGTTTGATACGTACAGGAAGACGTTGAACTACTTTAATCCAGTTACCTGTCGCATTTTGTGCAGGAATCAACGCAAATGCTGAACCTGTACCACCAGAAAAGCCGATTACCGTACCGTGATACTCTACTTTCTTGCCATAGAGGTCTGAAGTGAGCGTTGCCTTCTGACCAACTTTCACATTTTGCAACTGACTTTCTTTAAAGTTTGCATCCACATAAAGTTCAGCCAAAGGCACCACTTTCATCAAACTTGTCCCAGGTGCAATACGCTGCCCCACTTGAATACTACGACGGGCAATCACACCATCTAACGGCGCTTTAATTTCTGTACGTTGTAAATCTAAAAGTGCTTGATCAAGTTTAGCTTGAGCCACCAATACATCAGGGGTTGAACTTTGTGAGGTCCCCCGAATTAAAGCTTCATTGGCATCTAAATTACTTTGTGCAGCTTTACGCTTAGATTCTGTTTGCGCCAATGCTGCTTTTGCCACATCGACATTTGCTTTGGCATTGTTTAAAGCACTTTGTGCTTTGCTAAATTCTTCTTTAGAGATTGCACCTGTCGCGCTTAACTGCTGACGGCGGGCAAACTCTTGCTGTGCTTGTTGATATGCCACATCGGCTTGTGCCACTTGTGCTTTGGCACTGTTAATATCATCTGCACTGACTAAAATCTGTGAGGACAATGAACTGCTATTTGCCGAGCTTTGTGTATATTGACGCTTGGCTTTGGTCAACGCCGCTTCAGCTTCTGCAACAGCGATTTTTGCATCACGATTATCAATAATCGCAAGTACATCGCCTTTTTTCACTTGTTGAGTATCACTAACCAAAACCTCAGCAACTTGTCCGCTGACCATCGAAGTGATTTCAGCAGTTTCAGCACCGACATAGGCATTGTCCGTTTCAACAATGTTGCCAAAAATAAAAGCCCAAATTGCATATAGAATTGCAGCTACAACAACAATAATGGCAAAAATCTTCAGCATTTTTTTACGTTTTTGTTTGGCTTCCAAATCCGCTTGCGCTTGATTTTCATCATTTGGAGAGGCATTCGTCGTTTGCGCGTCAGTCATCGCATGTTCCTAGCTTACTTGGACTTGTCAAAACATCTTTGCATTTTGGAGATATAAACTGAAAAACTGCTTAATCATATCTATATGACATTGCTTGATGGTTGAATAAGTCAACTTCTTAAAATTGTGGTGCCCAATTTTACAGGTAAAAATCATATTATGAGAATAAAAATATTACTCTATAGTTTATCTTTATAAAAGAGGTCAATCTTATTGATATTCATATTTTTTTGAAAAAAAATAAGCCAGCAAAATATGTATTTTACTGGCTTATATTGACACAATGAATACAAAAGTGTACTGATTAGTACACTTTTCAGCTTAATCAATAAGCATAAGAAGCAATAGCTGTCGCAATCGCCTTACCTTCATTGTTGAGCATGGTCATACGCATGGTGCAACCTTTACGCCCCATTCTCAAGGTTTCAGCTTTGGCAATAAAGTATTCACCGCGCCCAGGTGCAAGATAATCCACACGCATATCAACTGTCGCTAAACGAGAAACTTTCTTTAACGTGTCTGGCAATTGATCTGGCTCTGCACGTTTATATAGCTCCCCCATTGCCACAATTCCACCAATACTATCCAGCAATGTCGCGGCCACACCACCATGTAAAATTTGAAATGCGACATTGCCAATCAAATACGGTTTCATTTCGATGTAGCCTTCAATCTCATCATTGACAACACGCATTTGCATATTGTTATGTGAAAAATAAGGCGAACCATTAAACGCTTTAGTGAGTTGGTTAAGCACCACATTTAGATCTGCTTTCTCTCCTAAATGTAAATTACCAGTCCACTTTTTTTGCGATTCGCTAGGCGCAGAATCAATTTTAGAAGAATCACTCATCATCATTTCGAAACCAATATTGAGAAAAAATTTTCAGCTTTTTCCCAAAAAATATATGAAAGGGCTACAATATATGCCTAGTTTAATACTGAACATCGAGATTGTTATGACTTATACGTTCAATCGTCCTGCTTTTCCAGCTACACGTATGCGCCGTATCCGTAAAAACGATAAGCTTCGAGCAATGGTAAGAGAGACTCAACTCACAGCAGATCATCTCATTTATCCAGTATTTGTGCTTCCGGGACAAAACCAAAGCCAAGATGTACCAAGTATGCCAAATGTTCAACGATTGTCAGCAGACTTATTGTTGAAAAAAGCAGAAACACTATTAGAACTTGGTGTATCAAAACTTGCCTTATTCCCCGTTACACCACAACAAGACAAAAGTTTAACAGCAGAAGCAGCGTGGCATGAAGATGGTTTAGTTCAAAATACTTTACGTTTGCTAAAAAAAGAACTGCCTGAGATGGTGCTCATCACCGATGGTGCATTAGATCCTTATACCACCCATGGTCAGGACGGTATTATTGACAATACAGGTTATGTGTTAAATGATGAAACAGTCCAATGCCTGATCAAACAAGCCTTAAGCCATGCTGAAGCAGGTGCAGATGTGATCGCGCCAAGTGACATGATGGACGGCCGTATTGGTGCAATCCGCCAAGCTTTAGAAAGTAACGATTTTATTTATACCAGTATCATGGCGTACTCTGCAAAATACGCGTCTAGTTTCTACGGTCCTTTCCGCGATGCAGTTGGCTCATCATCCAACCTAAAAGGTGGTAATAAGTATAACTATCAAATGGATGTCGGTAATCGTGCTGAAGCACTGCATGAAATCGCCCTCGATATTCAAGAAGGCGCAGACATGGTGATTGTTAAACCAGGTATGCCATATTTGGATGTGGTACGTGAAGTTAAAGATACCTTTGGTGTCCCAACCTTTGTTTATCAAGTCAGTGGTGAATATGCCATGCTTGCTGCAGCCATCCAAAATGGCTGGTTATCAGAAAGCGTGATCATGGAATCATTGATGTGCTTCCGTCGTGCAGGTGCAGATGGTATTTGGACCTATTATGCAGAAGATGCAGCACGTCAATTAAAAGAGATGAAGTAAAAAATTCCTCCCTTACTGAATTCATGGTTCCTTACCTTTTAGAAAGGGAAGTGTCCATTACTGATTCGGTCGTGGAAGGAAAGTCCCCTCTTTCAAAAGATAAGCAGTATTGCTTTTGTAGGTGGGGATTAAAATTCTAAATTGGTACAGAATACACAATGCATATCGCCATTATCGGTGCAGGAGTAAGTGGCTTACTCAGCGCGCTTGAACTTGTTGAACAAGGTTGCACCATCACTCTGTTCGATCAACAACATGCTGGACATGCTGCTTCATGGGCGGGTGGCGGTATTTTGTCACCCATGTATCCATGGAGATATCCAAATGAAGTCAATCATCTGGCACAACATGGCAAACAACTTTACCAACAATGGAATGAGAAACTACAGCCTAAAACAGGGATAGACTTTCAAATCCATGAAACTGGAATGCTAATTTTTGACGAAGCAGATTTTGAGCTTGGACTCGGTTATAAAGACCAACATCAAGAACCGATGCAGCATTGTGAATACCTGCAAAGAGAGCAGCTTGAAACCATCAACCCACATATTTCAGCACAATTTCAACATGCAATTTATTTTCCACATTTAGCCAATGTTAGAAATCCAAGACTTCTTAAATCACTGATCAGCTATCTCAAACAACACCCTCAAGTTGAAGTGTATGAAAATACATGGATCGAAAAATTTAATATTCAAAATCAAAAAATTCAGTCTGTTGAAAGTACCAATGGGCGACGTTTTTTCGCAGATCAATTTGTGATTACCACAGGCGCATGGTCAAATTGCTGGGCAGAACAATTACAGCTTTCGATCCCAGTAGAGCCAGTTCAAGGACAAATGATGTTATTTAAAACCCCTGAAAACTGGCTACCCACCATGTGTATGAACAATGTCATGTATTTGATCCCACGCCTAGATGGTCATATCGTATGTGGTTCAAGCATGGACAATATCGGGTTTGATAAGCGTCCAAATGTACAAACACAGCAAAATATTTATAAAGCCTGTATCGAGATGGTCCCTGAATTGACAAACTTCCCTATTGTTAAGCAATGGGCAGGATTACGTCCCAGTTCACCGACAGGCATTCCATATATAGGAAAAATGCCTAAACTGAACAATTTATGGGCAAATTTTGGACATTACCGTAATGGCTTATGTATGGGGCCTGCTTCTGCACAGTTATTAAGACAATTGATGCTCAATCAAAATACACATGTTGATTCAACAGCTTATTCAACCGAGCGATTAACTGCATATACACCTCTCACTCAGTAATCATCTTTTAGCTAAAAAGTGTTAGGTTCTGGCATGAAACAATCAAAGAGAAGACGCTTAGCCGCTTCTCTCATCGAAAACGATTGATAAAATTGCTGATGCCGACAAGTGATTTACCAATAATTCTCTACAGCAATATTACCTTCACCCCGACGATTCATCGTTAAACCACGGGATTTTAATGCGGCTTTGGTGTCATCCACCATTTGTGGGTTTCCACATAGCATGACATGAGTGGTATCTGCATTGAATTTTAAATCAGCGGCTTTTTCCAATTCACCATTTTCAATCAAAATTGGTAAGCGATCATGCAAGGTGGCATTGGGATCACGCGTAACAATCGGGATAAATTTAAAACCTGTATGTCCCTCCCCAAAAAGCTGGGCAATCTCTTGGATCCGATCGACATAAGCCAATTCAGATTCAGTTCTTACGCTATACACCAAGTTGATTTTTTCGTACTTTGACCAAGTTGCAAAATCTTGTAGCATCGAAATAAAAGGCGCTAAACCTGTGCCCGTTGCCAACAACCACAAATCTTTAGGCAACGGCAATTGATAACGTGCTAAAGTTAAGAATCCATAGGGGATTTTTTCCAAATAAAGCTCATCACCGACTTGTAAATGCTGTAAATTGGAGGTAAATGCACCATCAGGAACAACGATTGAAAAAAATTCGAGTGTTTCATCAAACGGGGATGAAACCACGGAATATGCCCTTACCACCAATTCATCACCCACTTTTAAACCAATGCGAGCAAATTGCCCAGCGGTAAACTTAAAATGAGCAGGTCGAGTCATGGTGAAACTGAAAAGTGTATTGGTCCAACGCTGAACAGACAAAACCTTTTCTATGCTAAATTTTTCAATTGACATGATTTCTTCGTGGCATGAAACATAGTCCTCATGGTAGCATGACTATATAATCTATGAATATTAAAATGTTAAGGCTCTACTTATGCGAATGACTTTACGCCAGTTGGCGGTTTTTGTTGCTGTCGCTCAAGAAGGCACCGTGACTAAAGCAAGTGATGCGGTTCGGTTGACTCAAAGTGCGGCAAGTATGGCTTTGGCAGATTTAGAAGATGGGCTGGGAGCCCCCCTTTTCGATCGTCTTGGTAAGCGCTTACAGCTCAATGATCTTGGTCGCTTCTTACTTCCCCAAGCTTTAGAAATTTTAGGCCGCTGTGAAGCTTTTGAACAAGCAGCCAAAGGCGAATTACAAAGTATTGATTTACGCATTGGTGCAACACTGACTATCAGTGATTATTTAATGCCCGACTTAATGGCAAACTTTTTACAAGTTCAACCTCAAGCACATTTGCAACTCCAAGTTGGCAATACCCGTCAAATGATTGAAGCCGTCAACCAATTCCAACTGGATTTAGCATTGATTGAAGGTTCATGCTTCTTACCACAACTTCAATGTATTCACTGGCGAGATGACGAACTTGCGGTATGTTGTTCACCTAATCATCCACTTGCAAATTTACATCGTGAATTAAAACAGTCTGACTTTCAACATGTTGAATGGATTTTGCGTGAAGAAGGTTCTGGCACACGTGAAGTTTTTGACAATGCCATTCTAAAAGACCTAGAAGATGCCAATATCCGCTTAACTTTGGGTCATAATGAAGCGATTTTAAAAATTGTCGCAGGTGGTTTAGGAATGTCATGTATTTCTAAATTAGCCATTCAGCCTTTGCTGGACAAAGGGCAATTGGTAATTTTAAAGACTCCTTTTTGGCAACTTGCACGTCCTTTGTACATGCTTGTACATCGTCAAAAGTACCAAGGTCCTGGTTTAAGAGCCTTCTTAAAATTCTGTGAACACGGATAAAACTAAAGCTCCTCTTGGAGCTTTTATATAATTTTTAGCTTAATAAAGTTATTTACCAAATTGTCTTTCGCATGGCTGACCATCATGATCGCCATCCATTTGCGTATTAGGACAATTTTTAATAAAAAATACAGCTTCATCATAGGATGTCATTTGACTGCAATGTGTCCGCCCATCACATTGATAAGGCGATTTTACCATTGATGATGTCGCTACAGTTGCGTTAGATTGCACTGTTACCTGAGCATGTTCAGTCCTTACTAGGTTATGATCACCATTTATTAAAGCATTTTGCGATTTTTCACTAAACTTTACTGGTTTGACATAACCAATTTCTTTGCGTTGTTGCTCAATAATTTGTTGCTGCTGGTGTTCTAACAAGGTAAGTTTATTATGCTGTTCATCCTGATAGGTTTGGTATTGATTCCATGTCGCAAAACTAAAATAAACGAAGCCAAAAACAATCACTAAAATTACCACAGACATAAAACCAAATTTCTGTCCTTCACTTTTACTTCGTCTTAATATATTTTTTTGCTTATCAATATTGATGTTTTTATTTTTTAATTCATTACTCATCGCTACATCCAAACGAATCATTTGATGTGCTTTTAATGTTCCTTGCTCATTGATAATTACATACTTTATAGTTTCCCCTTTTTTCGGTTGACCACCTAGTTTTGGAAAATCAGCGATGTAGAATACGACAGATTGCGCTGAATTATGATCCAATAAAAGTCCGTAACCTTTATCATGATGATATTCAATGATTTGCCCCAAATAAAACATAAAACTTCTCTTTTAAAATAAGTTTGAACCACAATAAATTCAACTCGTTTCAGATGTTTAGTGTGAATATGCCTTGCGTTTTTGCTGTTTAATCTTGTCCTTTTGTTGTTGTTGATATTGTTGAAATCTCATTTCAGTTTCGATTTTGTACTGCCTATAACGATCTTTTGCATACATTACAGAACTTACCCCAATGAATATCACTACAGCAACGGTCACCACCCAAGAATTCAATGCTAGACGTTTTTCAAGTCTAATTTTCTTTATAGGCTGTTTGCGTTTTGAGTATAAAAATTTAACTTTTAACTTTTGAATTAAACTTTGGATCGCATTTAAACGCATATTTTTTTCAAGCAACTGCTGATTCATTTGCCTATCAAAATATAAATCTTGTTCTTTAAAACATTGCCCCTCTACCAACATCTCTACAGGCTTAACCAACTCTTGTTTCTTAGAGTCCCCCGCAATTTCAATATTTTGATACGCCTCTCCCAAATCAGAAAGCATAACCTCACAAATTCCTTCAGTGGTTTTAATGTTATTAACTGTATGAATTTCGTCTTCGGATTCAGTATTTTGGATAACTTTAATAGAAAGGTCAACTTGTGTTTGCGCTACAGGCTCAATTTGATTGTTTTGGTATAAATTTATGCTACCTTCTTCTATCATAGGATTACTAATTAGAGTTTGTATGGGCTCGACAAAGATTACTTGTTGCTCCTCTACAACTAAGTCAATAGCTGGAATAGCTTCTACTGAAACCAATTGCTCTGTTTGAGTTTGTGTTTTGATATTAGCTAAATCGTTATCAGCTACCAACCTTCTCTTTTTAAGCGCTTTTCGAATAGTTCTAATTTGTTCATAGCCATTTTCTGAATGGAGACGCGTATTAGGTAACTTATTTTGATCGTTCTCATAATTTTTATAATCAAACCGCACAATAAATTTAGCTAAGGTTGCACCATATTGTTCTAAAACAACACACTTAATCCGCTCGCCAATTTGAGGAAGAATGGATTGATTTGAAAAATCTTCTAATTTAAAAACAACTTGTTGATGATTATCATTTAATTCAATTAGACCTTGCCCTAAATCATTATCGAAAAAGGTTACTGTCCCTTTTCTGAACATTTTTTATTCTCTTATAATTAAAAAAGGAGGCCCCTATAGCCTCCTTTGATCATACTAAATTTTAATCTTTTTGCACACTGCCAAAAATTTTATCACCAGCATCTCCTAGACCTGGCACGATATATCCCTGTTCATTTAAACCTTGATCAATTGAAGCAGTAAAAATCGTCACATCTGGGTGAGCTGCTTCCACACGTTTAATGCCTTCAGGTGCTGCAACTAACACCATAACACGGATATCTTTACAACCACTTGCTTTCAACACATCAATCGCAGCAACCAAAGATGAACCAGTTGCCAACATCGGGTCAATAATCATAGCTAAACGATTTTGTACATCTGGAACCAATTTTTTATAATAAGTACGTGCTTCCAAGGTTTCTTCATCCCGTTCTAAACCGAGAACTGAAACTTTTGCACTTGGAATAAGATTTAAAAAACCTTCTAACATGCCAATACCAGCACGCAAAATTGGCACTACAGTGATTTTTTTACCCGCAATTCTGTCCACTGTGACTTTACCGTTCCAACCATCAATTTCGTGATCACACACAGGTAAATCTTTGGTTGCTTCATAAGTTAAAAGCATAGTTACTTCTTGAGCAAGTTCACGGAAATTCTTAGTACTAATGTCAGCACGGCGTAATAAACCTAATTTATGACGAATAAGTGGATGACGAATTTCTTGAATAGACACGGGAGGACACCTAAAAGGATAAAAGTAAATTTCCATTATTATAAATGTTTTTTATATCTGAGATAAGAAAAGCCCTCAATGAATGAGGGCTTTTTTTGTTAATAGCAGGATTTTATTGCGATTAGTGTTGCTGGCTCATCAAGAAATGTAAAGGAGATAAAATTTCTGATTTCAACGCCAAGCTGATGATTGGATCTGGATAAACACCAATGATCAATACCAAAGCAGCAGCACCGAGCACCATAAGACCACCCACTTTTTGTCCCCAGTGATCAACAGCATCAATACGAGGATTATCTGGTGGCGTCATATACATCACGATCATCACACGTAAGTAGTAATACAAACCAATACCACTACCCACCACTACCATAGCAGCCAAGAACCAATGTTCTGTGGTTACAGCAGCAATCACCACCATAAACTTACCAATGAAACCAGCGGTTAATGGAATCCCTGCAAGAGAAAGCATCATCACTGTTAATGTCGCAGTCAGTACTGGACGACGCCAGAATAAACCACGGTAATCCGCAAGAGACTCAGCTTCATCAACATTGTTATATGGGCTCGACATTAACGCGACAGCACCAAAAGCACCAATCGTAGTTAAGGTATAAGTCACCACATAGACGCTTACGCTGCCTAAACTTGCATAACCTAAACTAATCAAAGCAATCAATAAATAACCAAAATGGGCGATTGATGAATAACCTAAAATTCGTTTTAAGTTGACTTGGCGTAATGCAAGAAAGTTCCCGACTAAAATCGAAAGCACAGCGATCACTGTTAATACAGTCACGATAGACGGTACAAGAATGAAACCTGAACTTAAAATAAAGCGTACTAATAAACCAATCGTTGCGACTTTAGCAACAGTTGCAAGATAAGTAGCGATTGGCGCAGGCGCACCTTGATAAACATCTGGTGTCCATTTATGAAATGGCGCCAATGATAATTTAAACGCAATCGCAATCACGATTAATCCTGAACCCAACAAAATCATTGGTTGAGCAAGGAAACCTTTTAACTGTTCAATAAAGTCAGCCAAAGATGCAATTTGTTGCACTTGTGCTAACTGATTTCCATACAAACCTGGGAAGTCAGTAAATGACAATGTACCTGTATAAGCATAAACGTATGCCATACCCATCAACAAAATTGCTGAAGCGGTTGCAGAAAGTACCAAATACTTTACGCCAGCTTCTAGCGATTTTCCACGCTGATGCGTATATGCCAATAAGCCATACACAGGAATTGACAAAAGCTCCAAACTAATAAAGAACGACGCATAGTGAGAACTTGCCACCATTAACATTGCCCCTGTTACAGAGATCAACATCAAGATATAAAGCTCTTCACGATTATCTTTATACGTTTCAATATAAGCGTGAGATAACGTACAGCATGCGAGTGCAGCAACTACTGCAATAAATTGATAAAACAATGTAAATGGATCAACCACAAACATGTTCATCACATTTGATGGTGCAAATGAACCACCAAACATCATGAATAAAATATCAATTGCAGCAAGGTTTAAACCCACCACCGATGCAGTCGCAATCAAATTATGATTACGCTTGATCGAGGTTAGGATCATCACCACTACAGCGGTTAAAGCAACAATAAAAACTGGTGCTAAAGGCATGAGACCCGAAAATGACATAGTGAAGTTCATGACTATTGGATCTCCACATTTTGTTGAGATACGACTTGTTGTGCCGCATCAACAACTTCTTGAACTGGAATATAGCTATTTGATAACCACGCCATACTTGAGTGAGAAATATCAAGGAAGCTTTGTGGATATACACCTAACCATAATAAGCCAAATGCACAGATCAATAGAATTACTGTTTCACGTACATTCAAGTCTTTTAATGGACTTTCATAATGCTTTTTCTGTTCTTCATTTGGCGTACCAAATAAAGCTTTGTGGATCAGAATCAAGCCATAAAGACCAGCAAAGACCAAGCTAATAGCAGCAATGATGGTAAATGTTGGGAATTTAGCGAATGAACCCATCAAGATCAGGAATTCACCAATAAAGTTACCTAAACCTGGAATGCCCACAAGTGCAGAGACAAAGAACATCAAGAAGAATGGTAAATACTGGAATTGACCACGAATACCACCCATCAAACGTAAGTCACGGGTATGTAAGCGTTCATACACTTGACCACACATAATGAACAATGCAGCAGATGACAAGCCATGTGCCAACATCATGATCATTAAGCCTTGGAATGTCAGAATATTACCGGCATAAAGTGCAAGTAATACGAAACCCATATGCGAAATAGAAGTATAAGCAAGCAGGCGTTTCATATCTGTTTGCTGGAAAGCACACCAAGCGCCGTAGAAAATACCAATCAAACCTAAAATAATCGCAATATCGGCAAATTGTGCAGATGCTGCTGGGAAGAATGGCAATACAAAGCGCAATAAACCGTACGCAGCAGTTTTAATCAAGATCCCCGCTAAGTCTACAGAACCTGCTGTAGGTGCTTGTGCATGGGCATCTGGTAACCAACCGTGTAATGGGAATACTGGCAACTTGACTGCAAAACCAATAAAGAAACAGATCATCAACGCATAGGCAATATGTGGTGCCTGAGCATCTAAAGTATTTGCAACAGCAAGTAAGTAGTTATAGTCGAAGCTAATCGTACCTGACATCTGAGAACCATAGACCACTAAGCCTAAGATCCCGATGAGCATGATTAAGCCAGCGACTTGGGTGTAGATAAAGAACTTGGTTGCAGCATAAACACGTGATTTACCGTCTGCGCCTTTATGACCCCAAAGTGCGATCAAGAAGTAGATAGGGACCAGCATCATCTCCCAGAAGAAGAAGAACAAGAACATATCAATTGCAAGGAAAACCCCGATTACCCCACCCAAAGACCATAAAAGGTTTAAATGGAAGAAGCCGACATTCTTTTGAATTTCACCCCATGAACAGCCCACTGCAAGTACACCCAGTAATGCAGTCAAGCCCACCATCAGCAATGAAAGACCATCTACAGCCAAATGAATGTTAATACCGAGTGATTTAATCCAAGGTAAATAAAATTCTGCTGCCCAAGTTGGAGTCTTCGCCCCCAACTCATAGCTAAAGCCACCTTGTTTCCACAAAATCAGTGTTAAGCCCAATGTAACGAGCATACCGACTAATGCGATATAACGTGGCAAATGTTTATCAAGTTTATCGACCAACCAACACACGAAACCTGCAATAAAAGGTACAAGAATCAGTGCGGGTAAAATCCAATTGTTTGTGATTTCCATCTTATTTCCCCACTACCTGAATCACGATCAAGATCATCAGCAATACCACCACACCGAGTGACATACTTGATGCATATTCACGTAATGAACCTGTTTGACGGGTACTTGTAAATTTATTTCCACTATTTACGATTGCAGGTAATAACAGCCATAAACCATCAACTGGGTCACGACCTAAAATTTTCGCAATGAGTAAATAAGGTTGAACAAAAACAAGGTTGTATAAAGAATCGAAACCAAATGCATTACGGCAGATATTTGCAAGTCCAGCACCAAATGAAGTGGCTGCAAAACCTTGCACCGCTTTATAAGCGAAAGCAAATAACACCACACCTACAGCTAAACCGACCAATGCGATACCGACTGCAAGGTGTTCTGCACCATGCATCCCTTCTTCAATCGCTTGAGAAACTTCAAATGCTGGGATATGTGCTGCATTTAAAATGTTCATCACTGGCGCTTTTAAGAAGTAAGCCAAACCTGTTGAAAGAACAGCCAAGATACCTAAAGGCGCCCAATACGTTGCACCTTTGATTTCGTGATAATGTGTTTTTTCTTCACCAAAGAATACAACCCAAATTAAACGGAATGTATAAATCGAAGTTAAGAATGCACCCGCAACACCCACCCAATACAATGAGTTATACAATGCCACAGATTGACCTTGCGCCCAAACAGCACCCAAGATTGCATCTTTAGAGAAGAAGCCGATCGTAATAAATGGAATTGCAGCAAGTGCACCACCACCAATCGCGAAGCAAGCAAATAAGAATTTGTTTTTGTAGAACAAGCCACCCATTTTAAAGATGTTTTGTTCATGATGGTAAGCCAAGATCACTGCACCCGAAGACAAGAACAATAATGCCTTAAAGAATGCATGTGCAAGCATATGGAACAGACCTGCTTGATACGCTTCTGCACCCACAGCCATAAACATATAACCGAGCTGACTCATGGTAGAGTAAGCCAGAATACGTTTGATATCTGTTTGAACCAAAGCCGCAAAGCCAGCAACCAACAATGTTACAGCACCTGTAATCGAAATGAACTGCATCACTTCTGGTGTCATTTCAAATACAGAGAACATACGGCAACATAAGTAGATACCAGCGGTAACCATTGTTGCAGCATGGATCAATGCAGATACTGGTGTAGGACCAGCCATTGCATCTGCCAACCATGTTTGTAATGGGATTTGCGCAGATTTACCAGCTGCACCCAAGAACAACATCAATGACGTGATCAATGCCAAGTTATGATCAAGTGCCAGAACTTGTGAAGCATTGGCAACAATCGTGCCGATGTGTAAAGTACCAAATTGTTGGTAAAGCAAGAACAATGCGATCAGTAAGAATACATCACCAACACGCGTTACTGTAAATGCTTTAATTGCCGCAAAACCATTTGCAGGGTTTTGGTAGTAATAACCAATCAACAGGTAAGAACACAGACCTACGCCTTCCCAACCTAAGAATAACAACGCTAAGTTGTCACCCAATACAAGCACCAACATGCTTGCAACGAATAAGTTGAAGTATGAGAAGAAACGTGCGAAGTCTTCTTCACCACGCATGTACCAAGTTGCAAAGATGTGAATCAGGAAACCCACACCTGTCACCATGCCCATCATTAATAATGACAAGCCGTCAAGATGCAAACTTACACCCGGTGCAAAACCGCCTACATTGAACCAAGTCCATAAATGCTGTGCTTGCGCAACTGAACCCTGCTTAACAAAGTCCATGCCTGCAATCAATGCAAATAAAGCAGAAAGGCCAACAGAACCCGCACCAATAATTGCTGCTACATTTTCAGGAAGTTTATTACGTCCTGCCGCTAAAAGTGCAAAGCCAATCAGCGGAAATAAAATCGTTAAATATAAATAACTCATCCGCGCATCTCACTAGCAGCATCTACATCCAGATGATGGAAGCGATGATAGAACTGGAGGACGATCGCTAGACCGATACAAGCCTCTGCCGCAGCAAGTGTGAGGATCAAAATAAACATAATTTGACCATCAGGTTGTGCCCATGCACTTCCTGCCACAACGAATGCCAATGCTGCTGCATTCATCATGATCTCAAGGCTCATTAACATAAATAATAGGTTGCGTCGCACCATTACACCGTAAAAACCCAGTGCAAAAAGGATAGTTGCGACGATCAAACCATGTTCTAAAGGAATGTTGCCCATTACTGTTTATCCTCTGCTGCACTCGGTTCACGTTTGCCTAAGTGGAATGCTGCAACCAATGCTGCAAGCAATAACATTGCGGCAACTTCAACCAATAATAAATAGTGGGTAAAGAGTGCTTGACCAATTGCTTTAGGTCCAATCACTTGAGTTCCAAGTACTGCACCAGATTGCGTGTAGTCTGAACCTAATACCCAAACCAAACATAAGCCGATTAAGAAGCTCATGAGTGCTGGATAAGCCCAAGCATCTGAAGTCAACCATTTACGCTCTTGATCAACTGTATGTTGACCAAGGTTGAGCATCATTACTACGAATACGAACAACACCATGATCGCACCCGCATAAACAATCACTTCAAGTGCAGCTGCAAATGGTGCACCAATGATTAAGAAGATCCCTGCAACAGCAAGTAAAGAAACGATCAAACTTAATAAAGCATGTACTGGATTGGTGTTGGTCACAACACGAATCGTCGAAACAATGGCCACAAGAGCCATTAAATAAAATGGCCACATCATGGTAATAAGCTCCGTACATCTACAGGCGCACTTTCACGTTGCGCTTGACCTTTTTCTTTACCATCAATTGCCATACCACTTACACGGTAGAAATTGTAGTCTGGGTATTTACCTGGTCCTGAAATGAGTAAGTTTTCTTTCTCATAAACAAGATCCTGACGGACATATTCGCCTAACTCAAAATCTGGTGTTAACTGAATGGCAGTTGTTGGACATGCTTCTTCACACATACCGCAGAAAATGCAGCGTGAGAAGTTAATGCGGAAAAATTCTGGATACCAACGTCCATCATCTTTTTCAGCTTTCTGCAATGAAATACAACCAACAGGACATGCAACCGCACATAAGTTACACGCAACACAACGCTCTTCACCGTCTGGGTCACGTGTTAATACGATACGACCACGATAGCGTGGAGGTACGATTTGTTCGGCTGGCACTTCTGGATATAAAATCGTATCGCGTTTGCGTGTGACATGGCTAAACACCATCCACAACGAACGAACAATTGATCCTACGCCAGCTAGAATTTTATACATTTTGTACTCCCTGCTGTCCTAGGCCTGATTCATCAGAATCACAGCACCAGTCACCAAAAGGTTGACCAATGCAAGTGGTAAACACACTTTCCAACCAAAATTCATAACTTGGTCATAACGTGGACGCATTAAAGAACCACGTGCCAAGACAAACATCATTACAAAGAATGCTGTTTTCGCAATGAACCAGAACGCATCTGGAATGAATGGAATATTTAAATTAAATGGTGCTAACCAACCGCCAAAGAATAAAGTCACGATCAGTGCAGAAATTAGAATGATGTTGACGTATTCAGCAACGAAGAACATCCCCCATTTCATACCACCATATTCGACATGGTAACCTTCTGCCAATTCTTGTTCAGCTTCTGGTTGGTCAAATGGATGACGATGCGTTACCGCAACACCCGCAACCACGAAGATCATGAAACCAATGAATTGTGGAATCACAAACCATACATCACGTTGTGCTTCTACGATTTCACGCAAGTTAAATGAACCCGCAATTGCCACCACACCCATCAATGAAATCCCTAAAAAGACTTCATAAGAAATGGTTTGTGCTGCTGAACGTAGACCACCTAATAGTGCATATTTGTTGTTGGATGCCCAACCACCAAATAACACCGCATATACTGCAATACCTGCCATTGCCATAAAAAACAATAGACCGATACTCATGTCTGAAACACCTAAGTAAGGTGAAACAGGAATAACCATGAATGACAGTACTGCAGTCGCCATTGCTACTGCTGGTGCTAAACGGAAGGTTAACTTATCTACAAACTTTGGTGTCCAGTCTTCTTTGAACATGATTTTCAACATGTCAGCAACGATCTGGAACATCCCGCCAGGACCAACACGGTTTGGTCCATAACGGTCTTGCCATAAACCCAGCAAACGACGCTCAATAAATGACATCAAAGCGGCCAGTAAAACCACAACCAACAAAATTACGATGGCTTGAATCACTGAATAAGCGATTGGCCAGTCTTGTGCCCATGTCGGTAGTGCGCGTAAAGATTCATTCATGATTACACTCCTACCGTTACAGATACAGGTTCAGCAAGTGAAACTGTTGGTGCTTGGCCGACTGGATAACCGATATAACCTGTTGGTAAATATTCAATTACATGCACAGGAAGACTAATCGTCGTTTCGCCTGCTTTAACTGTCAGTTGTTGACCATCTTGAACATTTAAACGTGCTGCATCTTGCTCGCCCACGGCAAAAGTCGCTTCTGGAATACGCGATTCCATCACCGGCGTTTTAATCGTAAATTCACCTGAAGCGAAAATATGATGCATTGGAACTAGACGGAAACTCTCTGGATTTGCCACAACCGCAGTTGGCGCCACATAGCTACGTGCAGGACGTTTTACTAAGCGATCAAATAAACGGACGCCTGAATCACCACCTTTAAGGTGACCACCCACTTCATCCTGGTATTTATTCCAAGCTTGTGGTGAGTTCCAACCCGGTGCCCATGCAAATGGAACCAATGACGATGCATTTTGCGGTCCAACATAACCTTCCATAGAGAATGTTAATGCGGAATCGACATCGACAGGTTGTTTCGGTTCATGTACGTTTAATGGTGCACGCATTGCAGTACGACCCGAATAACGACGTGGTTCACGAGCAATTTTCAAGCCATGAACACGGTAACCCGCATCAGGTGCAACATCTTGAATTGCTTCAAGAACTGGAACATTTTTGACCACAGACTCAATTACATCATCAAGCAATGTCCATGAGATCGCTTTACCTTTCACACCCGTTTCAATGGCATGTAACCAGCGCCAAGATTCTTTGATGGCATATTCTGGTTTGTAATAGCTTGGGTCATAAACTTGATAGAAGCGTTGCGCACGACCTTCTTGGCTGACCACTGTCCCATCGCCTTCTGCAAAGCTTGCAGCAGACAAGACGACATCAGCCGCTTTTACGGTTTCAGTTTCAGAGTGATCAAGCACAATCACGCTTTGCGCTTTGTCTAGAGCAGCCTGAACTTGTACAGCAGGTAAACGGCGGAACAAATCATTTTCAACGATAATGATTGACTCATAATCTTGAGCAAATGCTTGTTCTAAGCTTAAACCACCAAACAAAGCCATACCCATTGAGTTCACTTCTGGAACTGTCAAGGTTAAGCCGGCATTTCCACCTAGGTTTTGTGCAACTTGTGCAGCAGCTTCCATGATGGCAGCATCTTGTAAGCTCGTACCCGAGATGATTAATGGTTTTTTCGCAGCTTTTAACGTATCCGCAATGGTTTGTGCAAATATTTTAGCATCATCATCTAAACCAAGAATCGCATCACCGTTTACACCGGCAGCAATCGCAAAACCTAAACGTGCAATATCATTTGGAGAAGCAACAACTTCACCCTCAGCAATATCAGCTAAACGTGTTTGTGTTGCAGCCAAGATATAGATTGGAGAATTTGCATCCTGACCAATACGTTTTACCGGTTCAGCTAACCAATCTTGGGTACGGCGGTCTGCAGCCATTTGTTTGGCTTTATTTTTCGCAGCTTGGCGAACAGACAATGCCATACGTGGTGCAGTTTGTGTTAAGTCTTCACCCAAGATCAAGACTGCATCATAGCTTTCGATTTCACGCATACTCGGGTTGTAAACGCCCTCAGCTTGCATAATCGATGCAGCAAGTTCAACCAAGCTCTGTTCTTTTTGAGAAAGACCTGTTGAATAATTTTCTTGGCCAACCAACTCACGCAACGCGTAGTTTGATTCTAATGATGCACGTGGAGAACCAATACCCAAGACTTTTTTGCCTTGAACATTTTCAATCACTGAATCCAGTGCCACATCAACAGAAACAGTTTTAACTTCTGTTGCAGCACGGAATTGTGGCTGACGTGGACGATCTTCACGGTTCACATAACCCGTACCAAAACGACCTTTATCGCAAAGGAAATATTGGTTAACGTCACCATTGAAACGGTTTTCTACACGACGTAATTCGCCATAACGCTCACCCGGAGAGATGTTACAACCAGAAGAACAGCCTTGGCATACGCTAGGCGCATACTGCATGTCCCACTTACGGTTATAACGTGCCGAATGAGTTTTATCGGTAAATACACCTGTTGGGCACACTTCAGTCAAGTTACCAGAGAACTCAGACTCTAAAGTGCCTGATTCTGGACGACCGAAGTAGACACGTGATGCATTGGCATAAACACCAAAGTCTGTACCACCGGCATAATCGTTGTAGTAACGAACACAACGGTAACATGCGATACAACGGTTCATCTCATGTGCAATGAAAGAACCCAACTCTTGGTTGTGATGCGTACGTTTGGTAAAACGATAACGACGACGATCATGTTGCGTCATTACTGTCATATCTTGTAAATGACAGTGACCACCCTCTTCACAGACTGGACAGTCGTGTGGGTGGTTGGTCATTAAGAATTCCACAATCGATTCACGGAAATCTTTTGCTTCTTTGTCTTCAATCGAAATAAAGGTATTGTCAGATGCAGGAGTCATACATGACATTACTAAGCGACCACGAGTATCTTCTGGATTCGCATATTGAGTAACAGCACATTGACGGCAAGAACCGACAGAACCTAAAGCTGGATGCCAACAAAAATATGGGATGTCGATGCCAAGACTCAAACATGCTTGTAGCAAGTTTTCCGAGCCATTGACTTCATACGATTTTCCATCGACATGAATTGTAGCCATAGTCGAATTCCTTAAACTTGTTCTACGTGGCTGGCTTGGGCTACAGGACGATCTGTCACTTTAGCTTCAAACTCGCTACGGAAATATTTGAGTGCACCCATCAATGGTTCCATCGCACCTGGCGCGTGAGCACAGAATGTTTTACCAATCCACAATTTGCGAGTCAGTTCTTGAAGATGTTGAATGTCTTCCATCTTCCCTTCACCTTTCTCAATTGCGACAAGTGCTTTGACCGCCCAAGGTAAACCATCACGGCATGGCGTACAGAATCCACATGATTCACGTGCAAAGAATTCTTCTAAGTTACGCGTTGCAGAAACCATACACTGGGTTTCATCAACGACCATTAACAAACATGTACCTAGACGAGAACCAGCTTTCATAATGCTTTCTGAATCCATTGGAAGATCAATGTGTTCAGCAGCCAAGAAGTCAGTCGATGCCCCACCCGGTAACCATGCTTTCAGTTTAAGACCATCGCGCATACCGCCAGCATAGTCTTCAATCACTTCACGTGCAGTCGTACCAAACGGTAATTCCCAAAGACCAGGGAAAGTCACTTTACCTGATGCACCATAAATTTTAGTGCCTGGATCTTTAGATTTACCCGCAGACAAACCGATATACCACTCAGGCCCACGCAACATAATTGCTGGTAAGTTGTTATAGGTTTCTACGTTGTTTACGATAGTCGGACGGCCCCATGCACCTGCAACTTGTGGGAATGGCGGCTTAGTACGTGGGTTTGCACGACGACCTTCGAGTGAGTTAATCAATGCAGTTTCTTCACCACAGATATAACGACCCGCGCCGGTATGCACATGCAGGTCAAAATTCCAACCTGTGCCTAAGATGTTGTCACCCAAATAACCTTTAGCACGCACTTGTTCTAAAGCTTCATTTAAGTATTGTGCAGCTTCAATGTATTCACCGCGAATGAAGATATAACCCTGAGTCGCTTCTAGGGTATAACCTGCAATCAACATCCCTTCGATCAATTGATGTGGAAGTTTTTCCATCAATAAACGGTCTTTGAATGTTCCCGGTTCCATTTCATCGGCATTACAGATTAGGTAACGAGGACCACCATCATTGGGTGCCATCAATGACCATTTAATCCCTGCTGGGAAACCTGCACCACCACGACCTTTTACAGTCGCTGCTTTAATGACTTCAAGAACGTCTTTAGGTGGCATAGAAAGCGCTTTTTTAAAGCCTGCATAGCCTTCTAAAGCTTCATAGTCATCAGCACTACGAACAAATTCCTGTTTACTCAAACGCCATGTTAATGGGTGAGTTTCAGGGTTTCCTTCGCCATAAATTGGTCTTGGTTCGGTATTCATACATACTTCTCCAATAACTGTTTCACAGAAGTCACTTCAACCAAACCGTGTGTATCTTCATCGATCATCAGGGTTGGACCTTTGTCACAGTTCCCTAGACAGCAGATCGGCAATAAAGTAAAACGACCATCAGCTGTCGTTTGACCAAATTGGATACCCAGTTCACGTTGGAAAGCTTCTGCTAAAGTTTCCGCACCCATCAAGAAACATGCAATCGAATCACATAATAAAATTACGTGACGACCTACAGGCTGACGGTATATACGGTTATAGAATGTTGCAACACCTTCTAAATCCGCAGTTGTAATTGTCAATAATTGAGCAATTGCATGTAACTGCGCGTCATCCACCCAACCATTACGGCGCTGTACACACTTTAAAGCATCCAAAGACGCTGCGCGTGGGTATGGGTAGTGACCCATGTGATGTTCAATTTCATGGATTTCTTCGCTAGTCAGAATCCCTTCGACATTCACACGTGGCTTTTTATCAGTCAAAATCATCATAATGCGTTTACCCCTTAGCGATCCACGTCAGCCATAACGACGTCAATTGTCGCTAAATAAATGATCAAGTCAGATACAAGACTGCCGTTAATCACGGAAGGAATTTGCTGCAAGTGGGTAAAAGTAGGTGTACGAATACGTGTACGGTAACTCATCGTTGACTTATCTGAAGTCAAGTAATAGTTAGATGCACCTTTCACCACTTCTGCCATTACAGAGGCTTCACCAGCTGGCATTACAGGACCCCATGACACGCTCAAGAAATGCGTAATCAAAGTTTCAATATCTTGTAAAGTCTTATCTTTTGGTGGTGGAACTGCCAATGGATGATCCGCTTTATAAGGACCAGAAGGCATATTATCCAAACACTGTTTGACGATTTTTAATGACTCTTCGATTTCGCGATAGTGAACCATCACACGTGCGTAAGCATCGCCTTCATACTCTAACGGCACTTCAAAGTCGTAATTTTCATAACCACTGTATGGACGATATTTACGAACATCAAAATCAATACCTGTTGCGCGTAAACCTGTACCTGTTACACCCCAAGCCAATGCCGATTTAGCATCGTATTGCGCAACATTACGGGTACGCCCCACAAATACTGAGTTTTTCAGCGCAGCAGTATGATATTCCTTCAAACGTTTTGGCATCCATTCGAGAATTTCACGAATCAGTTTTTGCCAGTTGTTTGGAAGGTCATGTGCTGTCCCGCCAATACGGAACCATGCTGGGTGCATACGGAAACCTGTGATCGCTTCAATTGCGTCATAGATTTTTTGACGATCCGCAAACATATAGAATACTGGTGTCATACCACCAGCATCCTGAATCGCAGTACCGATATACAATAAATGGTTATTGATACGGAATAATTCAGACATCATGACACGGATACATTGTGCACGATCAGGAACGGTAATCCCTGCAAGTTGTTCAACACCCATGACATAAGGCATGTTTTGCGCACAACCACCTAAGTAGTCAACGCGGTCTGTATATGGAATAAATGAATGCCAAGTTTGACGTTCAGCCATCTTTTCCACACCACGGTGGTGATAGCCAATATCAGGCACACAATCTTTCACTTCTTCGCCATCAAGCTGCAAAATCACACGGAATGCACCATGCGCAGATGGATGGTTAGGACCTAAGTTCAAGAACATAAAGTCTTCATCCGCGTTACCGCGTGTTAGACCCCAATCTTCTGGAACGAAACGAAGATGTTCTTGTTCGAAATCTTGTTTAGCCTTGTCTTGCATATACGGTGTATATTCAGTCGCACGTGCAGAATATTCTTTACGCAGTGGATGACCTTCCCAATAGGTTGGCAACAAGATACGACGAAGCATTGGATGCCCTTCGAAATTGATCCCAAACATATCGTAAGCTTCACGCTCGTACCAATTGGCATTTGGCCAAATATTGGTCGCCGTTGGAACGTTAATATCGTTCTCACTCAACGCCACTTTGATACGAATATCACTATTACGTTCTAATGAAAGTAAGTGATAGAACACTGTGAAATCAGATGCAGGTAAACCATCACGGTTGTTACGCAAACGTTCATCGACCGCAGATAAGTCAAACAGCATCACATAAGGACGTGGTACTTTACGCAAGTACATTAGAACTTCTTGTACACGTGCGCGCTCAACCCAGACCGTCGGAAAATCTTCAAACGTCGGTTGCACGTAAAAGTTCTCGCCAAATTTGGCTTTGAGATCTTCTACAATTGCAAATGCTGGGCGGGAATCAACTGGAGTCGATTCTGGCATAGCAATTTCAGTTTCAGCCATTGGCTTGGCTTCCTATTTAATACAAATTCTGTCAAATTCCCTGATGACCATATCCATCAGATATGTCAAATATTCATCAGAAAAAATTACTCAATTTCATCCATAGAGCGTAAGTTTTTCACTGCAATACGTTCAGCGTTCTTACGGTCGCGTTCTGGCATCATCTTTGGCTTATACACTGGCTGAAGATCATCACCGATTACCGCAGAGAGCGGACGACGTTCTAATTGAATTTGGTCTTGCAATAACATCAAGGCTTGAATCAATGCTTCTGGACGTGGTGGGCAACCTGGAACGTACACGTCAACAGGAATGATTTTATCCACACCTTGTACAACAGAATAGATGTCGTACATACCACCAGAGTTTGCACAAGCACCCATTGAAATCACCCATTTAGGCTCAAGCATTTGTTCATACAAACGTTGAATTACAGGCGCCATTTTAACAAAGCAAGTCCCTGCAACAATCATCAAATCTGCCTGACGTGGCGAAGCACGAATAACCTCGGCACCAAAGCGTGACAAGTCATGCACACCGGTTAACGTGGTTGCATATTCAACGTAGCAGCAAGATGTACCAAAGTTAAAAGGCCATATTGAGTTTTTACGGCCCCAGTTTACAGCTGTGTGTACCACATCCTCTAAGCGAGTCATGAACACATTTTTATTCACTTCTTCTTCAAGTGGATCTGTCACAATTTGACGATCTTGAAGCGGATATTGTTCAGCTTCTGGATTCGCACGGGTTAAAGTATATTTCATTCCCGAGTTACTCCTTGTTCAGAGACATGGTCGGTGTTTTATCTTTCACACGACCAGAAGATTGAGCTGGAATAGTTCCTGTAGGATCCATCACCAACTCTTCAATTGAATTGAAGCGAGTAATTTCTGCAAGGTCCATATTTGGTGAACCAATTTTAGGTTTAATCCCTGCGATTTTACGTTTATCTGAAGGTGACCAGTTCAATGCACCTGTAGATAATTCATAAATCAAACCAACGAGTAAAACTAAAATAAATACAGCTGCAGCTGAAAACCCAACCCAACCTACTTCACGTACAGATGTCGCCCATGCATATAAATAGAGGGCTTCCAAATCGAATACAACAAAGAAGATTGCAACAAGGTAGAACTTCGCAGACAAGCGGATACGTGCACCACCAGCACTAACCACACCTGATTCAAATTGCTCTTGCTTCGCACGTCCCCATGATTTACCCCCAAGGAGCAAAGGAACGGTGAGCATAAAGACACATAAAAATGTCACGCCGATCACGAAGGCAATGATTGCCCAATCGTATGGAGTAATGGCACTCATGCGGGGATAACTCCTGGCAGGCCTATTATTTAACAAAGAATGTATGTATTGGCCTTGCAAATACACCAAACACAAAATAAATCTGGTCAATTGTACCCGATTGATGTCATCTGTTGCTAGTTAATAGCTCTAAGTCTTTCGGATGATTTTTTAGACAAAAACCATCTTTTTTCCTGATTCACAGCGATACAGCGCTGACTTATCGTTTTATCAAATTTCTATCCCTATTCTTATTAGTTTTTCCGAAGTTTATTTTTTAATCATGAATTAAAAATGACAAATCAGTAGCTTAATCCGATTCAGCCCAAGTAAAAGCCATGATTTATGCATGTATTTCTGCGATTTAATTGGCTAATTTCTACAAATATAAGGATTTACCATCTAAAATATTTTGTTACATTCTATGTGGTAAAATAGTCACATTAGATCAATCAAGTGATAAAAATTATCTTATTGTGATAATTTTTAAATATTACAAAGTTATTTATAATTTTTTATACTTTACTATTATCAAAACCAACTTATTTCAATGAAATAACCCGCCTTAAACCATCCAACGCCAAATGCCCAATGCCTACTTTTGACCTACCTTGTGCCCTCTTATGATTTTCTGATTTGAATTTTCAAAACAGTCAGCACTGTCGATCATGTCATTTTTCGCATATACAACAAACCCAAGTTTTCCAAAACTAAAGCCATTTGAAAGGTGAATAACTTATCGTCGCTTAAATCAGTAAATTGTATATTTAGCACCCAATTACAGAAAAAGGTGTTCGTTGTCGCAAACTTAGACGAATTGTCTACAGAGCCTATACACATTGAACCACTTTTATGTATATGCTATTCAATATGAACAACTTTAAATCAAAAATTTAGGGGTAAAACAAGATGGAATTCAGCAGCAAGCCAAACTATTTTTTATTTGCACAATTACTGATTCGTCATATTGAAAATTATGTCAAAAAACACGTTGATGCACAAAATGCCATTTTTGATCTAAGAGATGTGTATGAGCTGTTCCGCCAAGATCTTGCCGCAACCACAACAAATCTAGAAGGGATTTTAAATATCGCGGATGAATATCGTATTGACACCATTCAAGGTGATCAAAAAATCATTAGCAGTTATAAAATTGACGCTGAACAAAACAGCTTATTGATTGATTTTAATCATGATGCATTACAAGCATTGCGAGACAGCAAGCCAATCATTGCGCCTGATGCAACGCTTCAACAATAGGATCTAGACTGAGCAACAGCCAGACATAAAAAACCACCGAAAATTTTCGGTGGTTTTTTTATTGAGTTTAACAATAGATTTTTTTATATAGTCAGCCTATCAAAAAACTCAAGCACTAGAATAGAATTTCTATTAATTAATATTTTCTAAATAAATCAATTACATAAAAAATTTTTTAATTATAAAAAAGCTTGCAATACCTCATATTACATTCAAAGTTTAAATACCTTTGCGTAGGGGATGCCAAACCTTACGTCACAAACAAAGCAGTGCTTTGTTTTTGCTCATAAGCAAGGGGTTCGTCCTATACCCCCGTATTCCTCAGCACAAGGAGAGACATCCATGTCGCCACACGATAGAACAACCATCTATGATTCAAAAGTACAGCAAACCAATTGATAACCAATAGTTTCTAAAAGTATATACAAAAACATAAGCTTCATTTCTGATCAATCAGCCGATAAAAATCACTGGTATAAATAATTAGGTGGTTTAACTATAAATCAAAAATAATTATAGAAAATTAAATCATATTGAAAGCCCCATCCCTTCCTCTGAATAAAGGAAAGGATGAAAGTAGTTTTATCTTAAATGATGGCTTTAAAGATGACTGATAAAATAAATCGAATGAATCTTAATCATATATTTTAATGGCACGATTTAACGTCTAAACTTTTTTCTTTTTAAAGCGCTCTACCGGCCAAGACATGGTAAATCTTGCACCACCCAAATCTGAGCTTTGATCGACTTCAATCGTCCCACCAAACCAATACGCAATACGACTCACAATTGAAAGTCCTAAACCATAACCACCTGAAGCACGGGTACGGCTATCATCTAAACGTGCAAATGCCTCAAATACACGTTTACGGTCTTCCTCTGGAATCCCAGGGCCATCATCTTCCACACAGACATAAGCCATACTAGTCTGGTGATTAACACCACCACTAATATTGACCTGATGATCACAATAACGTATCGCATTCCCCACCAAGTTTTGTACAACTCGATGTAAATAACGACGTTCTGCATCGACAATCACATCAGATGAAAGTGGGTTGAGGTGGATAATCTTTTGGGTTTTTAATGCTTCTGTTTCTACTGCAACCTGCTTTAATACATCAATCAATACAATTTTTTCAAAATCTAAAGAAGGTGTACCTTGCTCTAATTTCGCATAAGTCATGATTTCATCAATCAGTGTATTTAACGCTTCGATGTCTTTATCAATCATCTCGACCTGTTGCAAACGATACTCATGGTCATCTTCGTCTGCCAGCATTTCCATACCAAAACGGATTCGCGCTACAGGTGTACGTAACTCATGCGATACAGCACGCATTAACTCACGCTGTGCTTCAATCAAACGCTGTATATGATCAGACATGCTGTTATAACTGGTGGCCAGACTTGCCATCTCGTCATAACCTTCAACAGGTACACGTTGCGACATATCCCCTGTTCTCATCACATCCAAGGCTTCATTCACCTGTTTCAACTTGCGTTGCATTGGCACAATCAAGCCATACACCCCCAAACACAGCAAGAACATACTCAACAATGTTATTCCAGCAGCCAATTTAACAGGCATCCAGTTAAACATTGGAACAGGTCCCAGCACCAAGACATCTGTAGGCGAATTTGGCAATGGAGAAACAATCGAAATGGTTGTACCACGTACAGTTGCACTGTCACGCCATAAAATTACACTTTGATCTGATCTTAAACGTCCAATTTGCTCTGAATCGAGATTGAGTTGAGAAATCTTTTCAACACCTACATGATAGGAAAAATGTTGTTGAATTTTTTTAAGATATTCTTGTTCTTGACCGGGATAATAAACCAAATAATCCAGAATGAACACAGGAAGCGCCTTCATTTGGCGTTCGCCGATTTGGTCGACTTTGATATATAAATAATGCTTTGGATCGTTTCTGATCCCTAAAACTAGATAAGCAATCCCTTGTTCTGCATCATAACGCACCACCGCTTTTTGATTTTCTATGCGTTTTTCTTCAGTACGAGATAAATCAACCTTTCTTGCTTCGAGATAATAAATGGGAAGCTCTAACAAATCAGAAGCATCTGAAATCCAATCTAGACGCTGCTGCTCAGTTTGCTGACGTGCCACACCCTCACTAATCACAAATGAAATTCCATCTGTGAGAGACTCACGATATTCCTGCGCACGTTGATAATTAATTATTTGGACAAGTAAATATCCAAACAAGGCAACCAACACAACAAGAATGACTAATCCTGCATAGATGCGCAAAAATATACTGTGTTTAGACACGCAAACTAACCTTCTTTATGCTTGTCCGGTGATGGACAAGCATCTTGGATGACCGACCCATCGTTTATAGACCAGTCTCTTTAACAAACAAATAACCTTTACTACGTACAGTTTTAATACGTTTCGGGTTTTCAGGATCATCACCAATTTTTGGACGAATACGTGAAATACGTACGTCAATCGAACGGTCTTGACCATCATATTCAATACCACGGAGACGTTCAAAGATGTCTTCACGCGATAAGATACGGCCTGCATTGGATGCCAACAACCAAAGTAAATCATACTCAGCACTGGTGAAGTCAACCAACTCACCATTGAGTGTCACTGAACGACCGCCATTGTCGATCACAAGATCGTCAAATTCAATACGTTGTGCAACTTCATCTTCAGGCGCTTTATCTGTACGACGTAATAGCGCACGGATACGCGCAAGCAGTACACGCGGTTGAACAGGTTTTGCAACGTAGTCATCTGCACCCATTTCTAGACCAAGAACTTGGTCCATATCTTCGGTACGTGCAGTCAACATCAAAATCGGTTGATGATAATGTGGACGAACTTCACGACAAACGGTTAAACCATCTGCACCCGGCAACATCACATCCAATACAACCAAGTCTGGTTGTTCAGCAATAATGCGGCGAATCGCACGGTTACCATCTGGTTCTACCCCAACTTCTAATCCATTACGAATTAAGTATTCCTGAGTTAAGCGAGCTAGGCGCTCGTCATCTTCAACAATCAGAATCTTTGGTAACTTTTCTTCTTGGCTCATCTATTTGCCCCTATATTTGATTTTGGAGTCTGCTACAAAGCTCGCAGATTCAACACACTATGTTTTGCAATATACACACGTTTACAATGTAAACAAGACCTCATTCACCAAACTGATACATGAGCGTATCAATTTGTTATATTTTTATTAACTATTGAATTGTAGGCAGTTTTATAAATTCAATACACATCATTTTTAAATTTCTCTAAGACAATCAATAGCTGGACTAATTTTTATACAAAATATTTCATTGTTCATATTCTGTCTCATCAGTTTATCGTTTTTTTAGTTATCCACACACTTATCTATAAGCACTCTACTGAGTCTTTGCTATGCTATGTGCTTGTCTCATAAGGCATATAACAAAAATGACACTTTGAGGCAAAAAGATGCAAATAAAAATTTACTTTTCACGGATAAAATATTCTTGAAATGTCAATATTGATCTACCCTTAAAATTACCGTATCTTGTGTTCTAAATTAAATTAAACCACTAAGTATTGTGTTTAGTCCTCAAACATCGTGACAACAAATTTTGCAGTTTGTACGATTCAAATGGTCCATAAACATAACAATGATGACAATGGAGCTACGCTGACAATGAACGCCATTACAACCCCAGGTCAACTACAAGTGATTAAACGCACTGGTGATGTTGCCGCTTTTGATGCAGATAAAATCTCTGTAGCAATTGGTAAAGCTTTTTTGGCTGTAGAAGGTCAACAAAGTGCAGATTCAAGCCGTATTCATGATCGCATCACTCAGCTAACAGAGATGGTGATGAATACTTTTAATCGTCGTTTACCTTCTGGCGGAACAATTCATATTGAAGAAATTCAAGACCAAGTTGAATTGGCGCTTATGCGTACAGGTGAACAAAAAGTTGCACGTGCATATGTAATCTATCGTGAACAACGTTCTGATGCACGTAAACAAACTGGTGCTCATCATCACCCAACCTTACAAATCACAGATGCGAACGGTCAGCTTCAGCCTCTAGATTTGAGCAAACTTCAAGCCACGATTGAAAAAGCAAGTGAAGGCTTAGAAGGCATCAATGTTCAAGCCATTGTCGATGAAACAGTTAAAAACTTATATAACGGTGTAAAACAGTCAGACATCTCAACCACGATGATGATGGCGACACGTACCCGTATCGAACAAGAACCAAACTATACTTATGTAACTGCACGTCTATTACGTGATGACTTGGTTGCGACAGGTTTAAAATTCTTAGGTTTAGCTACAGATACTATCGAAGGCGATGCGCTCGAAACTTATTTAAACAAAGGTATCGAGCTTGAGCTTCTCTCTCCTGAGCTTTTAAACTTTGACCTTGCAAAATTGGCAGCTGCAATCAAACCAGAACGCTCAAACCAATTTACCTATTTAGGTTTACAGACTTTATTTGACCGTTACTTCATTCACTCAAATGATGTACGTTTCGAACTTCCGCAATTGTTCTTTATGCGTGTTTCAATGGGACTTGCATTAAATGAAGAACAGCGTGAAGATCGTGCAATCGAGTTCTATGACTTATTGTCTAGCTTCGATTATATGGCGTCTACACCGACCCTGTTTAACTCAGGTACATTACGTCCACAATTGTCAAGCTGTTACTTAACTACGATTCAAGATGATCTTTATGACATCTATGGTGCGATGCGTGACAATGCCCTTCTTTCTAAATGGGCAGGCGGTTTAGGTAATGACTGGACACCAGTACGTGCCTTGAACTCATATATCAAAGGTACTAACGGTAAGTCACAAGGTGTTGTACCTTTCCTTAAAGTTGCCAACGATACTGCTGTTGCAGTAAACCAAGGTGGTAAACGTAAAGGTGCAGTATGTGCATACCTAGAAACTTGGCACTTGGACATTGAAGAATTCCTAGAGCTTCGTAAAAACACTGGTGATGATCGTCGTCGTACTCACGACATGAACACGGCTAACTGGGTTCCAGATTTGTTTATGCAACGTGTGATTGAAGACGCTGAATGGACACTGTTCACACCATCTGAAACGCCTGATTTGCATGATTTAACTGGCGGTGAATTTGCTGAACGCTATGCTTACTACGAAGGCATTGCAAAAGAAAACAACATGCTGCATAAGAAAATCCGTGCGAAAGACTTATGGCGCAAAATGTTATCAATGTTGTTTGAAACAGGTCATCCTTGGATCACATTCAAAGATGTATGTAACTTACGTTCACCACAACAACACGTAGGTGTAGTGCATTCATCTAACTTATGTACTGAAATCACTTTAAATACCAATAAAGATGAAATCGCAGTATGTAACTTAGGTTCGATCAACCTTGTACAACATGTTCAAGGTGGCGCATTAGACCGTGAAAAATTAGCGCGTACAGTTAAAACTGCTGTTCGTATGCTCGACAACGTGATTGACATCAACTACTACGCAGTTGAACAAGCACGTAATTCAAATATGAAACACCGCCCTGTCGGTATGGGTATCATGGGCTTCCAAGATGCTTTATATGAATTGGGTATGGGTTATGGTTCTGATGCAGCGGTAGATTTTGCTGATGAATCAATGGAAGTGATCAGCTACTACGCGATTCAAACATCAAGCGACCTTGCTGTTGAACGTGGTGTGTATTCAACATTCAAAGGTTCATTGTGGGATCAAGGTATCCTGCCAATCGACTCTTTAGATATCGTTGCAAAATCACGTCCAGAGCGTATGTTTGAAGTTGACCGTACTCAACGTTTGGACTGGGATACATTACGTACTAAAGTTCAAAAAGATGGTATGCGTAACTCAAATGTAATGGCGATTGCCCCTACAGCAACCATTTCAAATATTTGTGGCGTTTCACAGTCTATCGAACCGACCTTCCAAAACCTTTATGTAAAATCTAACCTTTCTGGTGAATTTACAGTGATCAACCCGTACTTGGTACGTGCGTTAAAAGATCGTGGTCTTTGGGACTCTGTGATGGTTAACGACTTGAAACACTTTGAGGGTTCAGTACAAAAAATTGCACGTATCCCTGAAGAGTTAAAAGCAATTTTTGCGACTGCATTTGAAGTAGATACACGTTGGATCGTAGATGCTGCATCACGTCGTCAAAAATGGATCGACCAAGCACAGTCATTGAACCTTTATATCGCTGGTGCAAATGGTAAGAAACTAGACATCACTTATAAGATGGCTTGGTTACGTGGTCTTAAAACAACTTATTACCTCCGTGCATTAGGTGCAACCTCTGCGGAAAAATCAACCATTAACACGGGTGCTTTAAACGCAGTAAAAGCAACAACTGTTGCTGCACCAGTGGCTGTGGTTACTCAAGAAACTAAACCTGAAACGCCTGCTGAAGAAGATGGTTTCGCTCAAGCAGCACCAGTACCACAAGCATGTTCAATCGACAATCCAGATTGTGAGGCTTGTCAGTAAGTAATCCTCCCCAATCCTCAAGGGGAATAAAGTCCCCTCTTTAAAAAAAGGGGGGAGTTAGGGGGATTCAAAAAATCTGAAATTATAAAAGGCGAAGAAATGTTCCATTTAAGTCATAACTATGAGTTAGGCGTAATCGTGCTGATCTTAGCCTTTTTAGTTTTTTACGTGCCTGCGGTCTATGCATTCTTTGCGATCCGTAAGCAGCAAAAGCGTAAGCAAAATAAGTAGTGTGGATATCTGTTCTTTCGAACAAGAACAAAACAACTATCGGCAAAACTTAATTTTGCTTGCACAGAATAAGCGTATAGTAGTGACATCTTCCATTGTGAGATGTCGAACATAGATATTAACAACGAAGAGAGAACAACGATGTCTATCCTAAGTTGGGACGATTTTGAAGATGATGAACAGAAACAAGCTGCACAAGCTCACCAGCCTGCGCCCGTCGAACAGAAAAAAACGACTGATTCGCAAGTGGTATCTGATACAAAGCAGTCATCGCAGAATGTGGCAACTACACAATCCGCTGGAACCTATACAGCAAGATCAACAAATCCAACCGATTCGTTGGCAAGAGCATCTCACGCCTTAGAAAAGTTAGACGTTGCACCTGGCTTAGAAGAGCTTGAAATGGGTGCACAACGTGTACAAGTTGATGATAAAGCCATGATCAACTGTCGCGCTGACTTAAACCAACTTGTACCATTCAAATACGAGTGGGCTTGGCAAAAGTATCTAGACGGGTGTGCAAACCACTGGATGCCGCAAGAAGTCAACATGAACCACGATATCGCACTTTGGAAGTCTGAAAATGGCTTAACCGAAGATGAGCGTACCATCGTGATGCGTTCATTAGGTTTCTTCTCTACTGCGGATTCTTTGGTTGCAAACAACTTGGTGTTGGCGATTTACCGTCACATTACCAATCCTGAATGCCGTCAATACATCTTGCGTCAAGCATTTGAAGAAGCGATTCACACGCATGCTTACCAATACTGTATCGAATCTTTAGGTATGGATGAAGGCGAAGTCTTCAACATGTACCGTGAAGTTCCATCAGTTGCTCGTAAAGCAGCGTGGGGCTTGAAATATACTCAGTCTTTATGTGATCCAACCTTCCAAACAGGTACACCTGAAAACGATCAAATCTTACTGCGTAACTTGATTGCATTCTATTGCGTACTTGAAGGGATCTTCTTCTACTGTGGTTTCAGCCAGATCTTGTCTATGGGTCGTCGTAACAAGATGAATGGTGTTGCTGAGCAATTCCAGTACATCTTACGTGATGAGTCTATGCACTTGAACTTTGGTATCGACATGATTAACCAAATCAAGATCGAAAATCCAAACTTGTGGACTGCTGAATTCCAAGAAGAAATCATTCAGATGATTCTTGAAGGTACTATGCTTGAAATCGAATATGCGCGTGACACAATGCCACGTGGTGTATTGGGTATGAACGCAGCGATGATGGAAGAATATTTGAAATTCATCTGTAACCGTCGTTTAGCGCAGTTAGGTTTACCTGAGCAGTTTGCTGGTGTAAATAACCCATTCCAGTGGATGTCTGAAATGATGGACTTGCGTAAAGAGAAAAACTTCTTTGAAACGCGTGTAACTGATTATCAAACTGGTGGTGCGTTGAGCTGGTAAGGTGTCCCACTGTCGTCACGCGACACATAAGTTGTCATTTGCGACGCATAAAGTGTCATTGAGCGACACATAAGTTGTCATTAATAAAAAATCCGATTTTTGATCGGATTTTTTATTATGTAGATTTTGGAATACTTTCGATTTATAACGCAAATAGATGAAATTTATTTCTATGATACTGAGTTAACATATCTTGTGAAAACCAACTTGGTAAATCATTTACGAGACTACCTTCTAAAGGGAGGTGAGGATAAAAGTTTTCTACAATAAAAGCCATAAACTTTCTTAAGCAAAGTGGACCTTTTACAGGAATTCGACAGTCTTCTATACTAATATGCAAATGGACATCAGGATGCTTGTCCTTTCTATCAGATGGCATCATGTCATAATCAAAACGAATAGGGCTGCGTTGATAGAAAGTATCTAAATTAATCGGATAGCTAGGCTCTGGATCAGTTAGATACTCTTCTAATAAACTGCTATTAGTATTCAAAGACTCATGAATTTTGAATACTATTTCATCTATGTCTTGCACATTTACAAGATTGATAGGAGATGGAAACCAACCTAAACGATGTCCAATAATTTCATTTCTTTTTATTTTATAAGAAATCTGCAAGATCGATCCATCATATAGAACCATTGTATATTGAGAACATTTTAATAAAGTTAAATATTCAGACAGAGTAGAAAATTCATTTTGTTTGAGAGCTGCCCCTTCCTCTTTCCAAGTTATCAAACTACGGCCCTCACCGTTTTGTTTAACAACTGTATTATTTGAAGCAAGTGCTAAACCAGCTTTCTCCCATTCATAGCAAAGTTTATTAATATGGGCTGCCATGGCGTCGGGTCTAATTGATGACATACTTAACCCCCAAAAATTTTTCTTAGATCTTCTGGTACATCATCAATCGTCAATTCCCCTTTATCTAACATATTCTTAATTTGTTTAATAAACTCGAATCCATTTACTAATTCTTTTCGTTCATCTTCAGTTTTATCACCATATGCTTGATCTAATTGGTCGATTGAAGTGCTATTAGGATATTGGAATGATAACTTAAAATTATTTTCTAATAATTTAATATATTCCGCCTCTAATGCTTCCATTAAAGGGCCAATACCGCAAACCCGTAACCAAGCTTTAGTACGAGTAATAGCCGTAAATAAAGAGTTTCTTTTTTTACCTAACTCATAACCACTCTGATAATAATGAGAGTTCATTACATATACCATTGCGGCTTCATTCCCTTTTGCACGATGGATATGAGTAATTGCAATAGAATCATCCTTAAAGACAATATCTTTGCTTACCCCCTTAGAGCCAATAATATGACTATCAATTCCTAAGCATCTTAATTCATATGTTAAATGAGCTGCCTGTCTCGATAAAGTATATGGAACTGGATATATAACCAAAATATCACTAGCATCAAGTTCCTGATTTTCAATATTATACTTAATCTGTTGAGCGACCCATTTTGCTTGTTCTTCCTCAGAATTAAATCTATTAAGAGATAAAGCAGTTTCAGGATCCATCAAGTTATCAAAATAATCAGGTGTCCGTGCCTTTGACCTTTGTAAAGTGACCCCCTGACCTAATCTTAGATCCCCCCCTACTCGTTCAAATCCTATATTTTCCCAAAACAAAGGTTCCCTAAACATTCTGACTAACCCCTCCTCTCGATAAATACCAAGCCCTACAGACAAAGCAAATGTCAAGGTCCAAGGTGGATTTCTATAACATATAGGCAACATTACATCTTGTTGAGCTTTATCTTCATCATTGTGGAGAGTTACTAGTGGAATACCTTGACTATCTAATCCAAATAATTGTTCAGGTGGTAACATGATATGTTCACCTAAGTTTTGTAATTCATCATATGCCCAAACAACTCTTTTAGGCTCTTTGGTAAATTTATAAACAAGTTTAAAAAATTCTTCTGGAAAGTCTTGAGCTTCATCTATCAGAACATAATCAAAAATAGGAGAAACTTCTAAAGTTTCAACATATTTTAGCAATTCCGCACAAGCCCCTTTAAATGCAGCTTCACGACCATACTTAGTTTCAGCAGAATTAAAATTTAGAAGAGGATAATTTAGATATTTACAAATTTCTGAATAAACACCTTTTTCATATTCTCCCCCCCAAGCATGTTGAATTGTTAAATAATCAAAATCAGGTTCATCCTTTTTATGCTCAAAATAAAATTTACTTATTAATTTTTCAAATTGTTGATATAACGTTCTACTTTGGAAAGTAACTACTATTCTCTTATCTGACTCATATGCATGAAGATATGCTGCTTTCATTGCTAAAATAATAGTTTTTCCTGAACCAGCCAAACCTCGTATTCTTTGAGGTTTATCAGGACTTTCAATTGCTGCTTTTTTCTGCCAAGAATCCAAATTGGCAATTTCCTTCTCAATTTTTTTCATTACCCCACCAAAAGAATCATCTCTCTGGACCTTGGTTCTTTTCTTGGTAGGTTTAAGAACTTCTGTTTTTTGTATCGCAGCATTGATAAGTTTAAAAGTATTTTCTTCAAGAGAATCAAATTCTTTTATCACTGAAATAACATCTTCTAAAGTTACAAAAGATTCCTCGTCATGACTTTCGCGTCTTAAAGATAGAATTTCTATATCAAAGATTAATTTACGACGATTTATTAGTTCTTTTTGCGATAAAAATTTTTGTAAAGTGCCTCTATATAATTCATCTTGGTAAGTAAAAACTTCCTCTTCGTCATCTACATTAAAAGTAGTTAAATCAAATACGACAACACCGTGCTCTTTAGTAACTAACAAAGCATCTGTTAAGAAAGCATCATCTCCTGATTCAAACATGGGATAACCGATATACAAAGTTCCTTCCACACCATCAAATGATGAAAAACATTGAACCAGTTGATCTATTGCGGCAGGATTAACTTTCTTACCAAAAACAAAATCTATCATTATATTTCTCTAACATCAAAGCAATGCCTAATAGTAATTAATCTTAAGGAAATTCATTTTAAATTCAATGGTTTTTTAAAATATAAATTAAGAAGAAGAAAATTACTAAGTCACTTATTTATGATAAAAACCTGTGTTTTTTAAGAATAATTAGCCTAGATAACTTAAAAATATTGCTATATTCTCATCTAGAGCATTTATCCAGTCACGTAACTCAATCACATCTATACGTCTTTCTAGAATTTCAATTTTCGAAACATAAGATTGGGGTTTATTCAAACGATGCGCGAGCTCAACCTGAGTCACATTTTTTGACTCACGAAGTTCTATAAGTTTCTTGATTAGGTCTTGATACCTAGGGTCATGTATTGAGCGCATGGCTCAATATCAGTTACAATTCAAAATATCCCAAAACAGGATATTTGAGAATTAGAATGATGTTAAAGACTAAAAATTTACCAATTATTTTATCTGTTATGACCTTGGCATCTTGTACAACAAAATTTCAAGATATGGGTACATCTATATCTGTGAACCAAATGTTGACCAACGAATGGCATATAAAATCATATGACTCTTCAAAACCGGTCCTAATTGATAATGAATTTGAAATGAGGGTATCTACCTACTCATCCCCTTTTTTTATTCATCAACAATGGGTAGAGCAATTAGCATCACCTTATAAAAAGCTACAGGGTCTATGCCGCAGACAAAATGGGCAATTTACTTATCTAGGTGATAATAATGCAGTAATGATAAATGCTGGTTTAGTAAAAAATGGGCAACCATTACCCCCACCAGACCAGTTAACAATTGAAGTACTTATACAGATCCGCAATTCTAAATGGATTGGTGACTATTCTTGTTCAAGTAGTACAGAGAACTGGAAGGCTTCTATCAAAGCAACAAACTGGAGAGCAAAAAATGATGGAACAAATGCTTGGCGTTATATAACACTTACAACAAAGATTGATAAAAGTTAATTATCCCAAATCAACACTTTACCCTATAACTTTAAGGGTAAAGTGTTGTTCCTAATGATCTTTGCGGATAAAAATCTCGTATAAGGAACCTTTAAAGCATAAAAAAACAAGATTAAAAGTTTGAAATTTATAAAATTTAATCAAAATATGAAGGTGTATCCGAAGACTCTAACCGAGTTTTTAGTGAAATCTCTTTACTAGGAGCCACTTTTCTACTTGCTTCTAAAGCTTCAGACTTTTGCTTCATTTCCTCTGACCAAAAGTTATCTCTATATGATCGCCAAAAAATTACAACAGAGAGTCGAATATTTGGAGCTAAAAAGATGTAGTGTTTGAAAGTTTTATCAATATAGTCAAATAACTCAAGATGTACATTAAAGAACAAAGGGTCTCGGGCTATTTTCTCTGTCAACCCTACATATAGCTCTAAAGCAAGCTCTCGAAGTTTTTCTGATCCCAAATGAATTGACTCTTGAATCATTAATATTGCCACTACAAGACAGTCAATTGATCCTATTCTAGTTAGCGACTCAACAGCATATTCATTAAAAGGTTTTCTTTTTATAGGTGCCACTTTTAATCGACTGATAAGTTGAAACTTTACTTGTGGCTCTAATCTTTGGATTAAGTCATTTATTTCATCTTGGGTACGATTAAATGAAGACAGTACGTCCCACAATACATGGTCAAATATTGCCCTAGAACCGGATATTACGAAGTCAACCTCATCCAGGTACTCAGCTTTCGGAGTATGTTTTCCATTCTCATACCGATTCCATCTATTTAACTTTTCTAAGGGTTGAGTGGGTTTACCCCTAACCATTGTCTCTACAGAAAAGGCTTTCCTGTTAGCCTGCTGTTTAGCATATTCAACCCAAACTATCGTTCTTAAAATTTCCGTAAGATGCTTAGGTTTTCTTCCTTTTTTTATAACTTGAATCATTTTATCTTTGTCAACACTACATGAAATTAAAGCATTTCATGTAGTGTTGTAACATAACCTAATAGCTCTAATATAGAGTCTATGTGCAACTATTCGATACTAGATATGCAAACTAATCGGCAGTCAAAATTATTAATAGCTGAAATAAAAGAAAAATATGGCGAAATTATTGGTGGTTATGATTTAGCAAAGTTATTGGGTTACAAATCCACAGCCGCTTTTCGCCAAGCTATTTCTAGAAAACAAATTCCGTTTTCAACCTTTAATATAGAAAACCGTAAAGGCAAGTTTGCCTATACAAATGACGTTATTCTCTGGTTAGCAAACCTAGAAAGTAAAGGGAGTATTAATATGAACTAGAAATAAACCTAAATTAAAAAACGGACCCTAAAAAGGATCCGTTAGTGACTTTATATGGAATCATACAAAGACGTCGTAATCAAAGTATCTTCCGTATAAAGCCGCCAGTCAAGTCTTGTTGCTATTTTTTAAGCAACAAAGAATTTTATTCATCTCTAAAAAAGTCTTGGAGATGTAACAGAATGCTGGAGATACTTATATGTACCCTTTCCCACAACAAAAAAGGAATACCCTCACCAAGTTCATTTGGGAGCAAATAGAAAAAGCTTTTCAGGCTGAACCCAACTTGGCATCAACACTTCATGGTCAACGTAGAATTTACCAAGGATGCTTTGGCCGTAGAACATCCTTATTTCCTAGTACTAAATCTGGCGGATCAATTCCGCTTGAAAGTTTCCTAGAATTAGCAAATGCAATCAGTCTTGAACAAAGTTCCCAAGTAAAAAGCTTCCGTACACAGGCCTTAAAGATTCCCTTATCAGGAAATAATTTTTGCTATCCAGACTTTTTAGTACAAAACATAGATGGATCATTTGAAATCCATGAGGTGAAACCTTCTATTAAAGCTCTGAAACAAGAAGAGCTACAGAAGTTTGAACAAGTCGCTGAAATACTTAATCAAATGGGTATTACATTTAAACTTATTGATCAATCTAGCTTACCAAACAAGAAACAGCTCCAAAAACTTTTATATCTTTATCAACGGGGACATAACCGAATTTGGACACCGTTAGAAATTGATTTGGCTATCGGTGCATTGCAAAGACTTTCTCTTCAGAGTATTGAAGCAGCCTATGAATCTCTTCAAAAATTAGGTTTGCCTTGTGAGTTGGGGGATTACTTACTCTTTCATAAAAAGATCATCATAGATACTGAAGGGGGAATTTAAAATGTCATCATCATTATTTATTCCTCAACCAGGCTTTCGCTTTATTTTTAGCAATCAAGAAGACTATGTTTTTGAGATCACTAAAGTTGCTTATGGAACAATCCGCTATGCTGCTGTTATAGGAGGAAAATCCTTTACTTTATCCTCTGAATCATTTGAAAAATACTATAAAAATGAAGAAATCAAATGTATTTTTGCTCCTGAAAAATTAATCATCGATCCTGAGAAATGTAGTGAAATACAACGCAAAGAACGATATGTAAAATCGGCTCTTTACAAATTGCACATGCCTACAGCTCTAGTTCCTTTAAAGGAGCTTATTAAAGAAGTCGCAGTAGAGCTTGAGGATCAAACACCTCCTTCACCCAGAACTGTAGCCCGATGGGTGAATAAATATCACAGTACCTGTCATAACAATTTAAGTTTAAGTAATGGGCATAAAGGTAATCAATCGCTTCGATTCCCTCCAGAAGTTTATCAAATCATGTCTCAAGGAATTAATGAAGTTTATTTAAAGCCTGAGTATCGAACCAGTAAAGATGTTCAAGCTTATGTGTTAGGTAGGTTGATAGAACAAGGAATATCAACAAAATATTTACCTAGCAGAAGAACCATTCAACGTTATATAGAAAAATTAGACCCTTATCTGGTTACTAAAATTAAAAAAGGGAGCCGCATAGCACGAAAAACATTTCAAGCATCTGGTCAAAGTTGCCCTAGTCCCTTTGCACTCTACATGGTCGAAATCGATACGCATTATTTGGATATTATTGTGATTGACCCAATAACACACCAAGTACTAGGACGACCATACTTAGCTTGTGCGATCGATGTATATTCACGTGTGATCGTGGGTACCCACATTAGTATGTTTCCACCTAGTGCCATGACAACCTTAGCAGTTATCAAAGACATGATTACTCGTCCAAATCATGGATTACCTGGAGGCATAGCATCAATTATTATTCCAGATAATGGTGTCGAATTTAAGAATAGTGCCTTGGCAAGAGTTTGTGAACAATTAAAAATTACACTTACTCCATCCCAAATTGGAACGCCTAATAACAAACCTCATATCGAACGCTTTTTCTCGACATTGACCAAAGGAGTTATTCAGAAGCTATCTGGTACCACCTTTTCAAATCCCAGTGAGCGAGGTCTCTATAATCCCAGTAAGAATGCCAGGTATTCAGTAGAACAGGTCAAAGACTACATAAATGACTGGATTAATAATACCTATCAGCAATCTATTCATAGTAAAACTGGTCGAGCGCCTATTTTAATGTGGGGTGATGCAATTGAACATATCAAACCATCTTTTCTGACAGAAGCGGATGCTAAAATTATTTGCCGCAGACCCATTGATAGAACAATCCATCATGGGCAAGTGCAAATAGATGGATTAGCTTACTACTCTCATGCATTGACAATTCTAGAAGCGGAAAGAGTTAAAAAAGTTACGGTTTTGGTCGATGACCTTAACCTCAATGAAGTCTATATCCTTTCGCCAAATGATAAGCAAGTCGTCATTCAAGCGGATTCAACAAAACCGGAATATACATACAACTTATCTCGTGCTGTTCATTTAGAAGTACAGAAAAGAAAAAAATTAATGGCAGATGCAGACAGACAACGATTGGGGATGTTTGCTGATCTATATCACTTATATAACCTAATGCAGGACATACAAACAAATCTTGTTAGGAAGAGGCCCACGCTAAAGCAAGTCAAAATTGATATTCCCAAGCAGTTGCAACAATTGAAAGAAAATTTAGGCTTAAATTCAGCAGTCAATTCAGAAAATTTAAAAATATATGAGGAAATCCACAAAGAGAATTTAACGCCTCCAACTAGATTTGGCTCAATGGAGGTAAAAAAAGATGACAAAAGATAATACTACATTTGAAGCAGTCAGCTATCTCAATGATCTTGTGATTACCTCCGATGAATTTATGCTTGCATATAAAGGTATTCAGCAATGTGCTGAACGTAGTGTTGCATATAAAGAACCTATTGGGAGTATGCTGCTATCTGAAGGTGGGCTTGGAAAAACAACACTATGTCAAGCATTAATCGCCCAAATGCCAAGTTCGATTAAAATAGAGAATGATCGTAAAAAACGGGTTATTCCTGCCTTTTACGTTGAGGTTCCATCACCAGCAACAGTAAAGTCCTTAGCAATCACAATGCTAAATAAATTAGGCGATCCTAGTTTTGACATAGGTACGACAAAATACCTCACTTCAAGACTCACCTATCTACTCATACAATGTGAAACAAAGCTGGTTTTTCTAGATGAGTTCCATCATCTTTTTGATCGGAAAGCAACATCTACAAGAATGAATATTACAGTAGGAAACTGGATAAAAACCCTTGTGAATGAAACAGGAATTAGCTTCTGTCTTGTAGGACTTCCCCCATTCGCAAAACTCATCCAAGTTGATACCCAAATTGCTAGGCGATTTTCTTTTCAATATAAATTATCTCCACTTACCCTAGGTACAAAAGATACATATGGGACAATCTACTTATTTCTGCATGAAATCTCTAACAAAGCCCTCGAACACGATACAGTTTTTAGTCCTGAGTTAGATAGTTATCTTTTAGGCATGCAAATCTTTGCTGCAACTAAAGGTTATCACTCCTATGTGATGAGTCTTATACGTGAAAGTATTGTGATTGCATTAGAAGATGGAAGAGAAACTGTTACGCAAAATGATTTCAGCCAAGCATGGAAACTCGGAATAACCCTATTTATTAGTGATTTTAAACAAGATCCGTTTGTTATGAGTCTTGCCCAATTAGCCTCAGGCATAAGAGGAGTTTAAGAATGAATAATAAAATTTTGCTTATACAACCAATTCCCTTTGAAGAAGAAACAGCTGCTAGCTATTTGCTCAGAGCTGCACAGCTAAATATGCATTCATCAGTATATACACTACTAGGTAAAGAAAATTACTCCTACTTTGCCAAGCAAGCACCTAATTGTGATTTAACTGATCTACCCCGTTTTAAATTCGTTCTACAAGTTTTATATCTGGATTCTTCTTATCAACATTTAGCATTAGAACGTGTGGGCCCCACCAATCGCTCTCCTCGAAAGTGGGGAGAGTTAAAAGTTAATGAAAATTTACTACGGCTTCGTGAGTTTTCATTTTGTCCTCAATGTCTTGATGAACACCCTTATTTTAAAAAAATATGGTTATTTAAGCCAATTTATGCCTGCCCAGTACATTCATTATTACTTTTAAATAAGTGTCATGAATGCGGAAAGGCAATTACACTTGCTAAAGGCTGTATTACATTATGCCCTTCTTGTAATGCTGATCTCACTCATGCTCCAAAAGTTCATTGTAAGACAATCCATATCATTCATTGGTTCATCAGAATTCTAAAAGAAGAAAATCACGAGTTTTTTCAGGAGTTCACCTCATACTGGACAGCATTAGAATGTTTTGCTGAGCTTCAGGAGCCTTTCTCTGATGAAGAATATACAAAAGCAACTTATGAATATTTTACAGATCCTAGCAATTCGATTAAAAGATTGAGCACTTGGATAAACAATAGGATTTATCTAGCCCACCCAAGAGTTCAACTTCTTCCCTTTTTAAAGGAAAAAGAAAAGTTTAACTACTTTGGCAACTATCTAAGACTAGTGGAAGAAAGATGCTCTCGATATAAAATCAATTCTAGATCAGAAGAATTCCATTTATTACATGAAGATGTCCGACTCATCTTAAATATTGGCCGAGGGCGACTCAAAAGTCTTATGGCAAATGATTTCTTAAAATTACGTAAAGAACATTATGGTTTTGAAGACTTTAAAAGCTCATTAATTGAAAAACTTTTGATTAAAAAAAATAAGTTTATTGATCATAAAATATTTATACCTCTGAAAGCTAAGCCTCAAGAGAAATCCGTACAACCAACAATTACGGAAATCTCAAAAAAACTGGACATCAATTTTGAAACAGCAAGAAAATTGAGCAAAACTCACTGGCTTCTTGATGATAATCAATCCATTGTAAAGGTTATCTCATACGAAAAACTTGAAGCATTTCATGAAAATTATGTCACAGCATCAACCTTGGCAAGAAAGCTTAAAGTTAACCCTACAAATTTAGTAGAGAAGCTACTAAGTATTGGGATAGTCCCAGTAAGTGGACCACATATTGATGGCTTATCAATTAACTTTTATGAACAGTCTTCTGTAAAGGATATCGAGCTGATAGATCTTAACCAAATTTCCCATTATCAAACTCGAACAGGAAGACATAGGAAAGGGACAAATAACTTGATAGAGGATCACTGTTATTCTCTATTTGAAGCAGCTTGTTTATTGAGAATAAGCTTAAGACAAGTATTATATTTAGTACATCAAGGCTATTTGATCAGAAACTCAGAGAACCCCATCTCAGTACGAGTTGATAGAAGATCATTACATCTGATAAAGAATAAAGTTGAAAGTGATGACTTTATTAGTATTGAAGATGCAGCTGAGACGTTAAATTGTTCATTGAATTGGTTACGACAATATTGGTGCAAAACAGGCTTTCTAACAATTGAAGAACTAGTCTATTGGAGACTGGTTAAAAGAGACGAACTAAATGAGATCCTTAAGTTAAAAGAAGAATATTTAACAGGAGCTGAAGCCAGCAACCTCCTCGGTATGCCTCATTCACATATTACGAACTTACAGAAGCAGAAGCTGATCAAGCCTTATTACATGGGTAAAACGGATCATAAGATCAGGCTGTTTAAGCGAGAGGATGTATTAATCTTACTATCTAAGCCGAGTTGAAGTTTTCAAAAATAGGAGTACAATGTAGGAAAATTAGGTGTTCCACAACCTTTAATCGCGGATTGAAAAATTACTTCAGCTATTTGCTGAAGTAAAGAATGGTGCTCTTTTGAGTACCATTTTTTTTGCGAGGATTACCAATAAAGTTCATTACCTTTTATAATTATTTTTCGTTTAAAATATAAGTAATTGATTAAATTATTTATATATTTAAGCAGCTTAAAATAGAGAAAAATTATGTTTAAAGATTTATATGAAAAAATCCAAAGTTGTTGTGGATATGTGACAGTTTTTGAAGGCGATGAAATCATAAGTGAAGGTACTTGTTTTAGCTTCACTGATACTGGAGAGGTTATAACGGCTGCACATGTGGTAACTGGTAGGATGCCTATAAAAGAAGAGGATTACATGCATCCACAGCAAAAAATTTTTATAAAATTTCCAGAATTGCCTTTAGTTGAATATACAGTATCTTTTTGCTCATTTGGAATAAACGTCCCAGCTTTTAAAGAAATAATACAGCTCGATATAGCTGCATTACAACCAAAAGAACAACAAACTTTCAAATTTCCCTTTCTACCTGCAAGTATCAATTCAGTAAACCTAGGCCAAAGAGTGTTTGTGGCGGGCTACTCTGATGAACTTAATATTCCATTTTCTATTGAGAAAATTATCGATCCAGACTCATTTGGCGCAGATAATTTTATTAAAGCAATTAGAGATGAAGGATACTTAGCAGATATGACTGGTCCAATAATTAAACAAGGTTACATTGGAAATATTCGTCGTATTTTTGCTAATGATAGCTCCCAGAATATAAAAATAGAAACTGACGTTTTTTATATAGATAATGGTATGCATAGTGGAGCAAGTGGAGGGCCTATTGTCAATGAAGAAGGTGTCGCGTTAGGAGTATTGACACAACGAGCAATAACTCCAGCCCATCAATCAAATGATTCTAACTTAAAGGTCCCTTCAGGTTCATCAATAGGAATTTCATTGCAAATCCTGAACATCGTTAGTGAGCTTATGCAAAAAAATAATGCAATTTAGAATATATAAATTGTAAAGAATGCCTAAATTACAGGCATTCTTAATTATCCATGTAAAACTTACAGACCAATTTTATGAACAGATCTTACATAATCAATAAATTTATCAACCGCATGCCGATGCAAGCATGCACAAATATAGTAAAAAAACAAGTTAAATAGACCAAAACAAAACAGCCCCCATCTCATACCAGCACCTTGGAACAAATAGAGAATAGGTAAACTTATGGCAAAACATGAGTAAATTAGAATTAGTGTATTGATATTAAAAGCTAGTACCCCTATCGATAAAATAATAGCTTTAGATCTACTATTTTCTTTAATATTCCACCTTTTAACATATACAACCTCAAGAAGAACAAGAAAAACCAGCAAATAGAATAAGAAAGTGACTAAAACTGGTATATTTGTTGTAAAAACACCACTAAACCATTGATGTAGTGTGCTATCCCCTTCAAGTTTAACTTTTGGAAAATATGACTCTACAAATGTAACTGTTTTATTCCCCCATTCTGTAGACCAAAAGTAAGTCGCTAAAAAGATGGCTACAAGATGGGTAATGATATTCCAAAAATTACTTGTTAGATTAGCCCATTTCACCATTAAGCTTTATCCTGAAAATTAAAATTTACTATCACACTAAGACCTACTTACAACTAAACGAGAATCGTTTGATATTTATAAGCCTTACTTTTATTTTTCCATCATTGCCTTAGTTGCTTTTAGCTTGATTCCAGTCAAAATATTAGATCAATAATTTAAAAAACAAAAGGATTATAAAACCTTATTATCTTGGTAAAAAGATATATTAAAATATGTGTATCTAAAAATTTTTTATCTAAATTAATCACAGAGATTATTTTAAAAGCTAGCACTTCATTTGTTATTTGAGCAAGCTTTAAATATTCAACCTGATGACATAAGTTGGTTTCAATTAGCCTAAACTCCATAAAATAATCTCAAAATAAATAACCACTATATCTTCAATAAAAATTAAAAATATACGACATAATTTGTCGCTCTTCATTCAAGCTAGACTGTGCAATCTAGAGTCAATAGATTATTGTATAACAATAAGATGGAATACTAGATACAACAATGAGTTAAAGTTAATATCAAACCAAACACTAACTACTCAGTCATTAGCCTTCATTGAGGAGATTACTTTTATTATAGTATCAAGATCTTTCTGCACTTGATAAATGCTGATCGTCGAATATACCTCAGACCCTAGTAACTTTCTTGAATAATTTATTAGGTATTACTAATAGCTATAAAATCGTTTAAAAATCAACCACGGAGCAAAAAATGCCAAATGTTCAAGAAATATTGATCTCTCTTAGAACTTCTCCTAGCATTGCTCTCTTGTGTCTAAAAAACAGAGAATGGGTTATTCAGTTTCTGCTTGAGGCTTTTTCCAACCAACAACCCTCTAACTCATCAGAAAAGCTGCAATTGGCTTTAATCAAATATATTGAAACGAACATTGATTTTATTAATGACAATGACGAGTTTGATTTAGCCGATGACTTCAATACCTATCAAGATTTATCACTTACAACCTATGAGGCAAAAGCAAAACGCTATATTCAATATTGGACCAACAAAGGTTTTCTCAGCAACTATCAGGATGATCAGGGTGTCATTTTTTATGAGTTATCCTCTCACACAAATAAGACATTGGACTGGTTACAAAGCCTTATAAAAGAAGAATTTATCGGTACTGAATCCAAATTCAAATACATCTTTAATCAACTCAAAGAGCTAGTAGAAAATACAAATGATAATGTAGAAAACCGTATTCAAGTATTAGAGCAGAAGAAGCTTGAAATTGAACAGCAAATCCAACGCCTCAAGATTGGCGAGGATATTAATGTCTATGAAGAATATCAAATTACACCTCGTTTTAAAGAAATTACCCAATCCGCAAAAGAACTTCTATCTGACTTCAAAGAGGTAGAAGAAAATTTTAAATCCATTACCAAAGATATCTATCAACGTCATGCTGAAGGGAATCTATACAAAAGTGACATCTTACAATTTGCCTTTGACTCGCTTGATATTCTCAAAGAAAGCTCTCAAGGTAAAAGTTTTTATGCTTTTTGGTCTTTCCTACTCAATCCAAGTCTGCAACAAGAATGGGACAGTCTAGTTACTTCTCTATATTCAATGCTTCAAGAAAAGAATATTCAGATTGATGACTTTTTCCTGAGTGGAATGAAAAAGTATCTGCATCAATCTGGTCAAAAAGTTTATAAGGCAAACGATCGTATGGCTGAAAAGCTGAGCCGTATCATTAAAGAAAGTGAAGCTTCTCAATCTGCACTCACAAAAAGCATTATTCAGGACATTAAGAAATCTCTGCTAATCTTAAATAAGCATAATCAAAAACCAGATATTGGTTTTGAGATCGAAACCTCAGCAGAAATAAAAATCCCTTTTGAAAGAAAGTTAACCTCTGATAAATCAGAACCCGTTAACTATAAGATAAATCCTACTCTGGCCAGCACGGACCTAGCTCACTCGGAACAATTGGCAAAACTATTTGCACACATCCATGTTGATAAAAAGAAAATCAGACAGCACATTCAAAATATTTTACTTCACCAATCACAAGCAAGTATTCAAGAACTCATTGATAAACAAGGTGGGCTTTCTCAAGGATTACCAGAGCTATTTGGATACATGGATGTTATCAAAGATTTTAAACATACTGTAAATGACAAGCATCAACAGCGTATCTGCTTCGATCAGGCCCAACAAAAGTCCATTCAAATCCCTGAAATTATTGTCATATGCTCTTAAGGATTATTAGAATGACAAATTTAGAAAAGTACGAACAACCCTACTCCAGAGCCATTATACGACTTCTGAAATCACCAATTGAACGTGCCTCACCACTATGGGAAAACATTATTCATTACCAGGCTGAAATTCAGAACTATATTGGAACAATTGGGCTTGAATTAATCATTAAAAAGGATGAAGGCTTTGCCTTTGTCAAGCAAATGGAAGATAGCGAAGGTGATACCTTAGGGCTTATACAAAGACGTGTTATAAGTTTCGAAGCATCAATTGTATTGGTTGTACTGCGTAACAGCCTGGAAGAATTTGATAGCAATCCAACTCAGTACCAAGCCAGTGAAAAATTCATCTCTAACATTCAAATTCGTGAAGAGTTAGAGCTATTCCTTCAAGAAGGCTATAACCATCTTAAATTCCAGAAAGACCTAGAAAAGCATATCAATACCATAGAGGAGCTAGGCTATCTCAGGTTGGTTTCGGAAAAAGAACTTGAAAGAACCTATCAAATTCACCGTATTATCAAAGAAAAGATCAGTTTGAATGAATTACAAGAATTCAAAGGAAAAATAAATGAGTACGTACAGTCTATTTAATACAAGTTCTGACCGTGCTGGCTTCCGCCTTAACTATATGGAAGTGTATAACTGGGGAACTTTTGATGATCGTATCTTCAGAATTGCGCCTCAAGGCAATAACTCTCTGCTGACTGGTGCAAATGCATCAGGTAAAAGCACATTTATTGATGCCCTTCTGACATTGCTTGTTCCAGTAAAAAAAGATCGCTTCTATAACCAATCCTCTGGGATTGATAAAAAAGGAGATCGAACTGAAGAAACGTATGTCCTCGGTCACTATGGCAATATTCAAAACGAGGGGGAAGCTGGCACCTCAACTCAAAAACTACGGGATAAAAACTGCTACTCTGTCATATTAGCCAACTTTAGCAATACAGACCTCCGTACAATGACACTTTTTCAGGTTCGCTGGTTCAACAATGGCGAACTCAAACGCACCTTTGGCTTAGCACATACTGACTTAACCATTAGTGAAGATTTTAATAACTTTGATGCAAAAGGAAGCTGGAAAAAAAGATTAGAAAAACAATACAGTGATCAAAATAAGCGTGTCATTGAGTTTTTTGATGGGCCCTCTAGCTACGCTGAACGCTTTGCTGATCTATTTGGTATGCGCTCAACCACCGCCCTTAGCCTATTTAATCAGGTCGTTGGCGTTAAAGTGCTTGATGATTTAGATGAGTTTATTCGCAATAACATGCTGGAAAATCTTGATGCAGAAAATGAATATTTGCAATTAAAAGCCAGTTTTGTGACGCTCATGGAAGCAAAAATCAATATCGAGAAAGCTAAAGAGCAAATTAACCAACTACTTCCAATTGATGAGCTTGCGCAGAGTATTCAACAAGTCACCCAACATAAAGAACAGCTTGATCAGTTTAAAGAGCAAGGAACCTATTGGTTTACAAAAAAATTTGTTGAGCTTGCAGCACAAGAGCTCGAAAAGAAAAATGCCGAATTGACCATTAAAGGTATTGATTTATCTAGATTAAGAGAGCAAGAGGCGCAACTTACTGAGCAGCAAACAGATTTAAAAGTACAAATCAAATCGGACCATGTTGGTAGCCAAATTGAGAGTTTAAAGCAGCGCATTAGTCCTTTAGAAAAAAGTTGTGAACAGCGCTCAAAAAGATTGAAAGAATATAATCAGCTCGTACACTCACTTGAACTGATTATAGATCCTGATATCAATCAATTTCTGCACAACAAAACTCAAGCACAAAAGTCTATTAAGGACTTAGAGCAACAGCAAGAAGATAAACAACTAGAACTACGTGAACTTGAAAATGAGAAAACAGAAATAAAGAATGGCATTATTGAACTCATGGATAATATTCAAACTTTACAAAGGAACCAGAATAATATTACTGGTCGTGTAGCCAGTATTCGCGATGAAATTTTGCTACATACTGGTGCCAGTAAATATGAAATTCCTTTCATTGCCGAGCTAATCAAAGTGCGGAATGAAGAAATAGCTTGGGAACCCGCCATTGAAAAAATTCTGCACAACTTCGCATTACGCCTAGTTGTACCAGAAAAATATTACAAACAAGTCAATGAATATGTTAACAGAACTAACTTAAAAGGCCGCATCGTATACCAGCGTTATCAGGATATTTCTCAACTGAACTCGTTCAGCTCACTAAAACAGTTCCCTTCTAATGCATTATTTAACAAATTGGAATTTAACTCGAAAAGCACTTACATAACTGGCATCGAGGATGTTATCAGATACCAGTTCGACTACGCTTGTGTAAATAGCCTAGAAGAATTTAACCGCTACAATGAAAAAGCAGTAACCCAACAAGGGCTTATCAAATCCACCAAAGGTAAACATGAAAAAGACGATCGCCAAAATATCACACACCGTGATAACTTTATTCTAGGCTGGGATAACCAAGAAAAGATATCGTTGTTGAAGAAAAGGTTTAATGCACTTCAAGAAGATCAAACCAACAATAAAGCAAAAATAGATCGAACTAATGAGAAAATCGAACAGCTAAAACAACATCAGGCCAACTGTAATAAGCTTATCGATAAGTATGAGCAATTTGATGATATTTACTGGCAAAATGATGCTAAGCAAATCGAAGAACTGAAAAGACAACTTGAGATATTAAAACAAGCAAATGATCGCATAGCAGCACTACAGCAGCAATTGGTAGATGTAGAAACCAAACTATCCACACTGAGGGACACCTCTATCAATGACAGTCAAAGAGAGATTTTTACCGTTGAGAATAGAATAAAAGAGATTTCCTCTCAGATTGAAAAGGAAAAGCAATCTCTCTCCTCCTCCATCACTTTGGATACTGCTCCTTTCGTCGAAGCATATCCAACTTATAGCCAGATTGATTTTGAAAACATTGGTACAAAAAAAATTGAAATGCTAACTAGTTTTCATAGCCAAAAGGAAGAGTACGATCAAAAACTTAAGAATCAAACTATCCAAATTACTAAGAGAATTTCTCAATTTAAAAATCCTGATGAAGCAATTACTACAAAATTTATAGATTGGAGATCAGACGTACATCAACTGCCTGATCCAGAGCATTTGGACTTAATTGGTGAATATCAAACTTTCTTGGAAAAACTACAGAACGATAACCTTCCTAAATTCGAGAAAAAATTTAATGACTATTTGCATGAGACTATAACCAATAAAGTCAGTGATTTCCGCATGTTCTTTATGAATTGGTCTGATTCAATTAAGAAAAATATTCATACACTTAATGATGCTCTACAAGAAATAGATTTCAGAGATAAAGACTTCAAAACCTATATTCAAATCGTTTCCCCTTCCCGTATTAGCGATGAAATTAAAGACTTCAAAAGACTTTTAGAGCAGGCTATTCCTAATGCTAGAGAGATTGAAAAGAATCCCGAAGCTCAACGTTTACATTTTGTGAATCATATTGAGCCATTTATCAAGAAACTTGATCATGAGGATTGGCGCAAGAAAGTCATGCAGGTTCGCTTTTGGTTTAATTATAAAGCTGAAGAGTTTTATCGTGAAGATCATCGTAAGTTCAAAACCTATGAAAACATGGGACAACTCTCTGGGGGTGAAAAAGCACAGCTAACATATACCATCCTAGGATCTGCAATTGCCTACCAATTTGGTCTGACTAAAGAAGGCTTACAAAGTGACTCATTCCGTTTCATCGCAATTGATGAAGCATTTAAGGCTCAAGATGAGGACAAAGCACGTTACCTCATTAACCTATGTAAACAATTACATTTACAACTTTTGGTTGTCACCCCGAGTGATAATATTCATATCGTAGAAAATGACATTTCATTTGTACATTACGTTGAACGGAAGAATGAGCGCCACTCTTGGCTATACGACATGCCAATCGAACAATTCAAAGAAGAAAAAGAACAATGGATTAATAGCGAAATTCGACAGACAAACGGTATCCATAATTCAGCTGTTACCGAGCAGTCTTAACGAGAGTAGTATGAAATGATTACTGCACAAGAAATCAAATTAAAAGCTCAGCGCAGATACGCCGAGTACTTAAAATCTCTCATCAACGAGTCGACTATCTTCCCATTGGTTATTCCTGGCAATAAGACCTATAACAAATCATCAATGGATGAGTTTAGACGCGAAATCAGTGATATATCTAAAGATAGTAAAGAAAAGAAAGGATTTGGCTACACTATTGAGTATCAGACGATTAGAACAAAATCTTTAGGCTTACAAGACCTACCGATAAGAGTCTTTTTCGAATGCGAAGAGGACTTTATCCTCTATATTGCAAAGTTAGAGGAGGTTAAAGCCTTCAAACTAAACTATAAAAAAATACTGCAGCTGATGCCAAAATTGAAAACATGGATTGAACTTAATCCATTAAAAGTCATTGATAATGCTACTAATTGGGACAGTTTGCTAAAAGTCTGTCAATATTTTCAAACAACTCCTCAGCCAAACTTATATATTCGTGAATTGCCTATTCTAGTACATACCAAATTTATTGAGCAGAACAAGGGCGTTCTTCGTGCCTTGCTACTTGAAATAATCCCAGAATATTGCGACCCTAAACAGACTAATTTTGAAAATTGCTTTAATTTAAAAGCACATGAATCGCAAGTTCGTTTTCGTATTTTGGATTCGCAACTCAGCAGCCAATATCTACTTGGGATCACTGATCTGGCAATTCCATTAAGCCAATTTAAATCTTTAACGTTACCTATAAAACGTGTCATTGTGATTGAAAATAAAACTAGTTTTTATACTGCACTCACCCTACCCGATATGTCTAATACAATCGTTATTTTTGGCAGCGGTTATAAAATAGCGGAGCTGAAACAAGTAACCTGGTTCAATGATGTTGAGCTACTTTACTGGGGGGACATTGATTCTCAAGGTTTTGAAATCCTTTCACAATTCCGGAGTTATTTTCCCCATACCAACAGCCTGCTTATGGATGAGATCACGTTTAATCTTTTTTTTGAACAAGACTCAGGAACCCCTACAACGATAAACATGGAAAACTATCTAAATGATGAGGAGCAATACTTATATCAACGAATAAGATCAAATAATTGGCGACTAGAACAGGAAAAAATTCCTGTCGAGTACGTCAATAAGTCCCTTCATGAATTTTACGGTTTAGCTATAGCTAAGCAATAATCGAAATCTCTCATTATATAAGGACTTCCTTAATCAGAAAATTGAATAGCTACGGAAATTTAGACTCTCGCCAGCTTCACTGCATAAAATACTACGAAGCCGATCTGTGACTATTATTCTTCAGACAAAATACTTCTCACTCAACTTACTTTCACTGAAAGCTATGCTAAATATTTTTTAAAGTAAATATCTGGGACAAGAAAAAGATCCCCTCTAGCTCTAGAGCAAGCTACATAAATTTTGTTTCTTGTCATTGGCGCTAGCTCTTGAAGAGTTCCTCTCTTTAGCTTTTGCCAAGTCCCCTTATTTAACACAACACATACATCTTGATAATGATCTAGGCCTTTGCTAGCCCCCCAGTTGTGTGAGTAACAATTGTACTTATAATGGCTTTCATAAAACAACTTAACTATTGAATTATTTTGATATAGAGCATCAGCTTGCTCTTCAGCTTCAACAATCATTACTTTTGAAACTCTACTTGTGTGGGAACACATTTCAATGAGTAAATTACTCTTAATAAAATCACACACATCTGAACTGCAACGTCTACTACTTATTAACGTACTCTTATCGACTACAAATCCAATATCGGAAAAATTTTTTTCATACTTACCAATATTATCATGCAGGTTTTTATTCACATTACCATCTTTACTAGTATCAAAAGTGTGTTGATAAAAATCTCCAACAAACAAAACTCTAACCTTGGCAGTACTTATTTTCAGAAGAAAGTTAAAGTCATGACCACCAAAATCCTGAACCTCGTCCACAAAAAAATAATCAAAATAAGTTTCAATCCTTTTATTAATTTCAGGGACACACGTGGCCTCCACCAAAAGTTTTGCTAATCGATTGTGGTAAAGCCTTCGATTGCCGTCAACATAACGGTTGATATTATTCAAAGCGATCTTAGCTGTTGATAAAGGAGGTTGTTGAAAAGTAATCCCTCTGGTTTTCAGTCTCATCTGTAGGAACGGCTGAAAGCAAAAACTATGCAGGAATGTAAAGTAAGTAAAAATTTTTATATTTTCGGGCATATACCCAAATTTCTGTAACACCCTACTTCTTAAATGAGCAAAATTATTTTCTGTATAAGTGACAATAAGTGCTCTTTCCTCAAGATTTAACCTCTCAACAATATGAGTCGTTTTCCCTGAACCAGCTACAGCAAAAATTACTCTCTTATCCATTTAATCGCTTCCGTAATATACGCAGGAATCTCTATATCCTTGCCAGACTCGATATAATTAAGTAATTTTAGAGCTATTTCAGCTTTGTTACTCAACATATACTTCTGAACAGATAATGTTTTTCTGCCCGAACTAAAAATGCTATCACATACATTGTTATTTGCTTCATACAGACTAATTTCAAAGGTAGAGTTACTATTTGACTTATCAGAAAAAACCTTTCCATTTTCAGAAACATAACCCACATAGTTATCAACACAATTGCACTGATAATCTCCATCATTGTCGCGAATAACTGCCGTTTTAATACTTAAAAGTTTTCCTAATTCAAGATATCTTTTGAAGCTTGTACCACCAATTGAAATGATGTGGACATTATTTGTCTCAGGCAATTCACCACCAGAGACTTTCTTGTAAAAGGCCTCTAACAAAATAAACTCCGCATCTCCCTCAACAAGAATTACCTTTTTTGCGAGAGCAAACTCGAGCACATAATTATCAGGCGCCTTAATAAAAAAATTAGCAGTCTGAGGAGTTAAATCTTTTAATCTTGACATACCAGTATTTTTACCAAATAGAATTGCTCTTCTTAAATCTAATCTGGATGAAATATGACTACTATGAGTTGCTATAAAAAGTTGTGTACCAGTTGTTTCAGATAAACTTTGAACCAATTTTTTCATATTAATATGGCTCAAATGATTCTCTGGCTCTTCTAAAAGAAGAACATGAAGAGGTGATGTAGCCCTTCTCTTTGCTAGAGCAAACTCAGTTTTTACAAAAACCTGTTTACCTTTCCCTCTATTCTCCAAAGGAATACTATCTTCAGTAATAACCAAGTCCGTTTCAAGATTGGATCTCACCCCACTTCTGACAGCGAACTGATAGCTACCCAGCTTTTTATTTAAATCTTCAAAATTCTCTGTAGTAAATGATTGCTTTACACTACGGTATTGATTCTCAAATTTATATCGCTCCGCAACCTCTGTATTAAAATTAAATACTGCTCGTGTGTACTCTCTAATAGCATACTCACTATCAATTTTTGAGCTGTCAATTGCCAAATGGCTAACAGGTTTTTTATATTTAGTTAAAACTGTTCCTCCAAATGTTTTAAATTTAACTCCATAATATTCATATGGAAAATTCGGTTGACCATCTGCTAAGACCTCTAGTATTGCTGCCCCATAATCATCATCTATTGGAGAAATTTCCAATCTAATACCATCTGCAATTACCCCCTTAGAATTGTAATTTCCATTTAGCTCATGGTCAGTCCCGTTTTTTAGCCATATTTCTACAAACAGATGAGGTAGTTTATCAATCGTTTTTGGTCCAATTAAGAATGTATCTACAGCTTTCTTGCATAACAGGGATTCAATACCAATAGATTCCACGCGGCTCCGGTTGATTCCTAGTAGTAAATCTAATGCTAGTAGAACAGTACTTTTACCTGTTTCATTATCCCCAATCAATGTGTTAACACCACAATCAAAGCTAAGCTCAAGTGACTCAAATTTTTTAAAATTATTCAGGATTAGTTTTTCTATAATCATTTTAAATTCCGATGCAGCTAATTTTCAACTGTAAGCTGTAACCCTACAATTGTATATTTATTACTGTTTAAATAATAAGAACCATCACCTTTAACGTTAAGTTCTCTAGCAACTGAAATTAAGCTACTTACTATCAATAAATCAATAGCTTTCTTCAAATGCTTGGGATTGATGTGATAACGATTTAGTCCATTGTAGGAAATTTCTACTTCTTTTAAATGATTAGGTCTTGTTATTAACAGCACTAAATATAACTTTAGTGCTGTTAATGCTTCGATACCTCTATTGGGAAACAAAGATAGATAACTAAGAAGCCACTTCTTTGGGATTTTAGAAAACTTTTTATCTTCCAAAAATATCAATCTATAAACAGTAGCTTTATTCCTAGCCAGTATATCTTTCTCTATTAATTCGTAGTCTTGAAGGTGTTGTAAACCTTTTACAACCATTGGTCTTGAAAGACCAGTCAGTTTTTCCAATTCAGTAATCGTTGTAGCACAAGATTTAGAGTAGAAATTGATTGTTAGCCCCAATCCAAGCAAGCATTTGATTGCTGCAATTGATACTCCCGTAGTTCTACCTGCAGGAAAATTATCAAATTCCTTCTGAATAGTGTGCGGTGAGATTATCCCAAAAATCGCTGTCATTTTTCACTTACCACCTTTAAAGACATGATAACTATGATGGTCAGACAAATAGTCCATATTACAAACATCAGATTCAACATTTGAGAAGGATTTAAATCCTTGATACTTATAATAAAAATTATAACTCTTAATAATGTATCAATTAGGATTTCACTCATTTCAGCAGCCTTTGTATATGTCGATGTTTTAATTTTAATTATTAAGCACAGTATATCTAGATATAATTGCCCCTAAAAAAGTAAAAATATCCACATATTTATATGATAAATAAAATATTTTTTATAGTAAATATGATTTCATTGTAGTAAATGAGAATTATACCCTCTTTCTTTCAAATAAGCTCTATTCACATCTACACAGTTAACTACAAACCGATTTTCAGACAATGACAGCTTATGCATCGTAAAACAGACTTTGTATCGCTGGCTATTGCCAATTACGAGTCACAGAAGTTTTGCAAAAACTTTAAGCACCATCTAATTCCAGCCAAATTATTTTGATCAATCCTGTTAATTATAGATTTAGACTATTAGAGACTTATCCAGAAGAATGAACTAATAGAAATATTTAAGTTAAAAAAGAAATTCATTAAAGCGGCTGAGGCCTGTAGTCTCTTAGACATAGGACACTATTAAGTAATTAATTTAAAAATATCAATTGGTTAAAAATTCATACTATTTTTAAAAACTGATAAGCAAGTTAAGCTTTTAGCAAAATAAAGCAGATTAATACAATGTAGTAATTAAATAAAATAAATTTATTACATTGAAGTAATCACTATTGACAATTAATCAAATATTCCTCATATTGAATATATGCTAATCAAAATGAAGTATAAAAATGATCGCTGATGCTTGGAAATCTATAGTTAGATTTTATAGAAATGACCAAAAGAATGAGTCTAGCTATGATCTTTCAGATCCACTTACTGTTCGTCTTCCGCTCAATTTACTTGAGGAAGTAACCAATCAGTCTAAAGCAATCGGTGGTGATCGCTATCGCTCAAAACACCTTGTGAATTTGATTGATCTTGGAGCCAAATTTTACCGCATTAACTCAGATTTTATTTCTACTTTACCAATTGAACACATCAATTTAATCACTCGTTTACACTATGTTTTCAATGAATTAAAACTCCAAACAGAAAAAGTTGCTTTTGAGTTAGATCACGATAACACTTTAAAAGTTTCAAGTTGGTTAAACGGATCTCAAATCCCCTCATTTGAGGATTTAGATCGATTTAGTGATATTTACTTTATCAATTCTGACTGGATAAAATTTGGAAATAGTAGTCCGTATATACCTGAATTAACTCCTTTCCTTGTTGAAAGAAAATCTTTTCATTACTGGACCGAATCCTTACAAGACATACTTCAAGAATACAAAGGGCATCAACCGCATTCTATAAAGTTGATCCGCAGCGAAGAAGGTAGTTTGCTCGTATCAATTGGTTATGGATCTAATAGAGATGATTGGAAAGTTAGGAGTATCTATTATTCGAACCTAAAATTACAATCCATGAATGATATTGGAAATTCAGGATTTCATTATTTAGTAGAACTAGCAGTTCTTTGTATGATTCTCTACAAATATATAAGAAAGCCATCTCTGATAATTTCTTATAATATTAAAAAAGATGAAATGAATGCCCTTACTGAAGGTGAAAAACTTCCTATTCATTTTAATATTTGGGGACAAACTAAAGCTAATTTCTGGTACGAATCTATTTTCGATAAAACTGATACAAACAACCACAATGACAGTTCATACTGGATTGGTGCAATTGAATTATTTAACGCAATTCAAGATTCACCGAAATTCAAAAAGTATTACGAAGATCTTCAAAATGAACCGCTCGAACAAATTGGGAAAATACTGAATAAGTCGCCTTATAGCTTTTAATTTACTTAAAAAATTTAGCTTCCCATCAAAATATTGACTCAAGGAAAAATCATGATTAAAGATTTACATTTTAGCTTTCCGGGCTTTAGTGCAACTACAGGTTATTGCCATCTAAGAGTTGCTATGAGGTCAACCGAATCAAAAATGGTTATAGTTTGTTCACAATATAAAAATTATTATGGAACATCTGTAACCAATACAGTTGAAACAATCGCAGAAAAATTTTTTTATGATGTAGCAAATAAAAATATTGTAAACATCGAAATTCCTAATTTATCAGAATATACAATAGTTTCTAAAGATAGAAATTTACTTACAAGATTTTTCATAAAATTAAAACTGCTAAAAGATAAAAGTGAATCGAAAAAAATATATCTGAACATTCCTGGGCTTTTTAACGATATTCTTTGGATTGAAAGATACCCGCTGGGTACTGGTCTAAGAGAATTTGAAGATGATTGCCGTTTAGTTAAGATGGATGAACAATTTAACCCACAATGGTGCCAAAAAATAAGTGACGAGTTCGTAAGACAAGAAACCGGCTTCTCATTATCTGAATTACTTATTGATCATGAGAAGCTTGATCTAAAAAACCTTCCAAACTTTAAATAATACGTATGTTTCATATGACAAGTATCTGCTAAAAATAACAATGATATTTCCTTCGGTCAACAGCCATCTCATAGTAGATGGCTGTTGTTTTGAACTTAAAAAAATTTCGTAAGATGAAATATAGAGTTATTGATTAGCTAAAATGTTACTTATTACTATTTATTAGTTTATGATAATTGTTCAATTATCAACTAAAATTCTTAACAAAATCAAAATTAATCCACAATCATTATTAAGAATCAATTTTTAGGAAGCAAAATGCATCAACATGCTCAAGAAAAATTAAAGTCTCCTACTTTGGATGACTTAATAAATGATAGTAGACTAGAACGATTGTTCTCAAAAAATGTTAAGCCCTGTGCTCTTCAACTGTGGATATTACAAGTTAAATGTGGTCAATTAATTGAGAATCGGATAGTTTACGGCCGCCTGCTTCCTTATAGTCACTTTGATAACACTTGGACTTTCAGCTATAACAACAAGTTCTCTACTATTGACAAAAAAACTAAGGCTAGAGTAACTAAACTTAGTTTGTATCTTCAAAGTATTCATTGTGCTGATCTATTAAGATTATTAAATGATAGGCAAACTATTACTACAATTAGCGCGGAACTAGGGTTCACAATTTCAGAAAAGTTGGAAAAAGAGTTCGGAAAAACCTCTCTAACACCTAATGGACTGGTTTACCGTCCTGTTGCATACCTTATCAACCGTGATGCATATCATCATTCTCTCTCTAGCCCTCATGAAGGAGCTGGAGCATTTAGTGCCTCGATTACCCAAACTGATAAGGATGCATTATTTCAACTAGAATCTCTATATAGTCCAACATTAACTAAGATGGTCGTCAAATCCCTTAATGAAGACACAGGTATGGACTTTTCTATTACCGATACCTCTAGATTTGGTGACATAGAATTACTAGTTTTTCCAACATTAGATGATCAGGAACGAAACTTATTAGAAGTAAACTGGATAAACTCGCCACACACTTTAATAGCTACGTTTAATCCCTCACAGGTACCATTCTATAGCAGTTTTCAATTTCGTCTAAATATCGAAAATAATAGTCAAATCTCTTATTCAACACTCTCTTTAGCAGAAAAAAATGAAGATGGATTATTCGAATGTAAGTTCGAGTTAGATGATAAAATAAGTGCCTGTATAGATAGTACTGAACTAGAAATTTTCGGCTTTCGTGATAACACTTACACACATGGTACGCTGTGTTCACGTTGGCAAATTGGTTATATTAGGGAAATCCATTTTCAAAGCCATGTTGTTGGTCATAGAAAAGGTCGTTCATTTAAGTTTGATTGGCTAGAAAAAACAGCTCAACAAGCTGACAGACCAAGAGTAGAAACAGCACTAACAATTAATCACAATAATCAAGATTTTGCTGGTCACGTCGGAGGACGTGAAGTAGATTCATGGGTTCCAGCCAACCGTGAAATAGCCACTCTTTTTAAACGGCTACATCCCCAAAAATCGAATGGTCTATTCTGCCTCCGCTGGAATCAGGGTAATAATAATGGTCGTTTACAACTCGTAGAATGGTTTAAGGCATTACTAACTGAATACAAACAGCACCAAATAATTATTTTTGATCCCTATTTTGAAGATGCAGGTTTAGGCCTATTATTGCTCTACGCAGTAGCAAGGTCAGACTATATTGTCTTCAGATCTATACCAAAGGCTCCTCCAAAAGATAAACCTCAACGCCGAAAATCAGATAATACTGCTCAGAATGGGATTAATAATCTATTAGCTAATTGTGAGCAAAGCCATGACCAGCTAAAACACCTTAAGTTACGCATTTATGGACTGAAGGAAGGTCGTCTACATGATCGCTATATAATAATTATGGGTAGAGATGGTCTTCCAATCACAGGTTTTCATCTATCAAACTCATTTCAAAGGGCGGCCGAAAACCACCCACTACTGATTACACCAATTCCATCAGACACTTTGCTAGATGTAGAAGAGTATGTGTTATCACTGATACAAGAAGCCAAAGTATCACAGAATCAAGAAAATATTGAAAATACCAATATACGTCTTCTCTTCGACTCTACAGCTTTACCTCCCCCAACACAGAAACGGTACGAGCCATTACTCTTTCTCAATAAACCTTTTGCAGGTGAAGTACTTAGTATTTGGTGTAGTGAGCCTACACTATACGGCTTAAACAGTAACGCACTGAAAGAACAAATGACTAGCCTAGGTCTTCTTGAAGGAGAATCTCTCAATTTTTCCATAAGAGTAACAAATTTTCATAACTTTTTAGATCAACAAACAGACAACTTCAATAACTTCGGCCCAATCTGGGAAATACTTGGAGATATATTTGCTCACTCACATACTAATGACTATTACATGGAAGAAATTGAATCTGAACATAGTTTTTTAAAATTTCTAGCTCATTTTCTCAAGTTATCATTTAATCGCGAATATACAGAAATAGATAAGAGTTTAACTGTAATAGAGTCCCAATTCTTTACAAGAACCATCGAAGAGTTACTATATAGCTCATATCAACCACACCACTTAGTTCACACGAGAAAATATTCTGCTTTAACTTGGTCAGAATACTTCGCTATTAAGTTCTTATGGCAATTTAATCCAGATGTTCTCTTGGAAATTGCCGAAAAACAAATATTAGATATTCCTACAGACAACCAAAGCTCAAAAATCATACGACTATCCCTTCTAAGCCAAATCGTTAGTGAAATTTCTCTTTCTGTACAAATCAGGATCAGTGAAATACAACTAGATCGATTACTTAGTAGTAACGCCTTATTCTACTGGATGGGACTACACGCTATTCAAATACAATTAGAAAAACCGAATGGCCTTTCCAAAGCTATATCATTGATAACTAACTTTACAGCCGCCCACCAAATACAAGCCCTTGGCTGGATGATTAATCATACTGCTAAAAAATCAGAAAATACCGAAACATATAAAGGTCTTATCACAGCATTACATAAAATTTTACCGCCCAAGATTTCCAAAGATGAATTAAAAAGCTTAATTGACTCAATGCGTGGCCATATGAAACAACTGGCTTGGGCAGAACCTTGGTTATTCCAAGACATCATTTCTCTTCTACTAGAAAATGATCGTGTTAACGTCGATGATGCCTGCGAGATTTGGACTCAAGAACTGATTTCAATGCTTGAGCCAGAAAGTCCAAATACATCTTTATTATTTGACCAAGCACGAGAAGGCCAAACAACTAATATTTGTGCATTCCTAATGGCTCATAGCAGCCCAGAGCAGCAGCAAATTAGTCTCCAATTGATAAATAAGATTTTGAACCAACAGAAAAGGATTATTCAGCAGCCGCTGGCTAGCACTTCAAATTGGTCACGATGGGATAAGGCATTGAAGATTTCATTATGGATATTAGCCTTCTGCAAATGGTGTGAATACTATCTATCTAAATCTAATCTAAGGAACAATGAATTAGAAAAGCTATCCGAAAATGCTCGTAAATTAGCCGAAGCTAGACCAATCTATGAATGGAGAACTGAAACTTCTGATCAACTTTCAGGGCTTATAGCATTCCTTAATCAAGGAGAATCTCTGTTAGCTTCAATCGACGAAACAGAAAGCATTTCTTATTTCTAGCTATATAGTAAGCTGCTAATGCGTACTAACTTAAAAATGGTATTCAACAAACCACTTTTAGGAAAATGACATCACATGTGTCGATTTCTTATCAAAATGTCATTGGTTGTGTCGTATTCTAGTGTCATTATGTGTCGTAAGAATCGCTAAGCTGTTGAATTTCTAAAATAGAAAATGACAACTTATGTGTCATCTGACGACTGTCACAACACTTGAGTTGTAATTGATATGAAAACCGCCATTAATGGCGGTTTTTTTGCTTCCTAAAACTTCACTAAATTAAAAATGCATCCACTTTAATTAAGTCATCCAAACTATTCAAATTTGTTTGATTATTAAGGATTAATATTTTATTGCTTGAATAGTTAATTTCACTACCATCTCGATCAAGACTTAATGTAATGGTTGAACCATTTTTTTCAAACAATAAATATTGGTTTAAATTTTCCTTACTAACTTCACCAATTAATAAGTCTGATATATCAATTTTATCGCCTTGACTGGTATTAAAGTCAGTCCAAGTATCAAAGCCATTTCCGCCTGTTCCATCACTTTCAAATCCTTGTAAGAGTTTAAATATCGCTGTATCTGTACCTAAGCCACCATAAAGCTTGTCATTACCAGCACCTCCATCTAAGTAATCAATACCGCTATTTCCATTTAAGGTATCATTGCCAGCACCACCTAATGCATAGCTCTTTCCTGTCCATACATTAATCGTGTCATCCCCTGAAGTACCATGAAATGTCATACCATTGTTTTTGAAGTCTTGCATCGTGACTGTTTGGTCTGCAAATGCAAATTGCTCTATTTCATAGTAACTACTACTAAAGAAGTTCTTTATACGGACACTATCGCCTTCCGAATAACCCCATAACAATAGATCATCAATGTCTTTCGTGAATTTAACATCTGCCAAATGAACATCTGTAAATTTCAGGATGTCTTCACCTGTTTGACCACCGCTATAATCTGAAACGATATCTTGGCCATGACCTTTCGAGAAGATGTAGGTATCACCTTGATATCCTCCATCTAGATAGTCATTACCAGCACCACCAATTAAGGTATCTGCACCTGAGCCACCATAAAGCTTGTCATTACCAGCGCCACCATCTAAGTAATCAATACCGCTATTTCCATTTAAGGTATCATTGCCAGCACCACCTAATGCATAGCTCTTTCCTGTCCATACATTAATCGTGTCATCCCCTGATGTACCATGAAATGTCATACCATTGTTTTTGAAGTCTTGCATCGTGACTGTTTGGTCTGCAAATGCAAATTGCTCTATTTCATAGTAACTACTACTAAAGAAGTTCTTTATACGAACACTATCGCCTTCCGAATAGCCCCATAACAATAGATCATCACTGTCTTTTGTGAATTTAACATCTGCAAAGTTAACATCAGTGAACTTCAGAATGTCTTCACCTACTAGGCCTGCACTATAATCTGAAACTGTATCTTGACCATGTCCTTTCGAGAGGATGTAGGTATCACCTTGATACCCTCCATCTAAATAGTCATTCCCCGTTCCACCAATTAAAGTGTCTGCACCTGAACCACCATAAAGCTTGTCATTACCAGCACCACCGTCTAAGTAATCAATACCACTATTACCATTTAAGGTGTCGTTGCCAGCACCACCTAATGCATAGCTCTTTCCTGTCCACACATTAATCGTGTCATCCCCTGATGTACCATGGAACGTCATACCATTATTACGGAAATCCTGCATCGTGATCGTTTGATCTGCAAATACAAATTGTTCTATCTCATAGTTACTGCTATTAAAGAAGTTCTTTATACGAACACTATCGCCTTCCGAATAGCCCCATAACAATAGATCATCACTGTCTTTTGTGAATTTAACATCTGCAAAGTTAACATCAGTGAACTTCAGAATGTCTTCACCTACTAGGCCTGCACTATAATCTGAAACTGTATCTTGACCATGTCCTTTCGAGAGGATGTAGGTATCACCTTGATACCCTCCATCTAAATAGTCATTCCCCGTTCCACCAATTAAAGTGTCTGCACCTGAACCACCATAAAGCTTGTCATTACCAGCACCACCGTCTAAGTAATCAATACCGCTATTTCCATTTAAGGTATCATTGCCAGCACCACCAAATGCATAGCTCTTTCCTGTCCA
>NZ_JBBCMP010000005.1:0-248026 GCF_037152175.1 Acinetobacter sp. AS167
TAATGAGTAATGAGTAATGAGTAATGAGTAATGAGTAATGAGTAATGAGTAATGAGTAATGAGTAATGAGTAATGAGTAATGAGTAATGAGTAATGAGTAATGAGTAATGATAAAACTAATTTAAATACGAAAAACAGCCACTTTTATGGCTGTTTTCAAATCCTTAAGTGATCGCATCACTTTTTGTAAAAGAACATTTAAAAAAACTTTGTGATGGTTTGAATAACTATAGCATTCACAATATCAACAAAAAATGCACCTGTTAGAGGGATAATTAAAAAAGCTTTATGCGATGGCCCATAAGTATTCGTCACTGCTTGAATATTGGCAATGGCAGTTGGTGTTGCGCCTAAATTCACCCCACACTGACCTGCACACAATACTGCCGCATCATAGTTTTTACCCATAACACGGAAAGTAACAAAAAACAGATATAAAGCAAGAAAAATAGTCTGAACAATCAGAATAATCACCAAAGGACCTGCTAAATCAGCAAGTAGCCATAATTGTAAAGACATCAAGGCAATAGCTAAAAATAATGCCAGCGACGCATTACCAAACACATCAATACAACGGTCAAACAGTTCAATTTTAAATACATATTCCAACGTATTACGTAAAAATACTCCACATCCCAATGCCCATACAAAGGTCGGTAGCTCAAACCATTGCCCTTTGGCAAAACCTGTCATAAAGTTAGCAAATACAATACACAGTGCAAACATTCCTATGGTTTTAACTGCATCATCAGCGGTGATTAAACGGGTTTTTTCTGGATATTCAAATGGCGCTGTTTCAGCCGATGGGGGAGCTTGCATACGCGTTGCTGATGGCGCAATTTCTTCAGCCAATTGATAGCGACGAATCAGAAACTTTGCAACTGGACCACCCATCATTCCACCAATGACCAGACCAAATGTCGCACTCGCCATTCCTAAGACAACCGCACCTTTGATACCATAATTTTCTTCAAAAATACTGCCCCATGCTCCAGCTGTACCATGTCCACCAGTTAAAGTGACGGATCCTGCAATCAAGCCAATCAAAGGATTTAAATCCAATACAGTTGCCAAACTTATACCAACAGCATTTTGCAATAACACATAAATCACCACGCAAACCATAAAAAGAAGCAGCGATTTCCCTCCTTCTTTTAATTTAACCAGACTTGCACTCAGTCCAACAGAAGTAAAAAACATCAACATAAAACTTTGTTGAATATTGGCATTAAAATTTACGGTTAAATTAAATTGCTTAAATAGTACAAATGTTACAGCAGCAGCAATTAACCCACCTACGACAGGTTCAGGAATATTATATCGCTTCAATATACTGATCTTATTTACAAGAAAATAACCAATAAAAAGAACGGCTACAGCAATTGCAATCGTGCCAAAAATATCAACATTAATGTTCATTGTTAACCATTCAAAACTTTTATGGCGTTATTAATACTTAAATTTACTCAATAATTCATTAAAAAATATGTAAAACTATTATTAGTCTATTCGTTGGTCAAAATATTCAGAAGAATTTTCATCACTAAACAGATTGAAATTATCACTTTTATTGTGAAGCTTTTAAAGCACGGATTGATTCGTCTCAGCCAATGTAAGAATCGATAGAGCTATACAGATGATGACCTAATTAAACATTGATAAAGGTACATTAAAATAAAACAGGGAAGCGATGTGCTTCCTTGTTTCTATTCTCATAAAGTATTCATCTATTTTTTAACTTCTATTTCAGCTGTAGAATTTGAATCATTTCTATACTCTGACATTGTCAATAATTTAGAGCTTTCTAAACGATCATCAGCATCAAAAACCATTTCATAAGAAGTTTTTTTCCCATTAAAAGCTGATTCTGTTGGTGTGCCAATAATTTCCCAAAGTCCTAAAGTGAAGACATCTGCCGCACCGTGCCAAACCGCACGGCTTATTTTATTAGCCTTTGAATATCCCTGCATAAATGTGTAAATTTCATAACGTTTACCATTTTTAAATTCAGATGTAATAGGTGCCCCAATTTCAGCAATAATTAAACTACGATCTACGCCTTTATTAAATATTGATAAATTTTTTTTTGTTGGTTGCTTTGTTGCCATGACAGCAGCGCAGCCTGTATTTAGAGAAATTACAGCAAATAAAACAATTTTTGATAAACTTTTAATTTTCATACTTAATTACAATCCAATGCGTTATGTCGACAATCCATTCTTTTGTTCAGTTGTAATTGCCTGATCTTTTACATTGTATCTGAAGTGTAACTTTAGAAAAAGTTATTTTTAATCTTTACACTTCAATTTTTCATTTATTTTTTTATTGTATAAATCCCTTTTTAATCATACTCACTCAGGTAACTTATATCCGCAATTTGGACAGAAACAATACTTGTTTTTTTCCCTTTCCAATTCCTGCTCTTTACGTTCACGAATCAGTTGTAAAACAATATCTCGCGTCTGCTCAGCAGATAAGCCAACATCTCTACGAATCTCATCAATTTTGTCTTCATCATGAATAATATCAATTTCGCAACTTTCTAACATATCTCGAAACTTCAACTCCAGTTGTTGTTTTCTTAACTCTAATTCATTGGCTAAACCATTTGCCAAAATACCTGCAGGTAAAGCGGCTAATCCGACGCCAAGTATGGTAATCAATGCACCAAGAAAACGTCCAAGGGGTGTAATCGGTGTTACATCACCATAACCAACAGTGGTTAATGTCACCACGGCCCACCACATAGATGCAGGGATTGAGCTAAAGACATCAGGTTGCGCTCGACCTTCCACGACATAGATACCTGCTGCTGCCATTACGATCATAATGACCAAAATAAAAATTACTGCTTGAAATGAACCTTTTTCACGTTCTATAACACGAAGTAAAATCTGTAGTGAAATGAAATATCGGGTAAGTTTCAATAAACGTAATAAGCGTAAAATCCGCAAAAATCTCAAATCAATATGTACAAAGAAGTTGATATATGCAGGTAAAATCGCCAGTAAATCGATAATCGCAGCACCACTGGTCACATATTTCCAGCGTACTCTCCACTCAGAATCAAACGGTTCTTTTTCTACAACACTCCAAAAACGTAAAATATATTCAGCTGTAAATACAATGATTGAAAAATCTTCAAAAGCATCGAAATAAAGTTGATAGGCTTTATAGACATCATTGATTGATTCTAAAAGTACCGCAACAACATTACCAATAATTAGAAAAATCAAAGAAAAATTGATCGCACGACTAAACCATGTTTCATAATCTTCATTATGCAAATTGTCATATACAAATTTTCGAAGTGTGTACCAAGCTGTGAATCGCATGCATTATTCTTTATTTTAAAGATAAAGCATCTTAATACTTCTCGATTTAATTGCACATCTTCAGCTACTTGAGATTACAATTTTGTTGACTATTTTGAATGTTAAAGCCTCGAACTCAAATTATAAATATATCTTATTCATTGCATAATTTTTTGTTATAGAATAAATAAGATTACAATGTCTTATTGAATCATATGCATTTTGTGAAGGCGCGGTTGAATTTTATCGTTTTAAAGCTATTTTTATAAATTTTTTAAAGCGTAGAATAAGGTCGCGGACAGTATCGTTAAAGGCACCCTTTCCTCTAAAGATACTATCCGCTAAATCAAAGCCAGTCTCCCAAATGTCTTTGATTTGATAAGTTTATTCTAACGTTCTACTGAATAGAATGTTTCCCGTATTTAATATAAATCTCCAGTATTTTTGGAATGATTTTTCACATATTCCATTATTATCGAAAATATTTTCTGTGGTAAAGCTCATGAATGAAAGTCAGTACAGTTTAGATAGGATTGATCGCAAAATTTTATCGGCACTTCGAAAAGATGGACGTTTAACAGTCGCCCAGCTTTCTGATCTGGTTGGACTCTCCTCTTCACCATGTTGGACACGCGTTAAACGTCTAGAATCTTTAAATGTCATTGAAGGCTATACTGCAACCATTAATGCCAAAGCCATCGGGATTAATGAGCTATTTTTTATTGAGATCACTTTAGAACGTCATGACGACGAGATCTTAGAACAATTTAGTGATGCGCTTAGTCAAATGCCTGAAGTTATAGAAGCGCATTTGGTAACAGGTGATTATGATTATTTGGTCAAAGTTGCGGTGAAAAATGCTGAACATTATGAACGCTTTTTACGTAAAAACTTATATTCAATGAAAGGTATTCGTCATACCCGCTCTATTTTTGCTTTACGTCCTTTAAAGCTTGAAAATAAATCAGACCTAATGATGATTGAATGAGCAAAAAAACTGAGAAGAGTTTTCATATTTAGACTGAAAACTCTTGTTTTTAGCATATTTTTCAGCCAATTCAAAGATACAAAAAGCTTAACACCTACAAAAAATAGTACTTTAGTCTAAGACTTTTTTGAATATTTATTACACAAATATACTAATCAAATTTTAATCTGGTTGTTTTTCGTACACATCTTTACAAATTTAAAAACAAATTATTTCATATATTTAAATCATTTACGAAAAAAATCATTACACAAACTAAGATTTATGTAACTTTTCTACATTACAATATTATTAAAACTTGATGAAACAGGAAATATATGAAGAGATTTTTTAAATACCTACTGATTGTCATCGGGGTTATATTTGTTATTGGATTGATCTTTTTATTTAGACCAATTGCTTCTAAAAAAGTCAACACAACAGCAGATGAACCAGTTGTAGATGTGGTACTTGTTGGTGGCGGTATTATGAGTGCAACCTTGGGGACTTACCTCAATGAAGTTGAACCAGACTGGACCATCAATATGTATGAGCGTTTGGATCAAGTAGGTCAAGAAAGTTCTGCGGGATTCAACAACGCAGGAACGGGACACTCTGGCTTTATGGAAATGAACTATACCCCTGAGAAAGACGGTAAAGTTGATATTAAAAAAGCCATTGATACTGCTTCACAGTTTGAAGTAAGTAAACAATTCTGGGCTTATCAAGTCAAAAATGGCGTGCTGGGTCAACCAAACAGCTTTATTAATCCTGTACCACATATTGCCTTTGTTTGGGGCGATAGCGTGAACTACATGAAAAAACGTTATGAAGCGATGAGCCAAAGCCCAATGTTCGAAGGATTAAAATATACTGAAAATCCTGCTGAAATTAAGCAATGGGCGCCTTTAGTTATGCAGGGCCGTGATGCAAACCAAAAAGTTGCTGCAACACGTATGGACGTAGGTTCTGATGTAAATTATGGTTCAATTACGACTCAATTAATTGATCATTTGAAAAAACAGCCTAAATTCAAACTTGAAACTTCATCTGAAGTAACAGGTATTAGTCAAAATGCAGACAAAACTTGGACTGTATCGTTTAAAAATCTAAAATCCAATACAACCAGTCATGTTAAAACTCGCCATGTGTTTATTGGTGCGGGCGGTGCCGCAATTAGATTATTACAAATGACAGGTCTGGAAGAAACTAAGCAATATGCTGGCTTCCCGATCGGTGGTATTTTCTTGATGACAGACAATCCAGCTGTTACATCACAACATACTGCAAAAGTCTATGGTAAGCCTGAATTAGGTGCACCTCCAATGTCTGTACCACACATTGATACTCGTTACGTTGACGGTAAAAAGTATGTATTGTTTGGCCCATTCGCAACCTATTCAAACAAGTTCCTAAAAAATGGTTCTCAGTTTGATTTAATTGATGCGACCAACAAAAACAATGTGATTCCGATGGCAACCATTGGAATAGAAAATCTGGACTTGGTGAAATATTTAGTCAGCCAAGTGGCGATGTCTAAGCAAGATCAGTTCAATGAATTGAAAAAGTATTATCCAGATGCAAAAATTGAAGACTGGACTTTAAGCCAAGCTGGCCAACGTGTTCAAATCATCAAAAAAGCACCGGGTAAACCAGCAACACTTCAATTCGGTACTGAGATTTTCACCTCTAAAGATGGTTCAATCACTGGCCTTCTTGGTGCTTCTCCTGGTGCATCAACCTCTCCATATATTATGTTGAGCTTGATGGAAAAAGCGTTCCCAGAGCAAGTGAAAGGTAAATGGAATCCAAAATTGCATGAGATTGTGAAGTCTTATCAACAGGATTTAAATACCAACCCTGCTCTGCTTGATCAAGTGCGTACATATACCAGCTCGACTTTAGGTTTAAACTATACACCTACTCGTAAAGCTGCAAATGATGCGACAGCCGCTGCTGCACCTGCTGTAGCAAATGCACATTAATTTTCTTGTCTAAAAAAGATGAGCTACAGCTCATCTTTTTTATGGCTGAATATCTCATTTTGTGTTTTAATAGACTCAGTATGAGATGAGCCTTATATAAGTATAGAGTGATCTATACGACTAGCCCCTGAATAAGGGGCTTTTTAATGCCTACTCAAAAACTTTCTGATTAAGCAAATGGTTATTAAAGAAAATTAAGCTTTACCCAATTGATTAATTTATAAAAAATGATCAAAAAATTTATTTATTTTCACTGAATCTAATTGATTTAAAACAGATCATTAAAATTTTAGAATAATAAAAATTTGAATGTAATAATTTACTTATAAAAATAGATTACGAGGATTTATTTTGAATCAAACTATATATCAGTTGTTTTAAGTTATCTTGAATATCTTTGGGTAATTGTATAAATAAAGCATCGATAGGCATCTTATCCCAATTTTCTGAGACATTCTCTTGCTCATCTAAACTCTCAGCCAATAAGAATAGCTGTGCGACAGAACAATTAAAAGCTTCCGCAAGGTATTGGAGTATTGCAGGACTGTACCCTTGATTACCATTCTCAAGATTGGAAATATTACTTTTGAAGTATTGGAAAAAATCGGCTAATTACTGTTGAGTCCAGCCCTTCCGTTTTCTCAAATAACATATTGGATGACCTAGAGATCAACTCATTAACAAATGCATTATTTGATTTCGTGAACACTGATTTTGATCTATCGAGCATTAATCATTATGTCGTTATTTTAGATTTTAAAGATATGATGGCTGACATTTTAAAAATGTATAGTTAACAAATTATTATTTTTATCAAAAAATATCTGTACTAAATTCCTAAATGAAAAATATACAATTGCCGATTTGAATCAATGATTTGTTTAATACACTCTTTCATTTGGTCAAACTGATCCACCACTTTATATTTCTGAAATATTAATTTTTCTTGCTCTTCAACAAATTTATAAGTTTATCCTTTACTAAATTTTAGAAATTTCAGAAATAATTTTATAACATTTATAATACTGCTGATTATGTTATATGCAGCTAAAGCCCCTTTCGAATCAATAATCGTTTGAACATAGTAATTTAAACCAGTATGTCTAACCTTTTTAGATGGATTATAAGTTGGTATCTGTTGTAAGAAACCATAAAAAACATAATTTGATTATCATGTATAGATACATCATAAGGTACTTGATTAACCAGTTGCATATGATCTTCATATGCATATGTTTCTTTATCTAGGACAACAAAATCGTGTACTTGAGCCATTTCTCACCAGTTTATATAACATTGATGTAATTCCTTTACTCTATTGTATAAACCATTCGAATATCATTTTAACCATTATATTTAAGTAAATAGCACATATAAGCATTTTTATACATAAAACTAAGGGCTGAATAATCAGCCCTTAGTTTCAACTCAATTTAATATATTTTTCAATAGATTAGCTTAATTGAGCAGCAGCAATTTTCTTAGTATCGATACCTTTAGCAGCATCTGTATACTCGCCCATCTTGTCGAAGTTCAAGTATTGATAGATGTCAGCAGACATGCTGTCAATTTGAGCAGCATATTGTTGATACTCTTCAGGAGAAGGTAATTTGCCAAGTACCGCAGCAACAGATGCAAGCTCAGCAGAAGCTAAGTATACATTTGCACCTTGACCTAAACGGTTCGGGAAGTTACGCGTAGAAGTCGATACACAAGTAGTGTTCGGAGCTACACGTGCTTGGTTACCCATACATAATGAACAACCTGGCATTTCAGTACGCGCGCCAGCTTTACCATAAATGTTATAGAAACCTTCTTCCATCAATTGATGCTCGTCCATACGTGTTGGTGGAGCCAACCATAATCGAGTAGACAATGAACCACCTGGTACTTTATCAAGTAATTTACCAGCTGCACGGAAGTGACCAATGTTCGTCATACAAGAACCAACGAATACTTCATCAATCTTAACGCCTTGAACATCAGAAAGAAGTTTAGCGTCATCTGGATCGTTCGGGCAGCAAAGAACTGGTTCTTTAATGTCAGCAAGATCAATTTCATACACTTTAGTGTATTCAGCATCAGCATCAGCTTTAAGAAGTGATGGATTCGCTAACCATTTTTCCATGTTCTCAACACGGCGAGCCATAGTACGTGCATCGCCATAACCTTGAGAAATCATCCACTTCAACATGGTGATGTTAGAGTTCAGGTATTCAGCAACTTTCGTTTCAGAAAGTGTGATTGAACAACCAGCAGCAGAACGTTCAGCAGAAGCATCAGAAAGTTCGAATGCTTGCTCTACAGTTAGGTCAGTTTCCATTTCTGTTAAGTCGATTTCTAAGATACGACCAGAGAAAATGTTTTTCTTACCTTTTTTCTCTACAGTTAAGTCACCCGCTTGAATCGCGTAGTAAGGAATTGCATGTACAAGGTCACGTAGCGTGATACCAGGTTGCATTTTACCTTTGAACTTAACAAGTACAGACTCAGGCATATCTAATGGCATAACACCAGTTGCAGCAGCAAACGCGACTAGACCAGAACCCGCTGGGAATGAAATACCGATTGGGAAACGTGTATGTGAGTCACCACCAGTACCAACTGTATCTGGAAGAAGCATACGGTTTAACCAAGAGTGAATAATACCGTCACCTGGACGTAATGAAACACCACCACGGTTCATGATGAAATCAGGAAGCGTATGTTGCATTTGAACGTCAACTGGTTTTGGATATGCAGCTGTGTGACAGAAAGATTGCATCACAAGATCAGCAGAGAAACCTAAGCAAGCTAAGTCTTTCAATTCATCACGTGTCATCGGACCAGTCGTATCTTGCGAACCAACAGTCGTCATTTTCGGTTCACAGTAAGTACCTGGACGAACGCCTTGACCTTCTGGAAGACCACAAGCACGGCCAACCATTTTTTGAGCTTGAGTAAAGCCTTTACCAGTGTTTTCAGGTTGAACTGGAACACGGAATAAAGTAGATGCTGGCAGACCTAAAGCTTCACGCGCTTTAGTTGTCAAACCACGACCAACGATTAAGTTGATACGACCACCCGCACGAACTTCGTCAAGAAGAACAGGCGTCTTCAACTCAGATTCAGCGATTTGCTCGCCTGCTTTAAATGCAGTTACTTTCGCTGCAGCATGATCAATTTTAAGAACGATTTCATCGCCCATGTTCATGTTAGCAACATCAATTTCAACAGGTAACGCACCAGCATCTTCCATTGTGTTGAAGAAAATTGGAGCGATTTTAGAACCTAAGCAGTAACCACCGTCTTTTTTGTTCGGGATGTGAGCAATGTCATCACCAAAGAACCAAAGCACTGAGTTAGTCGCTGATTTACGAGAAGAACCGGTACCAACAACGTCACCAACATAAGCAACTTGGTTGCCTTTTGCGATGAGTTCTTTGATTTGGTTTAATGGACCAACTTCACCAGGAACTTCTGGGTTGATACCATCACGTACGTTTTTAAGCATTGCGTTTGCATGCAATGGGATATCTGGACGGCTCCAAGCATCTTGTGCAGGAGACAAATCATCAGTATTTGTTTCGCCAGTTACTTTGAAAACAGTAAGTTTGATTTCTTCTGGAACGTCTTTACGGCTAGTAAACCATTCAGCATCAGCCCAAGATTGCATAACGGCTTGTGCATTTGCATTACCCGCTTTGGCTTTTTCAGCAACGTCATGGAACGCATCAAATACAAGAAGCGTTTTTTTCAATGCTTCAGCAGCTAAGCTTGAAAGTGCAGCATCATCAAGTAATTCAACCAAAGGTGCTACGTTATAACCACCAAGCATAGTACCTAATAAGTAAACCGCACGCTCTTTAGAAACCAATGGAGAAGTCGCTTCACCTTTAGCAACAGCAGTCAAGAAAGCAGCTTTTACATATGCAGCTTGGTCAACACCTGCTGGAACACGGTTTTCAAGCAAATCTACTAAAAATGCTTCTTCACCCGCTGGTGGATTTTTTAGTAATTCAACCAAGTCAGCAGTTTGAGCATCGTCAAGTGGCTTCGGTGGGACTCCGAGTGCGGCACGTTCTGCAACGTGTTGGCGGTAAGCTTCTAGCACGGTGTAATTCCTCTTTTTAAAAATTTACCTGTGAATTCCTGCTTATTAAAGCTTCACAGGCAATATGGACTGTCAAATTTTACTAAAAATCAAGCCAAAAGTTAATGCAATGAGCGTATTAATTCGTGATGACCATTATTTTATAAATAAATACTCATCACTTTTCGCTTCATTTAACTACAGATCTACACAGTACGCTTTCATCAGACGTTTATGTAAATTATTTCTCAAATTAAATCGAAAAATCCCTAAAAATACAGGGTCTGTTGACAATTCGTCTATGTTTGCGACTACGGGTGTTTTTTAGATGATACAAGGCATGAAATATGAAATTTAGTCATTCTAAATGAATAGTTCGTAACGATGTAGCAGCAAAAAACACTCTAGTCCCCCCGCTGCGCCTTGCGCTGCAAACAAAGCAGTGCTTTGTTCTTGCTCAGGGTTGTGGCTAAAATTATCTCAGTCTGCGTTATGAAACTCAAAAATAATCTCGCTATTCTCTTCGTTTCATACCTTGCCTGCTCAATTTTAGCCTACAACTCAAACCATTTATGAAATGCCAGCAGACCCTTATCTTTGTAAAACATGAACTTCTCTTTAATCCGAAAGAAGTTATGCCTACATGGCTTTTAGACTGTTTTAGCCATAAAAAAAGCAACATATGTTGCCTTTTTTTTAGAGCAAAGTACATTCCACCTTAGTGGACTGTTGTACTGTCTACATACTTTTGAAATTCTGTACGACAACCTTCAAATTTCATTTGCACTTCATCTTCATGAAACATTGAATGTTCAGTACACGCAAATGAAATTTTTACTTGGTATAACTTCGCTCGTTCGTCAATGACTTCTTGGAAAAAAACTTGATCACCTAAACTCAGCACATAATGACTTCCGCTAATCACAGCGACACCATTGTCATCTTCTAAGAGCAAATCTGCATTATGTAAATAAGCAACTACTTCCATTGTCTCACTCCTATGCTACTTTTTGTTTTCTATTTCTATATTGTATATATGCTTTTCAATTTATATGCTAATCATTTTTTGTGACGAGGCTTGTCGATTACTTAGAGATTCTCGATAACCCAACATAAAAAACACGACATGGTAATCTTTATGCAAAAAACACATATAAATGATTTAAAGGGATGGACACTCAAAAGTGTGAATGTATTGACCATTCACGATTCGCATTTCTAATTTACACAAATTCTATTCTTTCATTGTCTGCTAACCAAGCATATTGCCTATTTTGGTACTTTAAGCCATAAAAAAAAACCGCTCCTTAGAACGGTTTATAATCTGGCATTTTTTTGGGATCATGCGGTGTATTTAAACACTGTTCAAATGCTTCGTTCTTAAACTTTGCTTGAACTGCATCTTTATCCGCTTTTAGCTCTGCATCTGATAATGCATAGACTTTTTCTAAATACTCAAGTACAAAGCCTTTAGTCGTTGGATCAGTGACTTTATTTGCATACTCAATTGCTTCTTTCTTGGTAATCCCATTTTGACGATCTAGAGTAATAGAGCGTGCAGCATTACCAATACTGGTACAGTAACCTTTCCAAATTTCTTCAGGAGTTGCAGGCTTTTTCTCAGTACAACCCACCATCAATAAAACAGTGCTTATCGCACCTAAAATTACGAACTTCTGCATTAAAAAATCTCCAATTCCACACTATGATACTTAATTTTTCAGTAAATTGGAGAGTTTCTTGCTTTGAAATTTTACATTCCTCGCCAATCTACACGTGCATTGCGCTCAGTTGCGTAAATTCTTTTCACGTATTGCCCTAAAGGCAGTTCTAACAAATGTTGGCTAAATTCGGTAAACTCTTGAGAAATATTTTCTGCATATTCCTTTTCCCACGGTGTCGCAGGTAATTCTAATAAAGGCGCAAGAATTGAACATACTGAAATATCTGCCAAACCAAGGCGATCACCCACAAAATAACGGCAACCGTTATCAATCAAGATCTTATTTAAACTGTCGATAGTCAGCTCTAAATTGTATTTAGATTCTTCGACTTTCTCTTTGTCCAATTGATAACTTTTTGAAACCATGGTTTTTAGAATAGGCTTTGAAATTTTTTCAAATTGACGTAAATAGCCTTTTTCACCAATCATAATTTCTAGCGGTTCATCGCCTTCTGCTAAAGCATGTGCCAATCCCCAACGACGTACATGAATACCTAACTCATTGGCAATCAGATCAATTTCTAAGGTTTTTTCACGAAGCGTATGATCGGTACGAAGCAGTCGATGTTCAGGATAAACGTCATCTAGATACAATGCGATTTGAGTCGACCCCGCAATAAAACGTTCTCCATCTTTTAAAATAGGCAGCTTGTTTTGCCCTGTTTTAAGTTGTGCAAATGCACGATGGACACCTGGGATTAAATTCTGCGCAACAAAATCCAATTCTTTATGATCAAGCAACCAACGGGCTTTTTCACAGTAATGCGAGAGTGGGAATTGGTACAACGTACGCATGTAGTCTCCAAATTATTTTTTTAATTAAAAGCTTAGATAAATCTAAAAGTTAAGATTAATCCTGAGTAATCTTATGTACTTTAGACATTCATCACCTGAATTACAATGTACTTTTTACTTCAATCGCTCGTCATATGACCCAATGCTTATTCTATGGTTATATCAGTTTCTTTATTCTTTATTCGTGATAGGAATAACAAAGCTAACTCCGACTAAGAGCCAGACCTGATAAAACAAAAATAAATAATAAATTTCAATTATTTAGCTTATATTTAATATTAAAAAACTTTGCGATTTTTATCCTAACAATATTTTTAGATAAGTTAAGCACAATAGTTCGTTTAATTTTTACCACAATATTGCTTAGCGTTTTGGTATCTATTGAAAGGTGCCAATATGTCTAGTTTGAATTCTTCTACCTCAGCCTTTGTGATCCAAAACGATCAACAAGCAATAAATGCAGCTTACCAAGTTGCTGATTTTGCTTTGGTAGAACGAAATATACGTGATCAACAACGAATTTTACCTGTTGATGTCATTCAAGAATTAAGCCTCAAAGGATTAGGCGGAATTCGTATTGCCAAAAAATATGGTGGCGCTCAAGTTTCAAATAAAACCCTTGCGCATGTTTTCCGTATTTTATCTAAGGCAGATGCCAGTGTTGGCCAGATTCCTCAGAATCAATTTGGTTTGTTAAATGCCATTGAGCACATTGCCAATGAACAGCAAAAACAGTTTATTTATACTGAAATTTTAAATGGTAAACGTCTTTCTAACGGTGGTCCAGAACGTAATACCAAAGATACCCGCACCATTGAAACACGTTTAGAACAGATCAATGGTCAATACCTTTTAAATGGTGAGAAGTTTTATTCAACGGGTTCACATTTTGCCGATTGGTTGGCGATACGCGCAATTCACCCAGATGGTCATATTGTTTTAACTGTTATTGATGCAAAAGCTGACGGTGTTGAAATTGTTGATGATTGGGATGGCTTTGGACAACGTACAACGGCAAGTGGCACAGTGCGTTTAAAGAATGTTGTGGTTCACCCAGATCTTATTATGGATGAAAAACCACTTGCCGATGCTTCAAAATATCGTGGTGCGTACTCACAACTGATTCAGGTTGCGATTGATGTGGGCATTGCAGAAGCTGCGTTTGCAGATACTTTATCTGCAATCCATAAAGCGCGTCCAATCATTGATGCCAATGTGGATAAAGCCAGTTTTGAAGCGTATACCCTACAAGAAGTCGGTAAGCTCAATATCTTACTCGAGGCATCCATTTTATTACTGGATGAAGCCGCAGAATATTTAGATCAATTAGATTCACAAGATATCGTCAGTCCTGAACAAGCCAGTAAAGCCTCCATTATCGTTGCTGAGGCAAAAGTGTATGCCAATGATGCAGCACTACTTATTTCTGAAAAATTACTTGAATTGGGCGGTAGTCGTTCAAGCCTAGAAACTCATAATCTCGATCAACACTGGCGTAATGCTCGTGTGCATACCTTACATGACCCTGTGCGTTGGAAACTTCATGCCATTGGAAACTATTACTTAAATGGTACGCAAAATCAACGCCATGCGTGGATTTAAAGTTAAATAACTTCGTTACTCATCAGGGAAATATATATGACAACTTATCAAGATATCAATAAAACATTGGATGTACACAATCATCCCTTTGCGCAAGCACATATTATTCAAAATGATCAAGAAGCATTAGAAATCGCGCAACAGTTGAGTCAGCAATTTAAAGAGAATGCGGTACTCCGTGATGCTGAAAGAATTTTACCATTTGATGAGGTTGAAGCTTTTAGTCAATCAGGGTTATGGGCCATCACAGTACCACGGCAATATGGTGGTGCAGAGGTCTCTAGTCATACTGTTGCTAAAATAATTGCATTATTCAGTGGCGTAGATGGCTCTATTGGTCAAATCCCTCAAAACCATTTTTATGCACTAGAAGTATTGCGTAATACAGGCACCGAGCAGCAAAAGAAAAAACTCTATAGCGAAGTACTTCAAGGCGCACGTTTTGGCAATGCTCTCGCTGAATTTAAGACCAAGACTGCTGCACAAAAGCATACCCAGATTAGTCAAACTGAACATGGTTATGTGGTCAATGGGGAAAAGTTCTATTGCACGGGCAGTCTATTTGCCCATCGTATTCCAACATTAGTTCGTGATGCTGAAGAACGTGAATATTTAGCTTTTATTTCTGCCGATGCACAAGGCTTACAACGTATCAATGATTGGTCAGGCTTTGGACAAAAAACCACAGGCAGTGGCACCGTTAAATTCAATCAAGTTTTTGTTGAATCTGAATATGTCATCCGTTTTGACACCGCATTTTCTGAACCCACCCTCGTTGGACCATTTGCACAAATTATGCATGCTGCGATTGAAACAGGCATTGCTCGTGCAGCATTTGAAGAAACAATAGAACGGGTTAAACAAGCACGCGCATGGATTGATGCCAATGTAGAACGTGCAGACCAAGATCCACTGACCACTTATGAATTAGGCCGTGTTGCTGCTGATGTAAGAGCAAGTGAGGCTTTATTAAAACAAGCTGCTCAATCTATTGATGCGGCAAAACCACAACCTACAGTTGAAAATATTGCCAAAGCCTCACTAGATGTAGCTAAAGTCCGTGCACACAGTACAGAAACAGCATTAAAAGCGTCTTCAAAATTGATCGAGTTGGCTGGAAGTCGCGGTAGTCAACGTGCCGATGGCTTAGATCGACATTGGCGCAATGTACGGGTACATACACTGCATGATGCATCACGCTGGAAATATTATTTTATTGGAAACTATGTATTAAACAACATCCTTCCACCACGCAGAGGGACATTGTAATGACAAATACATCTCAACATACAGCACCTAAAAAACAAATTTTACTCAATGCTTTTGACATGAACAGTGTCGGCCATATCAATCACGGCTTATGGACCCATCCGCGTGATGAATCTCATCGTTTTAATGAGCTCAATTACTGGACTGATCTCGCTAAGACCTTGGAGCAAGGTTTATTTGATGGGTTGTTTATCGCAGACATTACCGGTGTTTATGATGTCTACCAGAATGGTATAGATTTAACCTTAAAAGAGTCCATCCAACTGCCGAGTCATGACCCATCTACCCTGATTTCCGCAATGGCAGCTGTAACCCAAAATCTAGGTTTTGGCGTGACCGTAAACTTAAGTTACGAAACTCCGTACCAATTCGCACGGCGCTTCGCAAGTTTAGATCATCTGACACAAGGTCGGATTGGCTGGAATATTGTGACGGGGTATTTGGACAGTGCTGAACGCTTAATTGGGCAAAAAGGTTTAAAAGATCATGACTTACGTTATGAACAAGCTGAAGAATTTTTAGAGCTTTGCTATAAGTTTTGGGAAGGTTCTTGGGAAAATGATGCAATACAAAAAGATAAGCAAAAGCGTATTTTTACTGACCCTAAAAAAGTTCATCAAATTAACCATCAAGGGCGTTTTTATCAAAGCCAAGGTGTTTTCCAAGTCTCACCTTCACCACAGCGTACCCCTGTGCTCTTTCAAGCAGGTGCTTCACCACGCGGTTTAGCATTCTCCACACGTCATGCGGAATGTGTCTTTATTGGGGGTGATCAACCTGCAAAAATCAAACAACAAGTGGACAAGATTAGAGAATTGACTGTGCAACAAGGCCGTAATCCCGAAGATATTAAAATCTTTGTGGGAATCACAGTGGTTACAGCAGAAACAGATGAATTAGCTCAAGAAAAATTAGTTGAATATGCCCGCTATGCAAGTCCAGAAGCAGGTTTAGCACATTTCTCAAGTTCAGTCGGTATAGACCTATCCAAATATGCTGATGATGAGGCAATCCCATATCAACAAACCAATAGTATTGCTTCAGTCAATAATAAATTTAAGGAAAACCAGATCACGCCTAACGATCTTAAAGCACAGCATCAACTCGGTGGTCGTTATCCACTGATTGTTGGAAGTGGTGAAACAATTGCTGAAAAATTAATTCAGTTGATTGATGAAACAGGTATTGATGGCTTTAACTTAACTCGTACTGTTGCGCCTGAATCACATCATGACTTTATTCGTTTTGTTATTCCTGAACTTCAACAACGTGGCAGATTTAAAACCAAATATGAAAATGGTTCTTTACGTAACAAAATCTTTAAACAGGGTGATCATTTAACTCAACAACACCCTGCTGCTGATTTTCGATGTCAAAACTCAAATAATAACAACAGCATCGAAACGGCAGATCGGCAAAAGCAAACTGCCTAAATAACCTAATCAGCAAACATGATGAATTGAATAATTTCACTTTAAGGGGTGTCACATGACTCAAATAAACTCACCTGCAAATGGTAATCCATCCAAAAAATCAGGCTCCAAGAATAAATTTATTCTGTTTGGTGTGATCATTATTGCCGTGATTGCAGGACTTTTTTATTGGAACCAACATAAAAAAGCCGGTTCAGAAGAAATCACCATTGGTATTAGCCCACCCTTTGCCAAGCCTTTACAAGTTGCAGCAGAGGAAGCCAAGAAACAAGGGATTGATATTAAACTGGTAGAATTTTCAGATTGGAACACACCGAATATCACACTAAATCATGGTGATATTGATGCAAACTATTTCCAACACCAACCATTTTTAACCAATACATTAAAAGAAACTGATTTTAAACTGAAACCGATTGCCACAGGTGTGGCAACTCATGTGGGCTTATATTCTAAAAAATATGATTCCTTAGCGGCTGTCCCTGAAAATGCACGAGTAGTAATTCCAAATGACCCAGTCAACCAAGGTCGCGCACTGTTGCTTTTGCAACAGGCAAAACTCATCACCTTAAAAAATCCGAATAACCATTTATCGAACTTACAAGACATTATCTCAAATCCTAAAAACTTTAAATTTATTGAAGTTGAAGGACCTCAAACTGCGCGTGCTGTAGATGATGCTGATTTAGTATTTAGCTACCCGCTTTATTTACGTCTTGCAAAAACCATTGATCCAAACAAAGCATTATTACTCGATGATAATACCAATACCCGTTATGCGATCTTGTTTGTCGTAAAAGATGACTATGAGCAAAAGCACCCAGAAAAAGCCAAACAGTTAAAAGAGTTTGTAAAAATTTACCAGACTTCGGACAAGGTCAAACAGGCTTTGAATGATGATATTGGTGAAAATTTATGGTTCCCTGGTTGGAAATAAGGAATAACTCATGTCCCAAGTTTCCAAACTCAAAAACAAGAACCTGCTGATTGGTCTTGCTGTTGTCATCGTATTATTGGGGCTGTTTACCTATCGTTATGTACAAAATCAACAAAAGGATAATGTACTCACGATTGGCATTAGCCCACCTTATGCAGAATTACTACAAACAGTTGCCAAAGAGGTAGAGAAAGATGGTATCCATGTCAAACTGGTCGAATTTTCAGATTGGCAAGCGCCCAATGTTGCGGTGCAAAACCGTGACATTGACGCCAACTTTTTCCAACAAAGTGTATTTTTAAAAAATGCCATTAAACAAACCAATTACGATTTGCATGCTTTTGGTACAGGTAGCGGCAGCCATGTCGGTTTATATTCAAAACAATATAAATCCTTAGCAGCTTTACCTCAAAATGCTCGTGTTGTCATCCCCAGTGACCCCGTTAACTCTGCGCGTGCTTTGATCTTGCTACACCGCGCTGGGTTAATTCAAATCAAAGACATCAACAATGAACTTTCAACACTTCAAGATATTGTTGCAAACCCAAAACACTTGAAGTTTTTGGAAGTTGAAGGTCCACAAACAGCTTTAGCTTATGATGATGCAGATCTGATTTTTGGTTTTCCGCATTACTTAAATATGGCAAAAAAAGCCGATCCGCATAGTGCGCTGTTTTTAGATCCCGTTGATAAAAAGTACGCCATTCTTTTTGTGACACGTACCGATTATCAAGACAAAAATCAAAAGTTAGAGAAATTTATTCAAGCTTTCCAAAACTCACAGCAAGTTCGAGATATTTTAGATAAAGATTTCGGCAAAGATATGTGGTTTGCAGGCTGGAAATAAGGAGAATAGAAATGGTGAGTTTCGGTTCGCATGTTGATTTTTCAGTCCCTCATATCAAAATTCGTGATCTGAATAAATACTATGATGGGCAAGATCAACAGATCCATGCATTAAAAAATATCAACTTAGATATTCCTCAAGGCAAGATTTTCGGCATCATCGGTAAAAGTGGTGCAGGTAAATCTTCCTTAATCCGAACCTTAAATGGTTTAGAAGGTATTTCTGAAGGCAGTATTCATATTCATCAACAGAATTTGGCTGAACTCAGTCATGCTGAATTGATTCAAACACGGCAAAGAATCGGGATGATTTTTCAGCATTTTAATTTAATGTCTGCCAAAACCGTTTGGGACAATGTGGCATTGCCTTTAAAAATTGCCCATGTCGATAAAGCTGAAATTGAAACACGTGTCAACGATGTTTTAGATCTGGTCGGATTGGGAAATAAAGCACATAACTACCCTTCACAGCTGTCTGGTGGTCAAAAGCAACGTGTTGGTATTGCTCGTGCGCTGGTGCATCATCCAGAAATATTATTGTGTGATGAAGCAACGTCTGCACTTGATCCTGAAAGTACCTCAGTGGTTTTATCCTTGTTGAAAAAAATCAATCGAGAATTGGGGATTACCATTGTTTTAATTACCCATGAAATGCAAGTAATTCGTGAAATTTGCGATCAAGTGGTGGTGATTGAACATGGTGAAATTGTTGAGTCAGGACAAGTCTGGTCCGTGTTTTCACAGCCTCAGCAGAAAATCACACAAGAATTGTTAAACCTAGAACAGCTCGATTTGCCCTTTCCAGTGCATACAGAGCTGCAACAAGATTCCACCCATAGCATTTTAAAACTACGTTATGAAACCGATCCGAAAAACTCACCTGATTTAGTGGAACTTTTTAAAGTTTTTGAAAAATCGGTACATTTATATCAAAGTCACATCGACAATATCCAAAACCATTTGATTGGAACACTGATTGTCGGTACTGAACAAACCCATTTAGACCTGCATAATTTACAAGAAAGGTTAAAACATCAAATTGCGCAAATAGAGGTACTTGGCTATGCAAGAGCAACTCATTGATTTATTGCTGACCGGAACCATAGATACCTTACTGATGGTTGGTGTATCTGCCATTGTTGCCTTTTTGATCGGTTTACCTTTGGCCGTGATTTTGGTCAATACATCTGAGCAAGGGATTTACCCATCTAAAAAGATTAACCATGCATTAGGCACGGTGATTAATATTACCCGATCTGTTCCCTTTTTGATTTTAATGGTGGCACTGATTCCTTTAACCCGTTGGATTGTCGGAACCAGTTACGGAGTCTGGGCAGCTGTTGTTCCATTAACGTTAGCCGCGACACCTTTTTTTGCCCGTATTGCAGAAGTTAGCTTGCGTGAAGTCGATCAAGGTCTAATCGAAGCTGCACAAGCAATGGGCTGTAACCGTAAGCAAATCGTTTGGCATGTACTTTTACCTGAAGCCCTTCCCGGTATTGTGGCAGGTTTTACAGTCACAATTGTCACCATGATTAACTCCTCTGCAATTGCGGGTGCAATTGGTGCTGGTGGCTTAGGTGATATTGCCTACCGTTATGGTTATCAACGCTTTGATATGCAAATGATGTTTGCTGTGATTGTAGTCTTGGTGGCTTTGGTCATGATCGTTCAGGCATTTGGTGACAGTTTGGCAAGCCAGTTGGATAAGCGGAAGATTTGAACGGATTGATCCTTTTTTAAAATACGAACCCTATGACGTTATTTAAAAGGAAGATTTAGTTCCTTTTAAATAACGATTATTCTAAAATTATAACATTTGCATTAATCGCAATTACATTTTTTAAATGCTGAAGCCGGTTGAGGTTCAGTCGCTATACCAGACAATATCAACTCTTGTTCAAATTGTTCAGCAAGAAGTGAAGGCTCATATAAACCAACATAGCAACTACTGGACTTGGCTGGTTTAATATACATTTTGTCAGTATGCACTTCGACAGTCACATCTTTACCACCATCTTCTGACATTAACGTACAAAAGAAATTAGCCTTACAAGTATATGTTTTATTTTCGAGTTTAAATTGGATCCACCAATAATCTACACCGACTCTTAGAAAACCTGTCCAATATTCTGCGACACAAATCAAATAAGGTTTTTCTTTCTCTAAAATGTCCTTATCGCCATAATTATATACATCTGAATCATAACGATGTAAAAACTTGATTTCTGATATAGTCTTATTTGTCTTATTGACAAGGTTTACATTTGAATAATGTTTAGTCATTTTAAGTACTGCTATTCAATAAAGAAGTTAAAAAATAACCAATAAACATTGATCAACATATCCCTGAAATCAGGTAAATATTGTATAGATATAAGCATACTAGGGTTGGGAATATCCTAGTCAATAGAATTTATATGCCTTCACAATTTCTCTAACTACACTATTATTTTTGCTCAATAAAACTCTATTTACACTCAAATATTTAGCACAGGATATAATATAGTCATGATCTGTTTAAAAACTTATAGGTCGCAGACCTGACTTTGTCATGGCTTTCATGTAAAATCATCCGCAATTTTTATATAACACTTTGTGAGTTATTTCATGGGTTTTAATTGCGGTATTGTCGGCTTGCCGAACGTTGGTAAATCTACACTTTTCAATGCATTGACTAAAGCTGCTATTGCTGCGGAAAACTTCCCATTCTGTACCATTGAACCAAATACAGGCATCGTACCTGTACCTGATCCACGTTTAGACAAATTAACAGCCATTGTTAAACCACAACGTGTTATTCCAACTACGATGGAATTTGTCGATATTGCAGGTTTAGTTGCAGGTGCATCTAAAGGCGAAGGTTTGGGTAACCAATTCCTTGCAAATATCCGTGAAACTGATGCAATTGCACACGTTGTACGCTGTTTTGAAGATGAAAACGTAATTCATGTAAATGGTAAAATTGATCCATTAGATGATATTGCAACGATTAATACTGAACTTGCACTTGCTGACTTAGAAACCGTAACGAAAGCAGTTACACGTTTGGCAAAATCAGCTAAAAGCGGTGATAAAGAAGCGCTTGCAACAAAATCTGTTTTAGAAAAAATTCTACCTTTACTTGATGAAGGCAAGCCTGCTCGTGCAGCTGATTTAGATGATGATGAACGTAAACTTGTGCGTGGTTTTGGTTTAATGACATTAAAACCAACCATGTATATTGCAAACGTTGCAGAAGATGGTTTTGAAAACAACCCACACCTTGAAGCTGTGAAAAAGTTAGCTGCTGAGGAAAATGCAATCGTTGTTCCGCTTTGCAACCAAATCGAAGCTGAAATTTCATTGTTGGATGATGAAGATCGTGCTGAATTCCTTGAAGCATTAGGTATGGAAGAACCAGGTCTAAATGTGGTGATTCGTGCAGGTTATAGCTTACTTGGCTTACAAACTTACTTTACAGCAGGTGTTCAAGAAGTACGTGCTTGGACTGTAAAAGTGGGTGCAACTGCACCTCAAGCTGCGGGTGTAATCCACACTGACTTTGAGAAAGGCTTTATTCGTGCAGAATGTATCGCTTATGATGATTTCATCCAATACAACGGTGAAAACGGCGCTAAAGAAGCAGGAAAATGGCGTTTAGAAGGTAAAACTTACATCGTTCAAGATGGTGATGTCTTGCACTTCCGTTTTAACGTATAAGCAGATCTCATTCTTTGATGAGACAGGTTGAAGACTTCTTCAACCTGTTTTTTTTCATCATAGAATCTTTCGCTGGTTTTAGTTTGGTTTATAAATGTCTGACGAATACTTAAAACTTGTTTTCTAAATCTAGATTCAACGATCTGTTGATTGATTTGCGGATCACTTTGACCATTCCCCTTATCGATCTAATTTTAACTCTGCTTTTTAATGAAACACGTATTCAGGTTTTTATAAAAAAATATCAACATTTAAAATTATAATATTCCAGTAAATATACGCGATATTTATTTACATCTTAAAACGCGCCAAGCGTCTATCGCTAAGCCCCTGCCTCAATTGATCATCTCTATTTTGAAATCAGCTACACAATAATAAAGTTAAGTTGGTTGCACTTTTGATGCTCATATATAATAATGATAATTATTAGCATTATCACTATACTTAACATAACAGGATTGATTCATGGCTTACTCGCTTCCACAACTGCCTTATGCATACGATGCACTTGAACCTAATATTGATACAAAAACAATGGAAATCCACCATACCAAGCACCATCAAACCTATATCAATAATATCAATGCTACAGTTGAAGGTACGCCATGGGAAAAGTTGTCGATTGAAGAACTGGTTTCAAAAGTGAATGAATTTCCTGCTGATCTTAAAAATAGCGTGATTAATAATGGTGGTGGACATGCTAACCACTCTTTATTCTGGACAGTAATGAGTCCTCAAGGTGGTGGAGAGCCAATTAAACAAATCGCTGAAGCAATTGACAGAGATATTGGCGGTTTTGAAAACTTCAAAGAAGCTTTTACCAAAGCAGCACTGACACGATTTGGCAGTGGCTGGGCATGGTTGAGCGTTACCCCTGAAAAGAAAGTCATCGTAGAAAGCAGTGCCAATCAAGATTCACCACTGATGAATGGAAATATCCCGATTCTGGCTTTAGATGTCTGGGAACATGCTTATTATTTAAAATACCAAAATCGTCGTCCCGAATATATTGCGGCATTTTATAATGTTGTGAATTGGGAAGAAGTGAATCGCCGTTATTTAGAAGCAATTCAATGAAATACTATACAGACCATATGACGATGCCAATCTTCAATTCTTCAATGATTAAAAAAATAAAATTTTATATTGGTTGCGCCATTTTTTTCTTTGGTTTAGTGATTTTTATCAAAGAATTCTTATTCTAAGACAAACAAAAATATAGAAGTCGATACCCTTTAAGTCAGTTTAAATTACTGACTTAAAGGGTTTTATCATGAACTAGATTCTTTATCTTTCTAATTATTTCGCGTGTAAAGCGTCTAATGATTTTTCATCCATGGCAGTTCGTTGCTTTCTCGCTTCTGTTAGCATTTTTTCTTGTAGATCTTTACGAAAACCCAGCAAGAATACAAATTCAGCTAAAACAAATAATGGACCAATTGCTAAACCGACTAAATCGTCAACAAATGCGGGTTTTTTCTTTTCATAAAAATGCCCTACAAATTGGAATACCCATCCTACAACAAAAGTACCAATACTAATACTTAACCAAGTTCCCATGCCCAATTGCGCAATTTTATAGGCAAATGGATAGGCTACTGCATAAATAACCAACATTAAAAAGCCCAATGATTTATCCAAACTCAAATAATAAATCACACTTAAAACCAATAGAATCAATGCCAAAGTGATTTCAAAACTTGAAAGCATCACCCCAGCTCTAGCCGTTAAACACATGATTGAAAATACGATCATCGGAATACCAATAAAATGCGTAAATACATTTTTATGGTCTAAATGATAAGCTGCGTATTGGCTAAGAAGTTGCTCTAATCTATTCATTTTCAGCGTCCTTGTTAATCTCTTCATTTCACTATATAAAAGCGCTAAGATAAAAGTTGTCGTCTACCTGACAACTTGAATTGATTTTTCATTTAAATTTTCAAAGAAGTAGATAACAACAGCTTTCACAATAAACTTATTGATACATTATGGCCTGTGATTGTGTCATATTTCCGCTAAATTATTGCTCTTGAAGGAGGATTGTAAATGGTTCTACTCAGCGCTTATCGTTACTGATTTTATCTAAGGTAATTTCTACCCTACTAACTGCTGTTAGATATATTTTAAAATCAAAGCAAAGATTAACCATGATATATAAAAGGACATATTGTGCTGAATTCAACGGATCTTGAATTATTATCAAAGAATTTATGGTATTCACAACTGCCTATTCCTTTTCAACAATTGATTCAACAACGAGCCCATTATCAAAAATTTGAGCGTGATCAAGCGATTTTCAGATCAGGCGATCTATTTAATGGCATCTATGCCGTCTTAGATGGTCGGGTACGCTTAGGCTATATTGATATTGAAGGAAATGAATCCGTTGCTGCTATTGCAGAACCAATTATGTGGTTTGGAGAAATTTCTTTGGTGGATCAGCAACCACGTTCTCATGATGCAATTGCTGTTGGAAAATGTTTAATTTTACATCTCCCCAGCCAAGCGATTCAGAAAATTTTAAATGACTATCCGCAATATTGGTTCCATATCGCCCAATTGACCAGTCAAAAACTTCGCTATGCTTTTTTAGAACTCATTTCAATTCAAACCCAACATATACGACAACGATTAGCTCAGCGTTTGATGTTTATCTTAAACGGCTATGGCAATCATATCCGTATTGAAAATAACATCATTCATTTATCACAAGAACAATTGGCATTGCTGCTCAAATGCTCACGTCAGACCATTAACCAAGAATTACATTTACTCGAACAACAAGGCGTTTTAAAAATTGCCTTTAAAAAAATAGAAATTTTAGATATCAAGCAATTACATTCTATTGCTCACTCACTAGGCCAACTCTAATTTAACACATCACTTTTCTACTTTTAGATAAATATTAAATTCACCTTAAACGGCTGGAATATATAATCATTTCATAAATAAAATATACAAATAATCTATTCTACTTTGTGAAAAATACAATTATATTTTAGCGAGGCGCTAATGCCATCTCAATAAAAGTTGAAATAAATGAAAAAAATCACAACATTGCTCACAGCGGGATTATTCACTGTACTTAGCGCTTCTGCTTTTGCTTGTCCTAAAGGTACAACATTGGTTGGTGGTACAGGCCCAAATCATAAAGGTGGCAAATGCGTCGCTGCAAATCCTGCAGCTCAAGCGACTCAAAAAGCGACCGCTGCAAGCACAAAAGCCAAAGCAGATGTGAATCAAGCCAAAGACAAAAGCATAGCTGCAACCAAAGCTGTTGAAGCGAAACCGAAAGAAGCAGCGACAAAGCTAAAAACAGAGACTGCCGCAAGCAAAGCAAAAGCGGAAGCAACAACCAAAGCAGTGAAAAATGACGCTGCTGCAAAATCAACTGCTGCTAAAGACAAAGCAGTGAAAACAGCATCGACCAATCCGTTAAAACCTTAAGCAACGAAAAGCTTACTTAACGAACGTTCATATGAATTAAAAAAATGGCGCATATTTGCGCCATTTTTTCTAAGACCATTTAAAAAATATTATTATTTGCTTTGGTATTGCCTAAACTGGGATTTTCAATTGCATCTTTGCATTGTGCTTTATCACGTTCATATTGCGATTGATTTTTTTGCATCTCACCATCTTTTTCAAGTGTCGATCTTGCCCAAGTATCTAAACTGGTCATGGCTTTACGACACAAAGCGTATTTACCTTCTGTCACTGAATCGGTCATTTTGACGTTGATACGCCAGTCTGTACTTAACTTTCTTAAAGGTTTACGTACATTATCTTCAATCAAATTTAATTGCTTACGGTAGACAAAGGGTTCAACCTGATTAATCAATTTCCATGCTTCGTTGGCATAGGTTGTCGCATCATTGGTTAGTTTTGGCGCAGCTTTAATTTCAACTTTTTCTTTAGGTTCAGGAGATGAATTACCACATGCTTGTAAACCTAAAACGCCTAACATCAAGGTCATACTCAATAATAATTTCGACTGATTTGCGAACATAAAGTTACGCCTAAATAAACATTTCGCTACTATGCTAGTAAATTCGGGTAGAATACACAATCTTGATTTTACCTTTTGTTTTACTCTCGTTTTAGGTGTCCTGTGTCAGAGCACAATCCCTCAGTCCAAACTGCTGGCTTTTGGCAAGGCGCTAAAGACAGTCAAGCCATCATCTTTACTTATCTGCCTGTATCTTTTGCCTTTGGTGTATCCGCGACCCAATTTGGTTTTAGTGCATGGGAAGCCTTATTTCTATCTTGCTCTATGTACGCTGGAGCTAGCCAATTTCTTGTGGTTGCATTATTGGGCAGTGGTACATCTATTTGGATGACAGCACTTACAGTCATTGCACTGGATATTCGCCACGTACTTTACGGGCCAGCCTTACAAAACCTGATTCAGGACCGTTTAAACCTAAAAAAGACTGCAGTATGGGCATGGGGTTTAACCGACGAAGTTTTTGCGGCTGGAATGATTAAACTTTCCCAACGTCGTCAAGAATGGTCAGAGTCTTGGATGCTAGGACTCAGCTTGTTTAGCTGGATGTCATGGGCCTTAGGTTCATTTTTAGGTGGTTTATTTGCAGATCAAGTCAGCGACTTGCCGCAATTTTTACAAGCCGCTTTAGACTTCTTGTTACCTGCATTGTTCTTAAGCTTCTTACTGGCAGCCTTTGAGAAAAAACATACTTTTGTGGTTGCCGTATCTTTAGTGGTTTCCGCATTGGCCTGTTATTTTATCAACATGTCTGCAGCAATTTTTATTGGGATTGCGTCTGGAATTTTAGCGGGATTATTTAAACATTATGTTTTAAAGCAAACTGATGAAGTGAGTATTTAAAGTGGATTTACAGATTATTTTGGTGGGGATATTGGTCGGTATTGCAAACTTTGCTTCACGCTTTGGTCCATTCTATCTGCTGCAAAAAAGCCAACAACACACACAATCTCGTGGCGCAACATGGTTAAAAATTGCATTAGGCAGTATCGGAATTGCAGCAATCAGTTCAATGTTAATTGTTGCTACTCTTCCGCCATTGATCGAAACCCCAAATAAAAGTTTTGCGATGTTGGTGGGCTTTATTGTACTCACAGGATTGTATTTTAAATTTAAAAGAATTGTCTTGGCGACTCTCACAGCAGCATTAGCCTATGGTTTGGTCTATACCTATTTGTAGTTTTGTTGATTGTAGTTCATTTTAATGCATCAGTAAATCAACGTTTAAATTTAAAGTCTCTAGGATTTAAAATGCTTTCATCTAATCAATTTACAATAAAAAACCATGTGAATTAATTGGTTGTGTATGATTTCTTTCCAATATAATATTTAAAATACGCAACTTGATATGTTTATCGCACACTTACCTTCTGGCTATATACTGGCTAAACTTTTACTCCAGAAATTTAAACAGACAAAAATCACCAATAAAGCTTTTTTTACGCTGATTATGCTTGGTGCAGTTTTTCCTGATATTGATTTATTCTATTTCTATTTATTCGATCATAGATCGGTACACCACCATAAGTATTTTTTACATTGGTTTTCGTTTTGGATTCCAATCTTTCTAATTGCTTTATTTTATTTCATCCATTCAAAATATACGGCTAAACCTGCCCTAATGATCAGTCTTTTTTCGGGTGCTGCCCTGCTACATATCGGGTTGGATACTTTTGTAGGTGATGTTTGGCTTTTTGCACCGTTTATTGATCAACCCTATGTGTTTTTTGAAGTAAGCTCACGTTATCAGCCGTGGTGGTTAAACTTTATTCTGCATTGGTCGTTTTTTATAGAACTACTGATATGCCTTATTGCATTGATTATGTTGGTTGGTAAAAAGAATTGATCAAAAAATTATTGATCAACTTTCTTGCGCAAATTCAAAGCTACTTCATTTGCAGTGACAAACAATCTAGAAGCTAAAGACTTTATAAAAAAATCTGTTAGACAATATCATTATTTTATGTCAATCAGCCCTTAACACACGCCTGAGTTCTGCTATGCTAACAGTCCATAAGACAAGCATGGAAGAATAGCATGAGCGTTACTATTGGTACTCCACTTCAATCATCTGCCTTTAAAGTTTTACTGTTAGGTTCAGGAGAGCTTGGTAAAGAAGTGGTGATTTCATTACAACGACTTGGTGTTGAAGTTCACGCGGCAGATCGCTACGAAAATGCACCTGCCATGCAAGTTGCCCATTTCTCTTATAGCTTAAACATGGCGGACGCAACAGAATTAAAAGCTTTAATTGAAAAAGTAAAACCTAATCTTATTGTCCCAGAAATTGAAGCGATTGCTACTCAAGTATTAGTCGAAATCGAACAACAAAATATTGCAACAGTGATCCCTTCAGCAAAGGCAGTGAATTTAACGATGAACCGTGAAGGGATTCGTCGATTAGCGGCGGAAGAACTTGGTTTACCCACTTCCGCTTACCGTTTTGCCAATACCTTAGAAAGCTTCCGTTCTGCATGTGATGACATTGGTTATCCGAACTTTGTTAAACCTGTAATGTCTTCCTCTGGTAAGGGGCAATCTCGTGTCAAAGAATATGCTGAAGTAGATGCGGCTTGGGAATATGCTCAAACTGGTGGTCGGGTAAATCAAGGTACAGTCATCGTTGAGTCACAAATTGACTTTGATTTTGAAATCACCTTACTCACTGTACGTTCGAAAAATCCAGAAACAGGTGGAATTGAAACCGCTTATTGTGATCCGATTGGACACCGTCAAGACTCAGGCGACTATGTAGAAAGTTGGCAGCCCCAAGCAATGACAGAAGCAGCTTTAAATGAAGCCAAACGCATTGCCAATAAAGTCACTGTAGCACTTGGTGGATGTGGGATTTTTGGGGTAGAACTGTTTGTAAAAGGTGATAAAGTATGGTTTAGTGAAGTATCACCGCGTCCACACGATACAGGCTTAGTCACACTTGCATCACAATTCCAAAGCGAATTTGAATTACATGCACGTGCGATTTTGGGTTTACCTGTCAATACTGAACGACATAGTATTGCTGCAAGTGCTGTAATCTATGCAGGTATGGATGCAAAGAATCTTTCATACTCTGGCTTAAATCTTGCTTTGCAAAATCCTGCGACAGACTTACGCCTGTTCGGTAAACCTGAAGGATTTAAACGTCGCCGTATGGGCGTGGCAACAGCACGTGCTGAAACAACAGACCAAGCACGTGAACTTGCACAAGAAACGGCTGCAAAAGTCACAGTTCATTTAAACAACTAGCCAATATATTTGCGGACAAGACATCCATGATCAACACCTCTCCTCTGTTGGAATATGTAACTGATATACATGACATTAAAGCGATTAATCAATGGCGTAGCGATGTCGAACAACAGTTAAATGAGGCTTATGATCATGGTACAACAATACGCGAAATTGTCCGTACCCGCTCAAATGTGGTAGATGAAGCCCTTATGTTTCTATGGAAACATTCCGGGCTGGATCAAACAGATCTCGGTTTATTTGCTGTTGGCGGCTATGGACGGCGCGAAATGTTGCCCTATTCCGATGTCGACATCATGATTCTTTCAGAAGAAGATCTTTCTCCTGAACAAGAACAAACGGTGACGCAATTTATTTCTACACTTTGGGATGTGGGGAATTTTAAACCCGGTATCAGTGTACGTACTATCCGAAGTTGTTTTGAACAAGCCACCAATGATCTCACTGTTGCAACCTCACTGATTGAAGCACGATTGATTATTGGTAATCAACATCTGGCAAGATGGCCTCGTCGTGTCGTTTCACAAACTTGGACAGATAAGACTTTCTTTGATGCCAAGATGGATGAACAAGCGCAACGTTATGCGCAACATAACAATACTGAAAGTAATTTAGAACCCGACATTAAAAATGCACCCGGCGGTATTCGGGACATTAACCAAATTGGCTGGATTGCCAAACGGCATTTTCGAGTCAATCGTATTTACGACTTGGTTCATTTGGGTTTTATTTCTGAATTTGAATTGGGCGTTCTAGAGGAAGCTGAAAACTTTCTTTGGGAAATCCGCCATCATTTACATCGTTTAACTAAACGTGATGAAAATCGTCTATTGTTTGATTATCAACGTGATATTGCTGCTAAATTTGGCTATACGCGAGAAGATGATCATCATCCAAATTATCCAATTGAACAGTTCATGAAGCGTTATTATCGTACCGCGCAGCAGGTTTCGACCTTAAATGAAATGTTATTGGCTTATTTCAATGAGTCGGTGATTACTCCACGTTTACCCGACTATGAACGTAAAATCGAAAATATTAACGAACATTTTAAACTGGTTGATGGCAAGCTCGCAGTTCAACAACATAAAATTTTTTCCGAAAATCCAAGTGCGATTTTAGAAATTTTCTATATCTTAGCGAATCGCCCTGAAATTGAGGGTATTCGTGCACGTACACTGCGTCTTTTGACCTTAGCTGCAAAAAGAATTGATCAAGCATTTCGTGATAATCCAACCCATCAAGCACTATTCATGGCGATCATTCGCTCTCCATATCGTTTATACGAAACCATGGTGGCAATGAAGCGTTATGGTGTATTAGGAAATTATATTCCTGCTTTTGGGCAAATCATGGGACTGATGCAATATGACTTGTTCCATATTTATACCGTCGATGCACATACCTTACTGTTAATTCGTAATTTAAATCGTTTTAAAGAACCCGGCTTTGCCAAAGACTATCCTGTTGTCAGTTCTGTATTTCAACGCTTAGTCCGCCGTGACATCGTATTCCTTGCTGCATTATTCCATGATATTGCCAAAGGCCGTGGTGGAGATCACAGTGAACTTGGCGCTGAAGATGCAATTGAATTCTGTCTTGCGCATGGGTTTACTGAGCGCGAATGTAATCTGGTTGCTTGGCTCATCCAAAACCATTTACTGATGTCGATGACCGCACAGAAAAAAGATATTTCTGATCCAGATGTGGTGAAAGAGTTTGCTGAAAAGCTTGGTGATATGGAGCATTTAGATTATCTCTATACACTGACAGTTGCCGATATCAATGCCACCAATCCAAAACTTTGGAATACATGGCGCTCTTCTTTGATGCGTCAACTCTATACCCATGCGCGTGATGTAATTCGTTCTGGTTTGGGTCGACCTGTTGATTATCAAATGCTGATTGAAGATACCAAATTCTCTGCAAGCGAAGTCTTGGTGGATGAGTTTCCACTCGATCAGGTTGAAAAGGTTTGGCAAGAGCTTGGGGACGAATACTTCCTTAAAGAATCCGCAGATGAAATTGCATGGCATACTCGCGCCATTTTGCAACACGGCGACAACCCTGCACCATTGGTGCTCATGCGTGCGCACCGTAAAGCCGCACAAGATGCTGTACAGATCTTTATTTATACTCAAGACCAACCCAATCTGTTTGCTACCACAGTGGCAATTTTGGATCGTATGAATTTAGATGTCCAAGATGCACGGATTATCACTGCAACCAAAGCCTTTAGTTTAGATACTTATGTGGTCTTGGATCGTTTCGGTACCTTATTAACCGATCCTGAACGTGAAGAAACAGTCAAACAGGCGTTAATTAAAGCCTTAAGCGAATCAGATAAATATCCGGGTTTGATGCAACGTCGTATTCCACGTCAACTTCGCCACTTCGATATTGAAAATACCGTGGATGTAACACTGAACGAAGCTTTGCAGCAAAATATGGTAGAAATCTCTACTCTCGACCAACCGGGCTTACTCGCACGCGTTGGTGGTTTATTTATGATGCAAGGTTTAGACATACATTCTGCTAGAATCGCCACGCTGGGTGAAAAAGCAGAAGATATTTTCTTTGTCACCAAAAAAGATGGCACCCCCCTCACTGAAGCTGAGGCTGAAGTCTTTACCGCAAAATTAAAAGCGGCATTAGACGAAGCATCAAATCAAATCTGTGGGCAACATTAATCTTACTTTCTATCGTGGTAATTGTTTCATGAACTCTAGTTTGTCTTTATTACATCCTTATCCATTTGAAAAGTTAAGCCAGCTTTTTCAGGATGTAAAACCTGCAGATTTACCTTTGATCCCACTTTCAATTGGAGAACCAAAGCATCCTGCTCCTGAGTTTGTGAAGCAAGCGATCATTGATAATTTTCAGCACCTTTCAACTTATCCAAACAGTAAAGGTTTACCCGAACTTCGTGAAAGTATTGCTCAGTGGCTAACCCGTCGTTTTAAGCTGAATGCGATCAGTGCGGAAGATCATGTTCTTCCGGTAACAGGTACACGTGAGGGAATTTTCTCTTTTGTACAAGCCTTGATTAATCGTGATGACGCACCTTATGTGGTAATGCCTAATCCGTTCTATCAAATTTATGAAGGTGCGACTCTTTTAGCTGGTGCCAAGCCATACTTTGTCAACTGTACCGACGACAACAATTACCTTGGTGATTTTGATGCTGTACCTGCTGAAGTTTGGGAAAAAACCGCACTTTTGTTTGTTTGTACGCCGGGAAATCCTACTGGTGCGGTACTTTCAAAAGCACAATTTAAAAAGCTAATAGCACTTTCTGACCAATATGATTTTGTGATTGCGTCTGATGAATGTTACTCAGAATTATGGTTTGATGAAGCACCTATCGGCTTATTGGAAGTCTGTGCTGAATTAGGTCGTGACGATTATAAAAATTGTATCGTGTTCCATTCACTGTCTAAGCGTTCAAACTTACCGGGTATGCGCTCAGGTTTTGTTGCTGGTGATGCAAACGTACTTAAACCTTATTTAAAATTCCGTACTTATCACGGCGCTGCAATGCCAGTCCAGCATCAATTGGCTTCAATTGTTGCTTGGAACGATGAAACACATGTTGAAGAAAATCGTAGACTGTATCGTGCTAAGTTTGATTTGTTCCAAAATGAACTCGGTCATCTTTTACCATTACAAAAGCCTGATGCAGGTTTCTATTATTGGTTAAAAGTCGATCATGATGAAAACTTTGCCAAAATGTTAATGGAAAAAGCCAACATTAAAGTTTTACCGGGGCGTTATTTGTCTCGTGATACTGAACAAGGCAATCCTGGTGAAGGTCATGTTCGTATGGCATTGGTCGCAGATATTGCTCAATGTGAGCAAGTGATTCAGCGTCTGAAAACCATTTTATAAAAAATGTTGTTATAAAAAATGCCCCAAATTTGGGGCATTTTTTGTGGTGTTTAAAAATCAAATGCAGCACTTAGCATGAATGTACGAGGTTGCCCAGCAACCAAGTAACCGTTATTGGTGTTAGAAGTACTGTTGATGTTATCGAATAGACCAACTGATGACCAATAGTTTTTATCGAAGACATTATTTACACGGAAATTAAAAGTTGTCGGCGTTTGCCCCAACTGAGTTTTATATGTCGCACCAAGATCTAAAGTTGTCCAATCACCTACTTTCAATTTGTTGTCTAAACTCGCATAAGTCGAACCTGTATAAGTGACTTGAGCATTTAAAGACACATCGTTAACTGTTGGCAATTTCCAATCAGCACCAACATTTGCTTGAAATTCTGCAACACCCACCTCCTTTTTATTATCGTAGTTAACATTTCCTGTATTTTTTTGCTTTGCATCAATCCAAGTTGCACCACCTAACACTTTTAAAGAATCAGTCAATTGACCAAAAGTATTGAGTTCAACACCACGATGTACATATTTACCCGCATCACTAAAAATACTGTTTTCAAGTACTGCGCGCTGCTTATCGATATCAAAAAAACTTAGGCTTGCACCAAACTGATCATTTTCATATTTGGCACCAATTTCTTTTTGTTTAGCAACGAATGGTTTGAGTGTTGTGGTTTCTTTCGTCGTTGAATTGGTATTACTCAAACCTTTAGCTAAAGATTCAATATAATTTGCATAAACTGAAACTTCAGGCAGAATTTTATAACTTAGACCCAAAGCAGGGGTAAACTTACTTTCATCATACTCACCTGATTTAGTTGAAGTTCCATAATTATAGTTTTCTTGCATGATGGTTTGATAACGTCCACCGAGCATGACTGTTAATTTATCATCTAAAGCTTTGAGGTTATCGCCAATGGCAATACTTCTTAAACGCGTCCTAGTCGTTAATTTAGGTGTATCTAAGTTATTCCCAAACAACGCATTTTGTGAATAAGCAGGTTGATCATACTGGATTGGATTATAGATATTGTTGGCTAATATATTTTTATAGTCCATCACATAAGCATTGCGAGTGTTCTGTTGAAATGCCGATGCAGATAGCACTAAATTATGTTCAATTGAACCTGTGTTTACTTTACTACGCACACCAACTTCACCAGTATTGACCATATCTACACGCGTATTGTCAAATCGATAAATGGTTCCCGCGCCTGTTTTCTGATTGGTCAATGTCATATTTGCTAAACTGTTTTGCTCTTCGCCATGTCGAAAACCATAAGCAGCATAAGCTGTTAAATTATCTGCTAAATCATATTCAGCACGATAACTTCCGAAGACATCCTCTTCATTTGAATACGTCCATTTTTGTGCAAAGTTATCTGAGCCATCAATTGCTTTCGGAATCTCGGTAATACCCGCGCCTAAAGTCACGTTTGGACGAGTCGATTTTAAACGATTATTCACATAACCCATATCTCCAGAAACACGTAAACGATCACCACGGTAATCCAAACCTATAGAAGCTAAGCCTAAAGATGCTTTTTCATTATCAACAGCAGTATCACCCCCATGATATGCTGTGTTTACTCGTACGCCGAATTGTTGATCTTCACCAAAACGGCGAGAAATATCATTGGCAATATAACCGCCATTAAAGTCCGTACCTACTGTGACACGATTAAGTGGTTCGTTACTTGCACGTTTCGGCAATAGGTTAATTGCACCACCAATCCCACCATTACTTGGCATTGCTCCATTTAAAAATGAGGATGCCCCTTTTAACACTTCAACACGTTCAAACAGCTCTGCAGGAATATACTGACGTGGTAAAATTGAATATAAGCCATTATAGGCTGTGTCATCTGAGCCCAAGTTAAAGCCACGAATATAATAATTTTCTTGGAAATTACCAAAACCACGTCCGACACGAACACTTGGATCCGCTCTTAAAATATCCCCAACACTTTTTGCTTGTCGCTCTTGAATATATTGATTGGTATAACTGGTTAGATTAAACGGTGTATCTATATTTTTCTGATTGCCAAATATCCCAACTTTACCACCAGAAGCCACCTGTCCTCCAGCAAATGCTGGCATTAAGCCCTCTGCTGATGCATCTGCACTTGCGACTACTGTAATCGTACTCAGTTGTTTTGCATTGCCATTATTCGACTGAGACAATGAAGCATCTTGTTGTTCAGCATGCGCAATTGCAGCACTCGTCGCCACTGCCATCATCACAATTAAGGGTTTAATTTTTCGCATAGGAGGCTCTAAAACAGTCATCTAAATTAAGCCGCCATATTAAATGATAATCACTCTTACTTAAACTTACTTTCTCATTTTGTAAGCGTGATTTTTTAAATAAAAAAGCAATATCTCATGGTATTTATTTATTAAAAAATATTATAAATTGCGAATGGTCTTGTAGTTTTTATAAAAAATTATACTAATCACTAAAGTTTTCATATTAAAAACATATAAATAATTTTATCCGCTCAACCTATCTAATAATCAATGCATTAAAACAACAAATGTCGCTAACTTGAATGCCCCCTCTATAGCAAAATTTAACTACTTAACTTTCAAAAAATCACATTAAGCGCTGTATTGCAACTTGACCAAACATAGAGCCTTTAGAGATACTCAACTTATCTCTACTCATTTAAAAAACTAAAATGAAATCGCATGACCCAATGAAAAAAAAGCGCATAAACTCAAAACTCGGGATCATTATTGCAATTATTTTTATTGTGCTAATCGTCGCTTTTATTGGATGGAAATCTTCAAATAAAAAACAGACTTCTTCAGAAAATGCAGCAACATCCGCTTCTAACGCAAAACCAGCACTAACTGTAACGGTGATACAGCCCGAGCTACAAAACTGGAAGCAAAACTTTACAGCCAATGGCAATATTGCTGCATGGCAAGAAGTGGTGATTGGCAGTGAACTTTCGGGGCAACGAATTACCAAAGTGAATGTCAACGTTGGAGATAGCGTACAACGTGGGCAAGTTTTGGCTGAAATTAATAGCGAAAGTATTCGTGCAGAATTGGCGACAGCAAAAGCCAATTATGCAGAAGCGAAAGCTGTGCTAGCGGATGCCAGCATCAATAATCAACGTATTCAACAACTCAAAAATACCGGTGCAATTTCACAACAAGAAGCAACAAAATATCTAACCTCTCAAAGTACAGCTCAAGCCCGCTTAGATGCAGCCAAAGCCCAAATTGACACCAATCAGCTTCGTTTAACACAAACTCAAGTGATTGCACCCGATCATGGAGTTATTTCAGCACGTACAGCAACAGTTGGCTCATTGGCACAAACGGGACAAGAACTGTTCCGCTTGATCCGTGATAACCGTTTGGAATGGCGTGCCGAAGTAACCTCGACAGACTTATATAAACTTAAAAAAGGCATGACAGCGCATATCATCTCACCTGATCCTAGCCGTTCAGCCGTTTCAGGTAGCGTTCGGATGATTGCACCAGTCATTGACCCGCAAACACGTTATGGCTTGGTCTATGTGGATATACCTACTACTGATGCTGTTCGTATGGGTATGTTTGTCAAAGGTGAGTTTGATCTAGGCGAAAAGCCAGCACTAACAGTGCCTCAAACCGCAGTACTTTTACGAGATGGTTTCTCTTATGTGTTTATTGTCAATAAAGATAATCGAGTAACTCAACAGAAAGTCACACTTGGTCGACGTTTAAATGATCGTGTTGAAATTGTTGATTTAGCAGCAAACACTCAACTGGTTGCCTCTGGAACAGGATTCTTGTCAGATGGTGATTTAATCAAACGTGGGCAAGCGATTCCAGATACACCATTGACCAAACAACTCGTTAGCACGCAGGAGAAATAACATGAATTTCTCCGCTTGGTCGATTAAGAATCCGATTCCCGGTATTTTGCTTTTTATCATGCTTGGTTTAGCGGGTTTGATGTGTTTTCATTGGATGAAAATACAACAATTTCCCGATATTGAACTACCAATGGTCACGGTCACAGCTGCTTTACCAGGTGCAGCACCTCCCCAACTGGAAACTGAAGTTGCACGTAAAATTGAGAACTCGATTGCAACCTTACAGGGGCTTAAAAATCAATATACCAATATCCAAGATGGTGTAGTCACCGTAACCGCAGAGTTTCAACTGGAAAAACCACTACAAGAAGCTGTTGATGATGTACGTAACGCCGTTTCACAAGTACGTTCAGATTTACCCGCGGATCTTCGTGATCCAATTGTCAGTAAAATTAACCTTTCAGGTTCACCAATTCTCACCTATACCATCCAATCCCCCCGTATGGATGAGGAAGCATTGTCTTGGTTTGTGGATTATGACGTTGCGCGTGCTATGTTAAAAGTCAAAGGGGTTGGTGCGGTTTCTCGTGTAGGCGGTGTCACTCGCCAAGTTGAAGTTGAGGTTGACCCTGAAAAACTCTTGGCATTAAATGCCACAGCAACAGACATCACCCGACAATTACGCCTTGTTCAACAAGATGCTTCTGGCGGACAAACCAAAATAGGTGGCAGTGAACAGTCTATTCGTACTATTGCCACAGTAAAAACTGCTGCTGAAATTGCAGCAATGGATATTTCCTTGAGTGATGGTCGCCATATTCGGCTGGATCAAGTTGCCAGTATTCGCGATGGCATTGCTGAACGACGCTCTGCTGCACTGTTAAATGGTCACCCTGTGATTGGCTTTGAAATTACTCGCAGTAAAGGTGCGAGTGAGGTTGATGTTGAAATCGGTGTAAAAGAGGCGCTTGAAACATTAAAAGCATCTCATCCCGATATTAAAATCACAGAAGCATTTAACTTCGTAAACCCCGTGGTTGATAACTATAAAGGTTCGATGTCTTTACTCTATGAAGGTGCGCTTCTTGCAATCTTGGTGGTTTGGCTATTTCTACGTGATTGGCGTGCCACGATCATTGCTGCAACTGCTCTACCTTTGTCAATTTTACCTGCCTTAATTGGAATGTATTACCTAGGTTTTACTTTAAATATTGTCACACTATTAGCCATGTCTCTGGTTGTTGGGATACTGGTTGATGATGCCATTGTAGAAATTGAAAATATCATCAGGCATCTTCGAATGGGGAAAACACCTTATGAAGCTGCGATGGAGGCAGCCGATGAAATTGGTTTAGCCGTGATTGCCACAACCTTTACCTTGATCGCAGTGTTCTTACCCACTGCCTTTATGAGTGGAATTGCGGGTAAATTCTTTGTGCAATTTGGCTGGACAGCGGCTTTGGCTATTTTTGCCTCGCTCTTAGTGGCACGCTTACTGACGCCTATGATGTCAGCCTATATTCTTAAACCATGGGTTGGTAAAGTTGAAAGTCATCATGATAATCAAGTATTAGATGATCAAAGTCAAACAATCAAAGATCATGGTGATCTTGAACTTCAACATGACCGTGCCAAAGATGGTCGGATGATGCGTGCATATATGCGGATGGTTACGTGGTGTTTAAATCATCGTTGGATTACCTTAAGCAGTGCGATCATATTTTTTATTGCTTCACTGATGCTCATCCCATTACTCCCTACAGGCTTTGTTCCACCACCTGACACTGGGCAGACCCAAGTGCGTATAGAGCTTCCACCAGGTTCACAATTTCCAGATACCTTAAAAGCAGCTGAATACGCCCGTAGTTTAATAAAAGACCATCCTGAGATTAAAAGTATCTATACCACCATTGGAGGTGGTTCAGCAGGTACAGATCCATTTGCGGGTGGTGCATCGAGTGAACCAAGAAAAGCAACCTTAACCATTCAAATCACAGCACGTTCTGACCGCGCTGCGAGTCTACAAAAAATTGAAAATGACTTGCGACAACGTTTAGCCCCACTGCCTGGTGCACGAATTCAAGTCGGTATTGCAGGCAATAACAGCCAATATCAAATTGCGCTGTCAGGAGATGACCCAGATGTATTAATCACGACAGCACGTCAAGTAGAACGAGAAATTCGTACTATTCCTAATATTGGCAGTATTACCTCAAGCGCAGCATTGATTCGCCCTGAATTGGTGATTCGCCCTGACTTTGCAAAAGCTGCGGATTTAGGCATTACCACGCAAAATATCGCTGAAACTGTGCGTATTGCCACGGCGGGAGATTTTGATCAGAACTTGGCAAAATTAAATCTTTCGCAACGACAAATTCCGATTGTCATCAAACTGCCATTGTCTGCACGTCAAGACCAAGATCTAATTAAACGCTTAATGATTACAGGTAGTAAAGGTCCAGTGATGTTAGGCACCATTGCACAAGTCAATATTGAAAGTGGTCCTTCACAAATTGACCGTTTTAACCGTTTACGTAACATCAACTTTAATATTGAGCTCAATGATCAGCCTTTAGGCGATGTTGCGGCTGCTGTAGATAAACTTCCAACCATCAAAAACTTACCACCGACAGTAAAACGTACCAATCTGGGTGATGCCGATGTGATGGAACAGCTCTTTGCAAGCTTTGGTTTAGCTATGCTGACAGGCGTATTGTGTATCTATGTCGTCTTAGTGCTACTGTTTAAAGATTTCCTACAACCGATCACCATTTTAGTGGCATTACCTTTGGCGCTGGGTGGTGCGTTTGTGCTACTGCTTTTAGCAAAAAGTAGTTTTTCGATGCCAAGTTTGATTGGCTTAATCATGCTGATGGGAATTGCCAGTAAAAACTCTATTCTTTTGGTCGATTATGCAATTATAGCCCGCAATCAACGGCAGTATTCACGTATGAATGCCCTATTAGATGCCTGCCATAAGCGTGCACGCCCCATTATTATGACCACTTTAGCGATGGGTGCGGGGATGTTTCCGATTGCCTTAGGAATAGGTACAGATCCAAGTTTTAGAGCACCGATGGCAATTTCTGTAATTGGTGGACTGATTACCAGTACCTTTTTATCATTATTAGTTATTCCTGTTGTGTATACTTTTATTGATGATATTCACAACATGTTATTTAAACGTAATAAAGCCAATAAATCGAACGAAGCAAGCGTATCTCATTCTTGATTTTTTAAATTGAATCAGATGCTCAACCAGAACTAATTGTTAGACCCAATGGATAAGATGACAACATAATGTAAAAGAAAATGCCTATCTAGATCTTTATTAGATAGGCATTTTTATTGGGTCTAATTTTATTTAGGTTAATTCAGCAATAAAGCCACAGCAAATAAGCCAAAGCATAAAGATGAAAGATAATAAATATATTTGATTTTGGATTTAAACCAATGCATAGCTTGGTTATGAGCCATTAATCGCACCAAAAACAAGTTCCAGATCAATACCACACTCACCATCCACAGACAGATTAAAGTCAGTTGAACAACATTATAGCGTTGATAAATTGCCATAATAATACTGCTATAAAACAGAATGTTTTTAGGATTTAATAAGCTCGACTGTATCCCCAACAAGAGATATTTCATCCATGCAAAGGTTGATTTATTTTGGTGCTCCAGATGGTAATCCACTGTTAGCTTAGCTTGTTGCGCAAATATGAAACACCGATAAGACAAATAACTTAAATAGGTAATACAGCCCCATTTTACCAACTTTAAAATTTCATCATCAAATTTGCCAAGAAAAAATAATGAGCTCAAAACAAGACCAATCACGGCAACATTTCCCAAGACGATTCCTAAGCAAACAGCTCTCGCCGCGCGTGGTCCATTTCGAAACAATGAGGTTAAAATAAGAAAAAAATCAGGGCCGGGTGAAAGTAAAGCAATGAAATGGGTGACCATCACAATAATGAACAGTTGCATTACTCGATCCAAAAAATATTTAGATGAGCTTAAATATTTTTAGAACGTGTTATCTTGTAGATAATTGCGCAGTTAGAGCATGACAAACTGAGCTTGAAACTGCTTCGGTGTGATTCCAGTATGCGATTTAAACACATGATGAAAATGACTTTGGTCTGTAAACCCTAAATCATGAGCAACTTGAATAATTGCTTCTCCATATTTCAAACGCTTTCTGGCTATATTTATTTTTTGATTTAATTGATATGCATGTGGTGTTAAACCAAAATTATTTTTAAACAAGCGGATAATTGCATAACGACTAATCCCGAGGCTTTGACTGAGATCTTCTAAAGAAAGCATCTGTTTATTGTGATCCATATCATCAATTATTGCACCCAAATGCTTTTGAAAGTAATCAGACTGCTTTAATAACGTAAATTCAAAATTCGGCAATAAAATTTCACTCAGAACTTCAATTAATTGTTGTTGTTTGAATAAAATCGAAATGGCAGGATCAAATAACAACTGATTTAATTGCGTAAATGCTTGGTATATATGTGGGTTTGTTAAAATTTGTGGTTTTAGCAGTGGAATATGATGAGGATAAAGCTGCTCGATATCTTTGACTAATTCTGAAACGAGTTGAGCAATCCAATGTGCATCTAGATGCATCATCTGATAGCTCCATGCTTGATTTTCTAATGGATTACATGCGTGTTCTACCTCCGCAGGAATGATTACTACGCTTCCTGTTTGAATGTGCTCCTCTCTGGCAAAATAGCTACTAAAACGGCTTATTCCACAATCCACAGCACCAATCGAGAATGTCGGGTGGCTATGTGGTTTATAGCAAATACGGCTTTGACATGCCCTACGTGTTTCGACATAGGGCATTTGCGGATCAGTCCAAAATTCAACTGTAGTGTCTAATTGCATCATATCCTCAGTCTTATTTTGGTCTTTACAACAGGTTATTCTGCTAAAGCTTTTTCAATATCCTGTTCTATATCCTCAGGCTTCGTGGTTGGTGCATAGCGGTTAATCACTTCGCCTTTCTTATTAATTAAGAATTTGGTGAAGTTCCATTTAATACCATTGCCAAGTATGCCTTTGCTGTTATTGGTTAAATAACGGAATATCACATGTGCTTCAGGCCCTTTTACATTCACTTTAGCGAACATGGGAAAAGAAACGCCATAATTGCGTTGGCAATAAGTGCCGATTTGCTCATTTGTACCAGGGTCTTGTCCACCGAACTGGTTACAAGGAAATCCTAAAACTTCAAGACCTTGGTCTTTATATTTCTCGTAAACCTTTTCTAATCCTGCAAATTGTGGAGTAAAGCCACATTTACTTGCAGTATTTACAATCAATAAAACTTTTCCTTCATAATCAGAAAAAGATTTATTTTCACCCTCTAACAGCTCAGCCTCAAACTGATAAATGTTGGTCATGGATACGTTTCCTCGTCGCCTTTTTCTTGTGATTTTAATTCTAAAGAAGCGGAATTTACGCAGTAGCGTAAGCCCGTTGGTTGTGGTCCATCTTCAAATACATGCCCCAAATGAGCGTCGCAATGATGGCATATAATTTCTACACGTTCCATACCATGTGAATGATCATCTTGTTCTTCTATAACAGTATTATTGATTGGTTTAAAAAAGCTTGGCCAACCACAACCACTGTCATATTTGGTTTCTGAAGAGAATAATTCTTCCCCACAACATCGACATACATAGGTTCCATGCTGCTTGGAATTCCAATACTTTCCAGTAAAGGCAGGTTCAGTGCCCTTTTGTCGAGTGATTTTAAATTCCTCTGGTGATAACTCTCTTTGCCATTCTCGGTCTGTTTTATTGAGTTTTCCCATCATTAAACTCCTTTAAATCTTTGACATTCAATGTCATGCTTCAGTACTTCCATATTTACGCTAGAGCTTGGAAAATTTCTAGCTAAATTTCAACATAGATTGTGATATTTCAGTAATCTATTTTTTTAACTCAAAATAATTGGATAAAATTATGTCCGTTTTAGGTAACACAACCCCACGTGAAATCAAGAAATCGTCAAAGCTAGAGCATGTTTGCTACGACATTCGTGGACCAGTGTTACGAGCGGCCAATGAGATGGAAGAAGCCGGTCATAAAATTATTAAATTAAATATCGGTAACCCCGCCCCGTTCGGCTTTGAAGCCCCGCAAGAAATTATCAATGATGTGGCTTTAAATTTGCCTAATGCTGTGGGTTATACAGATTCAAAAGGGATCTTTCCTGCACGTAAAGCCATTTGTCAATATTATCAGCAAAAAGGTATCTTAGATTTACATGTTAAAGATGTGTATATCGGCAATGGGGTATCTGAACTGATCGTTATGGCGATGCAAGGTTTATTGGATGATGGCGATGAAATGCTGGTTCCAATGCCGGATTACCCATTATGGACGGCAGCCGTAAATCTATCAGGTGGTACAGCGATTCACTATAAATGTGATGACCAAAACTACTGGTATCCTGATATGGCGGATATGGAAAGTAAAATCACCCCGAATACACGTGGTATTGTGGTGATTAACCCAAACAATCCAACGGGTTCAGTCTATCCGCGCCATGTTTTAGAACAGATTGTCGCGTTGGCAAAAAAACATGATCTGATTTTATTTGCAGATGAAATTTACGACAAAATTGTTTATGACGGTATCGAACATGTCTCTATTGCAGCATTAGCTGGAAACCATTTATGTGTTTCTTTTAATGGTTTATCTAAAGCCTATCGTATTGCTGGCTACCGTTCTGGTTGGATGGCGATTACGGGTGATAAGTCACGTGCAATGGATTACATTGAAGGCTTGGACATGCTTGCCTCTATGCGTTTATGTGCCAACCATCAAGCTCAATATGCGATTCAAACCGCTTTAGGAGGCTATCAATCAATTAATGATTTGATCCGCCCAGGTGGTCGTTTATATGAACAGCGCAATATTGCTTGGGAAATGCTTAACGATATTCCTGGTGTATCGTGTGTAAAACCAGAAGGTGCAATGTATTGTTTCCCTAGACTGGATCCTGAAATCTATCCAATTGAAGATGATGAAAAATTCATGTTAGATTTCCTCAAAGCTGAAAAAGTTTTACTGGTTCAAGGAACAGGTTTTAACTGGCCTACACCTGATCATTTCCGTGTGGTATTTCTCCCCGCAGAAAATGAATTACGTGAAGCAATGAACCGTTTAAGTCGTTTCTTGGCAAAAATGCGTTAATCTTTATAAAGTAAACATAAGCTATAAAAGGCATTCAAAATTGAATGCCTTTTTTATTGCTCAAGCATCTGTACAACTAAAAACTTATTCATTGACGTTATATTGCGCAACATCTTTATTGAATGCTGAAAAAACACACTGGCAAACACTTTATCCAGTTTTAATAGTATGTAACTATAAATTTGAGTGATTATTTGAAAAATTACATTTTTAAATAAGTATGGGCAACAGCTCAGTATTTATATAGATTTAAAAACTGGTACAAAAAATGCTTATGACCAGAACAATGATTGAAAAGGATAGTTTATGAAAAAGACGGTTACTGCACTTACACTTGCAATTGGCATGCTTTTACCCTTTACGAGTTATGCAAAAAATAATGTCGTTGTCGTCGCAACTGGCGGTACGATCGCAGGTGCTGGAGCAAGTTCTACAAATAGCGCAACATACACTGCTGCGAAAGTTCCTGTAGATGATTTGTTGAATGCAGTTCCGCAAATTCAAAATCTTGCCAATGTTACAGGGGTACAGGCTTTACAGGTTGCTTCAGAAAGCATCACTGACAAAGAACTTTTAACCATTGCACGCAAAGTGAATGAGTTGGTTAAAAAGCCTGATGTAAATGGCGTGGTGATTACCCATGGTACAGATACTTTAGAAGAAACTGCTTATTTTCTAAGCCTTACGGTTCATACAGATAAACCAATTGTCGTTGTTGGTTCTATGCGTCCACCTTCAGCGCTTTCAGCTGATGGCCCTTTGAACCTTTATAGTGCTGTTGCGCTTGCTGCCGCAGACAGTGCCAAAGGCAAAGGCGTTTTTGTGTTAATGAATGATGATATTTTTGCAGCACGTGATGTGTCAAAGACCATCAATATTCATACCGATGCTTTTGTCAGCCAATGGGGCGCTTTAGGTACACTGGTTGAAGGTAAGCCTTATTGGTTTAGAAACGTTGCAAAACGTTTTAACAATAGCTCCGAGTTTAATATTGAAAATATTCAAGGTGATGCGTTACCAATCGTTCAAATCGTTTATGGTTCAGGCAATATGCTTCCCGATGCCTATGTGGCCTATGCAAAAGCGGGTGCTAAAGCCATTATTCATGCAGGTACAGGTAATGGTTCCGTTGCGAACTATATTGTTCCGACATTAAACCAACTTCAGCAACAAGGTGTACAAATCATTCGTTCTTCACGTGTTCCACAAGGTTTTGTGTTACGTAATGCTGAACAGCCTGATGATAAATATGGTTGGGTTGTTGCTCACGATTTAAATCCGCAAAAAGCAAAACTCTTAGCGGCTTTGGCACTCACTAAAACCAAAGATGCAAAAGAAATTCAACGGATGTTCTGGGAATACTAAGCTTAATATTTAAATTAAGCTTAAGACCAGCACAAAGTTAATTGTAAAAGAATGCATTAAACCGTCAAATTAATTCGGCGGTTTGATTTTAGATTGAATGGATAATGAGTTAGGGTCTGTTGACGATTCCTCTACGTTTGCGACGATGTGTGTGTTTTAATCGATATTAGACGCGAGTTACGATATTTAGTTACTCTAAATGATGAAAAATATCGTTTCGCAAGGTAACGCGTAGCGGCAAAAAACACGCTAATCTGCTGTTAAATCCAATTGATCAAGGATATAGAGTGTATTGCCATCAATGATATTTTTATCGTGATCCAAATACTTTTGTTCCAATACCCCATCCGTTTCAGAAAAAGCATAATCATCATCATTGAGAACCCCTAAATGCTGTTCATCAATCACCCATAGACCTTCAATTTTATCGTGCGGATACTGTAAACGCGCAACCAAATCCACCACTAAAGTTTTTTCTACTGGGTAGATACCCTGTTGAGCCAGACCAGTCCAGCCTGCTGTTAACACATATTGTTCTAAGGTTTTTTCAGCTATTAACAACCCGAGTTGTTCATCTTGCCAAATCGCTGAAGTTGGCTTTAGCTTTTCCAAATCAGTGGCATGTTGCAGATTTATTTTATAAATCCGTTTAAATGCTTGAGGATTATCTTTATAGAAATCATCATCACGCTCTGCGACTAGAAATTGTGAGGAACTCAATGCGGTAATAGCCGTATTTGAATAAGCCTTAGGACCTCCTTCTTGTTGATACAGATACTGAGAAACGACTTTGCTTTCTAAATCAATCATCACAATACGTACAAGATCTGATTTACTTACCGAAGCATCGGGATTGCTCATAGTGGATTGCATGATGCCCACCAGCTTTTTTTGATCAGGTGTAATAGTTAAACCTTCCATTCCTCGATTCTGGCGTCTATTGGCATATTCTTGAGGCAATAAATAACCCGATGTTCTTCGCTCATCTAATACATAGGCATTGATACGATCAATTTCTAGCCCATCAGCATTAAAATGCACAATATGAGGACCATATTCATCGCTGACCCAAAAAGTACCATCTTTGAGTGCAACCAAACCTTCAGCATCCAATCCAAATTCATCTGTCCCTATGGCTAATTTCTTTCCATCTTGGTCATAGGCGATTTCTTTACTTGCACCAAAATGCTGATTAGGCAAACCAGTAATATTTCTGCCTGTTGGATCTTTTAATAAAATTTCTTTTATTTTCTGAATAGTTCCATCATTTTTTAGCTCAAATAATCCAATTTTAGGGGTATAGTCAGGAGCTAAAAAGATTTTCCCATGATCCTGATTGACGTTATACGTGGTATTCGGTCCACGATCTGTAAGTGCATAAAATTGATGCTTTTCTATAGGGTGTGCTGAAATTTCTGAACCAAACCCACCACAACGAACTTCAATAAAATGACCAGGTTTTGCACCGTCAGATATATTATGAATGTTTAAAACCTCATAAGGTAAACGCACACCTTGACTAAATTTTTTATAAAGCTGAAGATCTTTGTCAATATTGCTTAGGTTGATATGCTGTTCAGAAGACAATAAGTCCATATGCCAATCTCATTTTTTAATATTCTGTTTATTTTCTATCATGAAATCAGATAAACCACAGTAAAAGAAATGCGATAAACTGTATATATACACATTCAAAGTCAGTATAAATGAAAAGATTTTTTGCCCTATCGCTGATTGTTTGTTCTACATCCCTACAATTGGCAAATGCTGGGACGACGTTTAAAAAAGTTTCTGAGTGTCAGAGTGATTATTTTAATGGCGATTATTGTTCTAAAGCCAACCTTGCCAAATACAAAAATGCGCTTAAATCAATGCCGCCCAATTTTGATAAAAAATATATTTTACTCAATACGGGAAATTCAGACTCTTTAGAAATGGTTGCTTTAGATACCCAAACGGGTATTGCCTATCCACTCAATTATCAGTTCACGGGTTGGGAGGATAATGAAGGCAATGTAAAAAAGAAGCCTACTTATACATTTTCATTGAATGACTCCAAATTATGCTTGATGGGCTCACAATTCGATGGTGATCATCCTGGAACACATGAAACCTATAGCAATATCAAAAATTGTTTTAGCATCAGTCATCAATATGGCCATACAAACTTTGAATCAAATTACGCTGACCAAGTTCAATATGAATATGACAATAAAAGCAAAACGTGGAAGCCTTATCCGCGTTAAATTTTAGATCCACAAAAAAGAGGCTTTCGCCTCTTTGCTGAATTTAACAATCCTTTAAATATGAGACTTAAACTGATTCAGGTTTAGTCAATTCAGTCATTGGCCAACGTGGTGTTGTTGTCACCGATAAACCATCTTTTTGTCCAGCTTTTAAACGCTGATAGCCTGCAAACGCAATCATTGCGCCATTATCTGTACATAAAGCAGGTTCTGCATAATAAACCGTTGCTTTAATTTTGGCTAAGTCTACTTCCAAACGCTCTCTTAACCGTTTATTGGCACTGACACCGCCCGCAATTACCAAACGCCTTAAACCCGACTGTTTTAAGGCTTTAATCGACTTTTTAACCAAAGTATCCACTAAAGCTTCTTGGAATGAAGCCGCAATATCTGCATCACGTTGTTCTTCACCTAATTTTTTTAACTGCACTGAAACAGCAGTTTTTAGACCACTAAATGAAAAATCTAACCCTTGATGCAACATTGGACGGGGAAATTCAAAAGCATTTTTGTCACCTTGTTCCGCCAATTTTGAAATATTTGGACCACCTGGATAAGGTAATTTCAACATTTTTGCGACTTTATCAAAAGCTTCACCAGCGGCATCGTCAATCGACTCACCTAGAATTTCGTACTCACCAATTGCGTGTGCTGCCATCAATTGCGTGTGTCCACCTGACACTAATAATGCGACAAACGGAAATTCAGGTGGATTTTCGGATAATAATGGAGCAAGCATATGACCCTCCATATGATGCACACCAATTGCGGGTTTATTCAGCGCAAAAGCCAAGGTGCGACCAAATAATGCCCCTGTCATAAGTGCACCCATTAAGCCAGGGCCGCGCGTATACGCCACTGCATCGATCTCTGATTTTTTTACATCGCTTTGCTCAAGCAACTGATTAATCAATGGAATTAACTTCCGAACATGATCTCGAGAGGCCAACTCAGGGACCACACCACCATACTCTGCATGCAATTTAATTTGACTATATAACACCTGTCCTCTTAAGCCGACTTCATTGTCATAGAGCGCTAATCCTGTTTCATCACATGAAGTTTCTAAGCCCAGAACGATCATTAAATTGCCTTTTACCCATTTCAAAATATTGCTAAAGCTATTATAGACTTGTGGTATGAGATGTAAATGAGTAAAATACTGACCTTCACTTGTGATCTAGGGTAATTCGACCCTGATCTTATCCATAACTTAATGAGGATTCTTCATGCCACAAGTTAAATTGAAAGAAGGCGAACCAGTAGACGTAGCTATCCGTCGTTTCAAACGTTCATGCGAAAAAGCTGGTGTTTTAGCTGATGTTCGTAAACGTGAATTCTACGAGAAACCTACTCAAGAACGTAAACGTAAAAAAGCTGCTGCTGTTAAACGCTACCAAAAGAAATTGGCGCGTGAATCAGTACGTACTACTCGCCTTTACTAAGATTAATTTGTGATTGATTGACTCACCTGGACAGATAAATGACTACTTTAAAAAACCAAATAACTGATGTTTTAAAAGCAACAATGCGTGCTAAAGAAATGGGTAAGTTAACGGTAATTCGTGGTCTACAGGCAGCAATCAAACAAATCGAAGTCGATGAGCGCATAGAGCTTGACGATACTCAGGTTCTTGCGGTCATTGAAAAGCAAATCAAACAACGTAAAGAATCGGTCAAAGCCTTTGAAGGTGCAGGCCGTGAAGATTTAGCTAGTAAAGAACAAGCCGAAATTGAGGTGTTATCTCAGTTTCTACCTGAAGCTATGTCAGAGGACGAGCTTGATTCTCTCATTGCGCAAACTATTACTGCGCAAGGTGCAACTAGCATGAAAGATATGGGTAAGGTGATGAATTCTCTACGTCCGATCATAGCCGGACGTGCCGATCCAGCACAAGTTTCTGCAAAAATTAAAGCAAAACTTGGCTAAACCCAACGTTCTTAAATCTGAATTTCTGTTTGATTTGGTCTATTTAACAACTTAAATAAAAATTATTTTGCAATGAAATAGTTTCTTGTTAAATAGCCCAAAATCTTCAATCTACAATATCACTTAATTTATTTTCTATCTGATAATGGCAAATATCTCTAAAGCCACCATCGACTGGATTCCATACAGATTGATATTGAATATTTTTAAGTAAAAACCCTGCTTTTTCACATAATTTTCGTGCCAATATATTTTCTGCATCGACATAAGCATTTAAACCGACAAAATTCCATTTCGAAAATAAATTACTTACAAATAGTATTAGTGCTTGTGACATGTAGCCTTTTTGCTTAAATTTTGAGTTTCCCCAAAACCCAATAGATGCAGTATTTTCCAACCAATTAATTTCATGGATATCGACAACCCCTAAAAAATCATCAATTTCTTTTAAACGGATAATAAATACAAAGTTCTCTTTATTTAACAACGCCACCAAACGAGATTGGCAAAATGCCATTGAAGCATGCATATTAGGTTCTTCCAATGCCCATAATAAACTTGCAGGAAACTTTCTAAGCTCAGTTAAGCTATTTTTTATTGCGCTATATAAATCTTCAGCATCAGATACTTGAATGATGTTGAGAACAATTTGCTCATTCTCAATTTGAAATTGGCTAAAATCCATAAATAATCTGGCTCAGATGTAAGATGTTAAAGATAACCCTATTTCAAATCACACTCAATATTATATTTTTTAAGTAGCTGCATTTCAGGTGACAACATCACTTTATCAATCACATTTTGTTTGGTCATAGATTGCGCTGATGGTGGGAGGGATTGACGATTTTCATCTGTCGTTTTATACATATCATCGACATATTTTTTAACAATGCCACAAAATTGTGACTCTTGTTGTGGGTTAAACTGGCTCAATTTCGGATCTAAGCTACGTAAAAAAAATTTCATATCTGCACTGTATTGCGCCGAAATACGCTCAACTTCTCGAACATAGCTTTCTGGTACTGCTGCAAATATTGAGTGAGCATAGAAAAAAATACTGAATGCGATTAAAATTTTCTTCATGTGAATCAAATACTTTATTATAACTTTAAGTGATTTTAGCTTAACCTGTTCAAGCAAGAATAGAAAGTAAATTTTCTTTAATGGCTCATTTAAAATCACTCATTATTTTTAGTTTTTTAATCTAAGCTTTTAGAGTTTTAATCAGGCTTTTAAATTTTTAGCTTCCGTTCATCTTGCATCACTTTTAAACGTGTATCGATACGGGCACTCATCGCATTATTTTCTTTAGCCAAACGCTTGGCATGTAAAAGTGATTTAATTGCATTTTCTTCATCACCAGACCAATATTGAACTTCCGCCCGATTTCTTAGCACATTGACTGTACGCATTGGATTCTTTTTATCTAAATTTGCCGCTTGTTGTAACAATTGCCAGCCAATAATGTCCTTATTATTTTTATTCACAAAGCGATTAACCAGTTGCTCAGCTTCTTTGGACTTTTGTTGTCGAATATAAACTTCAGCTAATTTATAACTTAATGCACGATTTTCTGGGGTTATGATTTGCTTACTGATGATAGTTTGATAGGCATCGTCTAGCTTATTTCGCCCTAAATAAATATCAGTTTGAATCAATGTAACCAACGTATGCTCAGCGTTAACCTTCTTAGCTAAATTCAGCTGGGTTTGCGCATTGTCATAATCACCCTGCAGTAAATAAAATTCACTTAAAGCCAATAAACCCGCTAAATTATTGGATTGTGCTAAAGCCAGCAACTGACGATCAGTCGCTTGTCCCGAAATCACTGCGGTATACCATTTAATAATATTAAAATCAGATTGTTGAGCACGAAAAGGAACTTTTGGAAATTGATTTGCCCTTAATCTTGCTTCACTCATACGCTCAGTTGTTAAAGGATGAGTTAACCAAAAATCAGGTAAAAAACTCAAACGACTGGTAGACCGATGCATGGTTTCAAAGAAATCAGCCATACTTTCTGGGTCATATCCTGCACCATACATAAACTGCATGCCAATCCGATCAGCTTCACGTTCTTGATTTCGGCTATAACTGAGCTGCTTGTCCATTAATGCAGCTTGTGTACCCATCATCACCGCCCCACCAATATCACCATCCGCTTTGGACGCCAATGCAGCACCGACAATAATTCCAGCAAGTGCCAACAAACCCTGCCCTTTAAATGCTTCTTGTGAACGGCTGTAATGACGTTGTGTGACATGGGCAATTTCATGTCCCATCACACTGGCAACTTCATCCATATTACTTGAAGCTGTAATCATTCCACTATTTAAGGCAAACATACCGCCAGGTACTGCAAATGCATTGATCTGAGCATCTTTGATCACCACCAAGCCTACTGGCTGTGAAAGTTGGGTCTGACTGAGAATTTTTGAAAAAACCAGCATAAACTGGTCTTCCAGCCAAGGATCTTGAAGAACTGGCATTTGCTGTTGAACTTGACGATAAACTTTTTCACCAATGGTTTTTTCTTTTTGTTGATCAATAAACCCTACTCCACTGCCAATCTCAGGTACTTCAAATTGAGTACTATTCTGAGTTGGCAAAAAATCATCAGCTGAGCTCATTGAAGTGCTTAAGCAGAGACAAAGGCTGAGGAAGGTCTTGTTCAATTGATCATCCCAATTATTTTAATATTCTAAATATAACATTGAATTTAGTACAAATTCGCAATGAAGTGTTAGGGGGCTGTAAACATTTCATATGTAATTTGCATTGTCAGCAAACTTTCAATATCAACTAAAAGTTTTCATTGACTAAATATCTTGGTGTGCGTTGTTCCAAAGCATCGACTAAATTTTGAAAAGCCAGTTCCGCCATTTTCTTACGCGTCTCGGCGGTCGCTGAACCGATATGCGGTAAAGTCACGACATTGTCCAACTCAAACAATGGCGATTGTTGCAACGGTTCTTTTTGGTATACATCTAGACCCGCAGCAAAAATTTGACGGTTCCGTAAAGCCTCTGTTAATGCATATTCATCCACTACTGAACCACGAGCAATATTGACAAAAACAGCATGCTTTTGCATCAAAGCAAATTCTTGAGTCCCGATTAAAGCTTTAGATTGGCTATTTAAATCTACCGCGACCACAACAAAATCGGCTTGTTTTAGCAGTGCTTCAAGACTTTTGTATTGTGCATTAAACTGTTGTGCCACTTCGATTTTTTCACGACGATTATGATACAAAATATTCATATTAAAGCCATAAAATCCACGTCGTGCAATAGCTGCACCGATATGACCTAAACCGATTACTCCTAAAGTTTTACCGAAAATTTCTTGACCAAATTGTGTCGCATTGACTGTACGCTGCCACTCACCTTGTTTGGTCCAGTGATCTAGACTTGGCACTTTACGTGCAGCACTCATTAACAAAGTAAAGGCTAAATCCGCGGTCGTTTCTGTTAATACATGTGGTGTATTCGACAGCCAGATTTTCTTTTGATTTAAATAATCAACATCGTAATTATCATAGCCCACACTAACAGAGGAAATAATTTTTAATTTTTCTGCAGTTGCGATATTGCTTTCATTAAGCAAACGACCCGCACCAATCATTGCATCCGCATCAACAACTGCTTGACGAATTTGTACATTGATATCTCCTTGCTTAGGATTCAATACAACCAACTGATATTTTTCTGCTAATTTTGCTTGAACTTCTGAGTCGATTTGACTAAATACAACCACTTTTTTATTCATATCCCAGAAAACCTCTCAGTACAGATTTTTAAAGCTAATTCACTTTATTTTGCATAAATTGCCATAGACGGCGTTTTAATAAAGGTTGCTCAATCATCTCTTGTAAACTTGCCAATTCGAACATTTCAGTATTATTTAAATAAGGCAATTGACCAAGACTGATGACTTTGCGCTCTTGTCTTAAGGCATCAACAAACCCTTGAATATATATCGCAGCCCCTCTTCCATCTTGAAGCTGCACCATTGGAAAAGGCCATTTCAAATCATAAAAGTGCCCTACAAAGGCTTGCTGTATATTGCTCCATAGCGTGAATTGGTCAGTGCTGACTTGAGTACAATCAACAAAGATGACACAGCTTTCAATGCAATAGGCTTGGATTTCAAATGGCGCAATTTGTAATGCAGGCTCAACAGTAAAGTTTGTCTGTTGCTGAATTTGCTCAGGTGCTGAAACTTCTTCAGTTTGCTTTGTTTCAGGATTTCGTTTTAATAGAGAAACTTCAGGCTGATGTGCTTTTTCAATCTGTGACGGATGTACATTTTGATTTTCTAGTTTTGCATTAGATTGAGTTGAATGCATGTTCAACTCAGGCACAACAGCAATATTCTGTTCAACTTGAGCAATATCACGGTATAGCGCATTTTCATAATGACGTGTTTGAACATCAACCTTGGGGATCCAAAGCTCTATTCCCATCGTAGCCAAAATGCTACGCTGATGTTCTGATACATTCATATTCATTATGGATTCAATACACACTATTCAAGCTATATTTTAGCTGTGTTTTAACTTTTTTGTCGCACTAATCAAAGTAAAAAAACACGATAAATTAAATTTAAGCGCAAGAAGATGTTACATGCTGATTTTAGCGACAATCATTGAGCACCAACTCACTATAAAGATGTGATTAAAATTCCGTACTTTGCCGTAAGATACATCCCCTGACGAATGATATCTGTACCATTGGCATGATCAACTTTGAGTTCTTGAGTCAACACATCAAATTGAAAAGCATCATAACAATCTTGATGTTGGCATAACCAATTTAAAGTATCAGCAAGATTTTCATCGACAATATAATTTTCAGCTAAAAAATCTTTAGACATTATGATTCAAAGACAATAAAAGAAGAATAGCGTTATTCTAACGCAAATTTAGCAACACCTTAAAAAAAACAGGCTTAAGCATTAAACATATACAAGACATAAGCAATCAACCGAGTACGCCGATGAACATAAGGATGAATAGATAATCTTACAAACTAGATTTTTATTATTTTCATTTAGAGAGGTAACGCTTTCTAAATATCACCATATTTTCTCGAATGATCATAATATAGTGATATTTTGCAATCACTTCTAGAAAATTAATGATGAGCACCACACTTACGACACTCTTTCACCACACTATTATGTCCAATTTCATATTCAAAACTGTGGATACACAATAATTTTCTGATTTTTTGAAACATTTTAAAACTCCTTTTAATATCTTACACCAATATAGTTTCATCCTAAAACATCAATGCCTTAACAAGACATGTGATATGTTTAGCATATCTACATATATCTGAGTAATACTTTTTCCTAGTTCTTTAGTCTGATACCGCAAATTTCATCATCAAATTTTCAAATCGTGATAATCCAACTAAGTTATTGTTTTTTCTTGGTTAAAACTATAAAAATATTGCAAAAATATATTGTTTTTAAGCTTGATTTAATCTGACTTTTATATAGGATGAAATGATAGCTTTTTTTATTTAACAATTTTTTTCACTTAGAGAGCTTCAGAGAAAAAAACAATTTAAGCCTATCAACAAGATTATAAAGGAATTTTATATGCAAGGACGTATGATGCAGCAACCATTATTAATCAGTAGCCTCATTGAGCATGCTACTCGTTATCATGGTGATACTGCGATTATTTCAAAAAATACTGATGGTACGATTACAAAAACAGATTGGACACATGTAAGTGAAAACGCGAAACGCTTTGCCAATGCGCTTGCTGGACTGGGTTTAGGTTTAGGCGACCGAGTTGCAACGATTGCATGGAATAATCATCGTCATCTTGAATCTTGGTATGCAATTTCCGGAAGTGGTTTGGTCTGCCATACCATTAACCCTAGACTCTTTCCTGAACAATTAATCTTTATTATCAATGATGCTCAAGATAAAGTAGTTTTATTTGATAAAACATTTTTACCACTAATCAAAGCTGTGAAAGCCCTTACCCCTAATGTAGAGCATTTCGTCTATCTGGGTGCTTTTGACCAAGATATTGCTGATGCCCTCCCAGAGGTTAAATTCTATGATGTGCTGATTGCAGAACATTCAGTGCAGTACCAGTGGCCAAATTTTGAGGAAAATACCGCAAGCTCACTATGCTATACCTCAGGGACAACAGGTAACCCCAAAGGCGCATTATATAGTCATCGCTCAACCATTTTACATACCTATGCGATCGCACTACCCGACTCTCTAAATTTATCTGCAAAAGATATTATGTTACCTGTTGTTCCAATGTTCCATGTCAATGCTTGGGGTACACCTTATGCCGCAGCTATGGTTGGTTGTACATTGATACTCCCGGGGCCAGGTTTAGATGGTGGCAGCTTAGTACAAATGATTGATGAATATAAAGTCAGCATTGCGCTTGGTGTACCAACCATTTGGCAAGGCTTGCTTGCAGCAGCAAAACAATCTGGTAGTACTCTTGAAAGCCTTAAACGCAATGTCGTTGGCGGTTCAGCCTGCCCACCTGCGATGATGAAAGCATTTAAAGACATTTATCATTGCGAAACTATTCATGCATGGGGCATGACTGAAATGAGCCCATTGGGCACAGGTAACCAACTCAAAGCCAAACACCTAAATTTAAGTGAAGAAGAACAATTCAAAGTTCGCTTATCGCAAGGTCGCCCACCTTTTGGCGTAGATTTACGTATTACCGATGAAGAAAATGGCACACATGAAGTTGCTCGTGATGGACATAGCACTGGGAATTTGCAAGTAAAAGGTCATTGGATTATTGAATCTTATTATGGAAAATCTGAAAAAGCGTTAAGTGCTGATGGTTGGTTTGATACTGGTGATATCGCTACGATTAATGAGGATGGCTATCTACTGCTAAGCGATCGTGCCAAAGATTTAATTAAATCAGGTGGCGAGTGGATTTCTTCTGTTGAGCTTGAAAACATTGCTATGAATCATCCTGAAATTGCTATGGCTGCTGTAATTGCAGCAAACCACCCGAAATGGGATGAACGCCCTGTGGTAATTGCGATTAAACAACAAGGTACTCACATTACTGAACAAGATTTACTGGATTACTATGCAGATAAAATTGCAAAATGGCAAATCCCAGACAAAGTCATTTTTGTAGATTCCATTCCTTTAACAGGTACTGGCAAGATGTTAAAGCGTGATTTACGTGAACAATATAGTGATGTGTTATTAACGGAATAAATCCTTTGAATAAGCTTTAAAGAATTACTAACGAATCATATCGAATTGAAAAGCCCAATGTGCCATTGGGCTTTTTCTATTTCACAAAAAAAAACTAGATATTTAAACCAATGATTCACTTTGAACAACTAGCTTAAATAAGCAAAATAAATACAAGATAAATACTCCTAACATATACATTTTTTGGCTTTTCAATCGTATGTACAATATTTTGCGCTACGCACATTCAAACCATTTAACGATCTGCGCGGTTTACCTCAATGACTCATCTCATTTTATATAAGCATAAAAAACTCGGATCGAAATCCGAGTTTTTCAATATTGTTCAACTACATTTCAATGCCAATCGCATCTAAAATGTTTTATCAATGTCTAGAACCGCCAATGATAGAACACATCAATGGCTTTTTCTAAGGACTGACTTGCTTCCAAATACAAACGTTTATTCATTTGATAACGTAAAGTCAGTTTATTCACTGGTGTAAATACCCCCACACCATAACGAATATACAAGTCTGGCGTAATATATCCAGTCAAACTGACCTGAGTATCATCACCTGTACCCTGCGCATCAAAAGATAAACCACTTAAACCAAAAGTACGTCCAATTTGATTGGTAAATGCTCGCGTTCCACCTAGACCCAGACTAATCCCTGCTGCCGCAATAGTATTGTTTACATCCGATTTAAAGCCTTCAGCATTACTTAAACCACTCGAACCTTCATTAATACGTCCTGTGATTAAAGCATTCATTGCTTCCTGATCTGACAGTCCAGCATCGTTATAAACTTGGATATTTGGACTTGAAGCAGTACCTGTAATACGAAGTCCTACTGTGCTTCCAGAAATACTCTTATTGGTATCGACATCTAATGTAGGATTGGACAATGGTCCATTAAAACGAGCAATCGCACGATTCAAATCCAAGCGTTGACCATAAGCCTCAACGGTTACTTTCTGACTAACACCAATTGCGCCATTGGCACGCATCGCAGTTTCTAAACCGCGTTGAGACAGGTATAGACGTCCAACCAATGGAATACGACTGTTAAACCCTTGGAAAATCACCTTATCACCTAAGTTTACCGAGACATCTGCACGTATAGACCACGGTTGTGCTGCTTTAAGCACAGCCAACTGATTTTGACCTTCTTTCACAATACGAACATCAGGTGATACATTGACTACTGTTGCACTTGATTCAGGCATTGAAATTAATGCACTAGGAACATCAACCTTACCTTTCACTGTAATTTTTTTACTTAAAGGTAATGCATCCAATTCGATATCTGTATCAACAATTGCAGTAATGAGTGGTGCTTGACGAATCAGCAATTTATCGCCATTTAAACGTAATTGTACATGAGGGTCATTTTTCCAATCGATACTACCGCTAATTTTACCTACACCACGACCACTATTAAAAGCACCATTAATTGTTGCAACATCTTGACGAATTGAAGTGTAAATCTGAACATTATTTAAGTTCACAGGCAGTGAAATCATACTAATTTCACCATTTTTCAATCGCATTTCGCCATCAAACAATGGCTGTGTGAGTGTCCCGTTAATTTTGCCTGCAAGTGATAACGTTCCATCGAGTTTACGAACATCGGCTATAAACGGTTTTAATATTTTCAACTGAACTTCGTTAAATGCTACCTCTCCACGCATCGGCTTAGACGCCACATATGGGTTCACAATAACGCTGGCATATCCCGTCCCCACATTAGGAGCTTTCAAATCAACACGTAATAACAATCCATCTTTTATGCTTTTCGCAATTACACTGGCTTCGTCATAGTTCATTGAAGTCGAAGGGTCATTAGGATCTTCAGCAGCAATACCAATTTGCCCATTACGGGTAACAAGTTTAGCATCCAGTTTAGGTTGTGCACCTTTAGCCCATGATGCTTTTGCATAACCATTTAATTTGCCAGTTAATGCTAAACCTTCTGGCATAAATGCTGCAAAATCATTCAGATCCAGATTCTTGGTGAGGAACGAAACATTACCATTTTGCTGACTTGCACGTATGGGTTGATCAAAACACAATTGGCTTTGCTGGCTTGACCAACAATGTTGACCTACATATAGCTCCGATTTTGAGGCATTAAAAATGACCGGTGCATTTTGCTGTTGCAATAAATGCGCTCTTACAGAGTCAAATTCGCCTTTCTGAATCTGACCTAACCAATCGTTTTGGGCATTAAATCCGCCTGCAAGTTGCACATAGAACTTAGAATAATAATTCCACGCCTGAATCTGCAATAAATGTGCTTTACGAGTTCCTGAAAGTGTAATCCCTGCATGCTGGATTTCACGATTCCCACTACGCAAAGTATCCATTTGCGCAACCATTTTAGAAGCTACAGTTTCTGAGGTTGGCAGTTCACCTTTCAAGCTTAATTTTTTAATGCTTAAACTGTCATTAAAACTAAAATTATCGACAGTGAGGTTGGCAGTTGCACTCAAACGCGGCTGGGCTTGTAAATTTAAATAACCATAAGCTGTACCACGTAATCCTGGATAAAGCTCATATAATGCAGGTGCATTGACTTTTAATCTTAGATTCTGTGCATTTCCTGTAGCCTGTACTTGATTGTTAGCATAAGACAAAAATAAATTATTTGCCTCAAATTGCTGTGGCATGAGACCCTTTAAATCAGAATTCAAAACGACTGCAAGGTTACCACGCCCTCTCAATGGCTTATTATTGATCATGCCTGCAATATTCAATTGTTGAATATTGATTTTCTTCATACGATCTGACCAATTCCCCTGAGTCTTCACATTACCAGAGATTTCACCACGTACAGAAGAGACAAAATACTGCGGTTTAAAACGCACCAAAGATGCATTGATGTCCCAACCGATACCATTACTGATATGAACCAAACCATTGGCTAAAATTTTTCCTGCAATACCATCATGTTGTAGCTCAGATATTTTGATTAGCTCAGGTGTACCCGAAACTCTAATCTTCAACAAACCATTACCTTGTTTCATCTGTGATGCATTTAATGCACCATCATAATTCACTGCAAAGCCTTTAAAAGCACCACCGGCATTGGCGTCATTGAAAATAACTGCTGCAGTACTTTTACCAGTCAATTGGATTGTTTCAGGATTGGCTTGATTTGCGAGTCTACCTGTTAAATTAATCGCATCAAAGTTAATCAGTTGTTGATTTGGTTTTGCAAATCCATTGGCTTTTATTTGTCCATTGATTAAATCTACTGGTGCAGTTGCAATGATACTTTGTGGATTGAAATCTTTTGCATTTAACAAAGCATTCCATTTTAACTGACGTTTTTCAGTTGGTAATTCCACAACTGCATTCCCAGATAAACTGCCTTTAGCAGCCACATATTCAAATGCAGGGACATGTAAATCATTACCTTTTAAGTCCAGCTGAGCTGTGTATTTACCCTCAGGCAAACTGCCTTTTTCATGCTGACGCACAACGGTTGCCACATGAATGTTTTGCTGATCATCAACCAGTGCAACTTCAACCTGACCTTGTTCACTACTCAACCAACCAACATAAGGCACTGCTCGGTCAATATTTTTCCAGTTCACACCCAATAACATAGGTTCAGGCTTTTTACCCTTTTGTTCAGCTTGATCTAATTTAACGTTCCAAGCTTCATATTTGTCAAAATCCACATTGGCGGTTAAATGCATACCTTGTTTAAGTGCACCTACTGATCCAATTTTGGCATCAAGTGAAACAGGTAAAAAGTCTTGAATCACTTGTGGAATAATTTTATCTTTTGGATTAATTCGATCTAAACGACCTTGCACATCCCAATGTACATGATCTTGCCAACTCACCAAGCCAGCAAGATTTAAAGCACCACCCATCAATTGACCATTTAAGTTGTTAATATTCAACTGATTGGTTAAATCGGTATGCGCTAAAGCAGTATATTGACCTTGCGGAATATTTTTACCACTGATATCAGTATTGATATCTAGGTTTAGGCCTTTAACATCACCATGGAATTTTGCCAAACCATTTTTAGAAAGTAATTCTTGTTCCTGTAACAGCGGCCAGTGATAATCTTTAAACACCAAAGCACCATTCATTGGAACATCGTGACGCATTGGGTGGATTACTGCCCAACCTGTTAAAAGATCGGGAGTTTTGGTTGCAACGCCAGCTTTAATAGTGTCGAGTGAGCCGCGCGCATGTACATAAATATCTTCAACATTTAAACTTTTTAAACTTGGGATTTTTAAAATAGCTTTAGCATTAAGCGGATAATCTCCTTGTTTAAAGTCCATATTACCTGTTGCGTCTTTTACAGATAGATAGCCCATGTCCATTTTAGAGTTTTCAAATTTAAGCTCTGTACCAGACCACAATGCGTTTTCTAAATGAATATCCTTAAAATCAATTTTTGTAGATGATGTTTGAAACTGCATGTGATCTACATTTGCCTCATCTAAACGTAAAACAAAAGGTAGTTTGATTTCGCTAAATTTAAATGGCTCATCACTTGGAGGGGTTTTACTGATAATTCTTAAATTATTGACATCGGCATGGCTGAGATGAATTTCTTTGTCTAATATTGCTCTCCAACCTAATGAAATATCTGCACGATCAATTTTGACATCAACCGAACTCAAGGTAACCAAAACATTTTTTAGAATAATCCCTTGAAGTAGATTTCCACTTTCATATTGATAATCAATAATTTTCTGACTTGAAGCTACCCGATCCAATAAAAACTTACTGCCTTTATCGGTACTAAACATCACAGCCAATGCAGCAATCAATAAAATAATGACCAAAAGCAATGACATCAGAATATTACGTAATATATTACGCTTCTTCGGAGCTTGCTCTTGCTTTAGTTGATCATTTTGAACATCTTGATGTTCTTCATCAGCCATAATATTTCCAGTATTTCTCTTATATTTTTAGTTAATTAAAGTTGTGAACCAATAAAGAAGTGCAGTCGAATTGGATGTGCAGGATCTGAAACACCTGATGCAACATCAATACGAATCGGACCAATTGGTGACTTCCAACGTATTCCTAAGCCTAAGCTATATTGGGTATCGTTACTAAATGATTTATCGTAAGCATTACCAAAATCGCTGAATATAGCTCCACGCCAACCCTCTTTAAATTGATAATTGTATTCCAATGACCCAACAGCCAAACCTTGACCACCCACTTTATAGCCATATTCTGTTGGGGAGAGGCTCTTATAGTCAAAACCTCGTAAACTTTGATCGCCACCAGCAAAGTATCTTAAATTATAAGGAACTTTTTCAAAATCCTTAGCAAAAATATAACCAACATTTAAGCCACCTACAAACTGATGATTATCATTTTCACCGAACGAATATAAGCCTTTCCAATCCGCGCTCGTAATTGCCATATCAGTATCTGAAAGTAAGGATTGACTTCCAAGCTGAATTTTATAACTTTGTTTATATCCTCGTGTTGGATTGATACGATTATCACTGGTTGTTTTGGTTGCTTCATAACCCAATAACAATGACTGTTGTTCTTGATTAGAGCCAGGAATTAAAAAAGCGTCAGGAATATTGGCAATATCTACAGGGCCATTTTGAGTGACACGGTCTAAACGGTAACGCACACCTAGAATATGTTGCCACTCTTTTCTTGAACCTTTAATAATACGGTCAACCCCAGCAACAGCAGACTCGATGACCAAGTCCATGTCATTACCAATACCATCACGAGTTTCGCGTTCATAACCTGCAACTAGACTAAAGTAATCATTTAGTGGATGTTTATAAGGAATGTTATAACGAGCATCAATGGCTTGGCGGATTTCTGACAATTCCATATTGGCATCAAAAGAATGTCCCAGATGATTGACAATCGCACGTCTATATTGACCACGTAAACGGACGCCCGTATCCGTCCCATAACCAATACCCGTTTCTAAGCTGTTTAAGCGGTCCGCATTTAAGGTCACGATCACTGGGATCTTTTTATTCTCACGAGCCTGATCTTTGAGTAGATCTTCATCTGATTCTTTTTCTTTCTGTTGCGCTTGAAGCTGCTTTAAATTTGGATTGACTTCTTCCCCTTGCGTCCCCGCAAACTGATTTTCATTGACCACATTTTGAGTCACTTCTTTATCTGACAAATGTGCTTTATCTGCATTGGTTTGAGCAGACAATGTAGTTTCAGTAATTTTCTGCTGGTCCACTAAGGCTTGCAGGTCTGCGGGAAGTTCAAGTGGTTTTACAATTGCATCCGGCTTAACCGCATCAACCAAGGTATAGTTAAAATAACGCGAGTTGGTTAAGTTGTTGGCCAAACCATTGACACGCCATGCGGTATAATCCGCTCCATCTTCCCACGGTGCTAAGGTTTTTAGTATTTTTAAATCAATCGGGAGTGGCTTAGAAGGATCACTCATTCTAAACTCCACATCTTGCAATTTATAACGATCACCCGTTTCGTATTTTAAATCAATTTTGGCTTTGTTTTGCGGTTGCTCAACTTTGACATCATGTAAACGCCAATAACCATCAAAAAATCCGTTATTTGAGGCTGCATCCACAATTCGGCTTTTTGTAGATTCATAGGCGCCGTGATTGAGAATATCACCTTCTTCTAAATCAGGAAGTACGCCAATAACTTGGAACTGTGCCAGTTTAGAACCTGCCCCAGTAAACTCAATATTTTGTTCAGCCACTTTGACTGGATCATGTGGCGTGACTTTAACACCTAAATGAGTATCATCAATTTTGCTAAATTTGAATTCCGCATTGTAATAGCCCACCGCTTGGGCAGCCTGTACAGCGAGTGTTCTCAACTGTGGTACTGAACCGTTAAAATCAGAATATGCTTCTTGGGTAAAGGTGCCTAACTTTGCTTTTAAATTAGTTGCAAGAACCGCAGGCGCACCCGTCACTGAGACACCGATTTTTGGAATTGGTACACCGTTGTCTTGTGGTCCACGAATTTTATTGACTAAACTTTTAAAGAAGCCAGGTTTAGCCTTTTCTTCATCAGTATTACTCTGTGTATTATCAACCAAAGTTTTACCCGATTGATTTTCTTCTACAGAAATTTTGTTGTCTGCACGAATAGTTTGTATAAGTTCATCAACATTGACCGGCGCTTGCGTAATTTCATTCAATTCTTGTTGGGTCGCATTAGCCACTTCAATTTGAGGTTCTTTGATCACACCATTACGAAAATTCTGTGCATCTGTTTTCGCTTCTTCTGCAACTTTATAAATTTCATTTGCCAACGATTGATCCACAGCGACAGCTGGTAGCTCTTCAAGATCTTCAAATTGGATCGGCTTAAAATCCTCTTGCACCCCCATATTTTTTTCTTGTTGTTCAAGCATTTTAACACTATCAACTTGATCAGTTTGTTGAGCTTGTTGAATTTTTTGATCTAACTGGTCGATCTTTTCGTTTGATACACCTTGCTGAATGGCCGCCGATTCTAATTGTTCTTGAGTATTGCTGATTTTTTCAGAATTTGTGCTGATAGTTTCAGAACTTGATGTCAAATTCTGATTGCTTTGTATTTGATCGGCATAACTGACAGGGATTGCAAAAACACTTAAAAAAACACTTGAACATATCAGTTTATTGATATGATAACGGTCAAAGTGTAAATGTACACTATGTGAAAGCACAGATTTTTTAAAATTAATTTTTGCTGGCATACCAAGCTCGAATGACCTAAATTTATTTGTAGAAAGATCAATTATTAAAAATCTTTCAAATACCCAAACCAATTGGTTTTACACATGATTTAAGTTAAAAACATGATACATGATTTTGAGAGATAGTTACCATTTCAACACATTTCTTATATATAACTAAATGAAGTCGTCTACAATGGAAAAAAATGAGCATATTTTAGGGACACGACGTTTTTTACCGATGTTCCTTACCCAGTTTTTTGGCGCCCTGAATGATAATGTTTATAAACAATCATTATTACTCGTCATCACCTATGGTTGGATTCATCATCAGTCTGCCAATATCAGCACACTCAACAATCTCGCTGCATTACTGTTTATTCTACCCTATTTCATCTTCTCTGCGACCGCAGGTCAAATTGCAGATAAATACGAACGCTCATTTTTAGTCCGAAGCATTAAAATTTTAGAAATCATTATCATGCTGATTGCCTCAGCGGGTTTTTTATTGGGCAATCTTTGGATTTTACTCTTCGCTTTATTTTTAATGGGTACGCATAGTACTTTTTTTGGGCCAATCAAATATGCGATTTTGCCTGAAATCTTAAAACCGAATGAACTGATGTCTGGTAATGCCTTGTTTCAGTCAGGCACATCCATTGCGATTCTAATTGGAATGATTTTAGGAGGTGCAGTCATTTCGCTATCACAAGGCAATATGATCTGGATTTGCTTAACCATCGTATCTATTGCAGTGGTGGGTTATTTATCCAGTCGTTTTATCCTTACACAATCTACGTCAAATGAAGACTTTGAAATCGATTGGAATTTCTTTCGAACCAGTTTCCAAACCATTCGTTATGCTAAAAGTTTACCGTTAATTTTTATCGTACTTTTAGGTAATTCTTGGTACTGGTTTTATGGTGCAACATACCTCACACAAATTCCTCAGTTAACACAGCAAAATCTGCATGCCAATGAAAATGTCGTCAGTTTATTGCTTACATTTTTTTCTGTCGGAATTGGTGTAGGTTCATTGTTGTGTCGTAAAATTGGTGGTGCAGAAGTAAATATCAAAATGGTACCGCTTGGTGCAATTGGCTTAACGGTATTTGCGCTTTATTTGGCAGGTAGTTTGGCCTTTGTTCCAGAACGAACTGGTGATCTGATTGCGATTTCTGATATGTTTAACTCAGGGGCAATTTATTATCATGTGATGTTTGCAGTCACTTTATTGGGTATAAGTGGAGGTTTTTATATCGTTCCACTTTATGCGATGATGCAAGCCTATGCCCCTAAATCACACCGTGCACGTGTGGTTGCGGCAAATAATATCTTTAATGCAATATTTATGGTTTCATCGGCAATTTTTTCTATTCTCATCTTAAGTATTTTGAAAATAGACATTAAAATATTATTCTGTATCACAGCCGTGCTGAGTGCTATTTTTAGTGCTTGGTTATTAATTCGTTTAAAACCATTAATAGCGACAACTCAGGTTTCTTTGGAGGACTAATATGCGTCAATATACTGGCATCGATAAATTGATCAATTCATTTGACCAAGCTTTAAGAAGTTTAGTTCCTGGTGCAACTTCAGCGCAAAGAAGCAATCCATCCAATGCAGTCGAAACCAAACTAGTTGTCAGCGAAGCACGTCATGTTGCAGGTTTAATGCGCGTTAACCATAGTGGTGAAGTTTGTGCACAAGCACTTTATCATGGGCAAGCATTAACAGCCAAACTTCCAAATGTACGTCGTGAAATGGAATTTGCAGCGATTGAAGAACAAGATCATTTGGCTTGGTGTGAAGATCGCCTAAAAGAACTCGACAGTCATACCAGTTTGCTTAACCCGGTATGGTATGGTCTTTCTTTTGGTATGGGTGCACTTGCGGGCATTGCAGGTGATAAATATAGTTTAGGTTTTGTGGCTGAAACTGAACGCCAAGTCAGTTTACATTTACAACACCATATCAGTCAGCTTCCAGCTCAAGACGAGCGCTCACGTAAAATATTGGTGCAGATGAATGAAGATGAACTGCATCATCGTGATACAGCATTAACTGCTGGTGGTGTCGAGCTGCCTATTCCAGTGAAGATCACCATGACTGCAATTTCCAAACTGATGACCAAGACCAGTTATTTTATCTAATTTATCTCACAGCATGATTTAACTGATTTACAAGCCCACTTGCTGGGCTTGTTTTTTAGCATTTTACTAAGTTCTGTTTAACCCACATTTTGATATAGAGCTGTGGGTTAAAATAAAAAATTAGTCAGCAACACCCAAAAGTAATTTAGCTGTATTCGGTGGCAATTTTGCAGTTGCGACAGGCAATAAAGATGGATTGAGCGGATATTGAGTTCCATCAAATTTCAACATCACTTGCCCATGCTTTCGGCTATAAACCAGCACTTGCTTCCAACCATTATGCATATATGTTGTAGAGTAAACTGGCGTATCCACCAAGGTTGTTTTACTTAAAAAGTCAAACTGGTGATTAGATTTTCCTTGAAAGATCAGCATTGTACAACCACCAGACCCACACCAATCTTGCCCTTTTAAAAGCACGATGGCTTCATCTTGCCCATCTTGATTGAGATCATCAAATGCCACATCAAATAAAGCTTGATCTTGTGTATAAGCATTCACTTTTTGCTTAAGATTGTTATCCCGCTGTTGTAAGCTTTGCACTTCACTTACAGCTTGTACTGGTGTAACAGATTGTTCAGGTAAATGGCGACATGCACTAAATAAAAGCACACAACTGAATAATGCCAAGGGCTTAAAATACATTGTTTTTTAACCTATTTATTTTAAAGACTATAAAATGATAACTGGAAATTGATCTGCGGAATGTTTGAATAATGCATCTTCCCAAAGATCAGACATCGGCACTTTAACATCCAACGCCAATGGTAGTTTCTTTGGATTAAATTGCATTGCAGTTAAATGAGATCCCCATGCAATGAGATCAATATCCAAGGAAATTTGATGTGATGGGCGTACACGACCTGAGTCTGCTTCCATCTTTTTTAATAAAGATAGCATTTCATCTACAGACAGCTGGCTTTGAACCAAACATGCAGCATTCCAATAATCTGCACCAATTCCATCACGGCATGGAATTAAATAGATTGGAGAAAATGACACCATTCCCAAATGGGCAATCTGAGCAAATGCTTTTTGAAAATTTTGTTGTGGATCGCGATTACTCGCTAGAGCTAGGGCGAATATCATTTCGGTGTCGTTCAAGACGAATTCCTACAGAATTTGCTTGCGGGATAATGGCAGGCTTACGGACTGTAATCATAATCGATTCAATAGATTTAAAGGTAGAGAAAAGCGTATTTAATACTAATTTGGCCGCATGTTCGATCAATTTTGGTGCAGCATCCTGAATCACTCTGGCAGAAATTTCACAAATTTCAGCATAGTTCAATGTATCGACTAATTCATCTGAGTTAGACGCTTGTTCTAAACTGGTTTGAATGTGGAGATCCAACATTAAAGGTTGGATAATTTGCCGTTCCCAATTGAAGCAGCCAATCACAGTCTCAACTTTTAACCCTTCAATGATAATTGCATCCATGACGTTTATAAATTCTCAATTTAAATAAAAAATGCCCTTTTAAAAAAGGGCCAAGCAAGATTATACAATCAGACCTAGCCACTTTTCCACAAGGAGAAAACATCTATATCAATGTTTTAACAGTGACACAGGATCAATATTTTGCACCATCTGTAAACGTTGATCAGCATAAATATCGGTATATGGCGCAAGAACACGCATAAAACGATCAAAATATAGCATTTGCTTAAATAATAACGCGAAGTCTCGTGGGAAACGAATACCATGACGCTCGCCTACACCCACCATATCCATCATGATGTCATTTAAATCTGATGGATTAGACGTCATAATTTTTTGTGGATCTGCAAGTAGTACCCCACTAAATAGACGCTCTAAATCTTCTGCCAAAACCTGAGTATCGACTTGAGTACTGGTCATACCCATACCCAACATATTTTCAGCCATCAACGTGTAATCTGTCTTTTGCAAAGCATCCATAAATGCCATACATGCTTGCCAAACTTCAGGTTTTAACTGTCCTACGATACCAAAATCAATAAAACCAATACGGCCATCTTCAAGTAACATAAGATTACCCGCATGCAAATCGGCATGGAAAGACTGGCATAACATTAAACTACCAAACCAAGTATTCATGGCGGTAATCAGCACTTGAGATGGATCTTTCGCGACTTTTCTGACTACATCAAAATCAGTCAGTGGCACACCATACAAGCGTTGCATGGTGAGTACACGGCGTGTTGAAAATTGATGATAGACCTTTGGAGCTGTTGCTGCCGTGTTTTGAGATACATTGAGATAATTCACAAAATCATCCAAATTTTGTGCTTCTTCAATGAAATCAACTTCACGCACCATACGTGTTTTAATTTCATCAACAATATCTGCCAATGAAGCAAATTTTACTTTTGGAATCGCTTTTTCCAAAACCTTGGTTGCCCAGTGCAATACATTTAAATCGGTATAAAGAATAGTTTCTACACCAGGTTTTTGCACTTTAATTACAACATCTTCACCAGTCACCAATTTGGCAGCATGAACCTGGGCAATAGATGCTGAAGCAAGAGGCTTTTCATCGATAGATGCAAAGATTTCACTTAAATTACGCCCAGCAAATTCTTGTTCCAACACGCCCTGAACATAGCTAAAAGGTAAATAAGGCGTTTGGTCTAAACAGCCTTGAAACTCTTCAACATATTCACGAGGAAATAAAGATGGCGTACTGGCAATAAATTGACCCAATTTAATATAAGTTGAGCCTAATGATTCAAAGGTTTCACGCATCAGTTTGGCATTACTTGGTTTTTCAGTGGCATATTTAATACCTGCTTTGGCCGCGATAACAGCAGTTTCCCCAACTCGGGCAACTGAACGTAGACCATCTAAAAAGATATTATTTTTCATAATGTCAACATTAAATTGAATTTGTATAAGTGTAGCAAATTAATCAGCATTTGCAGTATGGCTTGCCTGACAGTTTGTACAATCTCTATCTTTTTCAAAGGCTAAAATTCGTTGTTTCATTGTTAACCCATCCCATAGCAACAGTTTTTGCTTCAATGGGGTTTTCGCTAAACCTAAAAATAGAAGAGCATGATGTGCCTGTAAACTTGCCATGACATTGGGTGTGGTGGCTAATACACCTGAGTCAGCACAGCGAAGACTTTCATTATGCTGTTGCGCTTTGGGAAATAAGCATTCATAACAAGCTGAATCACCATCAATCATAAAGAGCTGACCTTGAAAACCAATCGCAGAAGCGCTAATCAATGGAACATGCAGCTGGGTACAAATGTGGTTCACCAGATAACGGGTGGTAAAGTTATCACAACCATCTAAAACTAAATCCTGCTGAGCAATCAAAGCTTGCGCATTATTTTCATCCAATTTACTGATATAACTTTCTACTTGGATAAAAGGATTAATTGTTTGCAATCTCTTGGCCAATATCTCTGCTTTATAAAATCCTACATCTTGCTCAACATAAGCAATTTGTCTTTGTAAATTACTCATTTCAATTGTATCAGCATCAATCAGACTAATTTTCCCAATACCTGCACGTGCCAACAATTCGGCAGTGGTACACCCTATTCCACCGCAACCAACAATCAGTACATTGGCGAGTTTTAATTTTTCCTGTGCCTCAATATCCCAACCATCAAGTAAAATTTGACGAGAATAGAGATGCATTTCAGATTCGGTAAGTTCTAGATCATGTTCAAGCATTGGTGGATAAACTTTTCAATTTTAAACAGTATAAAGTAAAAACTTTATAGATGAGAAATAACTAAAAATAAGCTTCAATCCTTGTGATTAAGCTTTATCAATTAGCTCAATGTTTTCAACAGCCCATTCGCAAGTGCATTAGGATATGGACCAACCCAGAATACTTTCAGAATTAAACTGATTCATTTTCTATAAATTATATTTTTATGATATTTATTCTCAAAATTCATTCAAATATTGAAAAAATATAAAAATCAATCTACATTAATACAGAAAATTTTTTCAACCTGGATAAAAATATGGAATTGGATCGTTACGACAAACAAATTTTAGAAATTTTAACTCATGAAGACATCAATCTAAATGAATTGTCAGAACGTATTAACCTATCTGTAAGTTCTGTTCATCGTCGTATCAAACACTTGATCGAAACCGATATCATGACCAATCTAAAGCGTGATATTAATTTTGAAAAGTTAGGCTTTAAATTACATGTCATTTTACAAATTTCCCTAAGTAAACATGACACAGATACCTTTGCTAAATTTTTAGAAGAACTCGAAAACATCCCTGAAGTGATTAACGCCTTTTTAGTGACTGGGCAAACCGCCGATTTCCTAGTCGAAGTGATCGCAAAAGATATGGAGAATTACAGTGAAATTTTACTCAAGCGAATTGGTAAAATTGAGCATGTGGTTGCACTACATTCAAGCTTCGTGATTAAAGAATATAAACATGTGTTTAATTGTACTGGCCTACTCAATCGAATTTAAATTTTGTATTGAACCAGTTTAGCTTTTGCATGGTGCATCCAACCAAATTAAAACCAATAAAGTAAAGCTACTCTCATTGGTCTTAAACATTTATTTTATGATATTTTAGAAAGGTAGAATTTAGAATCAAAGATATCACATTGTATTTGAATGGATCTTTTTATGAGATTTTATTTAGCTGAAGAATATCAACCCCAATGTAATGCACGGTTTGCGTATTATAAAACTCAAATCAATGCACTTTTAATCAATGCAAAAATTGAGCACATTGGTGCCTCTTCGATTCCCAATGCAATCTCTAAAGGAGATTTAGACATTTATATTGCAGTGGATCAATCTGAATTTAATGATGCAATTCAAAAACTTTATCGATTAAATTTTCAAGAGAAATTAGAAACACTGAGAACAGATCAATTGTGTATGTTGGAATCGCTCAATGGTGATGATGTCGCCTTTCAACTTGTTGTTAATGGTTCTGAATTTGAGTCATTTATTAAATTTAGAGATACACTCAGGCAGTCCTCTAAACTGGTGCAAACTTACAATGATCTAAAAAAGCGTTGTGAAAATTTAGATATGATCGATTACCGGATTGAAAAAAATAAATTTATTTCCTCTGTTTTAAATCAGCAATAAATTTTCTCTCAATAAAAACGCACCCCAAGGTGCGTTTTATCTACTTAAATCAGACTTAACTGTCTAATTCAGCCAATACTTCATCTGTGAATTCAACGTTGGTATATACGTTTTGAACATCATCAAGATCTTCAAACATATCAATCATTTTAACAATGAGTTTTGCTTGATCCACATCAGCGATCAATGCTTTTGTAGATGGACTCATAACCACTTCTGCATTATCTGATTTTAACCCAGCAGCAGTTAATGCATCTTGTACATCACCAAAACTTTCAGGTGTAGTGATTACTAAGATTTCATCTTCGTTCACTTCGATATCTTCAGCTCCAGCTTCCAAAGCCACATCCATGATTTTGTCTTCTAAAGAAACATCTTCAAAAGTAATCTCACCACGTTTGGTAAACAAATATGCCACTGAGCCTGCTGTACCTAAGTTACCATTGGTTTTAGAAAAACAATGACGAACATCAGGCACAGTACGATTAAGGTTATCTGTCATGGTTTCTACAATCACCGCAACACCACCAACACCATAACCTTCATAAGTGACTTCTTTTAAGTCATCGTTGTCTTCACCACCAGCACCACGTTGAATAGCACGGTTGATCGTGTCGCGTGTCATATTCACTGAAAGTGCTTTTTCGACAACAGCACGTAGACGAGGGTTACTTCCCACATCAGGACCGCCAAGTCTTGCTGCTGTGGTTAATTCACGAATATATTTGGTAAAAACTTTACCACGACTTGCATCTTGTTTTGCTTTGCGATGCTTAATATTGGCCCACTTGGAATGACCCGCCATGCGAAATATGCTCCTGTAGATTGGCTTTATGCCATATCAAATTGCGACAATTCTACCATAAGCACTTTTTTATGAGAAAGTGCTTATTTTTTAGATTTAATGCAAATTAAGAATTTTTTGCCTCAGGAATCATAATATCGAGTCCTGTATGTTCTTTATATAGACGTTTAATTTCTGCTAAGTCTTGATCTAGATCTGTTGGGTAAATCTTTCCAAAGATTCCACCTTGTTTTGTTTTTGAGTTTGCATACATCAAAACAATAGGAACACCAGCTGCTTTTGCGATATGCCAAAAACCAGTCCGAATCGGTTTACGAGCTTGCCCACGTTCTGCACGAGTCGCTTCTGGCGCAATCACCAAATTAAATTCGTCATTACTCTGAAATAGATCAACCATTTGTGAAACGACGTCTTTGTTTGACTTACGATCTACAGGAATGCCACCAATTTTTTCTAAAAATGGTTTCAATGGACCTTTAAATAATTCTTTTTTAATTAAAGTATGGATTTTAAGGTCATGAATTTGAAAAATTGCCAATGACAATACTGCATCCATCATGGAGGTATGTTCAAAACCGATGATCACTTGTTTTTTTTCTAATACACTTTGATTAACTTCATAGGACCAACCTGAGAGCTTAAAAGTAAGTTCTCCCAACAACTTTTTCATAACTACCTAACATAATAAAATCAGAATTTGCGAATTGTCCAAGTAAAAGCTTAAAAAGACAATCTCTATTGTGCTTATTTTTTACATTTATATATTTATTTTTGTCATTTTAAACACTTGTTTTGCACACAAAAATAGTCAGTTAAAAATGTAAAATTGTTAAACGCCTTACAGTACATTTAACTCAATTCAAATTCTAAATTAACAATAAAAAATAAATAAATTTAATTTGTATAAAAATTTAATTGATTTTTTCTATCTTGATTAAATCATTTCAACTCCTCTAATCCTAATTACACCCCCAGACGGAAGAGTTTTCAGGTAAAATAATTGCAAAATTTTTATGCTCCTTTTTCGCATAATTGCCTTATTTTTTATTTTGATTTACAGGTGAAAAGCATTTAAATTTATTTAGAAAAGCGATAAAAATAACTCCTTATTAATCATGCTCGATATTCACAAATTTAAATGTATCATCTTATACCGCAATCATCTAAGCAATATTGATGAAGATGGGAATCTTAAACCACGTAAAAATATTTTACTCTAAAAGAATTACAAGTCACCTTAAATAGATATACTTATTTAAATACATCTTAAGCATACCAATAAATGAGTACCTATGAATAATTTACTGCATATCTATGCATTTTGTGTAATCTTACTTTTTCTTAAAATGCTTGCAATCTCTTGTTATCAAGGATTTCACTGTATTAAGAATAAAGCGTTTAAAAATACCGAAGACGCTAATTTTGTCAGTGTAAAAGTTAGGCCAGAAGACTTGCCGCTGGTAGTTAGAGCGAGTCAAGCTTGGGCAAATGATTTAGAAAATATTCCCGTGTTTTGGGTGCTTGGAGCGCTTTGTATTGCATTAAACCTAAACAGTGATTTTATTGTCTGGGTATTTTGTATTTTTACGATTGCAAGATTCACACATACAGTCACCTATCTCAGTGCAATTCAACCATGGCGCAGTATTTCTTATGCTGTTGGAATAATCTGCCTCATTCTTTTAGCAATTAAAATCGTGATGAGATGTATTGGATTTTAAATAAATGCAAATCAATAGGCATTTATTTATCATTTTCTATTTTAGTTTAAGTTGTATTTTAGATCTTGAAAAATAATAAAATTTATATCGACAATTAATTAAAAAGATTTCATGAATAATAATTAAATTTAGATTTTCTAATTTATCCTGTAATTTTTTTAATATAATTAAGAGTAAAGTAAATTTATCAAAAAGTAAAACTATGTCACTATTTTGTAATACTTTATTTATATAAAAAATATACCTACAAATACATTGTTTTTAAACAACTCTATGATTTTATGTTTTTTATAATACTTTTCAACCATTATTTATTAGCTTTTAAGTCTTAATGCTATTTCTAAATTAGAGTTTTTACTCTACTTATTGGTTGTTTTATGTAATTTTAATAGTCTCATTTGTCAAGAAGACAGTGATTGTATTTAAAAAGGATGAATTCAAGTGAAAACAAAAAAGATCTTTCAAAAAGTCATAGTTACAACCTCACTATTTTGTATTGCGGGAATCAGCCAAGCTGAAGATTTTAAACGCTTCTCGGTTTCTTCAGGTTGGTTGCATATGTCATCAATGGGGAAAGCACAACCTTTTAGAATCAATACTTCTGTAAGTGATGGTACTAAAGCTTCCGTAGGTGTAATTTCAGGGAAAACCATTTTAGATAATGTTGATCAATCTCGCATTGATGCGATGGACCCCAACCTAATTAGCTTACTCAATGCACCCAGTAATGAAGAAGGACGCTATTTATTTGATGACCTGCTAGATGTAATCATGGCAGAAGATCCAACCTTAATAGACCAATTAACAGGAATTGCTGAAATCGATGGAATTGCCCACTGGTCAGCAGATGCTGGTTTGGAAGTTGAAGATGTAGACACGCTAGGTATGATGTTTACTTATAATGTCACAGACAATGTTGCCGTTCAATTGATTGCTGGGATTCCCCCAAAAGTTGACTTAAAAGGTAAAGGAACTGTCTATGCACCTTTTTCAGCGACTTCACAACCACTTCAGGGCCTAGTGGGCGATTTATATTTAAAAAACAATCTTTTAATTACAGACTTGGATAGTTATGACACTGCCGCATCTGCTAGAGCTTGGACGCCTGCAATACAAGCACAGTACTATTTTGGTAAATCTGGTGTCAATAAGTTCAGACCATTTGTAGGTGCTGGTTTAATGTATGCCTACTTCAACGATATCGAAATCAATTCAGGAATTGAAAATGATTTGATACGTGCTGGACATATGATTCAAAATATTCATGATGGTAAAGCTGGGGCTTCTTTGGAGGGAAAACCATCGAGCGGCAATATGAAAGTTAAAGTAGATGCTACTGATACCATTGCGCCCATTGTTACAGCTGGTTTTACCTATGACTTTAAACAAAACTGGTTTGCAACTGCCTCTATTTCTTATGCAAAGTTAGACAATACGGCAACCATTACTGTCCTTAATACCAATAACAATGCCAAGCTTATTCAGGCTAAAACTAAAATTGAGATCGATCCACTGATCACTTACCTTGGTGTAGGTTATCGTTTCTAAGCCTATCTGTTAGAACTTGAAGCCATTACAGCAACTTAAAATACTGTAATGGCTTCATTTATAATTAATTTCAAAAATAACCATGTATAAAATTTAATTCATTAAGTAATTATTTTGACTGTCTTGTAGCCTTTTCATTTCAGACCAAGACTCACCCAAATATTTCATATAAGGTAAATATTCAAATCACATTTCAATAGGAAAGTATCAAATGACTTCTATCAATGTTGAAAGTATTAAGAATCATGCCGATGTTATTGCGTCTTGTGGAACCAAAGTTGGTGAGGTAGATCACCTTGTTGGTGCAGAGCAAATCAAGCTAACCAAACATGGAGATGGACATCATCATCTTATACCAACATCTTGGGTTGGTGAGATAAAAGGCGAAAAAGTTATCTTAACTAAAGATTCTCAAGAGGTTAAAGACACTTGGCTAGAAGTATAGATTTGGCCGATTACAACTGAGTTATATTCAATTTTATATGTGTTTCATTGTACAGTAGATTGACACTTATTTGATATAAAACGCTCAATGAATTTCATCGAGCGTTTTATATTTGATTAAACCTTATTTTTAAGACTTTCGTGTCCTCATCCAATCTCAATTGGCGCTGTCTTTCATCTTCATTGATAAGGTCAAACCGGTTCTCCAAGTATTGAATTTCCTATTGATATTTTGCAAAAATGCAAAAAACATAAAGTTTAGAGCTGAACCTAAAACATTTTTATCTACTTGACCTGTGAATTTCTGATAGATCGCCATGCCGAGCGCACAAAAGGTTAAAACCATAAACATAGAGAAGCTAAATTTTAAAAAATTATCGAAGCTTTTTCCTTTAAACATAATCAAGAATACATATCATTATCATTTTTTAGCTTGTTATAGGAGATAGAAACAAATTTTCAAGTGATCCGTATTAATTTTGAACTAATAACGAGCAGCTATTTTTCTGACTTAGAATCTTCTTCAATCATTGTATTTAGATCCGCATGCAGGTCTAAGTATTTACTTTTACATCTGTCTAAGTCAATTATACTTAATATTTGCCCTGTTTACATTTTGATATATTTTCCATTCTAGAAATTATGAGTAGCAATTGATAATGACTAACGGCTTAATATTTAAAAAAATACCCATAAATAATCCTATATAAGTTTTAAAAAACATCTTTATAACTCTATTATTTAATTTTTCAAAGTTAGCAGTTTATCTAACAAATAAAAAAATCCACCGAAGTGGATTTAAGCAGTTAAGAGTGGCGGGATTTTCTCCCACCTCCATCCTGCTTATTTACGGTCGCCCAAGCAATACGTTCCGCATCTTCATCCGAACGACCTTGTTTTTTCTCACTTTCATAAATATGTTGGGCTTGTCTTTTCTGCTTTGCAGTATATGCAGATTTATCTCCTACAGGCATAATCACTTCTCCATATAACGATAAATAATAGATATAAACATAGTTTTTATAGCATGGATTATTTTATTCGCTGTTTAGTGTTGTAAGTACTTGTGAATTTAAGTCATGCTTATTTATTTTTAATCAATATAGAATATCAATTAACACTATGTTTTTTATTTTTAAAATAACTAGCCCTTATTTTAAAGTATCATTTCATTCAATACTTAAAATTTCATTCAATCCACACTGCTCACTTTTTAACAACATTTATTCACACAGTAGTACTGAGATTAGTCCACCATATAAATTAATCACTTGATAAATCTTAGAGGTTAATATGCAACATGATAACAACCCATCAACCGCTCAAGAAAGGTCAGAAAAAGCACAAGAAAAGCGTAGGATCCCTAAATATATTTTACTCTTGGTGGGTCTATTTTTGCTTGCGATTGCGATCTATATGCTTGCGAGTTGGCAAGGCTAAGTTAGCGTAATTTTTAGCTATTTTTATAAGCTTAGCATTTTAGAAGTGCTTAAATTAAACTAAGAAAAGCAAGGTGTTTCCTTGCTTTTCTAATAGTGAATTAATTGAAATACTATTAAAATAAAAAATCTTTAATTAAGATTCTAATCACAATTTCAATACCACCCTTTTTAAAACGTTCTATTTTTGAATGTATAACCCATGATTGATTTTGATTTAAGAAACTTTAAATTGGAGTAATTTATAAAAGCTTCGTTTGCTGTACCAACTGTAGACTTTTCCTCTCGATATTTATAAGTTTTATAGTTGGTATTCACACCTACAACAAAGCCAATCAACTCATTGACTCGATAAATCGTATAACTAGGCTCCGATTGATCAATAAATGTCTTTGTCAGCTTTACTCTTGGTGTTGACCTATATAGAATCACTAGCTATCGCAATGCTAAATACTATATCAAGCTATTCTCTACAGTCTAATTGTAAAAAAAACTTGATAAACTCTAAAATCTTAGATAGTATTGCTGACGTTCCAAGTAGTTGATAATTAATCAATTCACTTGATAAAGGGCCTGTAGCTCAGTTGGTTAGAGCAGCGGACTCATAATCCGTTGGTCCCCAGTTCAAGTCTGGGTGGGCCCACCAAATAAGACAACCACTTAGGTGCATTAATCCTAAGTGGTTTTTTAATATATAAACTAACCTTACTACTATATAAAAAAATTTGTTAGATTTTATCAATGAGAATGCGATGGTTAAGCTAAGTGGTCAGTTGATCTGTGTTTCTGAACAAGAATTAAATATTATAATTAAGTTTCTTCCAGAACATATCAAATTAACCAGACAAGAAGTATGAAATAACCCTCGATTAAAGGGCTATCTCAAAAGTTTAAACTTTGCTTAGCCTGCTCTATTCACTTATTCCAACTCTTTTAATATCGCCTCATTAAAGGCAGGAATATCATCTGGACTACGCGATGTAATGAGTACCCATCCACCAGTATTACAACGATGAACTTCTTCATCTATCCAGTTTGCACCTGCATTCTCTAGATCGATACGAATACTTTTATATGAAGTCAAATTTTTCTCTTTAATTCTTTCTGCATTGATTAAAGCCCATGGTCCATGACATATGGCAGCAATCGGTTTCTTATGGTCAGTAAAGGATTGAATGATTTTCTTAGCATTCTCATCAATTCTCAATTGATCGGCATTGACCGTTCCCCCTGGAATAACCAGCAAATCATAATCACTTGGATCTACTTTTTCCAAAATCGCATGCGGACTATATGACACCGATTTTTCATCATCATGAACAACGGTTCGTACATCGTTTAATTCAATTGCAGCGTGTATACTTTCTATGCCTTTGCTCGTCAAAAAGTCCAAAGGTTTTTTAAGCTCATCATGCTCAACGCCAGAATTGGAAGTGATGAATAGTACTTTTTTAGTCATTTTCTTACTCCAACAATACGGTATATTTCAAGCTAACAAAAAATGCGATTGTACATGTACAAGTTTTAGCTTCTTATTGTTAAATGTTTTAGGATATTGTTTTAAGGCTTGTTATATATCCTTTTTATTTTTTTAATCTATAAATAATCGAAAACCGCATTAAGCAGTCTATGTATCAAAAGATCAAATATCGCAATAACAAAAACCACAGCAAAAACCAAAAATTATTCATTCAAAAATGGCATAACTATTGCTTTTTCAAGTGACCTTTTATTTATGAATCTCCTCAATGAAGCTTATTAAACGCTCTTTATTTTTACAAGTAATGATTGCATTGGTGATTGGTTGTTTATTTGGTTACTTTTTGCCTGATATTGCGATCAATTTTCAAGTGCTTGGTAATGGCTTTGTCAAACTTGTCAAAATGCTGATTGCACCGCTTATATTCTGCGTCATTGTTTTAGGAATTTATGGTGCAGGAGACTTAAAAAAAGCTGGGAAAGTGGGAATAAAAACGCTGATTTATTTTGAAATCATGACCACTATCGCTTTAATTTTAGGATTAGCCGCAGCCTACATATTTAAACCTGGACATGGAATGCACGTGGATATTTCGACTTTAGATGCGTCCCAAATGACCAAGTACAATGAAAATATCCATGCAGTTACAGGTGTATCTGATTTCTTTTTAAATATGATTCCTCAGACTGCGGTAGGTGCATTCACAGGGAATGATATTCTGCAAGTGGTTGTCTTTTCAATTTTATTTGGCGTTGCATTATCTATGCTGTCTAAAGATGTCAGTGATCCTGTCGCCTCTTTTATTGACAAAATATCTCAAGTTATTTTTAAAATCATGTCCATCATCATCAAACTGGCCCCTATAGGCGTTTTTGGTGCAATTTCTTTTACCGTGGCAAAATTTGGAATAGAAACTTTACTTAATTTGGGCTATTTGGTCTTAATTTATTATGCAACTGTGATTTTCTTTGTGATCGTCATACTTGGTCTGGTATTAAGACTCTTAGGTTTCAATATTTTTAAGCTCATTCGCTATTTTAGAGAGGAAATCACCATTGTATGTGGCACATCATCTTCTGATTCGGTATTACCGCAAGTGATGTATAAACTAAAAAAATTAGGGATAAAAGACTCCACTGTAAGCCTAGTCATTCCGTCGGGTTACTCTTTTAACTTAGATGGCTTTTCAATTTATCTCACCCTTGCTGTTGTATTTATCGCGCAAGCGACAGGGGTTCACCTCACAATTTCAGACCTCATCATGATTCTTTTAATCACCTTATTTACCTCAAAAGGAGCACATGGCATTCCTGCATCAGCGATCGTTGTACTTGCTGCGACTTTATCCAGCTTTCCTGTTATCCCGGCGATTGGCTTGGTATTGATCCTTTCAGTGGATTGGCTGATTGGTATTTTAAGAGCAGTAAGCAACTTGATTGGTAATTGTGTCGCAACTTTAGTGATTGGTGTATGGGAAAATGATGTTGATAAGAAACGTGTACATCAAATGTTAGATGATCCGAACTGGGCAAAAAATGAATTGGGAAATTAAAACGCAATTAACACATAGTGGGGAAAAATTAGAGTTTTATTCTGTAGCAAAACCAATGCACTACATAACCAACGCACTATTAGCAACACAATACGCTTTAGATAAAATCCTTTAACGCTATCTTAAGCACACATATTTCATCATAAGCCATTTCAGCATTGAGTCACTGAAATGGTTTTTTATGAATCATGCATTTCCTTAAATTAAAGTCCTCAATCAAAGACCATTCCAGAAAACATAAGGAAATGAATCATTCGCATTATTTGGGCTGATGGTGAAAACCATAATAAAGGACTCAAGTCTGGAAGAGCTGCACTAAACCTTTTACTCCGAGGATTAGTGATTAAAGTAAATCAATAAAAATTCTGATTGCCATGCGTACAAGGATTAAATTGAAACTCGATATTCAGAATAAAGTCAGAAAACTAGGATCGATATCCCTATTGATGACTTCAATTTAAGATCGTTTTTAGCTTAAACCTATCCTGATTTTAACCATGTACCTTTTGTCTTCTATGCGATAAATTAACCCTAATTCACAATTTTCGAGGTTCTTTTGAACTGGAATAATATAGAGATTCATTTTTCTCAAGTTGTTTTAAAACCATTTACACCTTTAGATGCTGATGAGGTATTTCAGTATATTACTCCCACCTTGACACGATATATGACTTGGGATCCACCGCAAAGCCGTCAAGAGTTTGATGAGATCTGGCATAAATGGCTAGAGAATATTAAAGATGGGAATGAGTTAATTTTCGTTGTCAGACACATTGTTAATCATGAGTTTCTTGGCCTGGCAGGACTGCATCAAATACAAACGGAAACACCTGAATTAGGCATTTGGATTCGAGAAGATCGACATAAGTCAGGATTTGGTAAAGATGCGGTAACAAGCATGGTTCATTGGGCTTCTGTTAACTTGAGTTTTAAAAATTTTATTTATCCTGTAGCTGTCGAAAATTATGCCAGTCGCCATATCGCGGAATCTTTAGGTGGGATTATTTCTGAGTATAAAAAGAAACCTAAATATGATTCTGTAAGTTATGCTATTCCTCCTCATACTCAATAATACCAATGGATAGCTTGAATTGTTTATGATTTATTGATGCAGGATGCCGAGCATCTTTGCAGTTTTATAGTCAACTCTCGCGGTAATGGTGGCATTTTCAAGTAAAAGCCGATACGATAATGAGAATTATTGTTATTTATATGGAATAAATCATGGCGCTGAATGCACATCGCACTTTTATTCAAGTGAAAGAGAAAATATATCTAGGTCCAAACTATATCCGTATTATTTTTGACTGTGCAGATGTAGAGAAATTCAAACACACCTGTATTGGTGATAACAATAAAATTTTTATTCCAAGGCATGATCAAACCACAATAGAAATTCCCGATTTTGATTTTGATCAGCGTAAATGGATCGTCAATAATCCTGAGATGATGCCAGAAATTCGGACTTATACCCATCGCGATATTGATTTAGTCAATAAAACCCTAACCATCGAGTTTGCAATGCATGGTACAGATACGGTGGCTTGTCACTGGGCAGATCGTGCCCAACCAGGGGATCAAATTGGTATAACCATGTCTACTGCCGCTAAAAATTCAATCCCTACAGGACTGAATCATTATCTCATTATTACTGATGGGACTGGGCTTGCAGTCACTCAAGCGATCTTAGAGAAATTAACAGTTGATGCCAAAGTATATGTCATTGCCGAAGTGGCAACTGTAGAAGATCAAATCGAACTGCATACACAAGCTAATTTAGAGCAAATATGGCTGTTCAATCCGCAGCCGCTTCAGCGAAGTTTATTGGCTGACGAGTTGCTACGCCATCCTGAATTTATTAATCTACCAGCAAGCCGTTTTGCACATATTACCGCTGAACTACAAGCTGTTCGCGCATGTCGTAACATCTTAAGAAAGCAAAGTGATTGGGGCAAAGAAGATTGTTATGCTTGTTCTTATTGGCAGATTGGGAAAGCAGATAATGAGCGACAGTCTAAAGTGATAGATGATTAAGCTCAAAGTGAATAAATGATCAATCTCAATATATAATTGGTATTATTTCAGGTAAAACTTCTAAAACCTTATAAACTAGTATTTATAAGGTTTTTAATTCCGAAAAAACTCAATTGAAAAGAACACGAGTCTTTGAAATATAAAATAATTAGAGAATCTGGTCATGTCTCTAAAAACTAAAGAAATTTCAAATTCCTTCATGAATGTAATGGAGAAAGCCAGTAAAACATCGAGACCAAACTCGTATTATCTAGGCCACAATACAGTTCATATTGTTGATTTAAAAACATTTAAATCGTTTTCTCATTCATATAACGCCAATATCGCTTTGGTACATATTGAATATGCAGTTTAATGTTTTTCCGCGCTGAAATATTTACACTGTTAAAATAATCTTTCCAAAGCTGATCATATAGAACCTCTTGATGATCTAATTCAACACTAAACTCCTGACTAGAGCCTTGACGAATATTTTGATCAATGTCTAAGACATTCATATTGACATGGTGAACCTGTTTTAAATCATAGTAGATACCAAAATTTCGTTTTTCATCATAAATAAGCCAGCGCTGGTCTTGATATCTGGATTTAAAATGCTTTTCGATCAAAGGCAAAACATTGAAATCTGGCTTAACCAAACTTAAAAATAATTCATCTTTACATTTTTTAAAGCGAACAAAAGCTTCCATACGGTGCTTTTCTCTTCCCACTTGTTTGGCCCACTTTGACAGTGCCAAAACATCTGGATGACCATAATCACGGTCAATCGCTTTTTGAGCGAAGAATGCATAAACACTAAAATTAAACAGATGTTGAAAAGCATCTTCCTGTTCAGATAAAAAAGTATAGTAAAAATTACGTAAACCACTTGCTGAAACTTTTAACTTTAGGCCTTGCCAAACTCTATTGGCTTGGTCGTCATTAGATTCAACAAAAATCGTTTCATCAAATAAAGCCGATTGAGTGTTGTTTTCACTTGAGACAAAGACATCAAACTCTTTGAATTGAAATGCACGAAATACACAACACAAAATCCCGGTCATGGTCCCATCAAAAATATATTTAGCCATTTAGAATAATAAATCCAACTGGGGTGAAAGTTGTTGAGTATATTTTGAATGCCCTGTTTGTAATATTTTCTGGCGAATTTGGCTGGGTAATTGATCTTTTAAAAATGGCGGGGTATCTGCACAACGAATAAAATGCATTGCCCTATTATAAGCAATACCCAATTTTTTGATTTGATCAATATGAATTTTACCAAAGCGACGTGCTTGAACAATTTTTTTAGCTGAACGCACCCCAATTCCTGGGACTCTTAAGATCATTCGATAATCAGCTTGATTGATATCGATAGGAAATTGTTCAGGATGACGTAGCGCCCAACTTAGTTTGGGGTCGATATCTAAGTCTAAATTTGGATGCTGTGCATTAACAATTTCAGTCGCTTCAAAGCCATAAAATCGCATTAACCAATCAGATTGATACAATCTATTTTCACGCAGCAATGGCGGTGCTGAACCCACCGAAGGCAATGCTTTTTCTTCATCATTAATCGGAATATAGCCCGAAAAATATACCCGTTTTAGTTTAAATTCTTTGTAGTGACGATCAGCCATTAAGATAATATCCTGATCCGTTTCATTATGTGCGCCCACCACCATTTGAGTTGTTTGCCCTGCTGGGACAAACTTCGGCACAGTTTTTATAATCTTTCTTTCATCTTTAAATTGAATCAAGCGATCGCGAATAATACCCAAATCTTTTTGCACTTCATCATGGGTTTTTTCAGGGGCAAACTTTTTAAGACCTTCAGCAGTAGGCATTTCTAAATTGATACTCATCCGATCTACATAAAGCCCAGCCTCATGGATAATCTCCTGTGAAGCACCTGGAATTGTTTTCAAATGAATATAGCCATTAAAGTTTTCTTCTAATCGTAGCTTTTTAACGACTTGTAGCATGCGCTCCATGGTATAGTCTGCTGACTTAAAAATTCCTGAACTGAGAAACAGCCCTTCGATATAATTTCTTCTATAAAAATTAATGGTTAAATCAACAACTTCTTGTACCGTAAAAGCAGCTCGTTTGACATCGTTAGAACGGCGAGAAACACAATATGAGCAATCAAAAATACACACATTGGAAAATAAGATTTTAAGCAGCGACACACATCGACCATCTTCGGTATAACTATGGCAAATTCCAGCTCCCGTATTGCCTAGCCCACTGTCTTTGTTTTTACGGTTACTGCCACTGGATGAACATGACACATCATACTTCGCAGCATCTGCTAAAATTTGCAGTTTTTCTCTAATACGCTCTGTCATCACTCACACCTAATTTTCCGAATGAACTCTAGTGATTATATAAATTATGAGCGTTCAGCAATGGCTATTTCTTTATTGTTGCGACACCAGCTGTCGTATAAATTTAAAGCGTTAAATAGAAATTATTGGGCTAGAAAAAACCTGAGTTATTTGCCCATTCAATTGAATGGCCAAATAACTTAAGCAGAAACAACTACATTTTTAAGCTTGAGCTGAAAGTGGAACACCAAATAATCGATCAAAAGACCAATTAAAAATAAAGGTATAAATTGGAATGATAACAATTAAAGCCGCATCTAATAAAAATGCATCTAGAAAACTAATATTCATCCACCATGCAATCAATGGAATAAGAAAAACCACTAAGGTTAATTGAAATCCAATCGCATGAGCTACACGGCGTTTTACTGTACGTTGACGTAAAGTTTGGCGTTTTTCCCATGCTTCAAAAATTAAGTTATAAATAAAGTTCCAGCTCACAGCAATCGTGGTAATCAGGAAAGCCAAAGGCCCCGTATGGGTTAATTGTGTACCCGAAAGTAGTGCCAGCCCTAAAGAAGAAATACCTAATCCAATGATTTCATAGGTACTTACATAAATTACTCTACGTTTAAGACCTTGCATAAACTTACCCAAACAGATTTTCAAAAAAGCTATTTTAATTTCAGTTATAATAATAGATAAAGACAATAGCTTTCAGTTTGACTGATACCAATTATGAATTTCACCAGCGAAAATATAGAATTATTTGTAAAAGTACTGGATACAGGCTCTTTTTCTGCTGCGGCTCGTGCCTTAAATCGAGTACCATCAGCCGTCAGTATGGGCATCGCAAATATCGAAGCAGAATTAGGCTTACAGCTGTTTGAAAGAACACCCCGCAAAGTGATTCCAACAGCTTCAGCACTTGCCTTAGCCCCACAAGCAAGAATCATCTCAGAACAATTAAAACAATTGAGTAAGCATGCTTATGAACTGTCCTTAGGTTTGGAGAGTACTTTAAAAATAGGTGTTGTATCGGATGTAAACAATCAGAAACTTTTACAATCTATTGATAAACTTGCATTAAAATATCCGCTGCTCAATATCGAAATTATTACTGCACCACAAGATGATATTTTGCATTTACTGTATTCAGAACAAATCACAATTTGTTTAGCGGGTTCAGGGCAACATATCAAAATGCAAGAACATTTGCAGTTGGTCAGCATGGAGGTTGTTGTTGCAACGATATCTGCAAATCATGCCTTGATGAATCAAGCAGTTCATCCTATTTATATCGAGGATTTGGTTAATGTTCGGCAAATTGTTGTCGCGAGTAGTGCGCTTGATATTGCAGATTTGAGATCGGTCATTGCTGCATCTTACTGGCGAACCAATGATCTACAAACGGCGATTGATATGGTTGAGATCGGCTTAGGATGGGGAAATTTTCCATATTCATTGGTTAAGTCACATATTGATGCTGGGCGTTTAATCCAAATTGATTTTAAAAATACCTACAATCAACTTTCTGTTCCGATTTATCTGATTTGGTTAAAAGATAAAGCACTACCTAAAGCATCGCGCGAATTAATCGAGTTAATTAGACAAAGTCTAAATGAACATAACGACTCTTTGAGTAACAGCAATACTCTCTGACTCAGCGCTCGATAGTGATTTTATTTTATCCAGTTTTCATTGTGAATTTATTAGAATTGAATGAAATTCTATAAAAAATTTGACTTGCGAAGCTCAGCACTTACAATACGCCTTTTAGATTTCTAGTATTACCTAAAACATGTCAAACGATCAAATTGAAGCACAAATTGTAGAATTAGACAATTTGCAAGAACACCGTGAAATTGTGACATTTATGCGTAGATCGTCACCGCTCAATACTTCACAACGTACTGCGCTTGAACAACATCGTGATTTAATTTTGGAATACCCTGTCGGCGATTTACGTCAACACTTTGAACATCCTGAACGCCCACTTACGGTAGAAATTGGTTTTGGTATGGGCCGCTCTTTGGTCCTGATGGCAAAAGCCAATCCTGAACGTAATTTTGTTGGAATCGAAGTGCATGTACCTGGTATTGCGCAATGTGTTTATGAAGCAGGAATGGCGGAAGTTAAAAACCTACGTGTTTTAGATGCAGATGCAATTCAAGTTTTACGAGAAATGCCTGACAATAGTATCAATACGGTTCAACTTTATTTCCCTGATCCTTGGCAGAAAAAACGACATTTTAAACGCCGTTTTGTTTCTCATGATCGTATGCCATTGGTTGAAGAAAAACTTGAAATCGGTGGTACATTCCATGCTGCAACAGACTGGGAACCGTACGCTGAATGGATGCTTGATGTTTTAGACAATCGCCCTCGTTTAGAAAACTTAGCAGGCAAAGGCAATAGCTATCCTCGTCCGGACTGGCGTCCACAAACCAAGTTTGAACGTCGTGGTATTGAGGCAGGCCATAAGATTAATGACTTTATTTTTAAGAAAATAAATTAATGATCTAAGAAAACTAGACTGAGTCTACAATTAAATATTATAGGGTTAAATATTAATTATTTAACCCTATTTTTACATCTAAATTTAGGTAATTATTCGAGTTAATTCTTGTTCTAAAAATAATTAATTCAAACAATCAAAACATAAATATAAGACCTCATACGAGCCATAGTATCTACTCAGCGCAAAATTCAGCCGGATAAGAATCAAGAGAACAAATCAGGGCTAAAGGTCAATTAAATAATGGTCATTTTTTGATATTCAAACAAATATTGATAATTGTCAGATCAAAGTCTGAACGACTACAAATTGAAACCGGTTCTAAAACAACATTCTCTACTTGCATGTAATTTTACATCAAGCTCTTTGACTAATACTTTCAGCATTCACTCAGCGTGACTATTATTTTATATGTTGTAATTTAATGACGATAGTTGGTTCATTTTAAAAGATTATTCAGTAAGGATTCTTTTTATACATATAAAGCTACCTTTGGCGCCCTGCTCTTTAACTCCATTAAAAATCGTATTTTGGTTGATTTTAAAAACAAACAAAAATAAACTACCTACCGTTAGGTAGTTTTAATTATACAAACTTGGGTGAAATTTATGCAAGGTCACTTACAGACTCACAAAATGAGTACTTCATTTATCATATTACTCTCACTATTAACTGCTTTAGATGCCTTAGCAATTGATATTTATGTGCCCGCATTTCCAGTGATAGCGACCTCATTACAGGTATCTACCAGTCAAATCCAACAAACATTATCAATTTTTTTAGTAGGTTTAGCTGTTGGCCAAGGCTTATATGGACCATTTCTTGATCGTTTTGGTCGAAGAATTCCATTATTAATTGGTTTAATTATTTTTATTTTGGGTTCTCTGCTCGCAGCAGTCGCAACTTCACTTGAACTATTATTGTTCGCACGCTTTCTTCAAGCCATTGGTGCTGCATCTGGTCTGGTCACACCTAGAGCAATTATTAGCGATATTTGTAATGAGCAAGATGCAGCTCGCCATTTTTCTGTGTTAATGCAAGTCATGATGGTCATTCCAATCATTGCCCCTTTGGTTGGAAGTCAACTTTTGAACTACGGCACATGGCATATTATTTTTTATACATTAGCCTTACTATCTTTTATGTTATTGGTGTGGAGTAGTATATCTGTTCCAGAAACATTAGCTCTTTCGAATAGACAACCCTTAAATCTAAAAAATATTTTCAAAAATTACTATCTTCTATGTAGAAATAAAAGCTATTTCAGTTTTACCCTTGCTGGAGGCTTTCTACTCGGTGGGTTCTTCTTCTACATTAGCAATTCACCCTATATTTTTATTCAACATTACTCAGTCAGCCCTGAACATTATAGTTATCTCTTTGCACTCAATGCACTGTGTTTCATCATCTTTGGTCAGCTTTCAATTTGGTTATTGAATAGAGGATGGTCTGCTTACCAAGTTTTAAAGCTAGGCTCTATTATTTTAATGTTTTTTACACTTATGCTTAGCCTAGTAACGTTACTGTATACACCAAGTTTATGGGCTTACACCCTATTACTGACTGTGGTTATTAGTTCTACAGGGCTTTTATTTGGTAATCTTACAGCACTGACCATGCAACAGGTACAACATCACTTAGCAGGAATCGCTTCAGCTTTAATTGGCTTACTTCAATATAGTTTCGGAGCAGTTATTGGTTTTATTGCCAGTCTTGCAACAGAAAATATCCTCGTCCTTCCTGTAACTTTACTTATATGTGCTTTTTGTATGATTATATTAAATACAATTGCTCATAAAAATGCTTAAAAATAGATAGTGCTAAATATCTAATATTAGATATTTAGCACCTTTTAACCGATTAACACCTCAAGTGCTTTTAAGATCGCATCTAATCTTTTTTTATATTTATCTTTACCACCATAAATGAGCTCACTTTGCAAAGCATCTACAAAACACATGCACAGTCGAGCCAAAGTTGTTGAATCAAACTTCTTGTTTTCTATATTTTCAGGGAATACGTTTTTAAAGATATTCTCCAAATCATCCATAAATATATGCATCGGATCAATCACTTGATCATAAATATGCTGTGGTGGGTTAATGAGCGCATTCATCCAAAATTGTACATCATATGAAGCATCAAATCGTTCACCTATGCTGCAGAAATACGCACAAAGTTGTTGATGAAAATTTTCTCCACCAGTTAATGTATTTTTTGCATAAGTCAGTTCATGATTAATCATAATCGGAATTAGACTCAAATATAAATCATCTTTATTTTTGAAATGTGCATAAATAGAGGGTTTTTTAATGCCAACGTCTTCGGCTATTTCATTCATTGATGTTGCAGTAAAGCCTTGTTTTGCGAATCGCTGCAATGCAATACTTTGAATTTTTTGTGCTGTCACAAATGAAACCTAACAAAAATTTTGCCTATTATATTAAAATTATCATCATTAAAGAAGAATTTAAGCTAAAGTCACCTGACTTCATTTTATAAAGCCATCACTAAAGATATATTCAATAATATATTTTTAATGGAGAGACTAATTACTTATACATTTTTTGTGCGTAACTGATTGGCTTTAATATTCCACAATTTTGATCAAGCACATGTTCATTACCTCCTAATCTAATAATGGTTTAAAATTCATATACCTAGTTAGATAAGTTAAATGAATGTTAATCAAACCAAATTTTAGTTTGTTTGTTAATTGATCATTCTCATTTTAATCACCCTTTTTAATTAAACTTATAGGCTTGGTCCGAAAGTACTTATCAATACGAAAACCAGCATGTGTATTTTTGATATTTTTTACTTGAAGTAATCAGAATGTGATCATCAATTATTTAAATAAATGATTTTATAATCAAATTTCTACCTATGCTTTAAAAGCACATCATCTTAAAAATTTGACTACAAGGTATAATCTTTACTTTTAAAAACTATAAATATTTCTTTTTTATTCATAAAGATAACATCTATTTTATATATAACTATTCCATTTTTTCATATTTTTATTAATTTAAAATTCTCATTAAGATCGGAGAAATTTCAAAAACACTGGAAAGAAAAATGTTGAATACAACAGGTTTTCATTTTAAAAATTTGGCTTTGTCCCTCGGTATTCTCAGTTTTACACTTTTAGTTGGTTGTGGAAATAAATCGCCACAAAACAATGAACCCAAAGCTGAAGCGTCACAAACAGCAGAACAACCACAAGAGGTCCGTTTTGCTTGGGGTGGTGGTCCCCGTGTCTGGGTCCTAGGTAAAGCCGACGGAGATTTTGAAAAAGCTTTAGGCACCAAAATTAAGTGGGTTGAATTTGCATCGGGAGCAGATGTGATTAATTACTTTGCTGCCAATGAAATTGATATCGCCCGTTTTGGTTCAAGTCCTGCTGTTGCAGGGATCACTCGCGGATTACCCATTGAAGTCATTGGCTTAGAGGGTCTAATTTCAAGTGCAGAGCGTTTGATTGTTCGACCTGAAATTAAAACTCTACAAGACTTAGTGGGTAAAAAAGTTGCTTTCCCTGCAAACTCAACTGCACAATATGCATTAGAACAAGCACTTACATTAAATAAAATTGATAAATCAAAAATCAAATTATTACCACTTAAACCTGCTGAAATTGTTTCTGCATGGACTCGTGGCGATATTGATGCTGCCTATGTTTGGGGCCCATTTACACAACAATTAGAAAAACAAGGTGGCAAAGAGATTTATCGTACAACGACACTAAATGAACAAGGCATTTTGGTTTATAACAACTTCGCTGTCCGCAAAGAGTTTGCAGAAAAACACCCCGATCTTGTGATTAAGTTTTTAAAAGCATACCAAGAACAAGTTGATGAATATAAAAAAGATCCGAAATTAGCTTCTGAAAAAATTTCTAAATACTTAAACCTTCCATACGAGCAAGTTGAAACTACATTGGCAGGTATTGATTACATTCCTTTGAAAGATCAAGCATCTGAAAAGTACCTAGGTACAACATCAAACGATGAAAACTCAGGCTTGGCAAAAGCAACTCAAGATATTGCTAAATTTTTAGTCGGTATCGGCGAGCTAAAACAGTCTGATGTTCCAAAAAGTTATGCGCCCAATATCGACAGTAAATACCTTATCGAAGCAACTAAATAAGGTTATAGAATGAGTCAGTTGAACCCGTTTAAAGCAAAAGTAATTAGTGCATTATCACTAATCACTTTTGTTGTTATTTGGCAGCTTGTGTGTACCTTTAAACTTGTGTCACCCATTTTATTGCCATCCCCCTTACAAATAGTAGATACAGTTTTAGATTTATTTCAAAACGGTTATCGAGATGCTCCATTTTATCAACACATTTTAGTGAGTACGGCACGTGCATTTTTTGCATTTTTCATTGCCATTATTATTGGTGTTCCTTTGGGGTTATTAATGGGCCGTAGTCCTGTACTCAATGCCATTTTAGATCCATTCGTACAATTTTTACGCCCTATTCCTAAAATTGCTTTAATCCCATTAGTTGTTGTGTGGTTGGGGATTGGTGAGGCATCAAAATTTTTCCTAATCTTTATTGCTACTTTACTTAGTGTAATTGTTGGCGCAACTGCAGCAAGCCAAAACGTTCCACAGGGTTTAATTCAAGCTGCACAAACAATGGGACTAGGAAAAGCATCAATCTTATTTCGTGTCATTTTACCCTCTTCACTTCCTGAAATTTTCACCACGATTCGCTTATCGATTGGTATTGGTTGGACCTCATTAATTGCGGCTGAGATGGTTGCTGCAACGTCAGGTTTAGGATGGATGATCATTAACGCGGGCTCATACTTACGTACTGATGTTGTGATTGTCGGTATTATTTTACTTGGAACAATTGGCTTTATTTTAGATTGGCTCATTGTAAAAGCACAGCAAAAATGGGCACCTTGGACAGGAAAAGTATAATGACTCAAACATTTATTCAGCTAAATAATCTTCAAAAAACATTCAAGCAAAACAAATCTGAAAATACGGTTCTAAAAGACATTAACTTAGAAATTTCTGAGGGTCAGTTCGTTTGTTTACTTGGTCCATCTGGCTGCGGTAAATCAACTATTTTGAACTTACTTGCAGGTTTTGAAAAACCTAGCTCTGGTAACATTTATGTAGATGGTCAACCTATTTCAGCACCAGGCATTGATCGAGCTGTTGTATTCCAACAAGCACAATTATTCCCTTGGCTTACAGTGAAAGAAAATATTTATTTTCCCCTTAAGCAATTAAAGGGAGAGCCTAAATACATTACCGAACAAACTGAATATTACTTAGAAAAAACAGGTTTAAAAAAATTTGAAAATCATCGCGTTTGGCAAATTTCAGGGGGGATGAAACAACGTGTTGCACTTGCCCGTGCTTGGGTCATGAAACCAAAAATTTTACTCATGGATGAACCCTTTGGTGCTTTGGATGCTCAAACACGTATTTTGATGCAGGAAACATTAACTAAGCTTTGGCAAGATAACAAAACGACCGTTTTATTTGTCACTCATGATATAGACGAATCTTTACTTTTAGCAGATCGCATTATCTTAATGGCAGGACATCCTGGGCGTATTGCAGAAGATATTCAAGTCAATTTACCCCATACACGTACGATTGAAAATATTGCTCCACAGCCAGAATTCATTGAAGCCAAAAAACATATTTTAGAAATTATGCGCAAAGAAGTTAACCGCATGATTGATTACATACACTAAATCTACAGGACACTTTTATGTTATTAAGTCATTTACCCCGCGTTAAACTTGTTCATGCACCTACTCCTCTTGAGTTTTTACCTAACTTAACCAAAGCATTAAACGGTCCTGAAATTTATATCAAACGCGATGATGCAACAGGTCTTGCTACTGGTGGAAATAAAACCCGTAAATTAGAATTTCTAATAGGCGATGCAATTGCAAAAGGCGCAACACATGTGATTACTCAAGGTGCAACTCAATCTAACCATGTTCGTCAAACCATTGCTGCAGCAAATAAATTCGGCTTAAAAGCATCTGTTTTACTTGAACAACGCGTCAGTGATGCTGCAGATGAATATTACAACAATGGGAACTTATTGCTGGACGAAATTTTAGGTGCCATATCAATTGAAGTTGTTCCTGGCGGTACAGACATGGCTGCTGCTTTAGAAGCAAAAGCAAAAGAATTAGAAGCACAAGGTGAACGCCCTTATATTATTCCAGGTGGAGGCTCAAACGCTATTGGTGCTTTAGGTTATGTATCTACTGCAATTGAATTAATTAACCAACTCAACCAGATCCAACTTGCCCCAACTCATCTTGTACATGCAACAGGGAGTACTGGAACTCAAGCAGGTCTTTTAGCGGGTATTGTTGCAACAAATTCTAACTTACCTGTGTTAGGTATCAGCGTTCGTGCTGAAAAATCTAAACAAGAAGAAAACGTCTATAAACTTACTCGCTCAACTTTAGAACATCTTGGTTTGAGTGCTGATCTTATCGCACGTGAAAAAGTTGTGGCAAATAGTGACTATGTTGGCGATGGTTACGGTATCCCAACAGACAGCATGGTTGAAGCTGTTGAACTCCTTGCCAGAACTGAAGGTATTTTGCTTGACCCAGTTTACTCAGGTAAAGGTTTTGCAGGTTTAGTAGGCCTAATTCGCCAAGGTTATTTCACTAAAAACGATAAAGTGATCTTTCTGCATACTGGTGGTGCTGTAGGCTTATTTGGGTACCGTAAAGCATTCTCTCACAAAGACGCATACCGCTTGTAAAATGATTGATTTTTCAGAATTTCCTACGCTCGGAATCCTAGGTGGCATGGGGCCAGGTGCTGCAGTTGATTTTCAACAGCGCCTGCTCGATGCAAGCCCTGCAACTAAAGATCAGGAACATATTCCAACTATTGTTTGGAATCATGGTGGAATTCCTGACCGACAACTTGCACTTAAAAACTTAGGTGAAAGTCCTTTCAAAGCCATGTTACATGGTTTAAAAATTTTAGAACGTAGTGGTGTTGCTAAAGTGGCAATTCCATGTAACACCGCACATTTTTGGCATGCTGACTTACAACAACAGACCAATATTGAAATCTTAAATATGATTGAAATTACTGTACAACAGATTTTGGATCATTATAAATATGGTGATAAAGTTGGAATTTTAGCAACCAAAGGCGCCCTTTCTACCGAGTTATATCAACGTGAATTAAGTAAATATAACATCCCTTATGTAATGAATTCTGAAGAAGAAATTGAAAAAAAATTTATGCCTGCAGTTTATGCTGTAAAACGGAATGAATCAGAAAAAGCAGGTATCATTTTTCAAGAACTCAGTCAACGGCTTATAGATGTAGGTGCAGGTTCAATTATTTTAGCCTGTACAGAAATTCCCTTGGGCTTACACGCCATTCAATCTCCAATTTTAAATGTAAGCTTCGATACTACGCAACTTTTAGCAGATGCTTGTGTAAGGTGGTTTTACTAAAAATAAATCAGTCTTCATTTTCTATTTAAGAGAATACTTTGAATTATTTTCGGCTTTTTATTGCCTTATATTATATGGCATAAGCATGGATCAAGCAGTATATAAACCCATCTATAATCAATATAGATAAATACCTAGTGTTCGTAACATCAGTATGCATTGATAAAATTTAATTAACTATTCTTGATTCTAAAAGTTAAGCTTTGTCCCCAATGCCAAGACCCAAGCATTGTTGATATCATGTGTTGCACTAGGATGAACAATATATTGCAGGCTTGGACGTAACATCAGCCATTTTTTTGGATAATAACTATAATTTAATTCAATATTATATTCGGCATCAGCATTAAATTGTTTCTTATCATCTGCAAAACGATTATTGATATGAATACGATTAAGCGCAAAACCCAAATTATCCTCAGCTCGGCTGGTTATCACCCCATAATACTTTAGACCGATCTGTTGAGACTGATCCACCTTGTTGGTGGTACGGCTATGGAATGTAAAATTTGCAAAACTGTGTAAGCCCTGCTTTCCTACACCAACTGAAGTAAGTTGCTGGTCAAAATTAAACCAAGCGCCATAGGTATGATTTTGTTGCTGCCCCGTCCGTATATCCTTTTGATTTTTAGTTTCATCTGCAGTGTTATACATAGCCCCTACACGATAAGTTCCTGCTAATGCATTGATCAATGATTTCGGTCGCCAGATCATCTCTATGGGAATAGTGATACCATCAGCTTGATGGGTACTCAGATTCCAGCCATGCCGTTCTAAAGCATTTTGAGGGTTATATTCATAAACACCGATTTGTAAGGCGAGTTCTGGGTGAAATTGATATTTTAAACGAACACCCCATTGAGAAATTGGAGAGTTATACCAAATTCCGCTTTGCCATTTTCCCATTTGCGCAGCACAAAATGAATTATTTTGAAATTCACAAGACATCACATTGAAATCTGTACCCATTCCCAAACGCCCTAATTTAATACTGAGCCCCTGTTCTTTAAAGTTTTTCTCCAAAGAAAACTCGGTCAATCGACTTTTACTGTTGCCACGACCATAATTTGCTTGAACATTGGCAAGCTGTGGTGCGGATGGATCAGAAATATCTTCTGAAGATAAACTTTGTCCTTGTCTTGCTGTGATTGTTGCTCTTAATGTCATCCCTTCCCAATTTGCCAGCTTTTCTAAATCTAAAGTTGAACCAATTAAAAATTGACTGGCATATTTAGGATCACTCCCCGGATTGTAGCCACCATCAACTAAATAAGCGCTGTCTACAATCAAGTTTGCATCTAATTTAATGCCTTGCTTTAAAAGTTCAGTCCGCATCCCCTGCCAATCACCAAACAAATAAGGGCTATTTTTGTCTAAGCTGTATTGAGCAGCATGTAACTGTATACTGAGCAATGAAACAAGAGAAATTGTAAATTTAATCAAATTTGACATAGGTTTACCTTAATTTTGCAAAGTCCATAATTTAAATAAATGACAGATGCTGGTTTTGCTATTCGACAAAACATGGTTTAATTTTTGGATTTCTCAAAAATGTGAATGATGAATGCGAGTTAAATCAATCAAGGCTTGATTTAACTAAAAGACGATTGTTCCAATAAATATTTTAGGGAATTTTTAAGCACCTACGTGGTCACAATAATTATGACAAAACTCCATCAAGCATGATTACTCATTGACGTTTATTCATCATTGAGTCACTGGCTTGGTTGGACAAATCTTTGCTGGGCTGCGAGATAAGACAGATACAACACGGGTGCCACAAAGAAAGCGACACTCCAGAAATCTAGATACACATATAAAAAAGCACCTAAAAATGCGCCAATCACAAAACCCACCACAATGCTGAAACTGTGCTGTAATTTTTGCATATTGCTATGGTTCCGATCTCTTAAATAATTAGAAATATCTATACCTAACTGTGTTGTATTTCCCGTCATCATGGTGCTCGGACTAATATGTTTAATTAAGGTTTTACTTGAAGTGTTACGAATAGCTAAGGCGATCAGCCCTAAACCACCTGTAATTGCGACAGTGACACTATTGGCATCTTTAAACGGTTCAAAATATAAACCCGCAAGCATAAACCCAATTAAAAAAATTGCTTCCCCCAAAAATAAATAACTTAAGGTGGTATGTTTTTGTACACTACGATCAATCCAATATTTGGTGATGGCAACAGTCAGAATAAATAAGGGAATTGCCCCAAGCTTAATCCAAATCCCAGGCCCACCTTTGACCCAAGCAGCACCAGCTAAGACTAAGTTTCCTGTGACATGCGCAGTAAAAAAACCAAACAGTGCGATAAAGCCAATGGTATCAATTGCGCCACCCACAATTGTCAATAACAAAGGATCTCGACATGTTTTCCAAAACCCACTCGGCGGCGTCGTTTGTATATTTTCCATGTTCTACTCGTCATTCAATAATTAATTAGAATTAGGACCTGTCAAAACCTAAGCTTTTTTATAGTTATCCCGATTGATGTAAATCATCAGCAATAAAACTGGGGGAAGCAAAAATAACCACAGTAGTGCAAATTTATATACGATTGCGGCAACTGCGCATCCCAGTGCAAAACTCAACATGGTTGGAAAAATTGCAACAATACTCTGTCGAATTTGCAGTCTTTTTTCCTGAGAAGGTTTGGAAAAAAGCTCAGCAATATTTAACATCAATTGTGTTGTAGCACCCGTCATCACGGTTGTTGGTGATTCTTTCGTCCAATGGATACGGTGCATCGCGTTTTGAATCGCCATAGCCGCCACCAACAACATGCCTACAGTGAAACTCATGATGGTATCGTATTTCGGAAAAGGCAAATAAAAGTAGGAACATACGGCGACTATACTAAAAAGCAAAAACATCAGTTTTAGAAAAAACGCATATGAACTGTTTTGATGTCGGATAAACTTTTGATCCAACAATTTGACCGATAAAACTGTAATACAGAACATCGGTAGTGCTGCCAATTTAGCCCAAGCACCTGTTTGACTCTCGGAGACTAAAGCCGCGCCTAATGTTACAAAATTACCTGTCACGTGGGCAGAAAATAAGCCATGCAATGCGAGAAAGCTTGCAGTATCGACATAGCCTGCATTGAAGCTCAATAACTTACTTAGTCTGAATTGCATCATTTGCCCCTTTCTCCTGTTATTGCATCACCCTATCGTTAGGATAATAAGTTTTTAATCATTGGCATGAGTTGTTCGCCAATAACCATCCCCAATAAACCGCATAGGGCCACAAAAGGAGGGGCTGGAGATTTCACATTTAATAGGTAATACAACACGCCAACCAACAACCCAACGGCCAAAGAGATCAGATAGATTTTCATAAATTTCTCCCCCAATAAAATTCCACCTAGTTTCAGATGGAATTTTTTAGGTTGGTTTTAAAAAGCAAAACAAGAACAGCCTAATGCGCCCCAAAATGATTTTTTATCCTGATCATTGATAGGAACATCAAGCATCCATGCATGCGAATGTCCATGCATGCCACAGCTGCTAGAACATGCACACACTGCTGAATCTTTTTGTAAGGGTTGTAAGGAAGGCGCATTACGATTTTCAGAGTGGCGCCACTGCCCGCCAAATCGCTTGACTGGTGACCAATCAGGCGATGCGGGTGGAATCGGTGGATCTTGTTGCTTAAATTCGGCACCCGCATAGACCACTTTACCGTCCATCACCGTCATGACTGATTCAATAAATTGAATTTCATCGCCCTCAACAGTGAGATAGTCATCTGAGAGTACAACTAGGTCCGCATGTTCCCCTGCGACTAAAGCGCCTTTATGGTTTTGCTCGCCTGAAAACCAAGCAGATCCTTTGGTCCATAGTCTTAACGCTGTTTGACGATCAAGTAAGTCTTTCTCATCATATAAAGTAAAACCACCCACGGTTTTACCTGTGGTTAACCATGCCAAACAGACCCAAGGATTGTATGATGCAACACGCGTCGCATCTGTTCCAGCGCCCACTGGTACACCCAACTCAAGCATTTTTTTTACCGGAGGCGTGTCTTTGGCTGCATCGGCACCATAACGCTGAACAAAGATTTCGCCTTGATACGCCATACGGTGTTGAATGGCAATTCCTCCACCGAGGGCACCAATCCGTTCTATGTTTTTTTCTGAAACCGTCTCTGCATGGTCAATAATAAAACGGGTTTCAAATGGCTTTTTACCATTGACACGTTCAAAAACATTGAGCAATCGACTAATGCTTTCATCATAGGTGGCGTGAATTCGAAACGGCCATTTCTTCTCAGACAAATGTTCAACAATAGCTTCTAATTCAGTTTCCATTTTTTCTGGAAGATCTGGGCGAGGTTCATAAAAATCCTCAAAATCACCAGCTGACCAAGTCAGGTTTTCACCCGCACCATTCATCATCAATAATGCATCACCATCGCCAGGAAACGTCATTTCTGTCCATCGTTGATAATCTTCTAACTCTTCACCAGCTTTTTGTGCAAAGAGGTTATAAGCAATACGAACGGTCATTTGATCTTTTTCATGCAATTGATTGATCACTGCATAATCATCTGGATAGTTTTGCCCACCCCCTCCGGCATCTATCGCAGAAGTGACACCGAGCCGATTTAACTCACGCATAAAATGTCGGGTAGAATTCACTTGATCTTCGACGGGTAATTTGGGTGCCTTGCCCAGTGTTGAATACAAAATTGCAGCAGAAGGCGTTGCCAATAATAAACCTGTTGGCTCGCCTTTTTCGTTGCGTTCTATTCTGCCCCCGGGTGGATCAGGAGTATCTTTATTAAAACCTAAGACATCTAATGCTGCTCTGTTCAGCATTGCACTTGCATATAAATGCAGAATAAAAACTGGGGTATCAGGTGCAGCTTTATTGATTTCAGCTAAAGTTGGTAAACGCTTTTCTGCGAATTGGAATTCAGTCCACCCACCGACAACACGTACCCACTGTGGTGCTGGCGTATTTTCTGCCTGCTCTTTGAGTAAGCTTAAAGCATCTTTAACAGTCGGAACCCCTTCCCAACGCAACTCCATATTATAGTTAAGCCCGCCACGGATAATATGGAGATGGCTGTCATTTAAACCGGGAATAACGCGACGACCATTTAAATCAATCACTTTTGTCGAGTCGTTGGCCAACTTCATGATGCTATTTTCATCACCTGTGGCAAACACTTTTCCGTCAGCAATCGCAATTGCATCCACTTCAGGCTGTTTCGAGTCAAGCGTGGTAATTTTGCCGTTCTTAAGAATTAACTGTACATCTGTCATGATCATCTCCATGTAGATGAATATTTATATCCATAAGGTTTATTTTGCTGACACAGGTGCAATAACTTCATGTTGCGTTGTGGTTCTTTCTGGCGCTTTATGTACCATAGTATATGCATAATCTACGCCCATACCGTATGCACCCGAATGTTCACGCACAATGTCCATCACTGCATCATAAGTTTCACGATGTGCCCAATCACGTTGCCACTCAAGTAAAACTTGTTGCCAGGTTACAGGAACCACGCCTGCTTGAATCATCCGTTGCATCGCATAATCATGTGCTTCTTTTGAAGTTCCACCTGAAGCATCGGCAACCATATAAATTTCATAATCACCTTCCAGCATTGCACCAAAAGCGAATGTAATATTGCAAACTTCAGTCCATAAACCCGATACGATAATTTTTTTACGATGATTGGCTGCCAATGCATCACGAACCTTTTGGTCATCCCATGAGTTCATAGAGGTTCTTTCGAGTAAAGGGGCTTCAGGGAACACATTTAATAATTCTGGAAAAGTGTGCCCTGAAAAACTTTCTGTTTCTACTGTTGTAATGGTGGTTGGAATATTAAAAACCTGAGCGGCTTTAGCCAATCCCACCACATTATTTTTTAAAGTTTGACGATCAATTGACTGTACGCCAAAAGCCATTTGTGGTTGTTGATCAATAAAGATGATTTGACAGTTTTGAGGTGTAAGTTGTTCTAAAAATGCTTTATTCATTTTGATTCGCAACACATTTATAAAGGAATTTATATAAAAGCAAAAATACACGTAAACCACTAGACACTATTTTAAATACAAACTGTATCCTAAAAAGATACAATGATTGATCAGCATAGGATGATGCGTTACTTTAATCATTCAAGTGAAGAGTACTTTAAAATTAAATGGATAAATTAGACTGTATCAATACTTTTATTAGTGTCGTTGAATATGGAAATTTCAGCAGTGCATCACGTCACTTAAACATTACTAGAGATCAAGTTGCGAAAAGAATTTGCCATTTGGAAACTATTTTTAATACGGTCCTGTTCATCCGCAATACCCGCAAAATGGATTTAACTCATTCAGGTGAAAAATTTTATCAACACTCTAAAGTCATTATGAGTGAGTTTGAATGGGCAACCAGTGACTTTACCCACGACCAGAAATATCCCGAGGGTAAACTCAGAATCAATGCACCTCATTCATTTAGACATGCGCATCTTACCGAGATCATTTCTAAATTTATGACACAGTATCCCAACATCAAAATAGACTTGTTTCTTTCAGATAAGTTTTTAAATATCAGTGAAGATCAATATGATATTGTTCTCAGAATCAGTCAAGATATTGATCAGCGTAATGCCCACCTGTTTAGTACCTATCATCGACATTTTTATGCAACTACAGCTTATTTTGCAAAATTTGGCGTACCCAATACAATCGATGAGTTAAAACAGCACAGTCTATTGTTGTATTCACAAACCGATTCAAGTACTAAAATTGTGCTGAATAAGAATAAAAAAGAAGAAACTATTTACTGTACGCCGAAATTGACATGCAATAGTGGCGATTTCCTTTTGGATTTTTGTAAACAAGATCAAGGCATTATATTTTTACCCGATTTTTTAGCAAAAAAAGATCAAGATGCTGGAAAAATTGTTCGTTGTTTAGAAGACTATCATTCAAAGCAACTTTATTTTTATGCAATTACGCCATCTCAACAAAAGATTCCAAAAAAAGTGAAGCTCTTTTTAGATCATCTCAAAAAACACTTATCTGATCGCTAAAATATAAAGCTTTGGACCAGACTTTTACCTAAGAACTAAGTATTCACGGCTCATGTTGTATCTTTATACAATACATAAAGCACTTCAATAAAGCGTTGTGTATGCAAATACTCAGCATCTAAGCTTGCAAACTTGACACAGATTTGAATTTTGGACTAAACACATTGTTCTGTAATCGGGTCTGCATATATTCAGCATAAACCGATAGTTTTTCATAAATATGCTCAGAATAAAACATATCTTCGACTAGGTTTTGCGCTTCGGCTAGATCATAAAGATCTGATAAATTTAAAATTTTAGCATTCATTTCTGAAAATTTACGACATAAAGCCACATGAAAATCATCTTTATATTTAAACAAAAGCTTCTGCATGTTTAGTTTATGATCATGATGATCTAATTGCAGATTTAGACCATCTTGATCATTTTCGGGATTTACCAAGAAAATTCGAACCTTAAAAAAACATTCTATTTCAAACAAATAATCTGGATTGATCGGTTGATCTGTAATTAAAAAGATACGATAAACTTCTGCCTGAGTCAGTGCTTTGAACAACTGAAAATAAACAAATTCCTGTGCATCCCATGTTTGATCTTGTAGATCTAAAAATAGATTTAAACTTTCTAGAACGACATCATCCTTGGTCAAGTTCATGGTTTTTTCAACCTGATAATAAGGTTTTAAAATATCTTGAACCTGTGCCGTAAAAAGTGTTGAGTAAAGCACTGTTTGATTTAAATTCGCCAAAATAAACGGTGAAAACAAATAAGCCAGACTTAAATGATTTGAAGCAATTGCAGATTGGATAATCGCTGTACTTTTCTTTTTTGAAAATTCACGTAAGACTTTGGCACGCAACAATGTTGCTTCTAAGTTTACAAATCTTTGATTGAGTTGTTCTATCACCTTTTCAGAGCAACCATGCTCAAATAAAACTTGTGTGAGCACATTCAACTGAGTCGTAACAAACATATCCCTGCCTCATTCTATACTGCATCGCGTGCGACTATTTTGAAAAGAAATCAAAAAGAAATATAGCCACAAAATTTTAGAAAAAATATATAACAGATAGAGCTGTACTGATTGCGTCTGTTATAGTTATTTTAAATACTCACTTGCATTGACCTATGTATAAATCTGAACAACTGGCCCATAGCCTAAAATTATTGATTGAAAATGGGACGTGGAAAGCACATGAAAAATTACCCTCACTACGCCAACAGGTTCAACAATCAGGGTTAAGTCTAATTACGGTGATGAATGCTTATCAAGAGCTCGAAGCGCAAGGCCTGATTTATTCAAAAGAAAAGTCAGGGTATTTTGTGGTAGAACAAAGTTCAGATCATCCCACCACATTACATGTGATTAATGAAACAGTTGAAATTAACTCAATTGTTTTCAAATATTTGAAATCTACACAGTCTGAACACATTATCCCTTTAGGTTCTGCCTTTCCCAATAGCCAGTTGCTCTACTCCGCTAAACTGATACAAACGCTTGGACAACTTGCTCGACAACGGCGTAGCTATGAACAAACTCCAAGTCTCCCGCCCGGAAATTATCAACTTAGAAAAATTATTGCACAGAAATATGCGATGCAAGGCATCCCCACTGATCCATCTGATATTGTGATTACCTCTGGAGGTTTGGATGCATTAAATCTTTCATTGCAAGCACTTACGCAAGCTGGGGACTATATTTTATTACAACAGACGATTTTTTATGGTGCATGGCAAGCGGCTGAACGACTTGGATTAAAAGTAATTACTATTCCAGAGCACCCTGAACATGGCATTGATTTAGATGCATTCGAACACGCAATTTTAAAATATCCAATTAAAGTGTGTTTGATGATGTTAAATGGTCAGAATCCAATTGGCTTTACTGTGAGTGATGAAATTAAATTAAAATTGGCGAAGCTACTCAACCAATATCAGATTTATTTGATTGAAGATGATGTCTATGAAGAACTTTACTATGATCAAAAAAAACCCCTCTCGATGAAGTACTTTGATCAACAAAATTGGGTGCTACATTGTTCTTCTTTTTCAAAAACATTAGGTGCAGGTTTTCGTATCGGTTGGGTCTATGCAGGGAAATTCTCTGAACATATTCAGCACACTCAACTTATGAGTACCCTTTCAGTCAACTCATTTATCCAAAATGCCTTGGTTGAATATCTCTCTCATCGTCATTATGAAAAACATTTAAAAACTTTACGTTCCACCTTACAACGCTATAAAAAACAATATTTTAATTATTTAAAAACCCATTTACCTGAGCAATGCCATGTCAATTATTATCCTTCCGGGTACTTTTTATGGATTGAATTGCCTGAACAGGTCGATAGTAATGACATCTATCAACACATGTTAGAACACGGTGTCAGTGTCGCACCGAGCAGCTTATTTAATATTAGCAATCAACAAAATCACTTTATTCGGATGAATTGTTCATTTGAAATGAATGAAAAGATTCAAAATGCATTAAATGAATTGATTCATATTATTGGTAAATTAGTCGCAACATAAGCTGAATTTTTATAACAGATTCATCATTGCTTACTTATCTGTTATAGTTTTTTTCTAATTTTTTGTATCTACAGTGTGAATTCGTTTCTATCCATAATGAATCTATATTAAGCAGAAAGAGATTTTGCGATGAATGATGACAAAAGCCCTAAAAAACCACAATATGCTGATAGCTCGATTTCAGACAAAGCCTTTAAACGCATGATCATCTGGTTTTTTATCTACTGTAGCCTGTTTTGTATTGGTGTTATTGTCACAATCGGTGCAGATCACGCTGCTTTAAACTAAATCTCAATTGATTTCAAAAGATACGATTGATAAAACACTCACTTAATCAAGTGAGTGTTTTTCCTGTATCTGTTGGCTTAAAAGTGTATAGGCATCTTTAAGATCTTCCCGTCCCATATCCTGTAACATGCGCTGATGCATATTTAAAATATTCACATCTCCACGCCTTGCAGGACCCGTCTGCATTGTTTCAGGATCATTTTGAGTGGCTTTTTTTGCTGTTTCCAAAATTAATGGATACAGTAAATTAAAATCGACCTGCTGTGCATCGACCACTTGTTTAGCCATGTCATAACAATAATTTGTAAAATTACAAGCAAATACCCCTGCCAGATGTAAGCTCAGCCGCTGCGCTGAATTATAGGGATAAACTTGATCGCTTAGACTATTTGCTAGCGTCATTACAGCAGACAAATCCTCTTGTAAAGCCGTTTCAATAAACAACGGGGTATTTTTCCAATCCACTTCACGTTCAAAACTAAAAGTCTGTAAGGGATAAAAAACCCCAGATTTTACATGGTGTTCAGTTAATATATTCAGATTGGTACTGCCTGAAGTATGGACAATCAAAACATCTGAAAGTTGTGAATGAATCATTTGGATGACTTGAGCAATGGCTTGGTCACTCACCGCAATAATCAATAAATCAATTTCAGGATCTATACCTTGCATAATATCAATAGCCTGAGCATTCACCAGCTGGGCTAAGCGTTGTGCTTTGTTTAAATCACGACTATAAATCTGAACAATATGATGTTGTTTTGACAATGCTTTTGCAAAATGTGTAGCAACACGACCTGAACCAACAATACTAATACGCATATCAACATCTAAAACTTTAAATATAGTTACAGCATGCCAATAAAAAAGGGATGAATCAATTCATCCCTCTCAGATCATTTTGATAACTACATCAATTTAATGCATTGTTTAAATAAATAATTCGCTCAGCGGTACGTTTATTAAAACACTTGGTATATTGCATCTCTTTGTTTTGCTGAGACATCGCATCATCCCAATATTGACGTTGTTGCTGATAGGTTTCAATTTCGCTATCTGGAATATCGCCAAAACTTTTCTGTGAAATGACTTTACAATCAACATCACGTTTTTCAAACCATTCTGCTTGATCTTGCTTAAACTGTTCTTTTTGTTCATCACTCAAACTATCCCAAGTCTGGTTTAAACGATCGACTTGTTTGAGTTTTTCTTCATCTAGCTCTTTTTTACGGATATCCATGGCTTTTTGTGCAAGCGCTGTTTGCTCTGCATTTTCAATTTGGTTGACCTGCTCGCGTTCACGCATATCTTTATTTTCTTTCATATAGGCTGCGTATTGCACTGCTTTTACCGTAACAAAAGTTACCCCTTGAATAACTGCATCCTGATTAAGCACATCAAGGGTTAAGCCATCTTTGTCTGTTTTCACAACATTATAATTAAACTTGCCTTTCAACTGATCATTGGCTAGTACCAATTTAGATTCACCAGCTTCGATATATTCACGTATGCTGCGATACCCATCACCTTCACATCCATCCTCACAATCTTGCCCAAATTCTGCATATGAATTTTCAGCACGCTGTTGTAAGCCTTTCGGGAATTGAACCACTAACTGACTTTCACATTCCAACTGATTGGTTTTAGAAGAGTCTTCAGTGATCGTACGAACATTCTTCACTTCAAACTTTAAAGCATTGTTAATTTTCTGAAGTAGTGCTTGGTCAGCTTCATAACCAGAATTTTTAATATTGTCTGCGACTTCACGCAAATACTCATCTTTCAAATATTTTTGAATTTGATTGATATTATCTTGATTGGTACAACTCCACTCTGCAAGCTCAGCATTACCTTCATCTTTTTTCTTTTTGAAGTAATCACAGCCTGACAGAATCAGAGTACTCGAAATCGCAGCAATCATAAATAATGGGTTTAATGATTTATTCATTGTTTATCCGATCATATTTTTATGTGGATCATTTAACCAAATAATTTAAGAATTTTCGAGTAAAAAATAAAAAGCTTCTGGATATTCAGAAGCTTTTTATACAATTTATGCCTGTTTTAGCACCGAACATACCACTTTAAAAGATTATGGTGTCGTTGCACCAAGTACTTCAAACTCAATACGACGGTTTTTAAATTGCCCTTCTTTGGTTGAATTATCTGCAATTGGATTGTCTTGACCATGTCCTTCAGCAGTTAACTGTGAGGTATGTACGCCCTTTTCAACCAAATATGCCACAACCGATTTTGCACGTTTTTCAGATAATTTTTTGTTTGAATCCGCATTCCCAACATTATCGGTATAGCCTTTAACCACGAGTTTTGCATCTGGTAGTTGTTTTAACAAATTCGCTGCTTTATCCAAAATCGCTTTATTGGCTTCTGGAATACCAGAAGAACCTGTCGCAAAATTAATCACCTGTAAATTCAATGCAGCGGCAATATCATTTACATTGGCTTTATCTGCCTGAATGCTTGAAAGTGCTTGGTCTGCTTGTGAATTACTTGTATCTACATTTGCAGCACTGCTTGTTGCAGCTGCATTTGCATCGGCTGTTTGCTCTACAGAAATATGTAGATTAGGAGCAATAGCTTTTAACTCATCTGCCAATTTTTGTGCTTGCGCTAAATTTGGTGTTTGAATGGTAAGTTGATCACCGATCCAAGCCAGTGAAATATTTGGAATACCTTTAATTTTAGCCAACACCTGATCTACAGCATTTTGATCTGGCAAATCAGCGGCATAAGCACTGCTGGCTGTAACTTGACAATGATCGGTTTGACCAAACACTGAGGCAATACTGGTTTTTAAGCTGTCTAATAAAGATTGACTACTCGATTGTGCCTGACAACTTGCTAATTTACCTTCAACATCTGTAGAAATTTGCAGTTCAGCAGCTTGCAAATCAGCAACAGCTTGTGAAGCTCCACTGCTTACTGGATCTCCCCCAGCAGGCGGTTTGCTACTGCATTGTTTAAATAACAATGCGGCCAATCCTGCAATCACCAACAAAGCAATAATTGGCAATAACCAATTGGATTTTTTAGGTTCATCTTGGATCGAATTTGTTGTGATTGTAGACGTATCAAGGGGTACTGGTGTTGGAGATACACTTTGTATAGGTGTGGGTGCCACAGGCTCTACAGGGGGGATAACAGCCTCAGCCACGGGAGCAGCTTGAGTAGTGCCTGCGAAACCAAGACCACCTACACTTAAGCCTAATGTTGCAAATAATCCTGTTGCCCAAGCGGGCAAAGCATCCTGAATATTGTTCCATTGTGCTTTGATAAAATCAAAAATTTCATGTTTACTATCTGAGCCTGCTTGATCTGCAAGCAATGATAAAGTTGGAGCAATAGAATGGTTTAATGTGGTTTCAATGTCTTGAGTTGGTGCATTGCCCGCAACCAAGCCTAAAAAATGCGCGACCGTTTCTGGTTGATGACTGAAAATATCGCTTAAGCGAGGATTTAGATTTTGCTGCAGTGTGTCAATGAGTTCAGGTTTTGATTTTAAAACAGAAAGGAGAATGGGGTAAAAGGCACTTAAAGCACCGATTTTTTCGTCTTGAAACTGAAGATCACCCTGTAAAACTTTTGTGGTCACCCGTTCTTTTAAAAGCTCAATAATATTCATAATTTTGGACACTCCGATTTCATTGTTGTATTTGTCACTTTAATAATCATTTTATTGATCGTTTTTTATTCTAGTGATTAAATTCTAATAGTTATAATAGCTTTTTGTAGCGCAATGTGTTCAATATCTATTTGAAAAGCCAGCTTATGCTGGCTTTTTGTTTACTTTTTTAGGCTTATGTAAAATTTACATCTTAGCCAATAAAAGTATGGAGCACTTTACCAATCATTTTTTGATCGATTAATGGCGTATTTTTTCCATGAGATAAAATACTGTCATTGTTAACAACCCATTCCAAATCTGGATCAACCAAAGCCCAACCCGATTCTTTTACCCAACGATCCGTCATATTGGCCACTTTTGCAGGAGCGAGCGTGACTTTTTCAACCCATTCTAAAGGCTCAAACAAACCTTCACGGACCAATTGAACCCCAAAAGAGACATAAGTATCAAATGCGCTAATACCGGGTAACGTCTCGGCAAAAGGCGCTAATTTCGCAGAACCACTCAAAGGTTCATGATGCGTACAAATCGCATCAATCACACCGTCTTTGACGCCTTGGCGCAGTAATTCTTTATCTTTTTCAGCACGTAATGGTGGGCGCACATGTGCCAAAGAGTTAAAACCATCAATTAAGTGTTCTGTTAAATGCAATTGATGCATTGCAACATCTGCTGTCACTGGCAAACCTTTGTTTTTTGCAATTTTAATCAACTCTACAGATGCACCACTTGAAAGCAAACCAAAGTGCGCTTTGACGCTTGTCGCTTCAATCATCAATAGGTATTTCGCAATAGCAACTGTTTCAGCCAGTGCTGGAATCATTGGTAATCCCTGACGTGAGGCAATAAACCCCTCATGTACACAACCATCTTTTGCGATCTGGTGCTCTTCTGGATAAAACACTACAGTCATGTCTAAACCAGCCGCATATTCCAAGGTACGCAGAACCACATCATCGTCTTTAAAAGTAGCATAGGCATTTGAAACAGCAGTACACCCCCCCTTTTTTAAACCTGCCATATTTGCGGGTTGTTTACCATTTAAACCTTGGGTTTGTGCACCAATCACTTGTAAATGAATACCACCATCTAACATGGCCTTTTCTACCAGTCCATGAATCAAAGCACCATTATCTTGCACGATCGGCTTTGAATCAGGTGGGGTAAATACATGCAAAATACCATTTTCACGTGCGGCTTTACCTTCTGACTTCAAGGTACCATGCTGTTGCTGACCTGGCTCGCGTAACCGTGCACACAAATCCACCATGGTGGGTATCAACCATTTGCCTTGTCCGTCAATTGTATCTACAACATTGGCAGATGATTCGACTATTTTTCCATGTTCAACATAAACCGTTTGTACAGTGTCAGTTTTTTTTATTGGGTCTAAGACACGTACATTTTCAATTTTTACACTACTCATGACTTTATCCTTCACCTTAAACCGCAATTGCTTCTAACAAACCTTTCTCTTGCAACTGACCTTGCATTGCCAAAGCCAAAACAGCCATTCGCACTGCAATACCATTGGTCACTTGATGCAAAATTACCGACTGTGCACCATCAGCAATACTAGAATCAATCTCTACACCGCGGTTCATCGGTCCCGGATGCATAACAATACAATCAGGTTTAGCCATGGCAAGACGATCTTTATTTAAACCATACATTTTGTAAAATTCAGCTTGTGACGACAAAGCTGGTGAATCAATACGTTCATTTTGAATACGTAAAGTAATGATCACATCACAGTCTTTAATGCCTTCATCCATTTTATTGAACAAGCGAACACCTTCACCATATTCGTCAAAACCACACGGAAGCAAAGTATTTGGTGCAATTACACGGATATCTTTGCAACCTAAAGTCTGCAAAGCTGCAATATCTGAACGTGCAACACGCGAATGCTTAATATCACCAATAATCGCCAGACTAATGTCTTCAAAATTCTTTTTCGTTTCACGGCGAATGGTTAACATATCTAACATTGCTTGAGTTGGATGAGCATGACGCCCATCTCCAGCATTGATGATTGCAACATGCGGACAAACTGTTTCAGCAATAAAATGTGCTGCACCTGATGAAGAGTGGCGTACAACAAAAATATCTGCTGCCATCGCTTCGAGGTTCCATAGCGTATCGCGCAATGTTTCCCCTTTTGAAGTACTTGATCGTGCGATATCAATGTTCAATACATTTGCAGATAACCGTTTTGCAGCCGCTTCAAAAGTAGTTCGTGTACGTGTCGAATTTTCAAAGAATAAGTTCATCACTGTACGACCTTCTAAAAGTGGTGTCGTTATCAGTTGATTTTGATCATTTATAAAGGAATGGGCTGTATCTAGAATTTTAGTGAGGGTTGCTTTAGAAAGACCTTCGATGGTGAGGAAATGCTTTAAGTTTCCGTCATTATTGAGTTGAATCTGACTCGGTGTATGCAATGCCGCCAAGTGCATGAGAGATTCCTTAGAGGTTAAGTTAACGTATTATACAGATTTTCTTTTTCTTTGGCAGTTGAAGTTTTGGACAAATAGTCATAAAAGTCAGCGATCAAATTTTAAATTTGATCTGCTTTAAGTCTGCCAGTTTGAACGTTAAGTTCATTAATTTTTCTCGAAGTTGCTGAATTATATTGATGTAATCAATATCTGATTGATCTTTTAAAAGCTTGATATAAGCATCTATTCTCAGCAAGGATTGATTACGCCATTTAAGTAATTCTGCTATTGGATGGTAAATTTGTGGATCAAAATCATGCAATTGATATTCCAATATTTTTATATTGCTTAATGTCACATCATATTCTTTTACACGTTTTAAGCACTTTAAGGTATCTTCTAAACGAAAGCGGATCTCATGTTCACAAAGAAATTTTAAATGTGGCAAATCCTGTTGAGCAGCAAAATATTGTGCCAATGGCAGAGTAAAATCCTCATAAGGATACCAACGCCCATGCGCACAAGAGATCAATTCTTTATATTTTTTCTGTTCAATCCACAGGTTAAACACAGCAGCCTTTGCTTGATCATAGTGTCTTAATCGCAGTTCAGTTTGTTGTTCCGACTCATCAGCGGTACCCACGTAAATCATTTGGTTGTTTTTTAAATATTTGCTAATTTCTGCATTTAATTTCGTATAACTCAAGAGATTGTCTCACAGCTTATCCTCAGCTTAAAAATACTATAAATGAGTTTTAATTTTAATCACACTGTATCAATCAAGCTCTAACCCAATAGTTAGAGCTTAATGCCCGACCTATCTCAATGCACCAATATAGTGATGTGAAACTTGTGCTTGATAAATTTCTTCTTCTGTTGCACCAGAAACATATGCTTCCTCGCTTTGTTCAACTTGCGTTGTTGTTAGCATATTCACAGAAGAAACTGGTTGTTCCTGTTCTAATAAATGCTGTAAGCGCAAGGCATGCCGATTTAATTCTGGATCTTGAGTCGCCAATGACATATCAATCACATACTGTGCATAGCTTTTATTATCCACTAAATACATTACATCAATAACGCGCCCTGTCACACGTCTTAATCGCGTTAAGATTAATGCCCCAATGGAAAATGCATCTGCATGTGCAATAAATCTGCTGTTGTTAAGATCTTGCATAGAAATCCCCGTATTTATTAATTCATTAAAAATTCAATTAAATTTCTGAGCCAATACGGTGGATAATTAAGCAAATTGTGTACCAAAATAACGCCATTAAATGAAATAATAATGCATACACATTATTCTCTATTAAAATCTTGCCTACTAAAAATCGCCCTACACATTGCGGAGCGTCAAATAGATCTATAAATTACTCCGTCATGAAATTTGCTCTCATCATCATAAATCAAGAACTACATGTGTGCTTTATTCATAGATGATTCATCTATATAAATTACAATACTGCATGCAAATTTTTCTTGTTCTTAAATGATTTCAGTAACGCAAGAATTTTAAATCAAATTCTAATGATAAAAATAGCGCCAACACATTTCCAATGAAATTAAAATCAATAATAGCCCCATCACGATATTAAAAAGACGCGCCCGATTTCCTGTATTTAAAAAGCTTGCTAACTTTTCACCAGCAATCCCCCATAGCAATAAAGATAGATAACAGACGACAAAATAAATCACTACAAAAACCAATAAAACAGCATGAATATGCCCCGTTGAAAATAGCCCTGTACCCGCCACTGCGGCAATCCATGCTTTGGGATTTAGCCATTGCATTAACGCACCTTGTATAAAGGTCGGTATTTTTGCTTCATCTTGGGATTGACTAGAGATAATTGTCCCTTTTGCACGTAGAATATTCAGTCCAATCCACAACAATAAAACTGTACCTAAAATCGTGATCACATCAAGAAGTACAGGATAAACCACAATCATTTGATACAAACCAAAACAGACCGATGCCAATAACAAGGTAAAACCAATGGTCGCCCCTGAGATAAATGCAAAAGTTGCTTTTACACCATAATTCATACTGCTGGTTAAAATAGTTAAATTCACAGGTCCTGGTGAAATCGACATAGACAGCGAAAAAATAAACATTGAAACAATAAGACTAAGCATTTTTTAAATTCTTTATTCGATCTTATCTACATATTGATATTTGAATATATTTCAAGCAAAAAAACCAAATTTTTAACTGAATTTAGTACTTTTTATAAAATTTCGGACTTAAAAGACCATTCTATAAGTTTTCGTCATTAAAATACGCTAAAATACGCGATTGCTTTTTTAATGTCTTTGGAAATATTCATGAATTCGAAACCACGTCTTTCTACATATTGGGTTACCTGTGCAGATGGACTAGAAACCTTACTGCAAGAAGAAATTCAAGGTTTAGGGATTCAAGATATTGAAAAATTTCCTGGGCGTTTAATTTTTAAAGGCAAACTCGAAGATGCATACCGTGTTTGTATGTGGTCACGTTTGGCTTCTCGTGTACTGACACCGATTCATGTTCATGAGCTTGAGTTTACCCATGATGCACGTGACGTTGCAGAAGAACTTTATGAAGGTGCGATCAATTTTGATTGGTCACTTATTTTTGCACCACAAAGTACTTTCGCGATTCGTCTTCATGTAGAACGTGATATTAAAGTCAATACACAGTTTGCGACTTTACGTGTCAAAGATGGTGTGGTTGATTCCTTCATGGAAGCTGTAGGTAAACGTCCAAGTATCGACATTAAACAGCCTGAAATTACACTATATGTACTTGCTGGAAAAACTGAACACACCTATTGTTTAGATTTATCTGGGGATTCTTTACATAAGCGTGGCTATCGTCGTTTTATGACAGATGCCCCAATAAAAGAAAACCTAGCAGCTGCTATCTTACAAAAAGCACAGCTTAAACAACGTAATCCAGAAATTATTCTCGACCCAATGTGTGGTTCAGGAACCTTTATTATTGAATCATTGATGATCCTGACTGATCGTGCACCTGGTTTAGTACGCCGTTTTGGCTTTAATGGCTGGAATGGACATGACCATGAGTTATGGATGTCGATTAAAGCTGAAGCAGCTGAACGTCATAAAGTTGCCTTAGAACAACCTTTGCCTAAATTCTATGCCTATGACGCAGATTGGGAAGCAGTAAAAGCAACCAAACAAAATATTATTGCTGCTGGATTTGAGCAACAACTGGATCAAATTCAAATTGAAGAGCGAACTTTAGCCGATTGGCCTGATTTCCAAGCAGAAGGAAAAACTTCATTTATTGTCACCAACCCACCATATGGTGAGCGTTTAGGGGAAAAGGCTTCTAACCGAGCTTTGTATCTGGGCCTATCCGCGCTTCTACAAAAGAATTTCCCCAATCAGCATGCTGCGGTTATCGCAGCTGCTGTTGAACAAGCAGATGTATTGGCGTTTAACAATCCACAAATTTTACGTTTAATGAATGGTAAATTACCAATTTACATTCGTTTTGGTGATATTAAGCCTGCTGCAGTGGTTAAACCTTTCCTTGCAGATTGGCAACCTCAACAATTTGAAAAAATTGAAGGTGCAGAAGACTTTACCAATCGCTTGCAAAAAAATATGCAAGCTTTAAAGAAATGGGCTGTAAAAGAAAATATTTACTGTTTACGTCTCTATGATGCAGATTTACCAGACTTCAATGTCGCTGTAGATTTGTATGGTGATCGTTTACATGTTCAAGAATATGCACCACCAAAAACCATTGACCCAGAAAAAGCCAAAAAACGTTTTAACCTTGCTTTGGCTTCAATACGTGCTGTAACAGGTTTAGGTCGTGATGCGATCTTTATTAAAACCCGTGCCCGTCAAGAAGGTAAAACCCAGTATGCAAAACAAAGCACAGCATCTAAACGTTTTATTGTTCAAGAAGGTAAAGCCAAGATTTTAATCAATTTGACTGATTATTTGGATACTGGATTGTTCCTAGATCACCGTCAAATGCGTCTGCGCATTGCAGCTGAAGCTAAAGGAAAACATTTCCTTAACCTATATAGTTATACCTCTACAGCAAGTCTACACGCTGCTTTAGGCGGTGCTGCAAGTACCACAAGTGTTGACTTATCCAATACTTATTTAAACTGGTCTAAAGAAAACTTTGTCTTGAATGGCTTAACGGTTGATCATCCTGATGAACAGCATCAATTTTTCTCAAGCGATTGTTTTGAATGGTTAAAAGAAGGTCATGAACAATATGACATGATTTTTATTGATCCACCAACCTTCTCAAACTCAAAGAAATTCTACGGTACTTTTGACGTGCAACGTGACCATATTTCTTTACTTAAACGTGCAATGAACCGTCTAACTACAGAGGGAACTTTGTATTTCTCAAATAACTACCGTGGTTTTGAGATGGATGAAGAAATCGATGCAATGTTCGATGTACAGGAGATCACCAATGAAACGATTGGCTTAGATTTCAAACGTAATCAAAAAATTCATAGAGCCTGGAAAATTAAACACTTCCCTGTTTAATTATGTTAGACCTCGGACTTATTTATAAGTCACGGGGTCAATTTCATGTCCTATATAAAGTGTAACGCGATCTTGGGTTGTAATTCGGACATCATGGCGTTGATATGGATTATAACCAACTTCGCTTATTCTATATTTTTCAAGTGGTTTTAAATATTTATCCCCAGGTTGATTTGGATCTGGGTCTTTTTTCTGCCACTCGAAATCAGTTAAAACTGTAGAATAAATTTCATCTTTTTTAGCATCATCTGACCTTTCCTGAGCAACTTGTTTATGCAAATTATTTTGCTCTTCTACAGGTTGTTGTGCATTTTCCTTTACAGCTTTAATAATAATAGGTGACAGTTTAACCACACCTACAGATTGCTCTGCAAGATCTTGATCATCTAATTTATCTGCCAATACCTCTACCGAACTGAATGCCATCAAGAGAAAACCGAATATTTTTAAATAATCAGATTTATCCTTATCTTTGATCCTCATGATCAACGTTTCCTTTCTTATTATTCCTCACTGAAAAAACTATCAATTTTTGACCGTTTTTTCAATAAATTCATGAAAAACCCGATAATAGGTAAAACCTAAATCAATACACATAAATATTTGATGATTAAAATAATATGATGAAAAGACCAAGCTATGCCGATTAGTGGTTTAGGATGGTTTATAAATCTATGCATTCCTATAGCTCTGGATGCTTGATTGGGGGATTAAACAGGCTTTAAACCTTTGCATCAATTCTACGATGTGTAGTGTTTTCCCTATTATGCGGAAAGTCTTAATGTGGCATTCTACTGCTCAATCAACCTCATCTCCCCTTCACAAGTGTTATCCATTAAGATTACTTACCTTTTGAGCCAATGCTTACACTTATGTAGAACGCTAAAAAGTCCTAAAGCTTGCAATACCATACCTTATATTCAAAGTTTAAATACCTTTGCGTAGGCTATGTCTCACTTTTCGTAAGGGTTGCCAAACCTTACACTGTAAACAAAGCAGTGCTTTGTTTTTGCTCATGGACGGGGGTACGTCCTATACCCCCGCCCAACTGTGACATCCATGTCGCCCCATGATTAAAACAACCATCTATGATTCAAAAGTACAAAAAACGAATTGTTAACCAATAGTTTCTAAAAGTTCATTTAGAAACATAAGCTTCATTTATGATCAATGACTTGATGGAAACCACTTGTATGAGTAATTAGCTGGTTTGACTATATAACACGTAAAAATATAAATACTTCTCTACTAAAAAAGCCAACTACCTTGCGGTAGTTGGCTTTGGTTATACAGCTAGATAAATTAACTTAGTTTTAATTTACCAAAATTAAGTTGACCATGTTCAGCACTGATTAAAATGGTATCACCTGCTGTAAATTGACCAGCAAGAATTTGCTGAGCCAATGGATTTTCAACCTGTTGTTGAATCGCACGTTTAAGTGGACGTGCACCATATACAGGATCAAAACCAGCATCAATCAGAATATCAAAGGCCTGATCATCGACTTTCAACCCAATATCTCGTTCAGATAAACGTGAACGTAAGCGATTCAATTGAATATCTGCTATGCCACGAATTTGTGATTTTTTCAACGAGTGGAATACCACCAACTCATCGATACGGTTAATAAACTCAGGACGGAAATGTTGTGATACGGCATTCATCACCGTTATACGAACATCCTCATCACTCGCACCTTCACCGAGCTCACGTACATCACTTGAACCTAAATTCGATGTCATCACAATCACGGTGTTTTTAAAATCAATCAGACGGCCTTGTGAATCAGTTAATCGTCCATCATCCAACACTTGTAATAAAATGTTGAATACATCTGGATGGGCTTTTTCAACTTCATCAAATAACACCACACTATATGGTTTACGGCGTACTGCTTCAGTTAAAACACCACCTTCTTCGTAACCAACATAACCCGGAGGTGCACCCACCAATCGACTAACCGAATGCTTTTCCATAAACTCTGACATATCGATACGAATAATTGCATCATCACTGTCAAATAAGAAATTACCTAAAGCCTTGGTTAACTCAGTTTTACCCACCCCTGTTGGTCCAAGGAATAAGAACGAACCACTTGGGCGATTTGGATCAGATAAGCCCGCACGTGAACGACGAACTGCATTTGAGACAGCAACCACAGCTTCATCCTGTCCCACCACACGGTTGTGTAAAAAATCTTCCATATGGAGTAATTTTTCACGCTCGCCTTGTAGCATTTTTGATACAGGAATACCAGTTGCAGCACTGACTACTTCTGCAATTTCATTTTCAGTCACTTTGGTACGAATCAGTTTCGGTTCTTCATTGACTTCCGCTACCTCTTCCTCACTCAAGCGTTTTTGCAATTCTGGAATCACCCCATATTGCAAACGACTTGCTTCAGCCAAATCACCCTCACGTTGCGCTTTTTCAAATGCAGTACGGGCTTTATCAAGTTCGATTTGCGCCTGATTTGTACCATCCACTAAACGCTTTTCAGCAATCCAAATTTCTTCCAAATCACTATATTCTTTTTCGACATCTGCAATTTGTTTTTCCAAATGCTCAACTTCAGCTTTGCTGACTGAATCTGCATCTTTTTTTACCGCCTCCAATTGCATTTTTAACTGGATTAAACGGCGGTCTAAACGGTCAAGTGGCTCAGGTTTAGAGTCAATCTCCATTTTAATACGTGATGCTGCTTCATCAATCAAATCAATCGCCTTATCTGGCAATTGGCGATCTGTAATATAGCGATGTGACATTTTCGCCGCTGCAATAATTGCAGAGTCGAGAATTTGAACACCATGATGTGTTGCATATTTGTCTTTGAGACCACGCAAAATTGCAATGGTATCTTCAACACTTGGCTCATCTACCAAAACTTTTTGGAAACGGCGTTCCAAAGCTGCATCTTTTTCAATGAATTGACGATACTCATCCAGTGTCGTTGCACCCACACAACGTAATTCACCACGTGCCAATGCAGGTTTTAACATATTACCTGCATCCATCGCACCATCACCCTTACCTGCACCAACAAGCGTATGTAGCTCATCAATAAAGAGAATGATTTCACCATCAAACTTCGCTAGATCCTTGAGTACTGCTTTTAAACGTTCTTCAAACTCACCACGGTATTTTGCACCAGCCAGCAACGAACCTAAGTCTAGCGATAAAACACGCTTACCTTTTAAGCCTTCAGGCACTTCACCATTGATAATACGTTGTGCCAGACCTTCAACAATCGCCGTTTTACCTACCCCAGGTTCACCAATCAATACAGGATTATTTTTAGTACGACGCGACAACACTTGAATAGTCCGACGAATTTCTTCATCACGGCCAATCACAGGATCGAGTTTACCTTCCGCAGCACGTGCTGTTAAATCTATGGTATATTTATTAAGTGAATCTCGTTGATCTTCATGGTTATTTGCCATAACTTGTTCGCCACCTCGAATATTTTCAATTGCTTTGCGTAGTTTGTCAGTCGTGACACCTACGCTTGTTAACAATGTTTTGGTAGCACCTGTTTCAGCAAGTGCCAAGATTACCCAATCAGTAGATAAAAATTCATCTCCTGCTTTTTGAGCAAAGCTATCTGCCAAATTAAGCGCACGTACAGCTTCTGGATTTAAATTAATATCTCCAGTTGGTGTTCCAATTTTGGGCGCATCTGTTAAGGCTTTTTGCAATTTTGTTTTTAACTCAGGTAGATTGGCGCCTGACTGTTGCAAAAGACTAAGATTAGATGGTTCTTCCAATAAAGCGGAAAGAATATGAATACCCTCAATTGCGGTATTATCATTACCCATTGCCTGAGATTGTGCATCAGATAAGGCTTGCTGCAGGCGGTTCGTAAATTTTTCAAATCGCATTCTTGTTATTCCTCACAACAAATTTTGTACTTGAATAATAAATGGGAACGTTTTTTTCGATTTCAATAGCAATAATGAATTAATTTATATATTTTTCAAAAACTTACCAAAATACTTAGAATGGATTTCAGTATTAATATCTGTGCTGAAACGTTATTTTTCAAGTAAGCTTATGGAAAAATATAGAGAATTAGTTTTTTAAACGTTTGTATTTTCAACGATATGCTTTAGAGTAAGGAGTATTGAGAGATTTTAGTATAATAACAATGTTGACTTTCGGTAAATCATTATCTGTATTAATTGCAGTATCTGCACTGTATGCCTGTGGCTACAAATCGCCAAATAGTGAAGAATTTCCCCACAAACATATCCAGCAATTAACACCGAATATATCAGGCATAGAATTCACATGGTTTAAAACGCCTGATGACATGAATAGAAAAGCCCTCAATGAAAATTTTATTGTTTACAATTGCCCTGAAAGTCATATAAAACAAAATCCTGTAAAGAATTTTAAAATATGTACTTACGATCTAAATCATGATCAACAGATTCAGCCTCATTTCATTGCTGCACAAACAAATCAATTGATCGATCAAATTGTCGCCTTAAATCACAATCACTTTCTCATCACTATAAAAACCTTTCAATCTGGTGTGAATGATCCAATGCAAGCTTATTTATTCAATGCACAGACACAAAATTTAACGGCCATGACTTCGTTTTCCTATGCTGCATTTTCTCAGACAATTTTAGAGCAAATGGTGCAAGAGAAAACATATCAAAAGAAAGTCTTAGAATATGACACAACAGTTTATTTTGATCCTCAATATATTTCGGCCAAAGCAGCCGCAGAAGCTCAAAAAGAACATAAACAACAGCAGCAATCTGTAATCAAAAATTTCAAAGATATTTTTAGAGACAAGCCTGAACAACCAAAACGTGATTTTTCACCAGATGATTATCCTGCTCAACCTGCCGAACCTTTTAATTTAAAACTCATTCAACAATTAAGGCTCTATCTACAACAGCACCAAGCAGAATGTTATTTAATTCTTGAACACGAAACACGGCTCTTAAAAACACCTCAAAGTTATCTCTATAGTCGCGATTTTTCCAAATTTCTGCCACAGTTGAAAGATGAGATAAGACTGCCTGAATGCAAAAAGCCAGTAGAGTTACCCACTGTAAATGCCAAATATCTAAAATATCAAAGTATTGATGATGTTCAAGGTTCAGGAAATCATTATATATTCTGGTTTACACCTATTGGCTATGACGTATTTGAAATCAAACAACATGGGCAAAATAAACAATTTAAGCTGCCCATTGACACTGCTTGGATATATCAAATTAGAAATAAACTGATCATCTCGGTTGATCAAACTTACTACATCATTCCACTTTCTTAATGAAGCATTTTAACCTCATAAAATTTTAAGCTACACAACCTATTAAACTTTCAATGCACTTACACTTCTGACTTGGTTGCAGAACTTTGAGAAACTGCGCTTTTCGCTGCGACATTTTGGGTAATCCATACATTTCCACCGATTACAGCACCCTGACCAATGGTAATACGCCCAAGAATAGTTGCACCTGCATAGATCACCACATTATCTTCTACGATTGGGTGACGTGCATATTCTTTCTGTAAACGCCCAAAATCATCGATTTCAAAACGTTTAGCGCCAAGCGTTACGGCTTGGTAAATTCGCACATTTTTACCAATAATACAGGTTTCACCAATCACCACACCTGTACCATGATCAATAAAGAAACCTTGATCGACTTGTGCGCCTGGATGTATATCAATGCCAGTTTTTGAATGTGCAATCTCAGCAATTAAACGTGCCAACAGTGACAAGTCTTTTTTATAAAACTCATGTGCAATTCGGTGGTAAATAATTGCCAAAATACCCGGATAACACAATAAAACTTCATCGACACTTCGTGCAGCTGGATCACCATCATAGGCTGCAATCACATCTGTATCTAAAATTCGGCGTAGATCTGGTAATTTTTGTGCAAATTCACTGACGATACTTTGTGCCAATACCTCAATTACGTCGGCATTTTCGTTGTGCTTTTTATATTTATAATCATAAGTTAGATTAAGTTTGACTTGCTCCAATAATGAGTGCAAAGTTTTCTCAAGTGCATGTGCAATATAAAAATTTTCACTTTGTTGGCGTAGATCAGGTGGCCCTAGTCGCATAGGGAACAAGATACCACACAGATCATTCATGATTTTCTTAATTTCATCTTTTGAAGGTAATTCCCTACCGCCAAAGTCTTTTAAGCTTTTACGTTGAGTACGCCATTCATTACGAGCTTGTTGTAGCTCATCCACAATATTGGGGATATTCCATTGGGTCATATATTTACCTACTGAAATGACTTTTCACAATCCATGCGCTTAACATGAAATTTTATTATTCACTTTGAATATGTAAATACTATTTTATTAGCAATCTTGTAGATAAACATTCTTCGTATAAAGATATCTTTAAAAATCATTTAAATCTTATTTCAAAATAAGAATAAGCAATTCAATTTTTATTAATTTATTGAATATATAAAATCATTATAGTTGTTATCAATACATCTGATACATCAAGACTTAGATGTAATTCTAAGTTTGAAGAAAGGCAACTGAAATGACGAGTTTAAATCAACAACACTTTACCGAATTAACAACGGCTCAAATTGAAAATATCTTTGAACAAGCAAAACAACGTGTTGAAGATCATTATTTAGAATTTACGGGAACAATTTTACCTCATGAAGCATGGGCATTGTTTAAAGCGGGTCATGTGGTGATTGTCGACGTACGCACCAACGAAGAACGTAAATTTGTCGGCTATGTAGAAGATACTATTCATATTCCTTGGGCGACAGGAACTGCGCTGAACCGCAATCCACGCTTTGCCAAAGAACTTGAAACTAAAATTGGAAAAGACAAGATCATTCTACTGCTTTGTCGTAGTGGCAAACGTTCCGCAGCTGCTGCAAATGTGGCTTTTAATGCGGGTTTTGAAAATATTTACAATATCGAACAAGGCTTTGAAGGTGACCTTGACGAAAATGATCATCGTGGTTCTTTCAATGGATGGCGTTTCCACAACTTACCTTGGCGTCAGGAATAAGGCTCTTGCTTTATTCCTCTTATGAATTTTTATAAGCAGTTGATAATGATTAAAAACGCTCTTAATTAGAATCAAATTAATGCAATAAATACCGGTCACAATTAAACACCAATAGCAAAATTCTTACTTTATTGGAGATGATAAAAACAGCATTTTTAAATCAGATGAGTAATCAATAAATTAATTTCCAATACCACCAAGGATTAAAACATGGCTAAGAACCAAGAAGTCACACGCCAAGCGCTAAATGATCAAGCAGCCCGTCAACTTGCCAATGCGACAAAAACAGTACCGCAACTCTCCACCATTACGCCACGTTGGCTAACACATTTATTGCAATGGACCCCTGTTGAAGCAGGTATCTATCGGGTCAATAAAGTCAGCAATACCGATGATATTCAGGTGGCTTGTACACAACGTGATGAAGCAACACTTCCACAAACTTTTGTCGACTATGAAGTTAATCCACGTGAATACTTTTTAAATGGTGTTTCCACAGTTCTGGATATTCATACTCGTGTTTCTGACTTATATAGTAGTCCTCACGATCAAATCAAAGAACAGTTACGCTTAACCATCGAAACCATTAAAGAACGTCAAGAAAGTGAATTAATCAATAATCCTGAATACGGCTTATTGGCAAGTGTTGCAGATGAGCAACGTATTTCCACTTTGACAGGTGCACCCACACCAGATGATTTTGATGATTTACTACGTAAAGTTTGGAAAGAGCCAGGCTTCTTCTTAGCACATCCCGATGCGATTGCAGCTTTTGGACGTGAATGTACCCGTCGTGGGGTTCCACCACCCACCGTAAGCCTATTTGGTTCACAGTTCATCACTTGGCGTGGTATTCCACTGATTCCTTCAAATAAAATTCCAGTTGAAGATGGCAAAACCAAAATCATCTTGTTACGCGTTGGTGAAAAGCGTCAAGGTGTTGTTGGCTTATTCCAACCAGGTCTTGCTGGTGAACAGGCACCTGGCCTATCTGTACGCTTTATGGGCATCAATCGTAATGCAATCGCCTCTTACTTAATCTCCTTATATTGTTCTCTTGCTGTGTTAACAGATGATGCACTCGCTGTGCTCGAAGATGTGGAGGTAGACAAGTACCATGACTATCCAACAACTTACAAGTAATCAACCTACTCCAGATATTTCTTCTGATCATATTGCTGATGCGCCCATCAGTGAATCTGTCATTGCACAATTGGCTGCTGAATTTTTTTCGGCTTTACCCAAGCAAAACCCACAAGGTTTCAACTTTGATATACCCGATCAACGATCTCAAGGTATTAGTCACCAACCACAGCCTAAAGACCCGATTACTGCATTGTCTGGGCGCATACCTGCCATTGTACAACAGGCAAATTTAAACCCGGATTCTACACATCACTATGTAGAACCGACCGCCGACCATCCCGAGCGTAGAATTCTATCTTCTTCGCCCATTGTTGGTGGTGCAAATACTCCTGATCCATTTGCTGTCGGACAAAAGCTAGATTTGTCTTTGAATCCTACACAAATCACACAACAGACTGCACCATCAAACCTAACAACGACTGCGCCACATCAAGCTCAATCGAGTTATTACTTTTTGGATCTGCCTCACCCTGAAGTTGCTAGCGCCCAAACAGTCAATACCAATACGGCTCAAACTGATGTGCTTAAAAATCCATATGCGTTTGATCATTATCATGTGACAGATGACCAGCAATTAAAAAGTGTATTACAAGATCGTAATGACAAACCTACAACAGCAGCGTCTGGTTATTATTTTCTTCAATCACCTACCATTGAAGCTGTTCGTCCGCATTCAGATGTGCAAATACCAGCGAATGCTCAGAACTATCAACCCATTGATATTTTGCAAATCCGTCGGGATTTTCCCATCCTACAAGAGCGTGTAAATGGTAAGCAATTGGTTTGGTTGGATAATGCAGCCACCACCCATAAACCTCAGGCGGTCATCGATCGAATTTCATATTTCTATCAACATGAAAACTCGAATATTCACCGCGCAGCACATGAACTTGCAGCACGTGCCAGTGATGCTTATGAGCATGCCCGGGATGTTGTGGCTCGCTTTATTGGGGCCGCTTCAGCAAAAAATATCGTCTTTGTTCGAGGTACAACAGAAGGTATTAATTTAATCGCAAAATCGTGGGGTAAACAGAATATTCAAGCGGGAGACGAAATTATTGTGTCCCATCTTGAGCATCATGCCAATATTGTGCCTTGGTACCAACTTAGTAAAGAAACTGGTGCAAAACTCCGTGTAATTCCTGTGGATGATACTGGTCAGATTCAAATTGAGGAATTTGTAAAATTGCTTAATCCTAGAACCAAACTGGTTTCGATCACACAGGTTTCTAATGCTTTGGGTACTGTAACGCCTACTCAAGAAATTATTGCATTGGCGCATGCAGCAGGTGTGCGAGTTTTGATTGATGGTGCTCAGTCTGTTTCGCATATGCCCACCAATGTTACTGCCTTAGATGCCGATTTCTTTGTGTTTTCTGGGCATAAAGTTTTTGGCCCAACGGGTATTGGCGCTGTTTATGCCAAGTCTGAATTATTTGATAGCATGCCTGTATGGGAAGGCGGCGGAAATATGATTCAGGATGTGACGTTTGAGAATGTGGTCTATCAACCTGCACCAAATAAATTTGAAGCAGGTACGGGGAATATTGCAGATGCTGTTGGCTTAGGTGCTGCTTTAGAATACGTAGAAAGTATTGGAATCCATAACATTGCACGTTATGAACATGACTTGCTTGAATATGGTCAACATGCACTACAAAGCGTTTCTGGACTACGCCTGATTGGTACTGCATTAAATAAAGCCAGTGTGATGTCTTTTACACTGGCAGGCTATGAAACGGAAGAGGTCGGGAAAGTACTCAATCAATATGGTATCGCCGTGCGTACTGGGCATCATTGTGCCCAACCGATCTTACGCCGTTTCGGTGTTGAACGTACTGTACGCCCTTCTCTTGCGTTTTATAATACCACTGAGGAAATTGATTTATTGGTTTCAGTATTGCATCAACTCCGCCGTGCTAAACCTTATAAATCCTAATTTTAAACTTTAGCTTTTAAAGCTTAGTTTTTAAGTTTTAGTTTTCAAAGACTTTATTGATCGATCATAATCACATGCTTAATTAATTAGGCATGTGATTTTTCGAGGTGACGATTGTATGATCTATTTTTGAATGGGGATGCGTAATTCATCCAATTAGTGAAAATATCCCCTCAATTCGATAAAACGATACACTACAACAAAAAAATTAAGCCGCTATTTAGTTTAAATCAGGTTGATTTACCATTATTTTTATCAACCTATTTTTGCAACATTTTTAAGACTATATTACTCATAACTTTAAAAGTAAATATATCGGCTGTACCTGTTAGTAAGGACAGTAATTTTTAACGGACGTATCATTCCCAAATTTTTTACTAATATGCTGAGCCCATATAGCGCGCTTTTTATCCAGCCATTGCAATGTTTCAACATCTACTAAAGAAGGCTTGGGTGCAAAGGATTTATAATCATTGATGAATTTTCCCATCCAACAATAGCCAAAGAAGTTTTCAGACATCATCTTGTCTTCGAGATTGTAAATAGGGAATAGCTCTTTCTCATAACTTTTTAAAAAATAAAGCTTGGCTAATGATGATTTATAAATTGCGTCAGCCATCGCATTTTTCTTAGTCGTGTCAGCTAATCTATAAATAGGTGTATCAATATTGATAAATACATCACTTGTTTCTACGTATTTTTGAATGTCTTTTTTTGTTATTTCATTAGCAGAACATCCTATCGATACCAGTGGTATTAATATTAGAGTTAAAAATTTAAATTTCATAATTACCCACTTCCTTTATTGTCAAACTGCTTCAAGTCTACAACAGAACCTTCCCCCTTATACGTTCCATCTCCTGTTAACTGTTTTAACATTCCCGAATGATAATCTTCATTAAATATATTTTTAAATGTGGATCTGTTTACATATAGAGGACAATGATTATTTTCAGCCAATTGCCGAAGATGTACTATGGTTTCTGGAACAGTAATATTTTTTGCAATTCCTATTACTGCCAATACATCAAAAAAACTAAATCCTGTTTTAAGTCTGATTGAAAAGGTTTGTTTTTGAAATTGAGCAACTAATTTACTGGCTTCATGCATTGAGTGTTTCCGTACATACTGTTGAAACTTTACATACATCATAGTGTTGAAGGAAAGCTTATTAATCATTCCATCACCAAATTTGTTTATGTCATATTCCATACCAAAACGTAAAGCCAGTAGAAACTCTACTTTATTTGTGCGTTCCAGCCTTTGCCAATGATCTTCGTCAAAGAAAAAATTGTAAGGCGCAGCAATGTAGTAATTACCAACTTTAAACGCTGGATTACACGTTACAGAGGGATAGTTACAAACTTCAACATCCCTAGGAAACATACCCTTATCAGTTACAATAACGTCAGCCATAATTTTTTACCCTAAGTCATCATCTAGTGGAGGCATTGGTTTAGAAAGGTCATAAATTATTAGCTCTACCTGTTCCTCTTGATCACCTGAATCAATATGAACTGTATTTCCATCTTCATCAGTTTTCCCCTCAATAACTTCACCGTTTGCACGTTTCAATTGGTATGGAAAATCAACTAACGGTTTCTGAGTAGCTTTATCTAACAATTGGTGTTGCAAACCAAAATTTGTTGAGATTACTTTATCTATAAAGCTATTTTGTAAAGGCTCTTTTGAGCTTGAAGAACTTCTATAATTCTCACCTTGGCTTGTTCCAACAACATGATCTTGTTTAGGTAAAATTTTAGCTCCACAAGTCAATAAGTCATCAACATAAGCAACAGCTTTGCCATCCATAATAATATGATCATGGCTTTTAACAATTTCAGACCAACATTTGCACTTAGGGCAAAAGTGACCATCTCCAGCACGTAGAAATAGATTTCCCATTTGAGATGTTCGTTGTTGTGTTGCTTGAATGATGCCTCCATGATTTGTCATAGAGTTATGAATTGCAAAACCTTTAGTCATGATTAAAACCATCTTGGCACAAAAAGCCTTCAGGGGCCTTATCACCGATAAAGATATTTATAGCTACAGAGTTATTAGGGCTATCGACAATCTCATCACCATTCTCTAAGTGGCTTCCTACCAATGCAGCGGACTGACCATTTATAAGACAACCCTTGCCAGCACCTGAAATGATTTTAGAAATTGTCCCATCTGCGTAAATAGCATCGTCACCAACTAAAGCAATAGGCAATCCACCTATTCGGCTTTGCAATGCAGTCGCTTTAACTAACCCACCATTTTTGGTTTTAGCCCCATTTACCGCAAGGTAATAGATCTTTTTGGGTCTGTGTCGAAAATAAAGCTGCTCTGCTTTTATTGTTTGCTTTATGTCTTCTTGAGACATCTGCTTTAACTGCTCAATTGGTAATTCATGTAAAAATTTAGGTTTCGTCATACTGAGGCCAATTATTGTTATTGAATGAAGAACATAGCAATTGAAACATAAAACCAACTATTAAGACAAATTTAATAGAATTATTAAATAATTTTAATAATTTAAATTGATCAATATCTTTACACTATTCATATTTCAATCAACTCGCTTATCAAGCCTATTGACCAATGTTCTCAATTAGATCTCTTGAATCTTTCTTAACAAATCAGATATTCAAATAATTGGGTAATATTCATTGCCCTACAGTATTTTGAATAGTCATCAAGAACACTCTACTTACAATTTAACAATCACATGCTTGAGCATCTGAATAAAAAAGCGAGATACTACAAAAAATTAAACCTTGTATGTTATTTATGCCTTCAATCAAAAAACTTTTCCTACTATCTAGCTTAATTATAGCAACACAAGCTTTTGCCTTACCTCAAGACTCACGTCGTGCAGGTGGCATAGCGGTTATTCCTGTTGCTAAAACCGTGTTAAATGTCACTTATCAAGACAAACCTGTCTTGATCGTGGATGGTGAAAATGCAGTAAACCATATTGTTTTTGGTATTCCGCTTTCAGCGCCACTGGGTACACTGCAATTACAAAGCTCTAAAGGCCCAATTAATATTGAAGTGAAGCCATTTAAATACGCTGAGCAGCGCCTCAATGTAAAAAATCAGGACTACGTCAATCCGAATCAAGAACAACTTGATCGTTATAGCCAAGAAGCGAAAGAACAAAACAGTGTTTATAGCTCTTTTAGCCCTGCACAATGGAAAGACTTTCCAACATTTATCCGTCCTACAGCAGGAAAATTTAGTAATTCATTTGGTCGTAAACGCTTTTTTAATGGTGAAGAACGTGCTCCACATTCTGGTTTAGATATCCCTGCCCCCATCGGACAAAAAGTGGTTGCGCCTGCCGCAGGAACAGTGGTTGCCACAGGCAATTATTTCTTTAATGGAAATACCGTTATGATTGATCACGGACAAGGTCTGATCAGCATGTTTTGCCACCTCAGTAAAATCAATGTAGAAAAAGGGCAAATCTTGAAACAAGGTGAATTATTGGGATTGGTGGGTAAAACAGGACGAGTAACAGGTCCACATCTACACTGGGGAATGAGCTTAAATAATGCCCGAGTTGATCCACAATTATTTTTATCACTTTAATTTTGCAAGCAAAATGCAAAGAAAACTTTGAACATTTGTTTCAAAAATGGTCCTTTTAAAGAAATACACATTTTGTAATAATTTATTTTTTAAAAAATTGTTAGCATGAGTCATGAATTTAAAAAGTTAGAGCACATAAAAAAAAGCCAATCTAAGGATTGGCTTTTTAGAATAATAATTTAATTATTCAGCTAAAATTATTTCAAAATCATGGGTGATTTCAACACCACCATCGGATAGCATTTTACTTGCTGAGCAATACTTTTCGGCTGATAATTCAACAGCTTTCGCTACTTGCTTCTCTTTTACATCATGCCCTGTTACCACAAAATGTAAATGTATCTTAGTGAATACAGCTGGAATCGTGTCTGCTCGATCCGCTTTGAGCTGACAAACAACATTTGTTACATTTTGCCGAGATTTCTTTAAAATGGTCACAATATCGAATGAAGCACACCCACCAAGTCCCATTAATATGAGTTCCATAGGACGTGGGCCACGGTTTTCACCACCATATTCAGCAGAACCATCCATCACAATTTGATGACCACTTTCTGATTTTGCTTCGAAAGCAACATTCTCTAACCAATGAACGCTAGTTTGCATTGCAACTACCTAAAAAAAGCTATAAATTTACGGGGTACCTGTACACTAGCATAAAATGAGTTGATAAGGAATTTCATCTCTACTGCTTCTACGTGACGAGTTCAATTTAGATCAACAGATCTAGTTATTATCCAATTCGGAATTTTTAAGCATGTCTTCTAATTTTGCACAACTTAGTACAGATGCTTTGTCTCCTGGTCAACTACCTGAGTCAGTCAAAGCTTTGCTCAAAAGAGCCCACATCAATCGTTTTCCAAAACGCTCAACGATTATTGATGCAGGTTCAGAGTCAAAATCACTGTATTTAATTTTAAAAGGTTCAGTTTCAATTATTTTACGTGAAGATGATGAACGTGAAATTGTTGTTGCATATTTGAACCCTGGGGACTTTTTTGGGGAAATGGGATTATTTGAGCAGAATCCACAACGTACTGCGGAAGTAAGAACCCGTGACGTATGTGAAATTGCTGAAATTTCATATGATAATTTCCACGAAATTAGTAAACAATATCCTGACTTAAGTTATGCCGTATTTGCACAACTTGTTCGTCGTTTAAAAAATACAACACGCAAAGTAACTGACCTTGCATTTATTGATGTATCTGGGCGTATTGCACGTTGTTTAATTGATCTTTCAGCACAGCCTGAAGCGATGATCTTGCCAAACGGCCGCCAAATCCGCATTACTCGCCAAGAAATTGGTCGTATTGTGGGCTGTTCCCGTGAAATGGTTGGTCGTGTTCTAAAAACACTTGAAGAACAAGGCATGATCGAAACCGACGGTAAAGCCATCCTTATATTTGATGTATCTTTAGAAGAATCTAATTTTTCTGAAGACGAACTAAGCACAGATGATGAATAAAACTTGAGAACAAATTTGAGAATTTATTTCCTTAAAGAATTATGTTGAATGGGGTAAATATCAAATATTGTCAAAAAGTTGAAATATAGTTTAAAAGCAAACTCCCGAGTTTGCTTTTTTCATGTTGCTAGAACTACACAGTGAATGACTGTGAGCTGGTCTCATGACCATGCTATAAAACTAGACCAAGCTAAAATGAGCATTTTATAAAAGAATCAGATAACTTTATCTTATTTTGATAATTAGAAACATTTTTTCACTTAGTTATCAAATTTAAATTACGCTATTATTCTCACAAGATACTGAATATTAGTTTTGAAGGACATAAAATGAAGTCAAATCGTTTAGGGCATTCTGATCTTGTGGTCCCTGAAATTTGTTTAGGTACCATGACCTTTGGTGAACAAAATAATCAGAATGAAGCATTTGAACAACTTGCTTATGCAATCGATCAAAATATCCATTTCTGGGATACTGCTGAAATGTATCCGGTACCCCCTAAACCAGAGACACAGGGATCGACTGAAAGCATCATAGGGAATTGGATTGCTCAAAACGGTCAGCGTGACAAACTTATCATTGCCACAAAAATTGCAGGCCCCCAACAAGGTGGCAGTCAAATTCGTGATGGGCATACCAAGTTTATAGAAGCAGAGATCAGTAGTGCTATTGATAGCTCGCTCAAGCGCTTACAAACAGACTATATAGATCTTTATCAACTGCACTGGCCACAACGCCCTGTTAACTTCTTTGGCACGCTGGGTTACAGCAATCAGCTTGCGGCACGTACACAAGACATCACCCCGCTTGCTGAAACCTTAGAAGCACTCTCGAAAGAAGTTAAAAAAGGGCGTATTCGTCATATTGGCTTATCCAATGAGACACCTTGGGGTACCTTAAAGTTTTTACATTTAGCTGAACAATTGGGCTTAGAAAAAATTGTGAGTGTACAAAACCCTTATAGTTTGCTCAATCGTACTTATGAAATTGGGATGTCTGAGATCGCACAACACGAGGGCGTTGGCTTACTCGCTTACTCACCCTTAGCCTTTGGTTACTTAACTGGCAAGTATCGCCACGGCGCACGCCCTGAAAAAGGACGTATTACACTATTTTCTCGCTTTAGCCGCTATAGCAATCCACAGAGCGATTGGGCGACAGAACAATATGCACAGCTTGCAGAAAAACATGGTTTAAGCCTTACCCAATTGGCTTTAGCATTTATTAAACAACAATTTTTTGTGAGTAGTACCATTATTGGTGCGACTACGCTCGAGCAACTAAAAGAGAATATTCAGGCCTTTGATACCCAATTGTCTGAAGAAATCTTATTGGAAATAGATGCGATTCATCAGCAGCAGCCAAACCCTGCACCTTAAGCACAATTTTTGAAACGCTCATTGTTCTACGTTGTTTTCAATAAAAAAGGATGCATAAGCATCCTTTTTTATTCGATAGGTTTTATCAAAAAACTTATCTTCCGCCTCGCGCAGTATAAACTGCCATTGCAGCAGGTAAATTCTTTTTCATTGCATTGATACGATTAACATCAGATGGATGTGTTGACAGTAATGCAGAACCTTTTCCTCCACCCTGTTTCGCCATTTTTTCCCACAAGCTAATTGCTGCTTGAGGATTATAGCCAGCTTTTGCCATCATCATTAAGCCGCCCTCATCTGCACGGCTCTCTAAACTACGTGAGTATGGTAAACCCACTCCAACTTGGCTTCCCAAATCGAGAGCAGCATTACCTAATTCACCAATTTGGCTACCTGCATACGATTTACCAATTCCTACTGCAAGATTGGTCAACGCTTGCGCACCTAATTTTTGTTTAGAATGTTCTTCTAAAGCATGGGTCATTTCATGTCCCATTACTGCAGCAACTTCAGCTTCAGATAGATTGAGTCGATTTACAATCCCTGTGTAAAAAACCACTTTACCACCGGGTGCGACATAAGCATTGATTTCGTCTGACTTAAGGACAGCCAACTGCCAATCAAATCTTTGACCCGTTTGGTTCATTTGATCTGCAAAAGGTTTTAATCGGATAAATGCTGCATTCACTTTTTTATAAGTTGCAGAAGTTGTATCTAGAGTCTTATTCAAACGTGCTTCTTGCACCGTTTTATTAAAGCCTTGTGTTGCGTTTAAATTAAGCGTTGCAGAATCAGCACCTGCCATATCCGCAATAGTTGAGCACCCTGAAATTGAAATGGCAGTCGCCGCACAAAGACTAAGCATTAATTTATTGTTCATTATAATCAACTCCATGGAGAACAATGAAAAGCACTGTGGATTATATGCAAATGTTACATAAGGTTAAATCAATAAGATCCATTAATTCATATTAATTATGTAAGTGAAATTTTACAAAAATTGAATCGCCAACCAATAGATGAGACAAATCACATTAAGCATCAAATATATGTTTTTCAATGGAATAATTTTTGTCTCTAACAATTGGTCGTTTCTTTTGATAAATAAAAATGCATTTTGGATCAAAATAACAGGAACCAGCACACATGCAACCATTACACTCAGACCTAACAATGCATTATTGATAATATTCAGATCAGTGGTTTGAGCCTGAATAATCAGCATTGCAATCGTTGGAGCACCGCCCATTGCGAAAATCAGAGAGTAAAATATTGTGCTCGATATATTCTTTTGCATCCTACAAACTCAATGTGTATATAAAAGGACATTTTAACAAGCCAAGCTTGAAAACCTAGCCTGATTGATATCGACTTTAGTCTTTTTTAGCTTTAAATAAAAAGCCCGATTTACATCGGGCTGAACACTCTGCGATCAAATTACTTTTTAACAACAGATTGATAGATTTGCTTTGCTTCAACCATATTTTTGTTTAAATCTGATATACGGTCGTTATTTGATGGATGTGTTGAAGTGAACTTCTGTACACCATTATTACTGCCGCCATCAATCTTGTTCATTTTTTGCCAAACACTGATTGCCGCTTCAGGATTATAGCCAGCTTTCGCCATAAGCATTAATCCACCACGGTCAGCAGATGATTCTAAACTACGTGAATATGGCAGACCTACACCATATTTACTCCCGATGTCTAAAGCTTGAGTGCCGACTGAACCCAATTTATCGCCTGCATAGGTTTTGCCCATTTTCACAGCAAAGTCAGTAATTGCCGTTGCACCAGCACCACGTTTAGAATGCTCCTCTAAGGCATGGGTCATTTCATGTCCCATAATGGCAGCAATTTCAGCATCAGTCAGTTTCAATTGATTGACAATACCTGTAAAGAATACAACCTTACCGCCAGGCATTACAAATGCATTGAGTTCATTTGATTTAAGTACACTCAATTGCCAGTCAAATTTTTGACCAGTTTGATTTGCTTGATCAGCAAAAGGTTTCATCTTTAAGAAAACAGCATTGACTCGTTTATATGTTGCAGATGTTGTATCAAGTGCTTTTTGTGCCCTTGCATCATCTACAAGAAGTTTATAATCTGCTGCTGCATTGAGGTTTAGCGTCGCAGAATCATTACCCGTTAATTCAGCAACAGTTGTACAACCTGTTAAGCCTATAGCCAACCCTAATCCAAGTAATAGTTTCTTGTTAATCATTATTTTCACCAAATTTCATAGATCTTATTGCAAGCTTCAAAACGAAGCTCAGCTCTTAGCGGCTGCATTATGTTGTATTTTACAAAAAAAATCAAAATATAATCACAGTTTATTTAAAACGCCTAAAAACAATAACAATAAAAAAAGCTCCCGAAGGAGCTTTTTAAAGATTGAATCAATTAAGCATCAAATGGATGACGCATCACAATTGTTTCATCACGATCTGGACCTGTTGAAATGATGTCGATAGGACATTCAATCAACTGCTCAATACGTTTTACATAATTAATTGCATTTTGTGGCAATTGATCTAATGATTTCGCACCAAACGTAGACTCAGACCAACCTGGCATAGTTTCATAAATTGGTTTTAAGGTTTCAAATGCAAGTGCATCTGTAGAACCTACACAACCTGAATCCGCAGCTTCATAACCGACACAGATTTTTACTTCTTCCAAACCATCTAAAACATCAAGTTTAGTTAAGCAAATACCTGATAATGAGTTTACATCTACAGAACGACGTAAGATTTCAGCATCAAACCAACCACAACGACGCTGACGACCAGTCGACGCACCAAATTCTGAACCCACAGTACCCAAGTGTTTACCAACTGCATCACCAACATCATTGGAAGCATCATAAACAAGCTCAGTTGGGAATGGACCTGCACCTACACGAGTTGTATAGGCTTTGGTAATTCCCAAAACATAGTCAAGATGCAATGGACCAAGACCTGAACCTGAACTTACACCACCAGCGGTAGTATTCGATGAAGTTACATATGGGTATGTACCATGATCAACATCAAGAAGTGAACCTTGCGCACCTTCAAACATGATGTTTGCACCATCTTTACGATAGTTATGCAATGTTGTAATCACATCTAAAACTAATGGCTTAACCACTTCACGCCATTGATCACAAAGTGCCAAAACATCTTCAACTTTAACGGCTTCAACACCGAAGAATTGAGTCAATTGGAAGTTATGGTATTCAAGAAGCTCTTCAAGCAGTGCTTTAAGATGATCGCCACCACGTACTAAATCTGCAACACGAATCGCACGACGAGCTACTTTATCTTCATAAGCAGGGCCAATACCACGACCAGTTGTACCGATTTTGGCATTACCACGTTTTTTCTCACGCGCTTGATCAAGTGCAATATGGTGAGGAAGAATCAACGGACAGTTTGGAGAAATACGCAGACGTTCACGAACGGGTACACCTTCTTTCTCAAGAATATCCATCTCTTTGATCAATGCTTCAGGTGAAAGTACAACACCATTGCCAATTAAGCAAAGTACGTTTTCACGTAAAATACCTGATGGAATGAGGTGAAGAACTGTTTTCTTACCACCAACGACGAGCGTATGCCCTGCGTTATGTCCGCCTTGATAACGGACTACCGCAGCTGCTTGATCTGTGAGCAGGTCAACGATTTTACCTTTACCTTCGTCGCCCCATTGGGTACCGAGTACCACAACACTTTTGCCCATAATAGCCTCATTACATCATGCTGTTAAAATAGAAAACCAAATCGAATGACATGAACATTCAATCTGATACTTAAATTGTTTCGATTTTCCACTCACCGGCAACATTCACCATCTGGTGGGTTGCATTTGGAACTGAGTTTAAATCGTCATTACCCAATAACTGAATTACACTTAAACCTTGTTGACGTGCTACGGCAATCGCATCCAGCAAAGTGGATTCGGTACCTTTCGGTGCAACTACTTTTTCAATCTGTTGACGTTGACCCGCACTTAAGGAATACAAGTCACAAGAAAAGCCTGTTGCAGGACGCGCGCGTCCAAAGTGTTCACCAATACCATCATAACGACCACCTTGTGCCAACGGTGCAGCACGGTTTGGTGCATACACGGCATACATTAACCCAGTGTGGTAATGGTACGAACGAAGCTCTACAACATCGATACCAATATTGAGTTTTGGCCAACGTGCTTGAATTTCTGTATATGTTGTTTTAAGTACCTCAAAAGCATTTTTAAATGCTTCATCAGCAAAAATTTCTGCGCTAATATTCGCTTGCAATGCATCCAGATCACTTGCATAACGACCTAAAGCATAAAAATCAGAACCAAATTCTAAATTTTGAGTGAATTCAGCAAGTTCTGGTAGTGCTTTGCGCTGATACAAATCAGATAAATGGCTTTCTGTTGATTTGTTTAAACCCACATGTTTTACCAGACTTCTAAACAGTCCTACATGCCCTAAATCAAGATGGATACCATCAGCTAAACCCGCGGTATTAAGCAGATTGAGCATCACATCGATCATTTCAACGTCTGCGTCAATACTGTCTGAACCAAATAACTCTGCACCTAACTGAAGTGGTGCACGCGTGGTATTAAAACCTTGTGGTTTAGTATGAAGTACAGTTCCTGCATAGCAGTAACGCGCCACACCTTGTACTTGATGTACATGGGCATCAATACGAGCCACTTGTGGTGTCATATCGGCACGCACACCAAGTAAACGACCTGAAAGTTGGTCGATGACTTTAAAAGTGGCTAAGTCTAAATCTTGATTCGATTCGGAGAGAGAAGAAAGAGATTCGATGTATTCGATGAATGGCGTATACACCAGCTGATAACCTCGTGATGCGAGGAAATCTAAAGCTTCACGGCGCAATTTTTCAATTACTTGCGCTTGCTCTGGTAATACATCAGCTACACCATCAGGTAATAACCATGTCTCTGAAATGGGCATGTTGTAAACCTAAATCCTGTCAGCGCGGAAGTAATCCGCATAAAAAAATCGGGAACACACCCGATTTCTCTTATTTTAGCACGATCATCTGCGCCATGCATTAATAAAATAACTTTTGATGCCTAGATAATTTGACCACTTATGCATAATTTAGGCAAAAAACTATCTATTACACATTACCCCACTTCAATTCTTTGTATTTATTTAACTTTTCACACAAGTGTTGATTGCTATTTGCGTTGTTGAAAATATAATTTATTCGTTTAGAAAAACAGCATCTATTTAAAGCAACTGAAATACTAAAAACTGGGGAAGTATGGAACTACATAGCAACTTATATTACACGCATCCAAATACGGAAATCATGCAAAAGCTAGGCCGTTTATTTCAAGAGCATCGCGGTGAACAAGACAAATTTATTGCTGTTGCAGTTGAGCTCAATTCACAATTGGGGCAAGAACTTGCAGAAGATCTTTTAAATACAGTTGACAATATTGAGTTTGATTTGGGTCCTGAATCATTACACACTATTGCAGGCTATTCAGTTGCCCATTTTGTGCATGGTTCTTCGGGTGATGAGTTTATCGAAGCAATCCTACTTTTCTTAAAAGCATTACTCCCTGAAATTCACACTCTGGCTTGGGGTTGTGGGGATGATGACCCGTGGGAATTCTGGTTTAAATTTGAAGGCGATGAGTTGATTCGTGAAGATGATGAACCTTTCAATGATCCTGAACAAGATGACGAAATAAAATCTTCCATTTATACATGGTGGCATACAGGTTTACCTGAAAAAATCAAAGAAGGTTTCTTAAACCAAGAATAAATTTTTATTCAGATTTAAAGGGAAGTACAAAATCGAATCGCTGTACTTCCCTGTTATTTTGACTCTTTCAGCTATTTTAAATAGTCCTCGATACTGACTACTTGTGAAAACATTTGAAAGGCTGACAAACAGGCTGTTTGTACATCTTCTGCTTCAACTGTTCTGCCTGAATAGCTCAATTGACGCGTCGCTGTAGCGTCTGCAATGATCGTCGGTTGATAAGCAAATTCTGCCGCTGCACGTGACGTCGCATCAACACACATATGCGTCATCATGCCACTAATCACCAATTTATCAACATTCAGTCGCTCTAATTCTGCTTTTAAAGTGGTTTGAAAAAAGCTATTGGGATAATGTTTTTCAATCACAATTGAATCGATCTTAACACGTAAACCCGAATGTAGTGCTACACCCTGCGTTCCTGCTTCAAAAAATGTAGCATTGGGTTGATTGGCAATATGCTGAATATAAATAATCGGCTGCTCACGCTTTATAAATAGATCTTCCAATCGATTGATATGTTTTAAAGCCTGTTCCGCACAGAACAACTCCATCTTCCCTTGAGGAAAATAATCGTTTTGTACATCTATCACTAATAATGCTGTTTGACTCATGGTGTTTCCCTAACCCTTGTGTTGATGTTTTTATAAGATTAATCAAAACAACTGGCGATTTGCAGTCACTCATGAAAGAATAATCGATTAGAAACTTTCAAACTGAAAATTTGTTCAATTCACTATGTTGCCAAATGACCCAATTGACCTCAAAATTTTAAAAATACTAAAAACTGATTCTCGGTTAAGCAATAAAGAGATCGGAAAATTAGTACACCGTACAGGCCAAGCTGTAGGAAGTCGCATTGCGCGAATGCAAGATGAAGGCACAATTCAGAAATATACGATTACGCTACAGAACCAATCAACACAATTTATACGTGTGATGATGCAGACTAATGAATTTGAACAGTTTGAAGCATTTATCGCTCAATTTGAGTCAATTGAAAGTTGCTATAAAGTCTGTGGTTCCGCTTGCTATATGCTGGTTGCGCATTTTGATAGTCATGCAATCAATCTATTTATCGAGCAACTCTCTGAATGGGGACAATATTCAGTAGATAGTGTCGTAAGAGCAATTGAAACTCAGCCTTAATTTTATATCCAAATCCATATCATGTAAGAATAACAAATGAAATCTTCAGAAAAAACATTACGCGAACATAGTAAATTTCTAAGTTTAGTACTTCGACATCAACCAGAAACCATTGCAATCCAACTCGATTCTGAAGGCTGGACGGATGTACACATCCTTTTACAGCAAATGATCAAACACAGAAGACCACTTAAACTCGTAGAGTTGATTGAGGTTGTTGAAAGCAGTGATAAAAAACGCTTCCAACTTTCACCTGATCAAAACAAAATCCGCGCAGTACAAGGTCACTCTAGTGCTCAGGTTCAACGTGAGTATGTTGCTATTACGCCACCCGATACACTTTTTCATGGAACAGCAACTCGCTTTGTCGACAGTATTTTAGAAAAAGGCTTAATTTCAGGTGAACGTCATCACGTACATTTATCTGCTGATTTAGTCACAGCCCAGAAAGTGGGACAACGACATGGCAAAGTCATCATTTTCATCCTAGACACCAAACAGATGCATCAAGATGGTTTCCAATTTTATTGTGCTGAAAATGGGGTTTGGTTGACTGAACAAGTGCCGATAAAATATTTAAAGTTATTCGAAAGCGAATCAAAAAAACTAATCCAGCGGTAAGGCTGTGGTCTGTTTAATCTTCTGTAAAGGGATTTCAGTTTTGACATTCTGGATCCCTGGAATTTTATTTAAATGATTAATTTGAAATTTACGATATGCCTCTAAATCAGAAACCACAATACGTAAGAAAAAATCACAATCTCCTGCCATAAGTTGACATTCAACAATTTCAGAAATATTCATAATGCTTTCGATAAATCGATTGACCGCTTGTTCATCCTGACTCTTTAACCAAATTCGTGCAAAGACTGTCAAACTAAGATCTACTTTGTGTGGATTGACCAATGCAACATATTGGTCAATGATCCCCTCATCCTCCAGTTGCTTTACTCGTCTTAAACAAGGTGAAGCGGATAAACCTATCTGTTCTGCCAATTCATTATTTTGTAGTTTTCCATTACGTTGTAATGCACACAGAATACGCCGATCTATCTGATCCAATTTCATAAAATTATTTCTAGTAGATAAAACCAAAAAATAACATATTCCAGCAATAATATTGCAAAAATTATTTTACAGGCAGCAATTTTAGCGAAATATAGCGAATCAATTGGCATAAAATAAAAATCATCTTGTTTTACCGACCATTGAGCGACTCATGTTAAGTTTTAAGAACGCTACGACTGAACTGACCTATTCAATTGAATTTAGAGAGTTTGTACGTGGGCTTAAAACCTCTATTCCAATGCTACTGGGTATTATCCCTTTTGCACTGGTTTTAGGAACGCAAGCAGCGCAAAAAGGATTTTCTGCCTTAGAAGTTCCATTGTTAACAGGACTCAATTTTGCTGGTGGTTCTGAGTTCGCCATTATTGAAGTCTGGACGCAGCCACCTCAATTGTTGTTTTTAATTCTGATCACTTTTCTGGTCAACAGCCGCCATATTTTAATGGGTGCAAGTTTAGCACCCTATATTCGACATTTGCCCAATCGTAAAGCCCTTCCATTATTATTTTTTATGTGTGATGAGAGTTGGGCCCTTAGCATTACGGATTCACACAAACAAAACCCTCGCAATCCCTATGCAGGATTTAGTGTGTTTTTTTATATCGGCCTTTGTTTTGCGTTATATGTTATGTGGGTGGTTTTTACCACTATGGGAGTCGGCATTGGTTCTTTCCTTGGTGATGTCACAAAGTTTGGTTTTGACATGGCATTCCCCGCAGTTTTTCTGGTGCTTTTACGCGGAATGTGGAAAGGCTTTAAACCCGCACTGCCTTGGTTGATTAGTCTGATTGCCGCTGCACTGGCCTATTATTATCTACCCAAAGGCTGGTATGTATTGATTGGTTCTATTTCAGGAATTATCGCTGCTTTTTTACTGATTGGAGATGAGGAATGATTCATATGACGACATTCATCGCCATTGTTTGTGTGGGATTAACAACCTACTTAACTCGAATTTTAGGCTATTTACTGTTAAAGAATAGACATCTCAGCAAAAGAACCACGCGAATTTTACAGGTTATCCCCGGCTGTGTTTTGATATCAGTGATTGCACCCTACTTTGTTACAGATCAACCAGCCAACTTGATTGCAATTATCATCACACTATTCGCAGCTTGTTATTTTTCATTATTACCCACTGTACTGATCAGTATCATTGCAACAGGGATTTTGAGATACTTTATGCTTTAAACGTTCTCAATAGCCTGTCACTCCTGACTTGATGCAATTCAAAACCTCAATTAAGGTTTTGAATTTTGCTGTAATATTTTAATTAATTCAGCATTTTGAAACTCAACTTGAGTCAAACGTGTTGAGGTATTGTCTAAAACTTCCTGCTGTACATGCATTTTTTTAGCCAAATCTTGCATAATTTGTAAGGTCTGTTTGAGATGTTGCTCTTGTGCATGGATCTGTTGCTCATGATTCTGCACATGCTTAAGCCATTCAAGGTTTTCTTTCTTTAATTTTCCCATTTGCCAAATCACAAACATCATGGCCAGATAAAGAATCACAATCACCAAATATATAAAAAACATCATTCACCCCCAACAAAACATGTCAATCTTAGTCTTGATTAAACTCAAGTCATTAAAGTTATTTTAAAGTGATAAATATTAGATTAATAAAATGATTCACACAAATCTAACAAGCGATTCGCATAGCCCCATTCGTTATCATACCAAGCAAACACTTTCGCCTGTTGACCCACGGCCATAGTTTGAGTCAAATCAACAATCAGTGAATAAGGTGAATGATTAAAATCACTTGAAACCAATTGCTCATCTGTGACAGACATAATTTCCGCATAATCATATTTTGCTGATTGAATTAAGGTTTGGTTAATTAAATGAGCTGTTACAGGCGCTTGAGCAACAAATGTTAAATCAATCGCGGCAACATTAATTGTTGGTACACGGATTGAAAAACCGTCAATACGGTTTTCCATTTTGGGCATGACTTGTTTTAATGCACCCAAAGCAGAAGATGTTGTTGGAATAATATTTTGTCCTGAGGCACGTGCGCGGCGTAAATCTCGATGTGCATGATCCAGTACAGATTGATCTGCTGTGACCGCATGGATTTCTGTCATTAATGCACTGTCAATTCCAAAGGCATCATCAATAATTTTGACCAAAGGGACCAAAGCTTGTGTGGTACATGACACACCCGAAATAATTTGATCATCGGCTTTCACATCATGATGATTTACCCCATAAACAATGGCAGCATCGACAGTGTCAAAAGGTGCTGCACCAATAATGACGCGCTTAGCACCTGCTGTTATATGTTGTGTGGCAGCGGTTCTTGAACGAAACAGCCCTGTACATTCTAAAACAACATCAATATTGAGTGCTTCCCAAGGCAATAATTCAGGATTGGCTTGTCTTAAAATTTGCACTTTCTGTTTAATTTGACGTGCGTCAATCAACATATAAAGCTGTCCATCTTCTTGTAAGATATTCACCGCACCATCAAAACGACCATGCGTTGTATCGTATTTAAATAAATGAACCAGCGTTTCAACATCCGCAATATCATTAATGGCAACAATTTCAAAATGGAAGCTTTTCGGATTTTCAAACCAAGCACGTAATACATTCCGTCCAATTCGCCCGAATCCGTTTATTGCCACACGTTGCATCAGATGTCCTTTTACAGCCAAACTACTTTATGCGTATATGTTATAAGATTTATAGAGTCTACTGTTAAAATATGTTTTATTTAGTCATAAAATTTTCTCAAAAATAAGTTTTTAATTTATTTAGGATAAAATAAATGTATTCTCCCATTCAAAATACTTTTAAATTAAATCAATTACTTTACCTTTACTGTATGATTTTACTAACTTTTTTATGTATACAATCAACACATGCCCAAGATGTCTATTCGCGATGCACAGAGCCACAGACTAAACAGCTCATTCAAAAATTCAACTTAAACACCCAACAAAATTTAGATCCCCTTTATCCTGTATTCCAAACCTGCTTAACGATCAGGAAACATCAACAGATTATTGCAATCAGCAATCCTGTTCCAATGCAATCTGGCTTTGCGGATTATAATTTGAATTTATATTTGATCGATCCTGCATCTTCAAAAATTTTAAATCATTATACTTATCCAAAAATCATCTCTTCAAATGCTGGTCAGTTTGAAAGTTTAAAATTTGATATTCACCACTTTTCTACCGACAATGCGACACCAGTCATTGGTCTAGCCTTAACCTATGGGCATTTAGGTAGAATTTACTATACAATACGTGAAATAAAGTTATTCAAAATCAGCAATCAACAAATGCAATTGGTTTTAGATAAATTTATGACGAATTACTCAGCTGGCGAAAGACCATCTATATGTGAAAATAATGCACAAACTGAGACTCAAATTTTACTTCACCCCTTAAAACAAAACAGTCATGGTCTAGCTGACATTCAATTAACGGAAAAAACAGAGCGTATAACACTTAACGAAAAAAACTGTAGTACCCAGCGTATTGTCAAAAAGCAACGCCATATCATGAAATTTGATGGGAAAAAATATCATTTTGAACATCTTAATTTTTTAGACTTTGGAATTTAATTGTATTTTGAACTTTTTAGAGATGAGCGCATGAAAACATTACAAATTGTATTGAACGCTGCACTGCTTTTGATTACTGGAAATAGTTTTGCAGCACCTTATCAAGCTTGTTCAGAACAATTACAAGATTCTTTAATTCAAAAATTTAAACTAACCAACCCAAGTTTTGCCAAGACTGAAGCTAAAACATATAAAAGCTGTATCAATTTGGACAGTACACAAAGAATTCAATTGGTTGCCATTAGCCAACCGATTAATTATAAATCTTATGATGATATGGAGCATGATCTAAATTTATATTTAATTGACTCTTCTCAGCATAAAATTCTGCAAAAGTATAAAGCCCCAGAAACTTTTTATTCAGATGCAGATCATTATGATGGAGCAAAACTCCACAACACAAGATTTTCAACCTTGCCGAATACAGATGTGATCGGCTTAGAAACCTCATCCTCACATGAAGGTGGTTTTACCTATAGCCATAATAATCTTGCTTTATTTAAAGTTAATCCTCGCCAACCAATTAAACAAGTTTTTGCGGGTATTGGAACAAATGATAGTGGCTATGAAAGAATTGGAAATTGTATAGGAAATAATACCAGTTCAGATGTAAGACGTATTTTAGTGCTTTCCAACAAAACCACACATGGTTTACAAGATATTGTATTAAAAGAAATCAAAGACCAAACGAAAACCAACTATCAGACATGCAAATCTGTAAAAAAACAATATAAACAACAACAGACCATTAAATTTAATGGTCAAGAATATAAATTACAGCATAATGATCTACTGGGAATTGACCCTTTTTAAGCAAGCTTAAATACGATAATGGTAAAGTGGCTAAGTTTTAAATTTATACAACCAAAATTTACTCCAGACGAAAGTTGAAAATGTATAGAAATACCAATAATTCACCTTAAAATCATTGGTGGACACTACATTTTCCGTTATACTTTGGCGTTTTTACAAATAAGCCCGTGTGGTGACTGAGCGCAAAAATCAGACTCAGCAACGCACTTTTAGCCAATACGAAAATTAAGGAGTGACTTGGTTGTGAGTACTCGTTTTATGACAACTGCTGAAATACGTGAAGCATTTTTGCGCTACTTTGAATCGCAAGGACATACACGTGTCGCGTCAAGTTCACTTGTACCTGCCAATGACCCTACTCTGCTTTTTACCAACGCAGGGATGAACCAGTTTAAGGACTGTTTCCTTGGATTAGAAAAACGTGACTATGTTCGCGCAACGACGTCGCAAAAATGTGTCCGTGCAGGCGGTAAGCACAACGACTTAGATAATGTCGGTTATACAGCACGTCACCATACATTCTTTGAAATGTTAGGTAACTTCTCTTTTGGTGATTACTTTAAGCGTGACGCGATTCGTTTCGCTTGGGATTTCCTTACGGGTGAAGAATGGTTGGCACTACCTAAAGATAAATTATATGCCACTGTTTATCATACAGATGATGAAGCTTTTGACATTTGGAACAAGGAAATTGGCTTAGCTGCAGATCGTATTATCCGTATTGGTGACAATAAAGGCGAAAAATACGCTTCTGATAACTTTTGGGCAATGGGTGATACTGGTCCGTGTGGTCCTTGTTCTGAAATTTTCTTTGACCATGGCGATCATATTTGGGGTGGCTTACCGGGTACACCTGAAGAAGATGGTGACCGTTTCATTGAAATCTGGAACAACGTTTTCATGCAGTTTAACCGTACTGCTGATGGCGTACTGCATAATCTTCCTGCACCATCTGTAGATACAGGCATGGGCTTGGAACGTATTTCTGCTGTTTTACAGCATGTCAATTCAAACTATGAAATTGACCTGTTCCAAAATTTATTAAAATCTGCTGCTGAAATTATTGGTGTTGATACATCTGAAGCGGTTGCAACTGCACAAGCAAACAATAAACCAATTGAATACCCTGCTTCACTTAAAGTAGTTGCAGACCATGCCCGTTCATGTTGCTTCCTGATCGCAGATGGCGTTAATCCTTCAAATGAAGGTCGTGGTTATGTATTGCGTCGTATTATCCGTCGTGCAGTACGTCATGGTAATAAAATGGGCGCAACGGGTACATTCTTCTACAAAATGTTACAACCATTAATCGATGCCATGGGCACTGCTTATCCTGAGCTTGAACAACGTCGTAATGTGATTGAAGCTGCTTTGGTTCGTGAAGAAGAATTGTTTGCGAAAACGCTTGAACAAGGATTAAAACTGCTTGAAGGTGAATTAGCCAATCTTAAGGGTAAAACCATTCCAGGCGAAACAGTCTTTAAACTTTACGACACTTATGGCTTCCCTGCTGATTTAACTGCAGATATCGCACGTGAACGCGAACTGGAAATTGACGAAGCAGGTTTTGAAGTTGAAATGGCAGCACAACGCCAACGTGCACGTGATGCAGGCAAGTTTGCTGTTGACTATAACAGTATTGTGAAAGTAGATAGCGATACTCAATTTGATGGCTATGAAGCAACTCAAGGTCAAGGTCAAATTATTGCGATCTACAAAGATGGCGTACAAGTTGATGAAATTGCTGAAGGCGACGAAGCACTGATCGTATTGAACCAAACACCATTCTATGCAGAAAGCGGTGGTCAAATTGGTGATACAGGTGTGTTCAAAAACGATACGGGTATTTTTGAAGTTCAAGATACTAAAAAATCTGGCGGCGCGTTTGTCCACCAAGGCATCGTGACAATGGGAAGCTTAAAAGCGACTCAAAATGTTGAAGCAATTGTAAAAGCCGATCTTCGTGAAGCTACTGCACGCAACCACTCTGCAACTCACCTTTTACATGCCGCTTTACGTCAAGTATTGGGCGAGCACGTACAACAAAAAGGTTCGTTGGTCGCTTCTGACATTTTACGTTTTGATTTTGCCAATGACCAACCTGTGACATTTGAACAAATTCAACAGGTTGAACGTATTGTAAACCGTGAAGTGATTGCAAACACCGCCGTTTCTACTGAACTTTTAGACATCGATGCCGCTAAAGAAAAAGGCGCAATGATGTTGTTCGGTGAAAAATATGGTGATGAAGTTCGTGTACTTTCTATGGGCTCAATCAAAGATGAGAAAAATTTCTCTATCGAACTTTGTGGTGGTATCCATGTTAAACGCACTGGCGATATTGGTCTGTTTAAAATCACCTCTGAAAGTGGTGTTGCAGCAGGTGTTCGTCGTATTGAAGCTGTCACAGGTACCAAAGCGCTTGAAATTGTTCAAAAATTTGATGCAGACATTTTGCATATCAATGACTTATTAAAAGCACAGAAAGATCAAACAGTTGAAAAAGTTCAATCAACTCTAGAAACAGCACATCAATTGCAAAAACATATCGAGCAATTGAATCAAAAATTGGCGAACTTCCAAGCCTCTGATTTAATCAATCAAGTGACAGAAATTTCAGGTCGCCAAACACTTATTGCCACAGTTCAGGGACAAGATGCGAAGTCTGTTCGCCATCTTCATGACAGTGTCAAATCAAAATTAGATAATGCAGTGATTGTGCTTGCAGCTGTAGAGGGTGAAAAAGTTAGCCTTATCGCTTCTGTAGCTAAAGATTTTACTGCAAATCTAAAAGCGGGTGACATCATCAAACACTTAGCTACTGAGTTGGGTGGTAAAGGTGGTGGTAAACCTGACTTAGCACAAGGTGGCGCGCCACTAAACGAGAAGTTTGAACAAGTAATGGCAGATTTAACTGCTTGGCTTGCTCAAAAATAATACTTCACCTTTTGTGTAACTGACCCTAATGCCGATTAGGGTCATGGCTTATATGGAACAACTATGGCATTAATCGTTCAAAAATATGGCGGTACTTCTATGGGTACTCCCGAGCGCATTTTAAATGTTGCTCGTCGTGTAAAGCGTTGGCATGACCACGGCCACAAGGTCGTAGTGGTTGTATCCGCAATGAGTGGTGAAACAAACCGCTTATTGGCTTTAGCGAAAGCCATTACCGAAACCCCTGATCCTCGTGAACTAGACCAAATGGTGTCTACGGGTGAACAGGTAACGATTTCAATGTTAGCAATGGCGCTCAATTCAATTGGTGTTGAAGCTAAGTCACTCACAGGTCGCCAAGTTGGTATCAAAACTGACAGCGCGTTTACCAAAGCCCGTATCGAATCTATTGATACAGATGTGATGACAAATCATTTGGATGCAGGTCGTGTCATTGTTGTTGCAGGCTTCCAAGGTTTCGACATTGATGGTAATACAACAACTTTAGGCCGTGGCGGTTCTGATACTTCTGGTGTTGCACTTGCTGCGGCATTAAAAGCTGATGAATGTCAGATTTACACAGATGTGGATGGGGTTTATACCACTGATCCTCGTGTTGCACCTAAAGCAAAAAAAGTTGATCGTATTTCATTTGAAGAAATGCTTGAAATGGCATCTCTCGGTTCTAAAGTATTGCAGATTCGTTCTGTTGAATTTGCAGGAAAATACCAAGTGCCTTTACGCGTATTATCAAGTTTTGATAATGACAATGATGGCGCATTCGACGAAGATTTCAAAAACAATGTCGGAACACTAATCACTACTGAAGCGGAAGACAATATGGAACAGCCAATTATTTCTGGTATCGCATTTAACCGTGACGAAGCTAAATTAACAATTTTAGGTGTACCTGATGAACCAGGTATTGCGTCTAAAATCTTATCACCTATTGGTTCTGCAAACGTTGAAGTGGATATGATCATCCAAAACGTTGAAGAAGATGGTACTACTGACTTTACCTTTACAGTGAATCGTAGTGAGCTTAAAAAAGCCAAAGCAATCTTAGAAGAAACTGCTACAGCGATTGGTGCACGTGAAGTTGCTACACGTGATGATATTGTCAAAGTTTCGATTGTCGGTGTAGGTATGCGTTCTCATGCAGGTGTTGCAAGTAAAATGTTTACTGCACTTGCAGATGAAGGTATCAATATCTTAATGATCTCAACTTCGGAAATTAAAATTTCTGTGATTATTGAAGAAAATTACTTAGAACTTGCTGTTCGTTCACTACACACAGCTTTCGGTTTAGATCGTGAACATGGCGAATCGAGTGCGCGTGCGTAATTTTTGATCAAATATAGCAACTTATTCGCTGTTTTGACCAAGAAAAAATCAGAGCCACTATAGTGTTTTCTATAGTGGCTCTGTTATATTAGTTTTGAGGTTTTAGAGAAATTTCAATAGAGCTATGTGAAAATGAAAAACTTGTCACATTATTCTGTTAAAATTATCGGTGCTATTTAAAGTTGTGTTTTCTATTTTTTAGAAATTCATCGCAGGTTTAGCGTTTAAGCAAGGAGATAAACATGCTGATTCTGACCCGCCGTGTCGGAGAAACTTTGATGATTGGGGATCAAGTCAGTGTTACTGTGCTTGGTGTTAAAGGCAACCAAGTTCGTATTGGTGTAAATGCCCCAAAAGAAGTTTCTGTACATCGCGAAGAAATTTATCAACGTATTCAACATGAGCGTGCTATGCACGAGCATTTGCAACATATTGATCAAGATTATCAACCTTCTTTTGAAGATGATAATTCGCAAAACACCTATAATCGTTAAGATTATAGTGGTTTTGGAAACTAAAGCGGCTTTTAAGCCGCTTTAAATTTTTATTGATCAGTAAAAAACATCATCCGTTTTATTCAAGACCCAGTGCTTTTTTGACTGGCGAATAGCTACGGCGATGCTGTTCAATCACCCCATGCTCAGCAATAGCTTCAAAGTGTGCTTTGGTTGGATAGCCTTTGTGTTTTGCAAAACCAAATTGTGGATATTGCTTGTCTAACTCAACCATTTCATGATCACGTGTTACTTTGGCTAAAATACTTGCCGCACTGATCTCAGCATGTAGAGCATCCCCTCCTACGACCGCATCACAGCTCATGCTTAAGCCTTTAGGAACTTTATTTCCATCCACAAGCACATGTTCAGGTATGGTTTTAAGGGTCTCTACTGCACGTCTCATTGCCAATAATGAAGCTTGCAAGATATTCAGCTCATCAATTTCTTGATGTGTTGCTTCAGCAATTGCCCAAGCAATCGCTTTTTCTTGAATTTCAACAAACAACTTTTCACGTTTTTTTTCAGTTAATTTTTTAGAGTCATTTAACCCTTGAATTGGATTGTTTGGATCTAAAATAACAGCAGCTGCAACCACAGAGCCAACCAAAGGACCTCGTCCTGCTTCATCTACACCAGCAACTAACATTTTCTTTCCTATCATAAAAGAAGCTCAATAGATTTTATCTGAGTTCTTACATCATCACCTTGAGATGATGACAGATTTTAGACCTTTTTCTTTCTACATAAATTCAATGGACTGAGCAAAATTTAAAATACTTTGCTTAGAGTGAATGACTTAATTTTAAGAAAAGAGCATCAACCCTAAGACCATGAATTTATTAAAATACAAAAATCTATATCAATAAATTCATATATCTTTGGTTTTAATGCAATTATTTCATTGCTTCAGCAACACATGCATTGATTGTTTTTGTCACAACGTTTGAAACAATCGTTGCACGTGCTTGAGGGTCTAAAGCAGCCGTTGCCAAATCTACAGTACTGACACTTTGTGGTGCTTTTTCACTGACACAACCACAAATTTCACTTTGTACATTGTTTTTCTGATCTGTAGTCATGACTTTTGTTGCAGTCTTCCAAGCAGGTAAATTATTCAGTTCAGTTGTACATTTCGCATTTATCGCGATTTTAAGCGCAACACCCCCTAACTGCTGAGTTGTTGACGCTGCTGCAGCACCTGTTGGGTCATTGGTCGCGCAAGCCGTTAGAGCTAAAGCGATTGAAGCAAGCAAGACAACACGATTTTTCACAATTTTTTCCTTTTTATGAGATAAAGCTAGGGTATTTTGCCTAAACTTATACTTGTATTAAACTAATTATTTCAATAATCAACTCATTAGATGCTAAATGGATAAATATTTCACAATTATTGCTTTAAGCGTTGCAAATTTAAAACAATACGTTGAGTTTTTAGAAATGATTTCTTTAAATAAAATCCATATCATAAGCACTAAATTAAACTGGAATCTGTGTCATGCAACAAAAATCACAATACTATACAAGGACAGCACAATGGTTGCATTGGATTATGGCAATCATCTTTATTACCGCTTGGGTCATTGGTTTTTATAGTGGCAATTTTTTAAGCTATGATGTCGATGGGCCGTTTAAAGGTGATGTCATCACCTTACATAAAAATATTGCATCGGTAATTATCTTTTTAGTCATTATCCGTATCTTTTGGCGTTATACACACCCTGCTCCTGAACTACCTGAAACAATGTCACCATTAATGAAAACTTTGGCTCATTTAGGACATTTAGGTTTATATTTCATGTTATTGGCATTGCCAATCACTGGATGTTTATTTAGCTGGAGTGCTGGTCATCCCGTGCCTGTATTGTACTTATTTGAAATTCCAAGACTTGTTCAAGATAATCCCGATTTAACAGCGATTGTGAAACCTTTACATATTTATATTTCATGGGCTGCTGGTCTACTTCTTGTCGGACATGTTCTCGCTGCGCTCAAACATCATTTTATTGATAAAGACAATGTGTTGAAAAGTATGACAAGACAAGGCTAGTCAAATACAAATTAAAAGCACATCAAACGGTGTGCTTTTTTATATTTTTATTATGTTTTAAATTCTAGATCTTTACTTTAATGCTTCTTTTGCACAACCTTTTAAACTATTTATCACCGCCTGTTGAATCAGCTTATTTTTTGTAGCTTCATTAAAAGTTGCCATAACCAGCTGTTTAGCAGGGATATCATTCAAAGCATTCTCACTGACACAGCCACAAACTTTTTGCTGTGCATGTTGCTGCTGTGTAGCAGTCCATAAAAATGAAGATGCTTGCCAAATTTTTGAAGCTTTTAATTCACTGGCGCACTGCTGTTCGATTAATGGTTTTAACATCTTATGCGTAATCGTTTCTGTACTTGAGTCTGCACATGCAATAGTCACAGGTAAAATAATGAATAAGGTTAAACTTGTTGTTAAAAATTTCATTCTATTTTCCTTATGAAAAAAAGCAGTGTTCACACACTGCTTTTATAGGCTTAAAGAATATAGCTTGATTTAAGCCAATTGATCAATTTGATTGTTCCATTTTTGCTTTTCTTCATTTGAAATAAATGACGCTTCAAATGAATTTTTTGCCAATTGCTTTAACTCTGTATTGGAAAGATCTAGTGCTTCAGCAATCGAAATAAAATTATCATTCATATAGCCACCGAAATAAGATGGGTCATCTGAATTAACAGTCACATGCACTCCTTTTTGCAATAAACGATGAATATTATGTTGTGCCATATTATCCACCACACACAATTTTAAATTGCTCAGTGGGCAAACAGTCAAAGGCATCTTTTCTGCAATTAAACGTTGCATCAGGGCTGGGTCTTCTTCTGAACGTACCCCGTGATCAATACGGTTTACTTTTAATAAATCTAAAGCTTCCCATACATATTCAGCAGGACCTTCTTCTCCCGCATGCGCAACCACCAAGAAACCCTCTTTACGTGCTTGAGCAAAAACTCGTTCAAACTTAGCTGGTGGATGTCCAACTTCGCTTGAATCTAAGCCTACAGCAATAATTTGATCTTTATAAGGCAAGGCTTGCTTTAATGTTTCAAATGCTGCTTCTTCACTTAAGTGACGTAGGAAACACATGATTAAATGAGAGCTTATACCCAACTTTGTTTGGGCATCATCACACGCGCGCTGTAAACCATTGATTACCGTTTCAAATGCTACACCACGGTCGGTATGCGTTTGCGGATCAAAGAACATTTCAGTATGTACAACTTTATCTTCTGCACATTTTTCAAAATATGCCCAAGCTAAATCATAAAAGTCTTGTTCATTGATCAGTACATTTGCACCTGCATAATAAATATCAAGGAAAGACTGTAGGTTATGAAAGTTATATGCTTGTTTGACTTCTTCTACAGATTTATACGGGATATCAATTTGATTACGTTGAGCTATCGCAAACATCAGCTCAGGCTCAAACGTGCCTTCGATATGTACATGGAGTTCTGCCTTAGGTAAGGCACGAATAAGTTCTAATCTATTCACGTTTTTCCTCAAACTTATTAAATTAAATTTCAATCATCCAAATCGCTTGGATTCATTTCAATCTGATTAAAACAAAAAAGGGTGCAAACTTGAGTTTACACCCTTTCCTTATTTAAATTTATTAACCACCAAATGCAACGAATTTAATCACCCAGAGCACAGCAATGATCCAAACCATATATGGAACAGTTTTGGCTTTACCTGTAAATAATTTAACCAATGCATAACTGATAAAGCCCATTGCAATACCGTCTGCAATTGAATAAGCAAATGGCATAAATACAATGGTTAAAAATGCTGGAACTGCTTCGGTAATATCATCCCATTCAATATTGATGATGCCTTGAATCATCAGCACTCCAACAAATAATAATGCTGGAGCGGTCGCAAATCCAGGAACAGATTGAGCCAGTGGCGCTAAAAATAAACACGCTAAAAATAAAATACCAACAACAACTGCAGTTAAACCTGTACGACCGCCTGCAGCAACACCCGCAGATGACTCAATATAAGGTGTTGTTGATGATGTACCCAAAGCAGCACCAGCAACAATTGCAGTTGAATCAGCAAACAGCGCTTTTTTCAAACGTGGTAATTTACCATCTTTCAATAAACCCGCACGATGTGAAACCCCGACCAATGTTCCGGTTGAGTCAAATAAATCAACCAAGAAGAATACGAAAATCACGCCTACCAAACTTACTGTAAATAAGTTTTCAAAATTCATTTGCATGAAAGTCGGTGCAATAGAAGGAATCGAACCAACAACTCCTTTAAATTCGTTTAAGCCTAAAGCTGTTGCAATACCAGTGATCGCTAAAATACTGATAATAATTGCGCCACGAATTTTATAGTGGTGCATAATCACAATCAGGAAAAAACCCAATAAAGTCAGTAAAACTGTAGGTTGCTTTAAATCACCCAAACCCACCAAAGTTGCTTGATTTGCAACAATAATGCCTGAATTTTTCAATGCAACCAGTGCAAGGAATAATCCAATACCACCACCGATTGCAAATTTCAATGACATTGGAATTGCATTGACAATGGCTTCACGGATTTTAAACATGCTAATTGCGATGAAAACGAGTCCGGAAACAAATACAGCAGCCAAAGCGGTTTGCCATTCAACGCCCATACCTAAACAAACGGAATAAGTAAAATAAGCATTCAGCCCCATACCCGGTGCAAGTGCAATCGGATAGTTTGCAACCACCCCCATGACCAAACAACCAATCGCAGCGGCCAAACACGTTGCCACAAATACGGCGCCATGATCCATACCTGTTTCTGAAAGAATCAATGGGTTAACAATAATGATGTAACACATCGTTAAAAATGTCGTTAAACCTGCCAGTATTTCGGTTCTAAACGTTGTTTTATTTTCGCTCAGTTTAAATAAGCGTTCGAGCAAACCCGCTGAAGGATTTGGATTCGTCATTGTTGAGCCCCTGTTAAGTTTGAGCTATTCGTTGATAAAATCGAGTTCATTTAAAAAAATGCTAAATGCCTTCAATTTAGGCCATAATTCAGCATTCAATAAACATACCAAAATGACATTTCCGATAAAAAACTTGAATTAAAAAAGCTGCAGATTAGCAGCTTTCATTTTCTAGAAGGTTTAACGGTCGTTATCGATTACATATTACAAATTATAACATACAGTTTAAATAATTTTATCAATCTGACTCTTTTAGTCATCCAATTCATGTGAACTCAGAAGTTTAGTGCTTTAAGGATATACAGCACTTAAATCAAATCACGGTATTACTTACTTTTAGATGATTGTGATTATTAGGATTAGACTCAATTTTCCGAATGGTTAAATTCGCATCTTTAATAATATTTTGCATTTCTTCATATTTTCTTTGTTGAGAATCCACATAAGAGAAATAGCCTAGAAATATCACACTACTTAACACGAAAAAAGTTACAAGCTTTACCATTTCAAAATCAGATCGAGGTATAAATTCCCACAATTATACACATAAATGTGACATAAATAACATTTTAACAATAAAATTGTTTAATTAATCACTAATCTAAACTTGCACTTTCATAGTGCATACAAAACGTTGAATTGAGTCATACATATAAAGTACTGCTAATTATCAAAATTGTGATTTAAAACATCGAATTAAATAACAATATGAAAAAACACAATAGCCCTATTCGGTGCACTCGCTAGCTAAAATATTGTTTTAGCAAAATACGCATTGTTCTCACATGAAGCACAGCAACCTTTTTATAAAATGATCATTCTCATTGCTTAAATCGAATTCAATAATAATCTTTGAAAGCATAAAATAGTCACCAATAAGGGTTTTCACACTTTAGATTACACACCTTAAAAATAATATAAGATATTGAATTAATTAAATTTAAGTTATAAATCCAGTGATTTAATTGCTTTTTAGAACCTTAACTTATATTACCACCTAAGGCGGCAATCAGTTGAGCTGTGTTTTTTAACTGTAATTGCTTAAGTTGTAAAGTTGCCTGTTCTGCCTGTAATCTTAAATTCTGTGCAGTGATGACTTCTAAATAGCTGACTAAGCCTGCATTATAACGTCGAGTCACGACTTGTTCATTTTCCAAAGCAATCTTAAACAATTCAAATTGTTCAGATTGTTGTTGTTTAAAACTGGATGACTGAATAAGTGCGTCCTCTACCTCTTTCCAACCCGTTAAAACAGCCTGTCTATAAGCCGCTGCTTTTTCAGTATAACTCGCTTGTGCTTGTGCAATCTCAGCCTTACGTTTTCCACCATCAAATATCAATGCCGTTGTTTGTAATCCAGTCGACCACAAGTACTGTGGTGCTTGAAACAGTTGACTCAATACGAGACTATTTAATTCACCCGTTAGGCCAATACTGAGATCGGGTAACCATGCTGTTTGAGCCAAGCCCAATTGGGCATGTGTTGCAGCCAATTCACGTTCAGCACGTATCACATCAGGACGCTGGATAAGCATCCGACTTGGTAGCTGACTTGGTAATATTGGAACTTGAAAGTACTGTTTTTGTTTGGGCAATTGAAATTGAGCAACCGTTTTACCTTGTACCACAGCTAAAATATTTTCTTGTAAATCACGTTCTCGTTGGGTTTCTATCTGCTGGATTTGCACTTGCTTGAGTTGTGTTTCAGCCTGTATCACATCCGCTCGCGCGCTCATCCCGGCAACATATTGGTTATTTAAAATTTTGACGGAACGTTGATAGCTGTGTTGAGTTTGTTGTAAAACATCCAACTGCGCATCCAGTACTCGGATATTCCAATAGGTTTCTGTGCCCAATAATTGCTGATTAAGTTTAACTGCGGCTAAGTCAGCCTGTGAAGCATCTAAATTTGCTTGTTGCCCTTCAATCGCTTTGGCGACTCTGCCCCATAAATCAGGAATCCAACTGACTTGAACACCCGCCGTAAATCGGTTGTTTGGTGTACTATCCTTTGTTCCACTACGTTGTGCAGAACCATTTAACTTTAAACTTGGCAAACGGTTTGCGTGTTGCTGCTCAAGTAAGGCATTGGCTTGTTGATATCGTGCTTCTGCCTGTTTCAGACTCAAATTTTCTTGATTCAATTGTTGCATCAATTGACTGAGAATAGGATCTTGAAAGATTTCCCACCAAGTGTTGGCATTGACTTCTATGTTTGAGGTTTTTTCCCAATTTAAAACAGCATATTTATAATGATCATCCGTTTGAAGGATAGGCACTTTATATTCAGGCGGATGCAACACAACAGTAGAATTGCATGCAGTTAACATCAATAGAACACTAAGGCACATGACATTTTTAACGATTAAACTCTGCATTATATTTTCCTATTTACCTTAATGAAGTGCGTATTTACTTTTAAATTTCAAACAAGATTCAGCACATTTTTCCAACACCAAATACAAGACTGGCGTTGTATACAACGTCAATAATTGACCCAAAGCTAAACCACCCACAATGACAACACCTAGAGGCTGACGTAGCTCTGCCCCTTCTCCCCAGCTAAGTGCCAGTGGAATTGCACCCAGCAACGCTGCGGTATTAGTCATCAGAATTGGACGAAAACGAAGTGCTGCGGCAGACAAAATAGCCTGATATGCAGTCTTGCCTGCTCTTCTTTCCAATAAAGTAAAATCAATTAAAAGAATGGCATTTTTTAAAACAATTCCAATCAATAAAAACATGCCCAAGAGTGCAATTAAGGTAAATTGGAAATTAAATAACCATAAGGTTAGCAAAGCCCCCAAAGCCACAGCGGGTACTGTCGATAAAATCGTCAATGGATGAACCAGACTTTCATAGGTAACCCCGAGAACAATATAAATAAGTAAGATCACCACACAGACAAGTAAAGGGGTCGATAAACCAGTCTGCAAACTTTCTGCCTCTACATCTTTATCTGTCATGATAAAAATTTCATTGGGTAACATGACTTCGGGTAAAACACTCCGAATAGCTACATCCGCTTGTTCATAGCTATAGCCTTGTTTAACCACATAACCAATCCCCATTGCGGCATATTGGTTGCGTCGATAAACCCGATCATTGGTGATGCCATAAGACCATGTGGCAAAATTACTCAGAGGCACTGCAATACCTTGTTGATTTGGAATACGTACATTTGCCAGCGCTTCAGGGTGTTCAGTAAAGTGTTTATCAACTTCCATCACCACATAAAACTGTTGGGTTTGATCATAAATAGTCGAAATTTGGCGCTGCGAAAATGAGTTATTGAGTACGCTTGAAATATTGTCTATATCCACCCCCAAACGACGTGCAGCTTCACGGTCAATGTCTAAAGTCACATGCTGAGCACCTTCATCGCCCATGGTTTCAACTTCTTCTAACTCTGGAAGTTTCTGCATTGCCTGAGCGACTTTAGGCACCCACTGACGTAATAACGCAACATTATCAGATTGCAGTAACAACAAATAATCTTGCCCACTTCCACTTGAAAATGGATCATCCAATTCTAGTTCCTGTTTGACTTGTGCAGAGAAAATCGCACCTGCCAACCATGGGGCATTTTTTTTAATTCTGTCTACAATTTCATGTGAAGATTTGCCATCTCGCTCTGCTTTAGGTTTTAAACTCACCATTAAAAATGAATTGGTGATTCCGCCAGCACCACCAGACGTACCAATCACATCTTTGACTGCGGGATCCTTTAATACACTTTCACTAAAGGTGGCGATTTTGGGTTGCATAATTTGAAAGGAGAAGCCATCATCCCCTCGAATAAAAGCTTCAACCCGTCCGGTATCTTGCTCAGGTAATACACGTTTGGGTAATGTTTGATACACATATACAGAGGCAGCAATTGCACCGCCCCATAGCAAAATGACCAAATAACCGTGTTTAATCATCCATTTTAGTGAATGCAAATAGAGCCGACTCAAACCTTGCATACAGCGATGGCTATAGCGATACAAAGCCTGATGTTGATAACGCTCCAATGGTTTTAAACAGCGTGCGGATAAACTTGGCGTAAGGACCAGAGAGACAAATACAGATAGAATAATGATAAAAATCAAGGTTAAAGAAAATTCTCTAAACAGTCTCTCGATTACACCACCCATAAATAGCACGGAAATAAAGATCACTACCAAAGCTAAATTCATTGCTAACAAGGTCAAACCGACTTCTTGAATACCCTTTAAGGCAGCTTGTACAGGTTGTTCACCCTGTTCTATATGGCGTTCAATATTTTCCAAAACCACAATTGCATCATCAACTACAAGTCCAATCGCAACAATGACTGCCATAATTGACAAGTTATTCAGTGAAAATCCCGCGAGATAAACCAAACTGCATGCGCCAATCAAAGTCACAATCAAGGCAATACTTGGAACAAGAGCACTTTGCAGACGACCTAACATCAGAGCGACCACAATAATCACCAAAAGCATGGAAAATAATAAAGTATCTCTTGCCTCATTTAAGCCTGCCCGAATAATTTCCGATCCATCCATCACTGTGGTCAGTTGTGAATCTGCTGGAATTAATGTGCTTAACTCAGGTAGTTTTTCTTTGATCTTTTCGATTGTGGCAACGGTGTTTGCATTGGGCTGACGGCTGATTTTAATAATCACCGCTGGTTTGCCATTGTGGAAACCACTTACATATCGGTTTTCGACAGAATCCTGTACCTCAGCCACATCTTTTAAACGAACAACTGTCTGACCATTTTGATGCACGATCAAATTGGCAAAATCATCCGCTTTTTTTAAATGATTTGGAAGCTCAACTTGCCAACGTAACTGTTCAGTCTCAATTACCCCTAAGGCTTGTACTGTATTACTTTTTACAATCGCTTCACGAACTTGCTCCAAAGACACCCCTTGTGAAATCAAGGCATTTGGATTGAGTTGAATTCGCACAGCTGGCATAGATGCCCCGTCAATGACAACTTCACCAACCCCATTAATTTGCGCAAGATTTGGCTGGAGCTGATTGCTGGCAATTTCATAGAGTTTGCCCGCAGAAAGATGTTCCGAACTCAATGCCAAATAAAAAATTGGACTCTGGCTTGGATTGATCTTGAAATATTCAGGGGGGCTTGGCATTCCAGAAGGCAACTGTGACATCGCAACATTGATTGCAGCTTGGACCTCTCTGGCGGCTTCATTGATGTCAGTCTTTAAATCAAAATGCAAAACCACTTGGGTTGCGCTTTGATTACTTGAAGAATTAATCGCTTTTACCCCTGAAACGCCCATCATGGCACGCTCTAACGGCGTCGCCACAGTGGCAGACATGCTTTCAGGACTTGCACCAGGTAAACTTGCTCGCACCACAATCGTTGGAATATCTGCCTGTGGTAAAGCGGCTACAGGTAAGCGAAAATAGGCCAATATACCCAATAATACAATTGCGATCCCAAGTAAAATACTGGCAACAGGTCGATGAATAAAGGTCGAGAGAAAGGTCAAAACTCTCTCCTTGTCGTATCATGATCTGGGGGGAAATCATCTACAGTTAAATCTGAATTGGTGTGTTGTAATGAATATTGCAGACGATCAAAAAACAAATAAACTACTGGTGTGGTAAATAACGTGAGGACTTGACTTAAAATCAGACCACCCACCATGACGCCCCCGAGAGGCTGACGTAATTCTGCGCCTGAACCTGACGCAAGCATCAATGGGATTGCCCCAACCAGCGCCGCGAGTGTGGTCATTAAAATTGGGCGAAAACGCATCAATGCGGCTTGATAAATCGCTTGCTGTGGTGACAATCCTTCATGACGTTGTGCAGCCAAAGCAAAATCCACCATCATGATGCCATTTTTCTTGACCAGACCAATCAATAAAATGATCCCAATCAAGGCAATCATGTCCAATGGCCGATTGACCAAAAACAATGCCAACAAAGCACCAATTGCAGCAGAAGGCAAAGTAGAAAGAATAGTTATCGGATGAATAAAACTTTCGTACAGAATGCCTAACACAATGTACATGGTCACTATTGCTGCAATCACCAACCAGAAAGTATGTTGTTGTGAGTTCTCATAAGCAGCGGCTGCACCTTGTAGTTTCACCTTTACTTCTGTTGGTAGATTTAGACGCTGTTGTACGCGATCAATCGCTTTGATCGCATCCCCGAGCGCGACCCCTGATGCAAGATTAAAAGATACCCCACTGGCTGGAAATTGTGATTGCTGTTGCAGAATAGTAGGCACGCGTTTTTGCACAATATTGGCAACAGAACTGAGTAATATCGGCTCTCCACTTTTATTATGAATATAGGTTTGCCCTAGAGCATCTATACCTTGAGTGAATGTTGGGTCAAGTTCCAAAACAATACGATATTGATTGGATTGCGTGTATAAAGTCGCAATCTGGCGCTGCGCAAATAAATTTTGTAAAGCTAAACTGATATCTTCAATGTTTAAACCTAAACGTGCTGCGGCATCTCGATTGACATCAATAAATGCCTGTAAGCCTTGCCCACCGTCTTCACTGGTCACCTCTGCAAATTCAGGTTGTTGCCGTAAAGCATCAACAAATACAGGAGTCCATTGTGCTAAATCTGTCGTTTTAGCAGCGCTTATACTGAGTTGATATTGAGTTCGACTGATTTTATCTTCAATGCTCAGCTCTTGTACGGGTTGCATCCAACCTTGAATCCCTTTAACTTGAGCGAACTGTTCTCGTAGACGTGCCATGATCTGATCTACACGGTCTCTTTCAGCATGCGGCTTCAAGTTAATTAAAATACGCCCATTACTTAGTTTTGGGTTATTGGTATCTATACCGATAAATGAAGACAAACTTTCCACAGCAGGATCTTTTAGGATCTGACCTGCAAGTGCTTGTTGACGCTCACTCATAGCGTGGAATGAAATATCATCGGGTGCTTGAGTGACCACTTGTATGACACCGCTGTCCTGTACAGGGAAAAAACCTTTTGGAATCATCCAATACAACAGCCCAGCTAAAATGACGGTACTCAACATCACCGAAAGTGTCAGCACTTGATGCCGAAAAACCCACTGTAAAGCTTTACCATAATGCTGAATAATGCGATCTAGACTCCAGCGACTGTGTGAACTTGAATGTTTGGTACTTTTTAATAAATATGCACACATCATCGGGGTCAATGTGAGTGACACCACCAATGAAATTGCGATTGCAGCTGCTAAAGTGACAGCAAATTCGTGGAACAGTCTTCCAACAACATCGCCCATAAACAGTAATGGGATTAATACAGCAATTAGAGAAATCGTCAGGGAAATCAAAGTAAAAGCTATTTCCTTAGACCCTTTGAGTGCTGCTTGTAATAAACTTTCTCCTGCCTCACGATGTCGTGCAATATTTTCCAACATCACAATTGCGTCATCGACTACAAATCCTGTCGCAATGGTGAGCGCCATTAAGGTCAAATTGTTGACCGAGAAGCCTAAAAAATACATCACAACAAAGGTACCAACAATCGACAGTGGCACTGCAATACTTGGAATTACGGTTGCAGATAAATTTCTTAAAAAGAGAAAAGTGACCATCACCACCAAACATACGGCAAAAACCAATTCTTTTTGCACATCATCAATGGAACTACGAATACTCTCTGTTCGATCTGTTAACACCCGAATTTCGACATTTTCAGGCAGATTCTTTTGTAGTTCAGGCAATATCTGTTTAATCTGATCTGCAACTTGAATCACATTGGCATTTGGTTGACGCTGCACATTGACTAAGATTGCAGATTGACTATCTGCCCATGCAGCCATATAGCGGTCTTCACTACCTTCGATGACTTTTGCCACATCTTTCAGACGTATCGGAGCACCATTGTTCCAGCGTAAGATTAAATTTTCATAATCTGCAATCGAACGAATCTGATCATTGGCATCCAACATTGTGGTGCGATATGGACCATCAAAGCTTCCTTTGGGTTGATTCGCATTGGCAGAATTAATTGCGGAGCGTACATCCTCAGCACTCATTTTATAAGCAGCAAGTGCCATAGCATTCATTTGCACGCGTATTGCTGGACGTTGCCCCCCTGCAAGGCTCACCATCCCTACACCTGAAAGCTGAGAAAGCTTTTGTGCAACTCGGGTATCCACCATGTCGTAGACAGTGGTTAAAGGTAAAGTTTCTGAGCTGATGGCAAGGGTAATCACAGGAACATCAGCAGGATTTACTTTACGGTAAACCGGTGGTGCTGGTAGATCATTGGGTAATTTACTGCTGGCGGTACTGAGTGCTGACTGTACTTCTTGTTCAACGACACCAAGCTCTGCGCTCAGTTCAAACTGCAAGGTAATGACGGATGCCCCCACTGAACTACTGGAAGACATTTGTTTTAAACCCGCAATTTTGCCCATTTCTCGTTCGAGTGGTGCGGTGATTGTACGTTGTACTGTATCGGGATTGGCGCCAGGTTGAAAAGTATAGACTTGAATAATTGGATAATCGACCTGTGGCAAAGCAGAAACAGGTAACAATCGCCAAACCAAGAAGCCACTTAACAATAGTGCTAACATCAATAATGTGGTTGCGACTGGACGTAAAATAAAGAACCGTGAAATATTCATGATTTATCCAGCAGTTGGCTTAGCCGTAGAAATTGGCTGTTGATTCTCTACAACAATTTGAACTTCTTTGCCTTCCGAAAGACGATCAATTCCTTCAAGTACGACTTTTTCGCTACCCTTTAATCCGTCTAAAACTTCAATTTGACCATTCGAGGTCATGCCCAGTTTTAGCATCCGAATTTCGGCTTTGTTTTGCGGATTGATGATATAAACATAGCTGCCTTTTGCGCCATGTTGTACAGCATCATTAGGGATGCTGAGTGCATTTTGAATGGTTTGAGTATTTAAATGCACATTGACAAACTGATTTGGAAATAAAACATCATCATAATTATCAAAAATTGCTTTTATTTTTAAAGTCCCAGTACTGATATCAATCTGATTATCTATTGCTTGTACATGGCCCAGCGCAAGTTGTTTTTGTTCTGTTTTATCCCAAGCACTTACCAGCACCTTGTCTCCCTTTTTTAAGGATTGACGCAGGTTTGCTAAGTAGTTTTCTGCCACTGCAAATTGCACAAAAATTGGATGAACTTGAGTAATACTGACTAAACCACCACTTTCATTGGCTTGAATCAGGTTACCAGCATCTTTCTGTCTAAATCCAACCCGCCCATCAATAGGTGAATAAATTTTAGTATAAGACAGCTGTAGTTTTGCGGCATCCACTTGCGCCTTGTTTGCTTGTATCTGTCCTTGGAGTTGATTGACCAGAGCGAGTTGTTGTTCTACTTGTTGTTTCGCAATTGAATCTTGTTTAAACAATAATTGATAACGCTTCAACTCTGTTTCAGCATTTTGCAATTGTGCTAAGTTCTGTTGTCGTGTTCCTTCAGCCTGTGCAAGCACGACTTGGAATGGTGCGGGATCAATTTGTGCAAGGAGCTGACCCTTTTTTACGGTTTGCCCTTCTTTAAAATAAATCTGCTGTAAAACCCCAGAAACCTGACTTTGTACATTCACAATATGTGTAGGAATGACTGTACCAATTGCTTTAATTTCAACCTGTAAATCTTGTCGTTGTACTGGCACAGTTCGCACGGGTACAGGTTTACTCCATTGGCTATATTCCTCTGCGGGTTTGGATGAGGTTTTTTTCCAATAGAAGCCTGCTAGTCCGAAAATAATCAGCAGCATAAATCCAATTAAATATTTAAATTTGCGGCCAATAAAACTTTTTTTGAGGTTTACATTTACAGATGGCTTACTCATAAGAACTCTTATTCATACATTCGTAGAACGATCAAAATTTACAATTACGAACCAAATAAAGTGAAATCTCACATTTATTAATTATTCATCTCATTAATAATTAAGGTGAAAGAAGGTTCAAAACAACTCAATTATTCATGTTGCATTTTGTAAGTTTTATTATTGCATTTAATAATCATTATCACTATCATTATTTTCAACACTTTCCCCACCTTAGCATAACTGTGTGTTGTTCGCTTATTAAACAGGCAAATCTAATGAATTTGAACGTACAAAAGCAACAGTGGTTTGATCATATTTATCAAGACCATCAAAATACTTTACTTCTGTGGTTCAAACATAAACTTCACAACCATCACCACTCCGAAGATCTAAGTCAGGAAGTTTTTTATCGTGCATTAAAAAGTAACTACAGTTTTGAAAATATTAAAGAACCCAAAGCATGGTTATTGGGGATTGCCAAACACGTGATTATTGATCATTGGCGCCATCAGCAAATTGAGCGCTTATATTTAGATGCACTAATACATACACCTCAGGATAGTCACCCATCTGTAGAACATACAATATGTATTCAGGAAAGTTTATACCAAGTTCATCAAACGCTAGAAAAGCTCCCCGACCGGGTTGCACAGGTTTTTTTATTATCACAGATGGAAGATATGACTTACCGATCTATCGGCGAAAAACTTAATATTTCTGAAGCCACCGTTAAACGAGATATTAAACAAGCTTTTCACGCCTGCTCTAGTATCTATAACACAACATTTAATTAATCATCATTTTTACTTATAAAAAAATTTAGTAAATGAAAATTAAATCTATAAATTCAATAAAGTATATTGCAATACTTACCCCAAACTTTTGAAATCCCTCTATTGATAAAACAAATAGTTAAAAAATATTTGTTCTTTTAACACTCTCTATCTTATTCACTCCTGTTATCTACTGTTGTTGCAACTAAATACATATCCAGTATTTAAATAATAAAAAAATGAGCTTTTTTTAAGACAAAAACGACTAAGTACATGAATATTACTCATACGAGAATCTAATGAAGGAACATCAAACTAAAGATGCTTTAGCGATTGCAATTCGTACAGCACTCTGGGGCGGATCTATTTTTCTAGTAAATGGATCTGTATTCTCAGCAATAAGTACATCTGATGGCCAAGAACAAAATTCTACTCAGCTCCCTACCATCACTGTATCGGTCAATAATACAAATAGCCTGACAACTGAAGACTCAGGTTTATATACCGCAAAAGCCACCACTGCATCAACAGGCTTAGCACTCAGCCTAAAAGAAACACCTCAATTGGTCAGTGTAATCACACGTCAGCAAATGGAGGATCAAAACTTAACACAATTAACAGATGTCGTAACGCAAGCTGCTGGATTAACAATCAATCAAGGTGGAAATATTGGCTCAGATAACTCACCAATTTATGCAAGAGGTCAAACTGTAGACAACTATTTATTAGATGGTGTGAAATTACTGAATTCATATTCCAACATTTTTCAAAGTCAAGATACTGCACTTTTTGACAGAATTGAGATTGTTCGGGGTGCTAATGGTTTGATGACTGGTGCTGGTTCAGCCAGTGCCAGTATTAATATGGTTCGAAAAAAACCATTACAAGACTTTAAAGCTTCTATAAGCTCTAGTGCTGGATCGTGGGATACCTATAGAACAGATATCGATGTTTCAACACCGCTGAATCAGTCTGGGAATATCCGTGGTCGTGCCGTACTAGCTTATCAAGATGGCGACTCTTATATAGACCGTTATGCGGAAGAACGTAAAGTTGCATATGGCGTACTTGAAGCTGATTTAACAGATCGAACCAAAGCAAGTCTTGGAATTAGCTATCAAAAAATTGATATTTCAGGCATTGCTCGTGGAGGTTTGCCTTCATATTATACGGATGGTTCACAGATTGAATGGTCACGCTCTGATTCAGCAGCTGCAGGTTGGACGTATTCAGATCGATCAACGACTGGTTATTTTGCAGATATTGAACATAAATTTAACGATAACTGGAAAATCAAAGGGACGGTATCTCGAACTGAGACGTCGTCTGACGAAGTGGTCGGTTATGCATATAATAGTTCAGGAATAGATAAACAAACTGGAAAAGGTGCTTTAATTTATGCGACACGCTGGGATTATGAACCAACACAAAACTTATTTAATTTAACGCTGAATGGTTCTTTTAATCTATTCAATCAAACCCATGAAGTTGTTTTAGGTACAACCTATACCAAAAGTGAAAATCAACGTCCTACCTACTCGGGTTGGAATAATGGAATGTCTTGGAATGGAAAATTAGACAATATTTTCACTTGGGATGGTCATACACCAAGTCGACCTGAAACGATAATTGACGGCTGGTATAGTGGAAATGATAGTAGTCGTTCTATATTTGGTGCAGTTCGTTTAAAGCCATCAGACAAGGCAGCGATTATTTTAGGTACGCGCGTTGAAGACTGGAAACGTGTTGCTGTAAATCATGATAATGCTAAAAATACAACAGATATCAAAACTCATAAAGAGACTGGTGAAGTCATCCCGTATGTAGGGCTTAGCTATGATTTAACTGACAATTGGACAACATATGCCAGTTATACCAATATTTTTTCTCCTCAGGATAAAAAGACAGTTAAGGGAGATTATTTAGACCCACTTGTCGGCAACAGTACAGAAGTAGGCATTAAAGGTGAATTTTTCGATAATCAATTAAATATAGGTGCTGCTGTTTATCAAACTAAAGAAGATAATTTTGCAATCGCTGTCCCTGAACAAGCAGATAACTCTCACATAGCTCCTGATGGATCTCAAGCATATACAGCAGAATCGGGAACAAAGAGCCGCGGTCTTGAAGTAGAAGCCACAGGAAAACTCAATGAGTTATGGCAAGTTTCAGGAAGTTTTACTCGAAATTTGTCGAAAAACAGTCAAGGTAATAGTATAAACACCAACATTCCAAATAATACTGCTAAATTATTTACCACCTATACTCTGCCTTACTTTGATAAGGCTCTGACAATAGGTGGCGGTCTACGTTGGCAAAGTGATATTTATTCAGATATAACCCTCCCTGTAAAGACTCGTTTTATCCAGAACAGTTATACTTTAGTTGATTTAATGGCACGTTATAAAATCAATGAAAATTTATTGCTGAATCTGAATATCAACAACCTGTTTAATGAAAAATATCATTTAGCGACAACCAATAGCTATTATGGTGCACCGACTAATTTTAGAGTGGGCTTAAAATACGAGTGGTAATACTAAAACCTATTTATAATTGGCTAAATATTGATTTAAATTAAAATAAATTAATAGGTTTAATCAGAGAAAGTTATCGCTAAGGTGGCTTTCTCTACTGATAAAATTATCACTGCTTAAAATACACAAAATAAAATTCTCAATTAACTAGCAGTCAACATCATCTATTGCTCATCTATTGATTTTTAATCTACCTATATGGCAGTGAACACAAGAGTATCAGTTTAATGAGAATCGTAAATTTTCTAAGCTGCCTATATGGCAATGAACCAATGGCAAGCAAATGAAGGCATGACCTTGATTTTCTAAGCTGCCTATATGGCAGTGAACGGCTTTAAAAAACGATCTTTGAAGTCGGTTAATTTCTAAGCTGCCTATATGGCAGTGAACGCCCCAAGCAGCATATGTAGGTAATGCTTTCAATTTCTAAGCTGCCTATATGGCAGTGAACATCTTACCAACACAGGAAGCGCTTAACTCTATTTTCTAAGCTGCCTATATGGCAGTGAACATGTGCAGTAGTAGTTATGCTGAAAAGATAATTTTCTAAGTTGCCTATATGGCAGTGAACGGCCCGATTGTTAAATCTCAATTCTCCCACTTTTTCTAAGCTGCCTATATGGCAGTGAACTACATAATCAGTCATGTCTATTTTCCTTGTCTTTTCTAAGCTGCCTATATGGCAGTGAACCTGACATTTCTAGAATGATTGGGTCACGAGATTTTCTAAGCTGCCTATATGGCAGTGAACCACAATGAAAACTTCGCAAGGGGCGTTCTATTTTTCTAAGCTGCCTATATGGCAGTGAACACAGTGCAAATGCTCAAGCTAATGGCTTGATATTTCTAAGCTGCCTATATGGCAGTGAACAATAATTTTAAATCAAAAAACACTCTGATAACAGCAAGTTAATTATAAAAATCATAAAATACCAAAGTTTTTTACAATATATATAACCACTTGATTTTATTGAACTATAAGAGTGTAAAAAAAATTAGGGTAAATTTTTGATATGAATAAAAAACATAGCAAAAAAACCATCCGCAGATGGTTTTTTAACACATGATCTATTATTGAAGTGAAGTCTGTCTTCACTTCAATATAATTGATTAAAATTTAAAGGTTGCACCTACAAATACTTTTTGACGTTCAACGAAGTATGCATCTCTACCATTTGACAACTTTTTATCAAGTAAATTAGTAAAACCGCCACGTACAATAAGCTTATCATTGACTTGATAATTACTTGCTAGATTTACGATCGTATGTGGTTTTTGCATCGTAGGGGTAGCGCCTTTATCGGTCAAATATTGTTTACCCAAATATTGTGCGGACAACTCTAAATTGAGTGGATCTGTTGGCTGCCAATTTAATGCGGAATTCACTGTTAATTTTGAAGTAGTCAGTAAAGTTGCACCAGTATCTTCATTTTTTGCTTTTAAGAAATAGGTAGCATTATTATTCCATTTTAGATTATCTAAAACTGGGAAATTTACAACCATTTCGATACCACGTGTTACCGCTTTTTGAATATTTTCATTACGGGTAAACCAAATACCACCTTCGTGACCTAATGGTGAATAAGCGATTTTATTTTTAAAATCTGTATGGAAAAGTGTCAAACCTAAGTCCGCACCAAAACCAGTATAATTCACACCAATTTCATAGTTTATGCTTTCTTCAGGTTTTAAGTTGGGATTACCTGTCATATAGCAACCACCGCCTGTATAGGTATCTGGTTTTTGCTTACTGTCATACCAAGTTTTACCTTTTAAACCATTACAACCATTCCCGCCAGACTGAGTAGCTCCACCAGGAGATGATTCTTTCACTGTTGGTGCTCTAAAGCCTTTTGCGACCCCACCTTTAATTACCAGATCATCTGTTAGACTATAAACTAAATAACCTCGTGGACTATGATGTGCACCGTATTTATCATCATGATCTAAACGATTCCCTACGGTTAATGTCAAATTATCCAACACTGAAATATTGTCTTCAAAAAATAATGCCCAATTCTTATTATTCACTGTAGGATCGGTATAACTTTTCCCATCCCAACTCCCTCCTGGTAGAGTGCCAATCGTGTCAGTATTGGTTAATTCTTGTTTTTTCCATTGACCGCCAACAGTTAAGACTTGCTTAAACATTGCCTCAAATGGCATGGTTAAACTACCTTCAACAATCATTTCATTTGATTTAGTTTTAGAACCAAGCACACTTGAATCATAGTCATTGTAATATGCACTTAATTTAGATTTACCAATTGCCCACTCGCCATCATGCGATATGCTATATGAGTTATGTTCTAATTTATTTGCGCCCCAACTGGTCTCCTGCTCAGCACCTGTTGTGGCGTTAATTTGAGAACCCTTTTCATTCTTTTGAATACTATGCCCCGCTTCAAAACTGAGTGAGTGTTTATCTGTTGGCTGATAATGCAACATCGCATTGTAGTTTTGATCTTGAGAACCTGTGGTCCCATTTCCTGCTTTATATTTTTTATCTGCCTCTCGTTCAGTCATCCCTGCTGTCAAGCGCAGACCTAAGGTATCCGTTAATGGGCCAGCAGCCATGATGCCTGTTTGTAAAGATGTACCTAAATCAGAAGAGGTCGTTGGCTGAGTATAATTTAACGTAACATTACCACCCCAAACACTAGGAATTTTCTTGGTAATAATATTAATTACTCCCCCCATTGCATCTGAACCATACAAAGAAGACATTGGACCGCGGACAACTTCAATTCTTTCAATCATATCAGGAGTAATCCAATTTAAATCCTGTCGACCTAAATCTGGACGATAATTTGTATCTCTTGAAGACCCGATGCGTTTGCCATCAACTAAAATCAGCGTGTAATTATCTGGTAAACCACGTAATTTAATCTTAGAACCTTCGCCTGAGGGACTAATTCCACCCGTTACCCCCGGGACTTTACTTAATAATTCTCCAAGACTCCCCACTGGTTGTTTTTCGATATCTTCGCTTGTAATAACACTAATACTTGCTGGTGCTTCTTTAACATCTACAGCTTGACTACTCGCAGTCACCACAATTGTTTTTAATTTTGTCGCATCTTCAGAAGTATCTTTTGCATATGCGGAAATTGACATTGCGGTGAGTATTGAAATTGACAGTGTCTGGAATCTTAATTGTTTATTCATGTTAATACGCAACTTAAATACGGAGGAATTGTGAAAGAATTGTTGCGTATTGTATTTGAGCAAAACTTCAAATGCAATTACTAATAATAATAATTATCATTTATATATTTTTAACTTGAGGTAAATTTATGCAAATACTCTTAATCTAAAATACATGAAAAGTATTTTTTTAAAGACCAAATTCAAGAAGTAGTTTTGTAAAATTGAATTCAAAAATTTCTTTTTAAATGTCCTTTTTATAGCTTTCTTTTTCTACAAAAAAGAAAGCTTACAAGCCATAAAATGCTTGTAAGCTCTCTTTTACTTATTTACTGAATATCATCAAGCTCAAATTGGTCAGATTTAAAGAATCAAATACATTAAAAATTTATAAATATCAGAATCTTCAATAATTAGTGCAACGTTTTTGATCAATTTTACTCAATTTCTTCTAATTCAATATTAATAAGACACACTTTTCCCCAAAAAAGCATAGTCCTATTTATTGATAAAATAGATAAACTAAAATTCTTACTTTTTGGGTAAATTAGGTTTCGTTGCGTAATCTACACCATGCTTTTCTAAATACTCACGAATTAGTTGGCGAACCACTTGTGAAGGCTTTAGATCTTGACGATTGCACAATTCTTCAAAAGCTTCCTTTTTGTTCGGGTCTATCAAAATAGTTAATCTTGCTGTTTTATTTTCCATATCCCCAATCTCTTAATTTATTTAGAAATAGAATTCTAATAACATTTATGAGATTTTCAATGATATTTTTTTATTTTATAGTATTCATATTTATAACTTTACATTCATAGACTTAAGTCGACTATTTCACTCAAGTTTCAACGTCTTTAGATAACCTATATTCGGGCTGTATTTATATGTTAAATATATTTTCTAATTTCTTAGTATTGATGACTTAAAATGGCTATTACATCGTATCAAATATAATAGCCAATCAATGTTTTAAGAAAAATCTAACTCTTTTTCAAAAATACGAAGCTCATGTCTTGCCATCGCTAAGTTCGATTTTTGGCGATCTAATACCAGATATAAAAATAAATCGCTATTCTTTTCAAGTGGTCGTAATAAATGGTATTGCTTCCCAAGTGTGATCAAAACATCATCAATCGTATCTTGCAAATTTAATGCTTTTGCTGTTTTAATTTTTGCTCTCAAAACTTCCGTATTTCCCGCAGCAGCAAGTTCTAAATCGATCCCCGTTCCTTGAGCGGCAAGTGATAATCCACTGGTATAGTCTACAAGTGCTGCTGCTGTGAATCCATCAATTTCCGCTAATGGATTTAAGTCAATTTTAGCCATTATTTTTAACCCCTTTATTTAATATAAGATGATTTATATAGATTTATAACGCTCTATAACAACATAAAAATATCATAAAATGATAATAAAATATTATATTATTATAATAATATGTAATTTTTTTACTGTTTTTCAGCACCTTTACATACAAAAAACCCTCTTATGAGGGTTTTATCAAATTTTTAAATTTCGTTAGCTTAGCGCTTTACCAACGCTTACACTCTATTTCAGATCACAATATTCCACTTGATCGAATCATATCTAAACCTTTAGCTAAGTTTATAATTTTATCTGCTCTCTTTTGATTGACAAATAGTAGAAGAGAAATCTGAAAAAGACTTCAATTCAAAAATTTACTTTGGATCTTTAACATTCACTCAACGCCGCCATATCATTGTGAAAATAAAATAGCCAGAAGCGCTATTGTTTAAAACCACAAAATTAGTCGTCACTCTGCTTGAATGATATTTTCATTTGTTTAAAAACCAAGCCAGATGCTATAAAACCGAGGCATCCAATAACGATAAACTCAACAATAGCTTCGATTAAACCTAGAACAAAAAAAACTATGGATAAGACTACCGATACAGTAAAAACGATCTTCCCAAACATTAGAATTAAGCCACTTTAAAGATCAATGTAAATTTAACTATAAAATCATAGTATATAAGTTTTATGAAATTAAAAAAGTAACGATAAATTTCTGTGTAATCTTGACTGTACTTAGCTCAACGGCTGTCTATGTTCTCGAATTGTAGTCTTGCTTTAATCCCCGTAATTTTTAGATAAAAGGTCCTGTTTTTTAAAAGAAATCTGAACAAATGATCAACTAATTAAATTTAACTATCCATCAACTATTTTTAAATTAAGTTATGAATTTGGCAGATCTGCTCTTTTGGAGATGGAATCCCTAAGTTTATATCGATCAACTGCGATACAAATATTATGCGCAAGCTGAAGATACGCCAAAGTTAGAATACGATATCGGCAATAACTGCAGAATCAAGATAAAAAATCTTTTGTATTTTTAAGAATTTAAATGCACTTTTCATGTAGTACCACATTAATGATCAGGAAATTATTGATCTTGTCATGATAAAATCATTTTTTAAAAAGTAATTCAAAAATCGTTTGGAAGAATTTTTCATGAAACTTATAGTAATTTTATCTACTTTTATGGTTTTACTTTCTGGTTGTGCTGCAATGAGTGTTGAACAATGTAAAACTGCGAATTGGTTTAACGTTGGTGAAAAAGATGGCGCTGCTGGAAATAAATCCCATATAGATAAATACTATTCTTCTTGTAAAAAAGCCAATATTATTCCTAGTCAAAATCTTTATGAAATGGGTTATCTAAAAGGTTTAGGGGCTTACTGCCAACCTGAAAATATCTTTTACGAAGCTTTAGAGGGGCGCGGTAATTTTCGGGTTTGCCCGGCAGAGAAACGCGAATCCTTACGTCATTATTTTCAAGTCGCCAGTAACTTTTACTATGCGAATACAGAATTTAATACTTCACAGAATAATATAGATTACTATCTTGGAAAATTAGACAGTAAAGACCTGTCTAACAAAGATCGTGATGACTATAAAAAGAAATTATCTGACCTCCGAAGCAATAGCAGTCAAGTACGCTCACGTTACCAAGATGCGCTTCGGAATCTAGAACGTTTTAAAGCAGAACATCATCTCTATTAGATTTAAACAAAATCACAGACATATACTCACTGATGATTGCAAACGCCGCTTGGAATAAATCATTCAAATAAAAAAGCCCCACATCACTGTGAGGCTTCCCCTTAATTTTTGCGCTGATTAAGGATTATTGTATGTTTATTCACTATAATGAATTAACAATCACGGTTTTACTAAATAACGTGAAATGTGTCAATTTAAAACATAAAATAAGCATGTTTTACAGCTATTCACCATCATTCATTGATACAGACTTGTTTTCTTAATGGACTATCTTGAGGAAGATCGCCATTAGACGAACCAATACCATGCGTAATACCATTTTCATCATAAAATGACAAATATGTATAGGTTTTATTTTCATCACAGTCTAGATAAGTGATCATTTTCATATATTTAAAAGAATTACCCTGCCTATCCTTAGCAATTCTCAACATAACTGCTTTATATTTAAATTGGTCCAATTCTGGCTCTCTTTTTACAAGAAAAAGGGATTTTTTAATTTTAGATGTATGCTTATCATCTAGCTCTTTTTTAAACTTTTTAATATCTAATTTTTCTTCAAGAAAAGTTGGTTTTATTGGATCAGCAAAGCTAAACTTCGAATTCAATATAAGAAACGCCAAGACAAATTTTTTCATCATTGATTTAAATGTCATATGCAAAGAAGTTTAATCTCATAAATTAAAGCCTTAATTTTAGATGGGTGCACTCGCTCAGTAATTTTAAAGACTTATATCAATATCGATGTTATTGGCAATGTCAGAAACAATATCTTTACCCGTATTCACAATCAACCGACCTGCTTCCACAATCAGATCAACAGCATCCAATGGATTGATCGAATTCACGATATCATTCATTACGCTAGAATCTTTTTGCTGTTGTTGAGATTGCTGTTCTAAATTTTCATTTTCTAGATTACTCACTTTCTTCTCTCATAAAAATCATAAATCCTATCGGGTTATCTCATAGATTTCCAGCACGTGATTCAATACAGGTGAAATATGCCCAACTCACTCATAACACCAATCGCTAGCATTTATTAACTGTCTTTATCAAAGATATGTTAAGTTGAAGTTTGATCTTGTATATTTATTTTTGACTAGTATTTAAGCGATATAATAAAACTAAGCTAACTATTTAAATAATTTTCTAATTAAGCCTATCCTGTTTAAAAATCAAATCCTATCAAAAAATAAAATATAAATCGTCAAAATGTCGAAATAAAATTATTCTTATTTTTGGAAGTATAAAAACTCGCAGTTATTTAATTCCAAAAAACAGAAAATATTTTTTCTTCGCCTGTATTTCTAATCTTAACTTTATACCCTGCTTTCTTAAATTCCTCACCCAAATTAATTATTTCATGATGAGTGAAATCTTTAGTGATATATTCACTTATAAACAGCTCTCCTTGATCCGCTTTTAACCGAATTTGGGTCTTCAAAAAACTTTTAAGCTGATCAATTGAAAAATACAGCATGTGATTTGAATCTATTTTATTGTCACTCATTTTTGGTTTTGGCATTAAAAAAACTCATATTAAAGAATGTCAAAAATATTATGATCAACTTAACTTTGAATTGAGTATAAATATTGAAATATCATGTATTCGGTTGAAATCAATCTATACGATTATTTTTTAACAACTTTTAAGCAATGATGACAAACTTCCAACTCACCATCTTTACAATAATGTGTTTCAATTACGCGATGAAAGCCAAAAATACATTTTATGAATTGAATCAAAATCAACTCCTCCATAGGGTAAAAGCTCACCTCAAGATGAGCTTTCCCAGCCAGCAATTTTATTATGGAAGCCATATTCCAGTTGGAACATTTCCCAATAAGTGTACGAGTAATGTTAAAGCTACAAACATGAAAAAGAAAAATGCAATGCTTATTGATTTGTGTATCATGATTTCACCTCCACTTTATTGTTGTTTCTTTTTTATACAATAAATCATTTAAAATATCAAATAATTTAAATAACTTATAATTTATTTTTTACCATTTGTTAAAATTAACCTTTCGATTGCAAAAAGATTGCAAAGCTAAAACTAGCCTAATCAACTCAAATTTAAGATACAACTGGGGTATAAGGTCTACCTATTTCAGTGAATTTATTCGAAACTGCAATTCTCGTATGCACTTCATTGACCTGACTTAAAAAGTACTTTGCTGATAATTTATCTCCTAATAACCTAATTCAGTGCATCTTGGTTTCAACCAAACTTCGAAGATGATAGCCTGACCAATTTTCCCACATTGTCCTCCCCAAATACTTAATCGTTCTTAGTTGTTGTTTTCTCTTTAATGTATGAGCTTTTGTATCTTTCCAAGGCTTTGCATTTTTTCTCGACAGAACGATAGAACGTGTATGTCTATCTGAAATCACCTATCAACAGTATTTTTTGTCATAAGCTCCATCCGCATAGTTGGAATCTATATGTTTATTTTTGGAATTTAATCAAGTAAATCCCTTAATACTTTTGAATCTCCCACGATATTTGTAGTGAGCTGAACAGCACGTATTTACAATGTTTTAGTATCAATACCAATGTGGAGTTTACACCATTGTCGACAATATTCAGGCTAAGGTTTTTTACGCTTCCATTCTCCTTCAACTAAAAATTTCATACCTGTAGAGTCAACTCATAGGTGAAGTCCATCTCTGCTTTGTTCTAAGCTAATTGCAATATCAGTATACTTTTGTCTTCCAAAAAGGGTTGAATAATTTGGTGCAGTCCAGTCTAATCTGCAAAGACGAACGAGACTTTGAACAAATCCTGTGGTTATTCGTAAAGTTAAACGAAAGAGAGATTTAATTATTAAACAGTACTGAATCGCTTTATCTGAGTAGGTTTGATTTCGTCCTTGATTGTGTATTGATTGTGCATAGCGCTGAGTAATTGGAATCAAACCAAATAGTGATATTGCGACAATTAATTTAAATCTTCGCAGTATACTGCTCATGTAAGGAAACCAATTCGTTATACGATATATTTTGGATGCAGACTCATTCATCTAAGAGTTATATTGCTGAATGAGCCTTTAGAGATAGCTTTGTGCAACTAAACCAAAATTAACTACCAAATAATAAAAATAAGAGAATTCATAGATTATCCTAAATTATAGATATCTGACTTTAAACCAAATATTCCAAGGCAAAGCTGACTGATATAAAAAAGGCACATTTGCGCCTTTTTTATATCTAAAGTATATTTAAACAATAATATTTAGTTTTTTAGTAAATAAGTTTTAATAATTTCATTCTCATCTAATATCATCAACTCATCAGCTACCCAAAAAATATAAAACTCGTTTTTAAACTTAATCTTTCTTTTCGAATAGTTTGTTACTGAGTCTGACTGGTTAGCTTTTACTTTAAAAGACTTTTTATTATCATGTCCTAGCAGCTTACTTCCGTGCCAAGGTCCACCTATACAAATATTCATAATGTTTGAATTAAAAAATGTGGTCTTGAATGTACATTTAAATCGTGGAATAAACAATCTATACCTTGGTATAAATTTTAATCAAAAACTTACTCTCATAATTCGTCCCTATGGTGCATTATTTAATACTTTATCAGCTAAAGCTAAAAAACCAGCTCAACAATTTACGATAGCAATTCCTAATATTGACTCCCTCCAAAAATAACGTGATAAAAATCACATTAAACACACAATATTTTTGAAATAAATAGAACAATTCATCTTATTTCCAATTTAATTATTCTTATTTCCTATTTTTAAGTAGAAGTCAGAAACCGATTGTTTATTGTCTAACATAAAATTAATCAACCCACCTAAAAAAGGTGGGTTGATTAAAGACTTAGATAGCAAGTCAAAGTGAAAAGCACAACCTTCTTCACTGATTAAATTTTACACAATTCATATTAACATTCAAATAAAATATTTTACCTTTTGGTAAATCTTCATATATGTATCGTCAACTTTATGTAACAGCCTCATTATTTAGACTAGAGAAATCAAAGATTTTGTGCGAAAAAAGCTAAATCATCAATCTTTATAGATTCACAACCCTCACATTTTCTATTCTAAATTTATCTCATATTATGCATATAAAACCAAATAAAATACTGATATATATACTATTTTATTTAAAATAATAGAACTTGATTTTTTTTGGTTATTTTAAACACTATTAAAAAAAAGCGATTTTGAAATATTCAATACTCACTGATGACCATAATGCTCATTGGCATTTATTTTAAAGATAACACAAATAAATATTCATAAAGAGAGGGTCATGTGGGTATGTAAATCATACAAAATGATAGAAAAATAGAATAGGTTCACTACAATAATAATAGGAAATCTTGCATGTAGCCAGTCAGACACTAAACAATGAACTTAAATTCAAATTTCCCTTTATAATCAATTTCATCCAAATAATCTTTAATGTCATGCGCTATATTTTTAAAAGTATTTAAAACATCACTTGGTGGATCAATCATAACTTCAATTTTATAATTTTCATCTTCTCTATTTATAGTATGTGTATATGCACCATCACAACTCATTCTTAATTCTAGATCATGCTCAATCTTTTTAGTTAAGTTATTTGTTATCAACACAATTTTTGAAAATCTATGCATATTCCTTCTTTCCATAATCAGATAAAGAATCTCGCAATTCCAACCAAAAATCCTTTTTAATTAAAAGTTTGATCAGTCAGAGAAGCGATGGCGCTTGAGCTACGATTCACTATATCGTATTTTATAGATATAATAATTCAGGTTTAGTAAAATAATCAACTGTTAAAATTTAAAAGATTCTACTATTATGAGATTTCTTTCTCAAAAAATTAAATTTTTTAGAACTTTTATAGATAAATTATTATAATTAATAATAGCACATTTAAATAAAAAATTTAATAATATCAAAAATATACATAGGATAATTTTATCAAAAATCATTGTAACATTTCAAATCATGTTCTTAAACTTCAATTCCCAATAAGACTCTATCGATCTGAGCTTGATTAATAAGATTGTGGCTTAGTAGATTTCTTAAACAAGTTAAATGGATTAGATTGAATCAGGCGCACTGTCGCAAAGGGTCTAGCTTTATTGGTAATAAAGAAGCTCAAGCAACACTTGATGCTGAAAAATCCAGTACAGATAATACTAAATAACAAACAATCCAAATGCTTCAAAAAACGGCTTTAGCTGGAGTGAATGCAATTGTTGGAATGGCGAATGTTGTAGCTGGTGATGTTAATGCGAGAACTCAGTCGAATAACGAATATTCGGATAAAGCAGCGATTAAAGAAGGGGCTAAAGGTAAAAAGCAAATAGATTTTTTAAAAACTTATTGGGGCATGGTAGTTAGAATCGGAAAACATTTGATGTTAAACCAGAGTATATATTAGCTCAATTTTCAGGTGAAACTGGGTGGGGAGAACATATAAATCCAGGGGCAAAATTTAATTTGGGAAATATTATGGCAGGTTCTTCTTGGAAAGGAAAAACGGTGAGAGCATGGGATAAAATAGAAAAGTCCTACGACCCTTACAGAGTTTATGACAGCCCTGAACAATTTGCAGATGACTATATAAAAACAATAGCAAAAGCAGGATGATATAAAACAGCTAAAGGTGCAAAAACTCCTGAAATGTTTTTTCAGTTCTTAAAAATTCAGTTTATGCTTCCTATAAAACTATGTATCTAAAAATTTTACCATGGTCAAAGATGTTAGTCAGCGCCTTAGTCTTAACAATGTATCTCAATCAGATAACCCATCAAAGCCTAAAACTCCGATTAACAAGGAGATACTTTCTAAATTTGCTCAAAATGCAGAAATTCCAGACAATATTAAACCTGTCTTTCCTAATTTCTATAATACTCAGTCATCTAATCGTAATGTGAATATCAATTAGAAAACAGATATTCACGTTAGCGGTAATTCTGATCCGATGTTGGCAACTCGAAATGTTCGTAATGAACAAGACGCTGTTAATCTGCAAATGACTAGAAATTCTAAGGGAGTGAAGGTTTAGTTAATTAATACTCACTGGTGTATCTGATCTTTTGAACTCTTTGCCATATTCAGAGTATTCATTATCTTGAATTGAATAACATGTTTTTACATTATCATAATCATCTCGATAAGCAAAAATACTTCCTTGAGTGCATAAGAGTGAATTATTAACTGAGTATTGGGTTACGGGAGGTTTTCCTGTTAAATCTCCTTTTTTATCTTTAAAACCTAGAATTCCATCTCTTAAAGGTAAAGCTAAGCCATTTTTTGTATCTAAAGCAATAAATCTAAATATTTGAGGTGATGAGCTTAGGTTGAGAAGAATGTACTTTTGGTTAAAATTAGGTTTTTGTGTTTTTAGAGCATTTTTGTATTTAGCCACGTTTACTTTTGAGCAAAAGTTGAAATCATCATAATCAAATTGGCATTCGGTTGTAGCTTTGTATGGAGCATTAGCCCAAGCCCCACCACTAATTAAAAGAGTTAAAAGGAATAGTTTTTTCATTTGTTTGCTTCTCTAAAATTGTGTTTACTTGATTAATTGATAGGACTAAGGCGACCAAATAATTTAAAATCTTTAGCTTTAACCCAACCTGAAGTATCATTGCCGTTTTTATCTATATACATTACATAAAGCCAAGTTTGATTTTCGTTCTTAAATTCCTGATAAGCTATAACTGAATCATTCTGAATAATAAATACACCTTTCAACTTACATTCGCTTGATGGTGCTGAATGAAAATATGATCTAAATCCCTTTGTACCTTGAACTGTATAGGAATACTTTGTTCCGTAATGCATGCCATTATCATCTGCTATCTTCGATAGGTAATCACATGTCTTAGCCCAAGCCCCGCCGCTTAATAAAAGGGTAAGAATTATTAGTTTTTTCATTTATTTTCATCTCTAAAAGTGTGCTTACTTGATTAATTAATAGGACTGATACGATCAGATATTTTTAAGTCATTTTCTTTAATCCATCCTGAAGTATAAACTCTATCTTTAGAGCCATACATCACATAGATCCAATTGTGGTTATCATTAGTAAACTTTTGATAACCAACCACTGAATCATTAGGAATTAAGTAAGTCTTAGCATATTTACATTTATTCGCCGGTGCAGAATGAAAGTATGCTCTATGTCCCTTTGGTCCTTTAACAACAAAGCTGTATTCAGTTCCATAATGTATGCCTTTTTTATCAGCTATTCTGTTCAAATCTTCACAACTTGCCCATGCCCCAACACTAAACATACAACAAGCAATTAAAATTAGTTTTTTCATTTATGGATCCCTTTTTTATTCACTCTAAGATAGATTTTTTACTGAAAAGAACAAGATGCAGTTAATTTATAAATGACTAGAAACTCGGGGGAATATTTTTCATGAAACATATTATCTTTTTTAGCTTAATAAGCCTTATAAGCTGTTCAGTAATTGCTAAAGATTGCCTTGAATTGGTATCCTCTACAAATATTAGAGATATGCTATTCTAAGAAATTAAACTCGGCAGCAAAGAAACTGATTTTAATATATCAGAGTAAATAAAAACTCTTGAACCTGACTATAAGCAGCAACTAATAAAAGCTCAAAGGCTTTGGGTGCAATTTAAAGAAGCAGACTGTATCATGAGTTAAGTTATTCAACCATGATACACATACACACGATGATACAAGGATCGATCTGCTGTATGTGTTTATGATAGTTTATATAAAGCAATAAAAAATCCCTAAATCATTATAATTTAGGGATTTTTTAAATCATACAAAGCTATTTGAGTTTATATGACTTTAATATCTTGGTAGGTATATCCAGACTCGAACTGGAGACCTCTACGATGTCAACGTAGCGCTCTAACCAACTGAGCTATACACCTGAAGTGCTGAGAATATTATTCATTTTTTAATAAGATGACAAGCCTTATTTCTTCACTTTTAATGCATTCGCACACTCTTTAAGCAATTTCTTGATATTTTTAATATCCTGTTGATTTTCATTACCTAAATAGACAATTTTTTGAAAAATCTGATTCACTTGCTCAAACAGATGTTTTTGTTCAGCCCGCAAGGTTAAACGCTGCATCCATTGTTGAAACGTTTCTGCTTCTGCTTTTTGATCAACCACAGATAATTGATGATTAAATTGAGCAATGATTCGCTCAAGTCCTGACATTTGACGAATGCGCCAAAATTGCGTCACGCCCCAATAGATCAACAGTAATCCAAGAATTCCAAAAATTAAAACCAAACCATAACTATAGGCCGATGTTAAGCCAAGTTTCTTCATCCAGTCGCTTTGCTTCTCTGCATCGTAACCGACAACCTTACTCTGCCATTGAAAACCAGCATAGTCACTCCAAACACGCAATGTTCTAAGCAGCGATGAATGCTGAAAACGCAAATTTGAATAACCCGCATCACCAAAAATCGAACGATCATCATTCATCACATTTTGCATACCACGATCAATACGTGTTGGTGCAATGATGGCTGTTGGATCAATGCGTTGCCATTGCCCGTGTTGGTAAACCTCAGCCCAAGCATGTGCATCTAACTGGCGTACTTCCCAACTTTGACCATCAGGAGACAACTCACCGCCTTGGTAGCCTGTGACTACACGCGCTGGAATTCCAACATAACGCATCAGCAAGACAAAGCTTGAGGCATAATGTTCACAAAACCCCTGCCGTGATTGAAATAGGAACTCATCAATGCGGTTATTCCCCAACCTTCCTGGTGCAAGTGTATAAACAAAATTTTCTTTCTTGTACCAGTTCAATACATTCTGAATATAAGCTTCATGATTGGACTGGCTCTGCTGATACAGATTTAAAGCAAACTTCTGGGCCTGTAGATCATTCTTTTTGGGATAACTGAGGTTGTTTTTCAGCATCATCTGTTCAAAATGTGCATCTTGAATATCTCTAACCTGACTCCCCACCCACTGCAATTCAATTGGCTGGGTACGCTGTACCAGTCGTTTAGGTGTAATCGACCAATCTTGGTGTAACTCAAAACGTTGTTCTATTGGAATGGACTTTTCTAAACCGGTAATCCATTGCTGACTTGGATCACTGGCAAGATATTGATAATGAAATCCATCAAGATGCCCTGCGATCTTGGAATACGCTTTTACCTGTTTATTGGCAAACTCACTTGTCCACGTTGTACCATCATAACGATCAAGCACCATCGCACGCCAATATAGTTCATTACGGTTTGGTAATTGCTTCATATTGCCAATAATTCGAAATGCCAATGCACTAGACTGTGAAAGCTCAGCGATATCACCTGGTGACATGCGATCACTCAATCCCGTTACCGCTTTATTATTGGGAATGGGGATTTGCCAAAGTGGTGGCAACCGCGGGAAAAACATAAACAGTAAAACAAAGAATGGCAAAGCTAATGCAATAAATTTAACAATATGTATTGAATCAGTTTTAAATGACTGAAAAATCGGTTGATCTATTTCAAAATTAACGATTTGTACACGATATAGCCCAACCAAGCTACTGATTAAACAGCACAAAACTAACAGTGCCATCCAAAAGGCTTGGCTGTGTAAAAACAAACTGGCACTGACGAATAAAGCGAAGTTAAACAGAATAATGAAGTCTCGTTTTGATTTGGTTTCAAGCGCTTTAGCAAATAAAAAAGTGGAGAGAACGGCTGTCCCTGCTTCTACGCCTAAAAATGTGCGTGAATCAAAATAAATGATGAGCAAAGCTAAAAGTGCAAAAACTAATTTTGGGATTTGTGTAAATAATCGAGGCAGATTATAGACTTGATGTTTATTAGTTTTGTCATAATACAGCGCCAAAGTCATTATATTAATGAGGAATAAAATAGACAATGCAATAGGCATATAAGCCAGTTGTGCCAACCAAATTAAACTCAGCACAACTAAAATTGAAATTTGTATCGATTTATTCATTGTTCATCCTCACGCTTGCGCCAATAAGGTTTTGATATGAATATAGTGCTGTTCTCCAATCCCATTTTCAGTTTGTGCATGCGGTAAAATAATGCTGTACGGCGTTTCAGTCTGATGACATCGATCGACCAACTCCATCATAAAACTCAGCTTCTCTTCATGGTCTGCACTTGGCATTTTGCTATATTCAATTTGCATCGCATGGGTATCGACCAAATCATCGAATTGTTTGACAAATAATCCTTGTCCACGCGCAGCCTGTTTCCAAGAAATGCTTTGCAATGAATCACCTGATTTAAAAGTCCTTAACTCTTTAAATTCATCTAAATCAGGTTCGCCCGTATTAGAATAATTCTGTGATTGATGCGTTAAAGGCTTCGCTTCAGGAGCAATCCAGTAACTTTCAGTTAAATAAATATAGGTCCATGCCCGCACCAAACCGAGTGGATATGTGGAGTAAATTTGAATTGGGGGGACTGAAAATTCGCCACGTTGTTGTGGGATAAAATTCAATTCAAAACTTTGTTGTTTTTCTTCAAATAGAAAAGATTGTAATTGTTCATCAAATTTAAAGTTTAAAAATTTAGGCGTAGCACGGTCCTGTTGTAGGTTTACTTTCACTTTAAAAACTTCATTAACCTTACCCACCTCATCGACAAATACGTCTAATGTAATCGCATGTAATTGTTTAAAACTGAGATAGAAACTAATACATAAAATCGCACTCATTAAAAAACAAAAGCCAAGAATTAAATTATTGGCATAATTAATACCAGCAATAAAAGTAATCAGAATGAGGACTAGATATAAAAAACCCTGCTGGTATATAAAAACCAACACTTGGTTTTGTTTCAGTGTACGAGTTCCTGTATAGCGAAACCGAAGATGCAGCCATTTAACAAATCGTTGACCTAACATAAGCGTTTCCAATTAGCCCTTTACAGGAACTTTTTGCATAAGCGCTCGTGTCTCAGACTCACCTAATCCTATACGATGAGACACCACAGCAACAAATACGGCTTGTACATCATCTGCAATTACAAATTGTCTTTTTTCAATCAAAGCATAGGCTTGTGCTGATTTTTTTAACGCCAATAATCCACGTGGAGATAAGCCATGACGACCTTTACGTGTTTCTTCTGCTAAATCAAGCATATATTCAAAAACCACATCGCTTAATGTAATTTGATTTACCATACATTGTAATTGCAAAATTTCCTGATGTTGAAAAATTACTTGCAACTTTTCAATCAAATCATGTCGTGAGTTTTGTTGTAGTAATAGTTTTTCTGCTGCGCGTGATGGATACCCCAAAGACAGTCGCATTAAGAAACGATCAAGTTGTGACTCTGGTAAACTATAGGTTCCACTTTGAAAAAGTGGGTTCTGCGTTGCAATCACCCAAAATGGATGAGGTAAAGAGTAACGTGTACCATCTATAGTGACATTGCCCTCTTCCATTGCTTCAAGCAAAGCACTTTGGGTTTTAGGGCTACAGCGGTTAATTTCATCTGCAAGCAGAATTTGGGTAAAGATTGGACCGTGTTTAAACTCAAATCGATGCTCTTTTTGATTAAACATATTGATCCCAATCACATCACTTGCCAGCATATCATTGGTAAACTGAATCCGTTGAAAATCGAGACCTGCTAGACGTGACAAACTGCTGGCTAAGGTGGTTTTTCCAAGTCCGGGTAGATCTTCAAAAAGTAAATGTCCACCAGCTAATAGACTACATAACGCCAGTTTAGTCTGATGACTTTTATCTAAAATAATTTGGTTAATTTGACTTAAAAAGTCATCAATTTTGGGGTAAAACTGAACGAGGTCTAAATTTGTTACAGGACTATGTTGTTCTGATGCCTTTACTTGTGTTGTTCCCCAAATCACCTTATATTTCCCCAATAAAATTATTGTAACTTCCTTAACATACACGGTTTTAAGGAATACTCAATCTTGACTGCTATAATTCCTTATTTTCATTTGCTGAATATTAGATATACTTCAAAATTTATAGCCCCCATCAACTAAAATTTTAATTTTGCAGCATGTTTTAACTTTATTTTTAAATCATCTGCACCAATTGAAAATTCACTTCCTGAAATTTCAGCCTGTTTAATCAATTCGATTAAGGTTTTATTGATAGGCGCTTGTTTACCTAACTGCTGGGCGAGCTGAACGACTTCACCATTAATCCAGTCCATTTCTGTGGTTCGCCCTGCCATCAGATCATCTTGCATAGATGAACGCGCCAAGGGATCAATTGCCAACATTTTACGGCTTAATATTTTAAAAATGAAATCGGGCAAACTGATTATTTTAGGCAATAGATGTGCCGAAATTGCTGTGAGTTTGGCCGGCTTAATTTGTGCTAAATCTAAGAGATATAACGTTTCTTGTTGCGCCATAGCAAGGCATTGTCGATATTGATGATTAGACAATTGTTGTTTTAACGGTAACTTTGATAAAGCATTGATTGAATTATTTAAATTCAGCAAAATTTTTGCCCATTGCACTGCAAGCATATCCTGATCAAAAACAATTCCTAATTCAGCTTGTTTAAAAAGCTTGGCTAAATCCTGTTGCTGTGCATACGCTTTCACATGCAACGCACCAGATGTCCCTTGATGAAAATGCCCAACTGCTTGAACTGCAACATTAAAAGGCACCATACCTTCTAAAATCGAATGATGTTTTAAAATCCGCTTTAAAATCGGAACATTACTCAACCCGTTTTGAAAACTCACAATATAGGGTCTGTGTGCGCCCAAGTTGTCATAAAGTTCCTTGGCAACTTGCTCAGTCGCAGCCGACTTTACACATACAAAAATAATATCAGCATCTGTGACTATTTTAGGATCAACACTGAGCTGTAAATCATTTGCCGCGATTTTTATCGTTTTACCAGTGTAATCTGTCAGTTTTAAACCAGACGTGCTTAATTCTTCATATACACGAGAACGTGTAATAAAGCTCACATCAGCACCTACCATTGCTAATCGACCGCCAATATAACATCCAATACTACCAGCACCATAAATATAGATTTTCATAGCAGTCTCCTTTTCATTTATATGTATTACATGATTTTAGCGGAGTTAGAATTTGCCAACTGTCAGTTATACGACAAGTCTAATCATGAAGTGTGCTGTTATTGCGTTAAACCGATAAATCACTTCGCTCATCTTCAATAAAAAACGGCACCCAAGTGCCGTTTCTATTTAAGCTTTAAATCAACTTATACATTCCATCAACATGGGCATTTCTTCATTGTTCCACCAGCTGTTGGATAGCGGGCATCTACACAATAGCGATGAAAAGTCTTTTCATCCATTGCATCCATATCGGGATGATGCTTTTTCATATGTTCCAGATAATTTTGATAATCTGGAACACCCACCATCAAACGGAAACTTTGTTGTAAGCGTGTCCATAATGTTGCAATTCTAGACCAATTTTTAGGATTAAAAATTAGTTCCTTTTGCGACATGATGGTCATCTTGATGATTTTATAAATCACCGTTTTACCACCTTGAGCAAATTTAAGCTTCATCACTCACCTCTCACTCTATCTGCAATATCAACTTAGTGTGATTTAGAAACAGACACTTCTTCAGGATCTGCATATACCGCTGGAGCTTCATTTACTGTTGGTGTAGGACTCGCCAATGCACGACGAATTGCGCCAATAGCGGCAAACAGCATCACAATCGCAACAATCATAAAGAATGCACATAGTGCAGCATTGATTTGATTGGACAATACAATGGTTTGCATTTCTTCAAGTGTTTTGGCTGGTTTTAAAATTTCACCATTGGCAATTGCTGTTGAGAATTTATCCGCCTGAGCCAAGAATCCAATCTTAGGATTGGTATGGAAGATTTTTTGCCAACCCGCAGTCATACAGGTAATGAATAAGAAAATTGTTGGGATAATGGTAACCCATACATATTTCTCTTTCTTCATTTTAAATAAAATCACTGTACCTAAGATCAAAGCCATTGCCGCAAGCATTTGGTTACCAATACCAAACAAAGGCCATAAGCTGTTAATACCACCAAGTGGGTCGACTACACCTTGATAAACAAAGAAGCCCCATCCCGCAACAGCAACCGCTGTACCGATCATATTCCCCACGAAGTTGTGTGAGTTTTTAAGTGCTGGAACAACGATACCCACCGTATCCTGTACCATAAAACGACATGCGCGAGTTCCAGCATCGACTGCAGTTAAGATAAACAGCGCTTCAAATAAGATCGCAAAATGATACCAGAACGCCATCATTGAACGATTATTGAAAATATCCGTGATGATATGAGCCATACCAATTGCAAATGTTGGTGCACCACCAGTACGCGAAAGAATCGTACTTTCACCGACTTCTTTTGCCAGCAAGCTCAATGTTTCAGGTGTAACCACAAAACCAAGTGTACGTACTGCTTCTGCCGCGCTTTCTACTGTAGTACCCAATACTGCCGCTGGCGCATTAATCGCAAAATAAACACCCGGTTCAAGCACTGTTGCACAAATCATTGCCATGATTGCAACAAATGATTCCATTAACATACCGCCATATCCAATGACACGAATATTGACTTCGTTATCAATCAGTTTAGGTGTAGTTCCAGACGAAACTAAGGCATGGAAACCAGAAATCGCACCGCAAGCAATGGTAATAAATAAGAATGGGAACATGGATCCAGCAAAGACAGGACCTGTACCATCGATAAAATGCGTAACAGCCGGCATTTTTAACATTGGCATTGCAACCATAATACCCACTGCTAAACCTGCAATTACACCAATTTTTAAGAAAGTTGATAAATAATCACGCGGTGCTAATAACAGCCAAACAGGTAATACTGAAGCGACGAATCCATAAATGATCAAAGCCCAAGTGAGTTGTGTTCCTGTTAATGTGAAGAATGGTCCCCAATAAGGATCAGCGGCAACATTTCCACCATAAACAATTGCAGCCATCATCAGAACAAAACCAATGATAGATACTTCAGCAATCTTACCTGGGCGGATATAACGCATGTAAATGCCCATAAATAAGGCAATTGGTATCGTCGCTGCAATACTAAACACACCCCATGGGCTATGTGCAAGTGCTTTTACCACTACCAATGCCAATACAGCAAGGATGATAATCATCACGCCTAATGCACCAAGCATGACCACAACACCAGCAAATGAACCAAGCTCTTGCTTTGCCATTTCCCCAAGTGAGCGGCCATCTCGACGTGTAGAGATAAATAAAACCAAAAAATCCTGAACCGCACCTGCAAGAACAACCCCGACTAAAAGCCAAATTGTTCCGGGTAAATAACCCATTTGGGCAGCAAGAATAGGTCCAACCAATGGCCCCGCTCCTGCAATAGCAGCAAAGTGGTGGCCAAAAAGTACATATTTATTGGTCGGAACATAATCCAAGCCATCTGCTAAACGATGTGCTGGAGTTAATCGCCGAGAATTTAGTTCAAAAACTTTATTGGCAATAAATAAACTATAAAAACGATATGCAATGCTATAGACACATACCGCTGCAAGTACTAGCCAAACCGCATTGACATGCTCACCCTTGCTCACCGCAAGTATTCCAAAAGATACTGCACCAATTATGGCGACAATCACCCAGATCAATTTTGATAAGGGTGATGATTTTGTTTGAATATTTTCCATTAAAACCTCACATCTTGATTACAAAAAGCAGTTCCATTGTTTTTATAAAGCGTAATGCATTTCCGTGACTCATTCCTTGGTGACTCTACTCCTCATTTTTTTGTTTTCATCTAAGACTTTGGCATTAAAACTGATCTGAATATGTACTATTAGCATGACATCACAATGACTTAAATCGTGACTTTGTTATTTTTATCATTCATATAATAATTCGACTATCTGACTCTACTATTAATTATGGGCTATCATTCTACGACTTTAGTCGAAAATTTAGCCGTTATTCTCTATTTTATAAAAGCTTTTACCCTTAGAAAGGCTTATACAAACTCTAATCTAAATACAATAAAAAAGGGATGATTTTCATCATCCCTCAGCTTCTTCATTTTTCAAAAAATGCTTAAGCACGCTCTAAGTAATCACCAGTACGAGTGTCTACACGAACGCTTTCTTCTTGCTGTACAAATAATGGAACACGTACAACTGCACCTGTTTCAAGTTTAGCTGGTTTACCACCACCACCTGAAGTATCACCACGTACACCAGGATCAGTTTCAACGATTTTCAATACAACGAAATTTGGCGCACTTACGTTTAATGGAATACCATTAAATAGCATAATTGTGCATTTTTCGTTTGAATCGTCTTTCAACCATTTCGCAGCATCACCCATTGCAACTTTATCAGCAGCAATTTGTTCAAAAGATACGGGATCCATGAAGTTCCACAATTCGCCATCGTTGTAGAGATAATCCATTTCTACTTCTACAATATCAGCTGCTTCTAGAGATTCACCTGATTTAAAAGTTTTTTCTAATACTTTGCCAGATCTTAGGTTACGTAGTTTTACACGGTTAAACGCTTGACCTTTACCTGGTTTTACATATTCGTTTTCCATGATTGAACATGGGTTACCATCAAGCATAACCTTTAGGCCAGCTTTGAAATCATTTGTAGAATAATAGGCCATGAAAGGCACACTCCGAACTTACTAATTTAAATCTCTACTGCGATGCTATCAGCAAATCACCCGATTTGTGATAGTGATCATTCCAAACAGCAAAGAATGTATTTTACATTTTTCGTATTCTAAATGAGCAATACATCGTGAAGCAATGAAAAATTACCCATGTTCGGTCAGATTGAGGGTAAAATCTTCGATTCATTGGTGATTCACTGCTGTTCAATACAAATCAACTGTACTGAAAGCATTTTTCCATTGAAATATTTCAAATTGGACCTGACAAATTCAATCTGAACAAGCAATACAATCCGCTTTCCCTATCTCCAACTATTTATCGCACGTGGCATGTTAAATTACTTATATCAAGAGCAAAATTGGCAATCTCAACTCAGTGATTTAATTACTGACCCAATAGAGCTGTTAGAAACACTTGAACTTTCTAAAGCCCAGTTACTGTCTGGCGCTATCCTCGCGTCTGGACAATTTAAACTACGTATACCGCGCGCATTTGTAAAAAAGATGGAGGTTGGAAACCCCCTAGATCCGCTTTTACTACAAGTTTTACCACATCATCTTGAAATGGAAGAACATGAAGGCTTTGTCATAGATCCTCTTGATGAAGAACAAGCCAATCAGATTCCTGGATTATTACACAAATATAAGTCACGTTTTTTACTTACCCTTACCGGTGCTTGTGCCGTACATTGCAGATATTGCTTTCGTCGTCATTTTCCTTATCAAGACAATTTACCTAAAAATGAAGATTGGTTGAACATTAAAGGCTATTTAGAAGATCATCCGGAAATTAATGAAGTGATTTTGAGTGGTGGCGATCCGTTGACGCTATCTAATCGAAAATTAGCCATCTGGATAGAACGTCTAGAATCTCTCAGTCAGATTAAAATCTTGCGAATTCATTCACGAGTTCCAATTGTAATTCCAGAAAGAATCGATGAAGAGCTAGTTTCTTTATTGAAAAACAGTAGGCTACGTGTAATTCTAGTGGTACACTCAAATCATCCAGCAGAATTAGATAATTTGACCTGTTCAAAGTTATCTCATTTAGCAAAACAAAATATTCTTGTGTTGAATCAAGCAGTCTTACTTAAAGGTGTGAATGATTCTGCACAAACTCTTGTTAATTTGAGTCAACGACTTTTTGAAGCACAAGTTTTACCCTACTATCTTCATGTTTTAGATAAGGTAAAAGGTGCACATCATTTCGATTTAGGGGCGGAAAAAATTGATCAGATCTATAAGGATGTATTGGCCAGTTTACCGGGTTATCTAGTTCCTAAACTGGTTCGAGAAGTCGCGGGAGAGAATAATAAAACACCGCTTTTTGGAGTCACAACCTTTTAAGAGTTGAAATACTCATGATAAATAAAGAAATTTCAGAAATTTTTCAAAATATCACGGTTCTACAACGAGAAAGTCTAAGTTTTGCAGAAAACTCTGTGGCGTCTGTCAATGCATGGGTGGCCACACTTTCTATTATGCAACTTGGTGACACCTCAGAGTCTGTCTTAAAAGCCATAAGTGAAATCAGTGAATTAGATTGTAGCGAAATGCTACGCTTTGACTTAATTCAAGTTTTACATCCAATTACAGAAAGTATTTTATCTAGCCTTGAAAAAAATATATTAAATCAAGGTCTTTCTCAAAATGCGCGTATTGAACATATTATTGATCTTTCTTCTAGAATTCGCACCTATTTTGCCAACGTGTACATCAATATTGTGCGAAGAAGTCATCAAACACTAGTTTCAAATAAATTCTCATTTTTTAATTTCAAAGAAAAACGAAATTTACAGACAGCACGTACACTTGCAACCTTTTATGCTTTAGAACAGCTTGGTTTATTATTAGTTCAGCAACAAATGCTCTACAGTGGTCCATTGACCCATCAATGGTTAACCACCCACCTTCTTTATGAGCTCGCTGTTAAGAATCAAGAATTTAATATTAATATCAATCAATTACAAGGCACACATTTTACCATTCAAAATATCCAGCAAGCCTATGCACAAGTACTACTTTTGGATATTTTTAATACGCATCAGATTCGTCCAACAGAAACACAAGCGCTTTATCAATGTACATTTGATTGGGTTAAACTTATTCAAATATTACCAAGAGAAACCAGTTTATCGCGTTATGTGATTGATGGCTCAAAAGACGTTCCGCCCATTTACAATCGCAAACAACATGCTAACTTTCGGACTTCTTTGTATATTTCTACACAGAATCTGCTGGAACATATTAATTCAACGATTCATAAAGATGAATATCTGTCTAAAAATGAACAGATCTATTTATCCGCTGCATTAAAGTTTCATGTGCAAAATGTCTTGGGTACGACAACTGAACGTCAACATGAGCGCTATGAATACTCTGCACAACTTCAAATTTGCTTTAGCTTACAAACAGCGCATTTCTATTTATCCAAAGCTAAGAATTTCTATGAAACACTCAATTTAAATAACAATTATGCATTTCAGTCTGAATCCAATATCCATTCATCTATTTCAACAGGCTCAAGCACCGCATCAAACTTAGGACAAATTAAAAGTTTAGACCGTGAAGCAAAACAAATCTATCAAACTCAAGTACTAGACATTAGCGTCAGTGGTTATCGTATTCGATGGTCAGATGAAACCCCACGAAACTTAAGAACAGGGGAATTTATCTTGGTCAATGAAAGCCTCAATGACAAATGGAAAGGTGCAATCATTCGTTGGATCAAACAGTCTGTTAAAAAAACCTATGAAGTTGGTCTAGAGGTTTTAGCCCAAGATATTTACCCATGTGCAGTAAAAGTTCCAGCAGATCGCTCAACCATTAACTACCACCCTTGTCTTATGGTTCAAGTACAAAATTTGAATGAATCAAATATTTCTATTATTTTGCCAAATTTACCGTTCTTCAAAGAACAGCAAGCCATTTATTTACGTTTAGACACTGAAGAAATTAAAGTGTATTTAACAAAAACACTGTTAATTACCCAGAGCTTTATTCAGTTCGAATTTGAATTGATCAATGATGAAGAAAATAATCGTATAGATCAGTTCATTCAACACCAATCAGCCAATTTGAATAATCAAGATGTATGGGAAGCTTTAAAGTGAGAAATCTATTATTATCGAAAAAATTAAAACTGTCTGAAACTAGATTACTCATTATTGATGATAACCAAATTCGTTATAATCAAATTATTGATCTTTTTCAAAGTAAGAATCATCAAGTACAAGCGATATTACTTGATGATTTAAAAAGTTTTGAAAAACAGCTCAATACTTCATGGGACTTGATTATTTTTGGTCGTGCTTATGACATCAAAATTGAGCAAGCTATTACATTGATTCAAGCCTCTGCTGATATTGATCTACCTGTTTTGTTCTTAAAACCTGAAGATTATCAAACCAACCAATATCAATCCTATATTCAAAAAGGCATCTATGATGTAGTTGACTTAAAATATACCGATCGTTTTTATATTAGCTTAATTCGTGCACTGTCTTACAGTCGCACCTTACAAGCGAAAAAACACCTTTTAAATGATCTTGAAAATGCCAAGAACCAAGCTCAAGCCTTGGTTGAAGAACAGCACAAAGCAATTGCCTTAATTCAGGAAGGTATTCATACCCAAGCCAATACTGAATATCTGAAATTGTTTGGTCTAAAAGATGAAGCAGAAATTATTGGATTGCCTTTATTAGATATTTTAAAGCCTAAGAATATCCATGATTTTAAACAACGTTTTAAAAAGATTTCTCAAGGTAATTTTGATTTAGCACGTTTTGAAATAGATACCCTGAATAGCGATGCTAAATCAGAAAATCCTTTGAAAATTGAGTTTCTTCCTTCAGATGAAGAAGACTGTATTCAAATCACCATTGAGAACAATTCTACAAGTCAAGCCTCTCAAGCTCACTCATTCGACTCTGCTAAAAAAGGAATGAGTAGTGTCGCTAGTAGTTACCAAAAAATTCAGTATGCTTTAATTAATCAACCCGCTAAATCTAATGCTTTAGTCCTTTTTAGCTTCGCCGCTTGTCCTGAGAATATTTTAACTTCGCCTTGGAAAACAGCTATTCAGTACTTAGAAGGCTTTAAAAATTTTATTCAAGAACAAACCAATAGCACAGTATATCAAATTGATATGTTATTGTATGCTGTTATTTTACAAGCAGAATCAGAGACGATTTTAGAGTCACGCATCCATGGACTTCATGCTTTAGAAAAGCCACAATTACTTGAGATCGATAGTCATACTTATCCACTGAATATTAAGATTGGATATTCAAATATACAGCAAAACAACTTTACAGAAGCAAATTTTGAGGATGTTTTAGAACAAGCCTATGATCATCGTTTAGCAAAAAAAGAGTCTGTATCAGACCAACAATTAACCGCAACTTTACAAGACACTAAAATTGAATTGTCATTGGTTGAACAAAAGTTAGATGCTGAACCATTGCAGCTACAAAGTGACCCGATTGAACCTACAGCAAAATCTCAGCTTGAAAATACATTGGTAGAGAAACAAGAACAAATTAAAGAAACTCCAGCGGCTCATATCTTTAAAGCCTCCGCTATTCTTGGTCAAATTGCACAATCTCTTGAAAAAAGTGAGATTCAGCTAAAATACCAACAACTTTATGACAAACAAGATAGTAATTTAAATACTTATGAGGTTAGTAGCGGTTTTATTTTTGAAAATCAGTGGAAAAAAGTAAGTAATTTAATTGATTTAGATGATGATATTGAACTTTCAATTAAATTAGATCGCTGGATATTAGTTGAAGCATGTAAGCAATTACATAACTTTATCACCCAGTATCCAGAAGCAAAATTAATCGTTAATTTAAATCGCCATGTCCTATTTCACGACAAGCAGTTCCCTGAGCTTATTTCTAAACTCTTAACGATTGTTGGAAGCCGTCAATCCCATCCTCTGATTTTACAATTTGATGAAGAGGATATAGCAAAAAATATCATTGAATCTCACAAGCAAATTGGTGTTTTACGTGATCATGGTGCCGAAATTTCAATTCGACGTTTTGGTTCTAGTATTTCAAGTGAAGCTATCTTAAAACAATTGGATGTAAGTTTGTTAACACTGGATGAGAAGTTTACGCAGCAGATGAATAGTGAGGCCAGCATGACTCAATTCCAACATACCCTGGAAAAATATCACACTATTAAACCAATTGAATTTTTGCTGAAAAATTTAAATGATATGAACTCTTTTGCAAATGCTTGGAATGTAGATGTAAGATACTTACAAGGTGAATATTTTCAGAAAAAATTGGACCATTTAACTGACGTCCAAGATCAATAAAGCATAATATCAAAAAAGGTTGAGCGCCTAAAAAACTCAACCTTTTTAATTGATAACATAAATAGATTAAAACTGGATAAAATTCAGCAACAAAAAAAACGGGCTTTAGCCCGTTTTTTATGTTTTGTCGTATTAACGTTTAACAGAACGTGACATACCAGCAAAACGTTGTTTGAATTTATCGATACGGCCACCAGTATCAACATTCTTCTGTTTACCAGTATAGAATGGGTGACAAGCTGAACATACGTCTAAATAAAGTGTCTCTTTACCTAAAGCTGAACGAGTTTCGATAACGTTACCACATGAACAAGTAGCAACTAATTTTTCATATTTTGGGTGAATATCGGCACGCATGGTCGATTCTCCTAAGTTAAGAAAGGTTTAGCTGTCATCGCAATTAACCACTCTCAAAATCTAATAAAACTTTGAGGAAAGCAGATTTAAATTCTAAATCAGCAGATTAACACCATAACAGACCATTTCTTTTGGCCCACCGAGACTATAAGCGTCAGAGCTAAGCACAACAAGTGGGCAAGATTATACTTGAAAAATATATAAATTGCGAGCCACTTGATTAAAAATCAATATAATTTACTCATCAGTATGGTTTTGCTTAGACCAATAGTTAGCAATCACTCCACAAACCATTAACTGGATTTGATGGAAAATCATTATCGGTAAAACTATCATGCCTAAGGGCTGTCCAATAAATAGAATCTGCGCCATAGGTACACCACTGGCAAGAGTTTTCTTCGAGCCACAGAAGAATATCGAAATCTGATCTGCTTTACTAAAACCAAGCCATTTTGGAACATACAAAGCCAACAACATAATCACTGTGAGTAGAATTGAACATGCTAAGGTTAGATAGATCAATGTAGATAAGCTGACCTGATGCCATAAACCAGCAACTACTGCCCCACTAAATGCACCATAGACCACCATCAAAATAGAGCCTTGATCGAAAACCTTGACGATCTTTGGCATTTTTTGCATGAGTGGGAATACATACGGGCGTAATACTTGTCCTAATACAAATGGAACCAACAGCAATAAGGTAATTTCTATAATAGAAGATGTTGGGTCATAATTATGTTTAGATTGACCAAAAATGAATAAGCTCACTAAAATCGGAGTAATAAACATACCAATCAGGTTGGAGAAGGAGGCACTACACACTGCCGCTGCCACATTGCCTTTTGCAACAGAGGTAAAGGCAATGGATGATTGTACTGTCGATGGCAAAAAGCACATGAACAGAAAACCCCAATACAATTGTTGTCCAAGCAAAGGTTCAAGCACAGGTTTTGCCATTAGGCCCAATAGTGGGAAAACTAAGAAGGTAAAAGCAAAAACCAGTGCGTGCAATTTCCAATGCAAAACCCCCTCAATCACGGCTTCACGTGATAATTTTGCGCCATGTAGGAAAAATAAAATCGCAATTGCAATTGTAGTGATTTTTCCAAAGATAAGCGCTGCCTGTCCTGAAATCGGAAAAATAGAAGCTAAAACCACCATTGCGATTAAAAGTATCGTAAAGCGATCTAATGCTAATAATTTCAACATTTTCATAAGCAACGTCCTGTATTCTAAACATGAAAAAGCCCAGTAGTTAAATTTTACTACCAGGTAAAATTCAATCTTACTGAGCGAAATAAATAAAGCTATTCATTTGGCTAAATATTCACTATTTATTTACGACACATCTCAAGTTAATTTAAGGCCTATTGATATTTCTTTGCTAAATAAGCAATAGACCCTCATCATTTTTTTAATGATGGGGGCTGTAGACATTTCATAAATGGCTTGCGTTGTAGGTTAAAATTGAGCATGAGACGTATACGTCGTAAAGCATGAAGAGAATAGCGAGACTATTTTCGAGTTCCATAACATAGGCTGAGATAATTTTAGCCACAACCCTGAGCAAGAACAAAGCACGGCTTTGTTTGCAACGCAAGGCACAGCGGGGACTAGCATGTTTTTACCGGTACATTGTTACCTTGCCAAACGATGTTTTTCATCATTTAGAATGGCTAAATTTCGTATCTCGCGCCTAGTATCGCCTAAAAAACACACCTAGTCGCAAACGTAGACAAATTGTCAACGGCCCCTAATTATTTCGAGCATCTTGATCTTGTTGGATCAATTCAATTTTATAGCCATCTGGATCCTCAACAAAAGCAATGACTGTGACACCACCCTTCATAGGACCCGCTTCACGTACCACATTACCACCACGTGCTTTGATCTCTTCACAGGCTTTATAGGCATCATCGACACCAATAGCAATATGTCCATAGGCATTGCCTAATTGATAACTTGCAGTATCCCAGTTATGGGTAAGTTCTAATACAGTATGATGCTCTTCATCACCATAACCCACAAATGCTAAAGTAAACCGCCCTTCTTCATAATCACGTTTACGAAGTAATGTCATACCGAGAACTTCAGTATAGAACGCTAAAGATTGTTCTAAATTGCCTACTCGTAACATGGTATGCAACATGCGCATGATTTATTTTCCTGTTTAGTCAGATATTATCTGCCAATATAGGCAATACAATTCAATATTTCAAATTATCTATATTTTGTCAGATCAATGAGACAATCTTCTGGATTATTTTTAAGCAATAACAGCTTATTTTAGAAGAACACTACAACTTTATCTTTAGAATAAACTATTTGAATGTGTTAGCAATCCAATGGTTCAAACTCTCATCCTGTTAAAGAAGCCTATTTTATCTATAAGATAAAATAGGCTTCTTGTTATCCTCATAAATCTATCTTGAGTAATTCAGTCGCTTACTCGATGGATTGATTCATCTTTTGCGCTTGATGTTGTCGCAACAATTTTCCAACCCATAACACAAGCAATAGGATTGGAATACCAATTAAGGTGGTCATTAAAAAGAATTTAGGATAACCAATGTGGGTAACAATTGTTCCAGAATAGCCACCTAAAATCTTAGGTGTAAGCGTCATCAATGAACTAAAGATCGCATATTGAACTGCTGTAAATGACACACTGGTCAAACTAGACAAGAACGCTATAAATGCTGCACCCGCTAAACCCGAAGCTAAATTATCAACAACGATAGCAAAATACAGCCAACCAGAACTATATTTTTCAATCACTTTACCCTTAATCTCAACGGCTGCAGATGAATCTGCTTTGATCACTGGAAGTGGTTGAATATCTACATCGATATCACTTTTTATCGCTGTTAATTGATAGCTTTGTTGAGTACTCAATGCTGCTTTTGTTTGTTGATAGTTTACCACAGCTATCACGTTTTTTGTGCCAGAAGCATATAAAGCTTTACCATCAATCGCACCGCTAAATAAACCATCTCTATCTAATTTTGCTGGGTATGTTTTGTCATCGAGTTTAAGTGTAATCGGCTGATCTGGATTAAGCTCAGATACAGGTATTCCCGCAATCTGCCCCTTAACCACAATACTTTGCTTCGCTTCTGTTGCAGATAATTGATTATCACTAGTGATAGGCAATAATTGAATTTGAGCCTTGGCTTCTTCTTTTAGATAGGGCACCGTATATTCATTTGCAACAGCCTGATTAACCAATGCTGCTTTAATATGAATGGTATTTTCCCCTATCAAGTCCTGACCAGGCACAGAAACCTTCCAATAACCTACTTCATCAGGTTGAGCTTGAAATTTCTTATCGCCAATCTGTACAGATACTGCTTGCATCGGTGCACCAGATTTCACCAATCCAATAAATATTAAATTAGTTGAGCTTGCTAAAACTGCACCCACAAACATCAATTTCATAATGTTCATACGTTGTGCAAGTAACCCCCCTAAAAAACCACCCAATAGACTAAAAATCACCCCGTAAATTTTAACAGCTTCTGCAATTTGTTCTTTGGTAAAGTTTAAATCTTGATAGAAAACATTCGAAATAACACCAGCAATAATGTCTGAAATTCGATAAAAACCAATCAATAACAGTAAAACCAATGCCAGTTTTACCCCATAACGCTTAAAAAAATCAGCAATCGGGTTAACCCAAGTCTCATAGGCCATCTTTTTATTAACGACACCAAAACGTATCAACGATGTAGCAACAAGAATTGCACCGAGACCTGAGCCTAAAAAGCGCACAGCTTCCATTAAAAACTTAAGCAAGTTGTCTTCGACTTTCCAAGTCGCTTGTAAATATTGAACCATGTCATCAGAGTAAATATATAAACAAACAAAACTCGCCACAGCCAAGATAAAAACCAAAACCAAACGATAGTAATCAATATTTTTATAGTGTTTATCAACTCGATTAACCAAGGGTTCTCGAATCACTAAGGTTGTGATAATGCCCACCAGCATCACCAGTGCCATCGTTAAATAAGTATATTTCCATGCTTCATAAATATAGTTCCCTTTTGCAGTTCCCAAAGAAGCAGCAAGGAATAAAGCGCCCGCACCAGCAAGAATCATCCCTAAACGGTAGCCTGCGTTATAGGTCGATGCCAACACCGTTTGCATCTCAGTTTCAGCCAGCTCAATTCGATAGGCATCAATCACAATATCCTGTGTTGCTGCGGAAAACCCCAGTAATACAGCCCCCACAGCCATTTGGTAAATATAACTTTGGCCCAAAGCGGGATCAGAAAACGCCATAATACAAATCGCACAGATAATTAGTACTTGTGCAATCAACAACCATGCGCGTCGCCGCCCCAGTCTTTTGGTGAGTATCGGGACGGGTAATTCATCAATCAGTGGCGCCCATACAAATTTAAAAGAATAGCCTAGCGCAGCCCAACTAAAAAAAGTCACTGCACTTTTTTCAATTCCGGCCTCACCTAGCCATAAAGATAAACTTGAGAAAATTAGCAGAATGGGAATACCTGCCGAAAACCCAAGAAAGAGCATAATTGCAGCACGCCGATCGATAAAAGCGGCAAAAGCAGATTTCCATCCTTTTTTTGCTGTGGAATTCTGCTCAGCTGATTGCTGAGATAATTGCGTTGTCATTGCGTTGTTATTTTCTGAAAAATGAAATAGTGCTATTCAACCGCTTAATGCTTAGAGTTTCAATCACTTTTATGCAACTGATGAGCGCTTTTACAGATATTTCCGCTTTTGGCGCTTGATCTTTACCCCCAATCCTGTATACCTTTAACTTTTCAACCCATATAAGTTTTGGATTTCACCTGTGACCCAAAGACACGATCAATTAAGCTCTACTACTGTTTCAATTACGACGACTGCAACCCCAATACAAAAAACTGAAACGATTTTTCCATCTGCTTTTGATCAAACGGAAATTCAAAACACGTTGACACAAACCGCACTAAAATCAGAACAACTGACGCATATCCCCAATCTGAGCAAGATTCCTACGTCAACCAAGAGAATCAAGCCTTTAAATAATTTCTTAGGGCAAGATCGTGCCAGAGCCTCTGTAGAAGCAGGGATTGCTTTACCTTATTCAGGTTACAACATTTTTGCTGTGGGCACGGCAGGGCTTGGAAAAAGGACCATGATCAAGCGCTTGTTGCAACAACATGCCAAAACTATGCAAACGCCTGATGATTGGGTCTATGTTTATAATTTTAAAAATGCGCGACAACCGATTGCCCTGCGTTTTCAAGCAGGTCAAGGCAGTAAGTTTCAAGCTTTAATCCACCAAGCTTGGCAAACCATTCTTAAACAACTTGAACGTCGCTTTAGTGCAGAAACGTATCACAATCGTATTGAACGCATTCGTCAGATTACGGGAAATGAGCAACAACTCGCTTTAGTTGAACTGACCAAAGAAGGCGAAGACCTAGACCTAAAACTAATTAATCGTAACGATGAACATATTTTTGTGCCGATCCATGTCAAAGATGACAAAATATTGGAAATGTCACAGGAAGATTTAAATGCGCTTGACAGTAAACAGCGTGCAGAAATTAATTCCAATATGCGTTATATGGATAAGAAACTTGAACGGCTTGGTCTTCAGTTAGGTGATTTAGAAGATGATGCACGTGATCAAGTTTCTGAACTGAATCGTGATATTGCCAAACAAGTGGTAATTCCTCGTATTGATTTAATTTTAAGTAAATTTAAAACCGTAAATGGACTAGATCAATATTTAAAACATTTTGCTGCTGATATCATTGAAAATGTTGAAACGATTCTAGATCAAGAAGGTGAAGAGTTCTCTCCTGCTTTATTTAATCGTGTTCCTTCACGTTACCAAGCCAATGTCGTAGTGAGCAATAAACCGAATTCTGGTGCACCGGTTATTTTTGAAGACTTCCCAACACATTACAATTTACTTGGACATGTTGAACAGTTGACACAAAATGGTACGATTACCACTGACTTTACTCTGATTCGTCCAGGCTCATTGCATCAAGCCAATGGTGGTTTTTTAATTTTAGAAGCGGAACAACTGTTAGAACAGCCTTATGCATGGCAAGGTCTAAAACGCGCATTAAAATCAGGACAATTAAAGTTATCTTCTCTTGAGCACATGCTGACTTTAACAGGCAGTATTTCAATTGAACCGGCATCTGTGCCACTTAACTTAAAAGTGGTTTTATTGGCAGAACCTGAAATTTATTATGAAATTTTAGAATTAGAGCCAGAATTAGGCAGTGTTTTTAAAATTCGTGCTGATTTTACCGACACTCTGCAACGTAATGATGATAATGAGCAAGCCTATATGCAACTGATTGCAGACTATGTTCAACAAGATAAATTACTGCCATTTGATCGCTCTGCATTGGCAGCGTTATTAACAGATTCAAGTCGCCAAGCTGAAGACCAAAGCTCATTGTCTTTACATGCTTTAACGCTTGGTGATTTAATTCGTGAGTCACATCATCATGCAGCGCAGTCGGACGAAAAGTTAGTTACGTCTCATCATATCAATACAGCCCTGAAACATCGTCAATACCGCTTAGGCTATTTAAGAGAGCTCTATTGGCAAGACTTGTCACGTGGCACTCAGTTAATCGAAACTCGTGGCCATCGCTTAGGTCAAATTAATGCTTTATCTGTGATCCAATATGCCGACGTTGAGTTTGGTTTACCTTCACGCTTAACCGCTTCTGTATACCAAGGTGGTGGTGACATTCTAGATATTGAACGTAGTGTGGAACTGGGTGGTTCATTACACGCCAAAGGCGTCTTGCTCATGTCGAGCTTCTTAAAAGCACATTTTGGTCGTGAACAGATTTTGCATTTTTCTGCTGCCCTCGCCTTTGAACAAAGTTATGGTCAAGTAGATGGTGACAGTGCCACAGTTGCAGAACTCTCTGCGTTAATTTCTGCGATCTGCCAATTGCCTATCGATCAATCTTGGGCAATCACAGGCTCAATGAACCAATTGGGTCAAGTTCAGCCTATTGGTGGAGTTAATGCAAAAATTGAAGGATTCTTCGACGCATGTAAGCTACAAGGATTAACCAGCAAACAAGGTGTGATTATTCCTCGTCAGAATATGCAGCATTTGATGCTTCGTCATGATGTGATTGAGGCTGTCAATGAAGGTCAATTTCACATCCACGCAATTGACACTATTGACCAAGCTTTAGAAATCCTAATGGCGCGCCCTGTTGGTACCTTAGACAAGAAAGACCGCTATACCAAAGGTTCAATCTATGCAGCAGTGATGGCACAGCTTGAATATTGGCAGGCATTGGAAGATGGTGTTGAAATAGAACAGAAACCAAAGAAAAAGAAAAAAAAGAAGAAGGGAAAAAAACTGAAAAAGGCTGAAGCTGAAGCACCAACTGTCTTCACTGAAGAAAACCAGCTTGAAGTTGTGGCAAAGCAGAATAAACGAAATTCATCTTAAGTTGATTGTTAATTTACAGCCTCACATAGACAAAGCTTTGAATATTCAAGGCTTTGTCTTATTTTTCATGATCATAAATGAGTTAAACTTCCTGTTTTTTTTAAATATCTAAACACTTAAACTCTTCACCAGTTATCGCAAAGTCTTGTCTAGGCTGTTGATCAATTTTCCCATCCTAGAACAAAATAAATCTTAGCCAAATAAAAAAGCACCTTCCGGTGCTTTTTCTACATCATCTACTCATTAAGCATCTGGCGCTGGGCTATACTGCTCAATCAATGGTTTTAATTCACCATTTTGGAACATTTCTAGAATAATGTCGCTACCGCCGATCAATTCACCATTAATCCACAATTGAGGGAATGTAGGCCAATTTGCAATTTGTGGCAAAGTTGCACGAATATCAGGATTTTCCAAGATATTTACATAAGCAAATGGACGACCAATTTGGCTAAGTGCTTCAACTGCACGCGCAGAGAAACCACATTGTGGAAATTGCGGAGTACCTTTCATATAAAGAAGTACTGCATGTTTAGCTATTTGATCGCGAATTAACGCTTCTGTATCACGCGCTTGTTCAGTCATTGATTAAATCCTCAACTCATCTGCCTGCATTATACCTAAATCCACAATAAAGAATATGTCTAGACGATTATTTCCAATTTTATTTATATTAAAGCTTTAAATCTTCCGCATATTTTGGTTAGATAATCTTTCACCCTTTCCACTCCTAACAGATAAGAGTTAGTTATGAATAACATCACCCTCGCTCCGGTACAAACTGATCAACCTTCACATTTGATGCCTGTATTCAGCCGTCAACCGATCAGCTTTATACGAGGACGAGGTTCTTATCTTTATACAGAAAATGGCACTGAGTATTTAGATGCATTGACGGGTATAGCCGTTTGTGGCTTAGGGCATGCTCATCCTGTGTTGGCTGAAGCCATTGCAGAACAAGCAGCTACGTTAATTCATACGAGTAATATTTACGAAGTCGCTTGGCAAACTGCAGCAGCACAAAAGCTGGCTGAAGTTTCAGGAATGGAAGAAATCTTTTTCTCAAACAGTGGTGCAGAATCGAATGAAGGTGCAATTAAAATTGCACGTAAATTTGGTCATTTACAAGGTGTTTCCACCCCTAAAATCATTGTTGCAGACCAATCATTCCATGGTCGTACGCTTGCAACACTTTCTGCTACTGGCAATAAAAAAGTTCAGGAAGGCTTTGCACCTTTGGTTGATGGCTTTATTCGTGTACCTTTTGGCGATATAGAAGCCATTGAAGAAGCCGCTATTCAGCATCCTGACATTGTGGCAATTTTGGTTGAACCAATCCAAGGTGAAGGTGGTGTCAATACGGCTCCTCAAGGCTTTAGCTATCTTGAAGATATTCGTCGCATTTGTAATCAACATAATTGGTTGATGATGCTGGATGAGGTCCAAACAGGTAATGGCCGTACTGGTAAATACTTTGCCTATCAACATACCAATATTATTCCAGATGTTTTAACCACAGCAAAAGGTTTGGGAAATGGTTTTCCAATTGGTGCTGTGATGACACAGGGTCGTGGTGTTGGTGTTCTTGCTGCTGGGAATCATGGGTCTACTTATAGCGGCACACATTTAGGCTCACGTGTCGTCTACACTGTGATTGATTTGATCCAAAAAGAAAATATTGTCGCAAATGCTGCAGAAATTGGAACCTATTTAGTCGATCAGTTCCGTGCTCAACTTGCAGATCAGGATGTGGTTGTGCGTGGTTTCGGTATGATGATTGGTATCGAACTATCAAAAGACTGTGCTGAATTGGTGAACATAGCACGTGATAAGTATCACTTAATCATTAATGTTACTTCAGGTAATGTGATCCGCTTACTTCCTGCGTTAAATATGAATCATGAGCAGGCAGATGACTTATTGAAACGTTTAGTGCCTGCAATTAAAGCATTTCTTGCTTAAACATTAACCAACACTTTAAGAGCTCAACCTGTTAATCTCTTTTAGTTTTATCGTCATTGCTTATAAAGTTAAAAATATAGAAAAGCCGCTTTAAAGCGGCTTTTTTATTAGAACTTATTAGAGTTAGAACTTTGGCTTTATGAGGCTTCTTGGAAAATTCTACCACCAGGTAACTGGCTAAAATATTGTTTCAAAGCGTCTAGACAACGATGAATTTTCATCGGTTGCTGTTCACGCTTTAAGGTCACAGCACTTAAAGTGAAAGTTGGTAACTTCCACTCTGGTAATACTTCAACCAACGTTCCATTCATCAATTCTTTTTGCACATCTAAATAAAGAATCCGAGCAATACCATGTCCATGTTGGCACAATGATTTTGCAACAAATACATTATTTGTCTGAAGACGATGCTTCATTTCTAAATTAACGACTTCACCTGTTGCACCATGCTGAAATGAAAAATGTTGAGAATTTTTCATGATATTTATCGGAATCAAATCATGATTCTGTAAATCTTCAGGTCGCGAAATAGGCACTGTTTGATTTAAATAACTTGGCGATGCAACTAAGATTTGATCTACTCTTGCAAGAGGCGTACAACTCAAGTTATTCACATCTTCGATTTTTGAAGACATACGAATAGCAATATCTATACGCTCTTGGATCAAGTCGATATATTGGTTATCTGCTTCAAAATGAACCATCAAACCTCGATGTGCAGACATCCAATGCGATAAAGCAGGCACAACATGTGTTGCTCCTATTTCTGGGGTTGTCGCAATACGCAAATCCCCAACTAAATCATCGCGCAACTCATTAATGCGGATTTTTCCACGCTCTGCGGCAGCGAGCATTTCTTGACAACTGTGGAAAAAAGCTTGACCAGCCTCAGTTAAACTCAGCTTTCGTGTAGAACGATGTAGAAGCGTAACTTCCATTTCATGTTCTAAAGATCTAATTTGCTGACTAACCGCACTAGTCGTAATGCCAAGGTCACGCGCGGCACCACTAAAAGAACTTTTTTCAACAACACAAGCAAATACACCCATTGCCCGAAGTTGATCTAACATAAATTTCCCTCTGAAATTATGAGCTGTTTCACACTTTTTTGTTCAAAACAACTCATTGTATTATACGAAGAAAATTACACTTTGCATTAAAATATTTAATTTATTGGTAAAATATTTGCTGGGTTAATTGGTTTTCCATCTAAACGTACCTGAAACTCCAGCATAGTACTGGTGGCGCCTGAAGATCCCATCTCTGCAATCTTCTGTCCTGCTGTCACCGTTTGACCACTTTTCACCAACATTTTGCTGTTATGAGCATATGCAGTAATGTAACCATCAATATGTTTTACTAAGACAAGATTACCATATTCTTTTAATCCATCTGCAGCATAAACCACTTGACCATCCGCTGCGGCAAAAATTGGATCACCTTGATTCCCTCCGAAACGTATTCCTTTTATATTATTCGCAACATTATAATTTGCAATAACAGGCCCATTTGATGGTTTTACCCATCTCAATTGTGTTGATTGTACTGTCGTCGTCGTTTGCACAGGCGGCGTTGCTGGCTGAGCAGTTATTGTCCCAGTTGGTGGTGTTGGCTGCTGTGTTGGTAACTTAATCGTTTGACGTTGAATTTGCGGTTCATTGTTAGTTAACGCTTTCGTCGTAGATCGAGTGACATTGCCACTACCCTTTTTCAAACGTAATGACTGCCCCACATAAATTCGATAAGGCGCAGCGATATCATTCATTTCAGCAACACTGAGATAACTCAAACCATAACGCATTGAGATTGCACTTAAGGTATCACCAGAACGAACTGTGTAATAGTCAGGTGCAACAGCATAGCGTGTAGGATTATTTATTTGAGGCTTCGATGCACACCCAGTCACCAATATTGTAGAGGTGATTGCTATTGTGGACAAAATGATTTTTATCCATCGTTTAGGCATTTGAATTGGAAGTGTTGATCGAGCCAAAAGCATTGATTTCCCTCTCTACAATCTTAAAATTTAAAAATATTTGCTTAAGATTAGCAAAAAACACACGCATTTCACTGTTTAACAGTGCTTTTTCACAAAGTTATAACACTCAAACATCAAAATGACTATGTGAGAGTTGTGATTGTAGTGTTTCAAGAATCGTATAATTAGTCGCGTCCATTTGAATTGGTGTAATACTGACATACCCATTGGCAATTGCAAAAAAGTCAGATTGCAGATTTTTTGAATTCTTTTTGGGGTCTGTCACTGCTTCACCCGCCAAACCAATCCAATAGACTTGACGACCACGAGGATCGACCTGACTGGTAATCGGTTTTGATTGTATTCGACGACCCTGATAAGTAATTTGAGCACCTAAAATATCTTCTACATCAGGAATATTGATATTTAGAATATGTCGTGGAGGCAGTTCAGGTAAGCCTTTGGCAATAAACGTATAAACCCAATTTGCGGCTTGCGCATAATCTTCAGGATTGTCATATGAACGCACATTACTGCCCGCTAATGAAACTGCGATGGCAGGTTGTTTCATCAAACGCCCTTCAAATGCCGCCCCTACTGTTCCAGAATAAAGTACATCGTCTCCTAAATTTGCCCCACTATTGATTCCGCTCACAACTAAATCAAATTCAAAATCGAACAAACCATTCATGGACAAATAGACACAATCTGCAGGTGTACCGTTTACTGCCCACATATCTGTTGCAATTTGAATTGGTCGAACTGGTCGATCTAGGGTTAATGCACTTGAAAAACCACTGCGCTCACTTTCTGGCGCAACAATAACAACTCGACCTAATGGTCGCAACGCTTTTGCTAAAGCTTGAATACCTGGTGCAAAAACACCATCATCATTTGCAATTAAAATATTCACTAACGGGTTCTCTGATTAAAATTTATTAAATGACTACTGAGTTATTTAATTCAAATTTATTTAACAATTATATATAGTTACTTACTCAATTTTAAATCTAATTTGTGACTATAAAGATGATTACACGTTCTCTTACTCATACTATTTCTATGGCTCTCATCACACTTTGTGCACAATCTGCATTTTCAGAAACATTAACTTCACAAGAGTCTGATCGAATTGCGAAAGAAGATATTGCAGCAACCCAAGTGCTTGCCGAAGTTTGCCCAGTGTTAATCGGTAACAATCCTGCATTTCAAACTAAAATTGAGAATTTAACCCAAATCTTATTAAAGGGTCTCTCGAAAACTACAACATTAGTGCAGCTTCAACAAGATCCAGAATACCAAACTGTACTGAAAGAAGCACAAATAAGTGCCAAAGAAGTGGATCAAGCTGAACACAAAGCAGTATGTGCTGATGTACTTGAACTTTCACACTAGAACAGCATAAGAACCTCACGACCAATGCGATGTTAAAAAATACTTTTTTGACATCTTTTGCATTGTTAAGTTTGCGAAAATTTCAAATAAATCTACAACATCGATACACTTTCTCTATATTTTTCACAGTTTTTACGTTTAATCTATGCAAATTCTCAAATTAAAAATTGATTAGGTTATTTATGCGTATGACGTTAAAAATGCTGACATTAAGCCTTGTATCAGCAAGTAGTTTATTTATGACACATGCTTTTGCCGCATCTGACAAAATCGAAGTTACTCAGCAACAAGTATCTAAAGAAGAATTGGCTGCAATTTATGTATTGTCGGATATCTGCCCGAGTCTAATTAAAACAGATGCTGCGTTTAACAAAGGTTTTGATCATCTGCTTAAAGACTATATGCCAAATGACAAAGATCCTAAAGCAACCTTAAAATCACTTACCAAGCAAAAGGATTTCCAAAGAGCGTTAAAAGAAGCAAAAAGTGATGCAAAAAAAGCAGGTGATGCTGAAAATACAGCGATTTGTAATGACATTAGTCACTATCAGTCATAACGATTTGTACAATATATTCAACAAATATTGAATTAGTTACAATAAGTAAGAAATAAGCCGACTTTCCTTGTAGAAGTCGGCTTTGCTTTGCCCTAAAATGCTAGCCTGTTTGTGCTCATATAACGATTGGAACGACCTAGAATGACTCGAAAAAGCGCCATTGCTGCATTATTACTTTTACCTTCATTTTCTTATGCAGCAACCGTCTTAACAACTCCGCCAGAATTAAATAATAAATCGTATGTCTTAATGGACTATGAGACAGGTCAAATTCTTGCATCGAAGAATGAAAATGAAAAATTAGCACCTGCTTCGATGACTAAAATGATGACGAGTTACATCATTGAGCAAAAACTTCTTAAAGGTGAACTGACCGAAAGTGAAAAAGTTCGCATGAATGAGTCTGCATGGTGCCGTGGTAGCAGTACTGAATCTTGTATGTACGTACCTTTAAATGGTACTGCAACAGTTTTAGAAATGTTACGAGGCATTATTATCCAGTCAGGTAATGATGCATCTAAAGCTATGGCTGAACATATTTCCGGTAATGAGGGTTCATTTGCTTATGCGATGAACCAAGAAGCCAAACGTGTGGGCATGGTCAATACGCATTTTATCAATGCAACAGGTATGCCTGCTGAAGGTCATTACTCAACCGCAAAAGATATGGCGGTACTTGCTAAACATATCATTCATGACAGTTCAAAATATTATCCTATTTATTCGGAAAAAGAATTTACTTTTAACGGCATCAAACAAGGTAATCGTAATGCCTTACTTTATACTGACCCAAGTGTTGATGGCTTAAAAACAGGTCATACAGATGAAGCGGGTTATTGCTTAACTACCTCCTCAAAACGTGGTCCAATGCGTTTGATTTCTGTGATTTTTGGTGCGCCGTCTATGAATGAACGTGCGAGTCAAACACGTTCATTATTAGCATGGGGTTACTCAAACTTTGAAACTGTCAGTGTGCAACCTGCAAATCAAGTTCTTGCTAAAGCAAAGGTTTATTTTGGTAAAGAAAGTGACGTACAAATTGGTTTAGCTGAAAACTTCAATGTGACGATGCCTAAAGGTCAGGCTAATGCCATTAAAACTCAAGTTACTGTTCAACCCAACTTAAATGCACCATTAAAACAAGGTCAGGTTGTAGGTAAACTTACTGCAACTTTAGACGGTAAAGTCATTGCTGAAAAACCATTAGTGGCGTTAAAAGCTGTAGAAGAAGCAGGCTTCTTCTCTCGCTTGATCGATCATATCAAAATGTTCTTTAGCAACTTGTTCTAAATTATTCGCTTAAACCTAATATTGAGTTTATTAGACTAAAGCACAGGCATCCTGATCACAGATTTGGATGCCTTTTTAATTTATACTCAGTAAAAACACATTGGTTAAATTTTGCTTTTGACATGGAAGCCAACATGAAAAAAAATATTCGTTCGTATTTAGACCATCATCCTAAAATTGATTCAACCTGTTATATCGATGATCTCTCGGTTGTAATCGGTGAAGTAACTTTGGCGGAAAATGTATCTGTTTGGCCTTTTGCGGTGATTCGTGCTGATGTCAATCACATTAAAATTGGGCGTTATTCTAATGTACAAGACCATTGCATGTTACATGTTAGTCATAAAAATGATGCTAAACCCAATGGTTCACCTTTAGTAATTGGGGAAGATGTGACGATCGGGCACCATGTCACTTTACATGGTTGTACCATTGGCAACCGTGTTTTAGTTGGAATTAATACCATTGTTCTTGATGATGTGATAATTGAAGATGATGTCATGATTGGTGCAGGCTCTCTAGTTCCACCAAGAAAGCGCTTGGAAAGTGGTTACCTCTATGTAGGAAGCCCTGTACAAAAAGTTCGCCCTTTAACCGATAAAGAAAAAGAATTTCTACCTTATTCAGCAAGACATTATGTCAAAGTGGCGAATCATCATTTAGAGACACACGATTAATCATAGGATTAAAGCAAATATCTAAGCATGCTTAAAAGCGTATTTTTTATTTGAATACATGTTGCTCAAGTAAATCTAATTCCACTAAACTACAGTGGAATTAGGCATTACATTTTGGATCAAACCGCTACTCAGAGACTTTGTAGTATTTGGTTAATTCTTCAAATACGGGGGCTTTGACATTGTCTTTTAAGATATAGCGGGTAATCACACCTTGATCTGTATGTATTTCCATAAAGATATTTTGCGAGCTTTTGAAGTCCCCCATTAGGTTGACTGGAATAAGCACACTGTTACGAGAACGATTTGCTTTAAATGCAAAATCAATTTCAGTTGGCCCAATCACATTAAATGAGTGACTTTTTGCACCATCACTAAATACAACTTTTTCAATATTATATTTGGTATAGGCGCTATTTAAGCTGAGTTTCACCTTTAAAAAGTCTTTATGTGTCTCATTCCACACCACAGTGACGATTGGACAAAGTTCACTTGGCTGGCAAATTAATAATCCCTGTGTACCTACATTTGAAGTGGCATCATTAGGATTTGAAGCACACCCAGTGATCAGTAATACACCTAAAGGTATACATAATAATTTCTTTATCATACTTTTTAAATCCTATTGTATGCCCAAGAATTGGAATGGCTAAGCGATCTTAAAACAAGAACTGGCTTTACCTGTATAAAACGTTGCTTGATCAAGCCCCAATTCAAGCTTTTTTGATTTGACTATCTTTTATAGTCAATGTCTTATAATTCTATCCAAAAAACATTCGACGATACAGTAGATTCAAACAAATAAAGTCTTTTATGTTTTAGTGGGGTACACCCGTAAATAGCGAATGTATTTAATTCTGTGTTCGGTATTAAGTCGAATAATCTTACAGACATATTGCGTATTACACTTAACACATCTACACATGAATATTCCAGCGGTCTATTGAGCTGGATCGATAGAGCCAAATACATCAGTTTATATAGTAATTTTTATGTGAAACATTCTGACCTACAACAAGCTGGTATAAAATAATAGATTAATCAGTTAAAGCGCTGAGATTTCAGCTCCAAATGCAAGATAAGCAAACTTGCCCAGAAGTATTTTAAGCATATTGTGGATACATGTCCGCTTAGGATGATCAAAGAAAATCCGCACGAACATAGCCACCACGTGCTAAATTTTGTAGAATAATGCTTTATCTCCCTTGGTGCTGGTCATGACCGCTTGGACACCCCACGTTACTGTTGCGACAGTTGTAGAAAAAGATGGAAAATTTCTTTTTGTAGAAGAATATACCGAAGGTGTAAGCTATACTGTGTTCAATCAACCCGCTGGGCATGTTGAATATGGCGAAACTATTATTCAAGCTGCGTTACGTGAAACCATGGAAGAGACAGGATATGCAGTAGAAATCAATTCATTACTGGGGATCTATACCTATACCCCACCCATGTTTCCAGACCGCACTTATTTTAGATTTTGCTTTTTAGCACACGTCACTGAATACTTTCCAGACGCACAGCTGGATACAGATATCATTGGACCACAATGGATGACGCTTGAAGAACTGCTTGAATCTGCTCGCGCAAGAAGTCCTTTGGTCATTAAAGCTGTACAAGATGCACTTTCTGGGCAAAAATACCCACTTTCGCTCATCTATGAGCACCAAAACTCTCCTTTAATTTCAAATTTGGATGCCTAATCCTATGCAACAACGTGTCATCGTCGGTATGTCGGGTGGTGTAGATTCATCTGTTTCTGCTGCACTTTTACTTCAACAAGGATATCAAGTTGAAGGGCTTTTCATGAAAAACTGGGAAGAAGATGATGGCACGGAATATTGTACCGCAATGGATGACCTTGCTGACGCACAAGCGGTGTGTGACAAAATTGGGATCAAACTCCATACTGCAAATTTTGCAATGGAATATTGGGATCGCGTATTTGAACATTTCTTAGCAGAATATGCCGCTGGGCGTACACCAAACCCAGATATTCTGTGTAATAAAGAAATTAAATTCCGTGCATTCTTAGATCATGCTGTCAATTTAGGCGCTGATTTTATTGCAACTGGACATTATTGTCGTCGTGGTGAAACAACCACAAACTCAAAAGGTGATCAATATGCGCCTTTATTGCGTGGTGTAGACAATAACAAAGACCAAACCTATTTTCTTCACGCAGTCCATGGTCGTGAAATCAATAAGACCTTGTTCCCTGTTGGTGAAATCGAAAAACCACAAGTACGTAAAATTGCGGAAGAATTGGGTTTAGCCACTGCCAAGAAAAAAGATTCAACAGGAATCTGCTTTATTGGTGAGCGCCGTTTTAATGACTTCTTAAAACAATATTTACCGGCACAACCTGGAAAAATTGTCTTAGATACTGGAAAAGAGGTTGGTGATCATCACGGCTTAATGTACTATACGCTCGGTCAGCGTGGTGGTATTGGTTTAGGCGGTCTCAAAGGTGCTGAAGAAGGTGCTTGGTTTGTTCTACATAAAGACATTGAATCTAATCGTCTTGTAGTTGGGCAAGGTCATGAACATCCACTGATGCAGAGTACCATTTTATGGTCTGAAACTATTGACTGGGTTGCGGGTGAACAAGCAATTTCAGACACTGGTTTCCGATGCACGGCAAAAACTCGTTACCGTCAGCCTGATCAAGCATGTACAATTTATAAAGATACAAACACTCCGAATGGTGTTCGTGTCGAATTTGATGAAGCACAGCGTGCCGTTACTCCGGGACAAAGTGTTGTTTTCTATGTCGATGAAGTATGTTTAGGTGGTGGTGTGATTCATCATACCAACGCACCAAAACCAGATTTTATTGAGTAATGATTAAAAATTATTTAAAGGAATTTAGGCATGGTTGAGTTGCCCTTTCAACAGCCTCAGACTTTGAATCAACGCCAAAATCGAGCTTTGGCGTTAGCAGCTGTGTTTCAAGCAACACAGCTGACGCATATGACTGCAATGTCAGGACGTCAAAGTATTGGTGAAAGTGGTAATTTCTATTTTGAACAGCTCATCAAAGCTAGCCTCAATATTCGTCCTTCTGCCAATCTATCCGGTCAAACTTTAGATTTTTTCAATCAATTGGCAGACATTTCTTTAGGTTTAAAAGCTTTAGAAAGTAGTATTACACAACCTTTCTCGACATCACCGAAATCTAGAATTCCTAAAATTGCCAATGCAAAACTACCAATGACTTATGCAATGTCGTTATTGGCCTTGGAAAAAAAAGTCTATAGCAATTCAAAATTTGTTGAAATTATTGAACAATCTCAACAAAAAATATTAAAACAGCTGTCTTTTTTTGATAATAACTATTTACATCCAAGTATCATTGCCAATTTAGCACAAACCTATGTCGACACTGCTGGTCAAATTAATCCTCGAATTCTAGTTCGCGGCAATGCAGAGGCCTTTAAAGATTCTGCCCATACCAATCGTATCCGCGCCAGTTTATTCACAGGCTTACAAATGGCACACCTATGGCGTCAATTAGGTGGTAGTTCATGGAATATGATCTTTAGCAAACGCAAACTTCTTCAAGATATTCAAGATCTGGCTCGATTACAATATCAGGTTGTTTAATTTGATACTGTTCGGGTTACGCCATTCGCTCTAATTCCAAAATTTAAGGAATCTTTATGAACGCTTTAACCGCCCTTTCTCCACTAGACGGACGCTATGCAAGCAAATGCGATGCATTACGCCCTTACCTCTCTGAGTTTGGTCTCATCCATGCTCGTGTGACTGTTGAAGTGCGTTGGTTACAAGCGCTTGCAAATCGTCCAGAAATTACAGAAGTGCCCGCTTTTTCTGTTGCAACCAATACTGCTTTAGATGCGATTGTTACTCAATTTTCTGAAGATGATGCTAACCGTATTAAAGAGATTGAGCGTACCACTAACCATGATGTAAAAGCGGTTGAATATTTCTTAAAAGAAAAAATTGCACATATTGATGAGCTTAAAAATGCAGGTGAATTTATTCACTTCGCATGCACTTCAGAAGACATCAACAACCTTTCTCACGCTTTAATGTTGAAAAGTGGTCGTGAAGTATTAGTTGTTGCTATGCAACAAATTGTTGATTCTATTGTGGCTTTATCTGAAACACATGCTGAACAACCGATGCTATCACGTACCCATGGCCAAACTGCTAGCCCAACGACTTTGGGTAAAGAAATGGCCAATGTTGCATATCGTTTAGCACGTCAAATCAAACAGTTTAAACAAGTTGAATTATTGGGCAAAATTAATGGTGCAGTGGGTAACTACAACGCACACTACTCTGCTTATCCTGAAATCAACTGGCCTGCTCACTCGCAAGCATTTGTTGAATCACTCGGTTTAACCTTCAACCCTTATACAACTCAGATCGAACCACACGATTACATCGCTGAATTGTTCGATGCTCTACGTCGTTTTAATACAATTTTAATCGACTTTAACCGTGATGTTTGGGGCTATATCTCTTTAGGCTTCTTTAAACAACGTCTAAAAGAAGGTGAAGTCGGTTCTTCGACAATGCCACACAAAGTCAATCCTATTGATTTTGAAAACTCAGAAGGTAACTTGGGCATTGCAAATGCAGTATTAGCGCACTTAGGTGAAAAATTGCCAATTTCCCGTTGGCAACGTGACCTCACGGACTCTACCGTATTACGTAACATGGGTGTTGGCTTGGCACAAAGTTTAATTGCTTTTGAAGCATGTTCAAAAGGTATTGGAAAACTTGAACTTAATGCGACACGTATTCTTGAAGACCTTGATCATGCACAAGAAGTATTGGCTGAACCAATTCAAACTGTAATGCGTCGTTATGCAGTTGAAAAACCATATGAAAAATTAAAAGCATTGACTCGTGGTCAAGCGATGACACGTGACATGATGGTTGATTTTGTCAATGGTACTGAGCTTGAAGCTGTACCTGCTGCTGATCGTGCACGTTTGGCTGAAATGACTCCTGCTACTTACACAGGTAATGCTGCGGATCAAGCCAAAAAAATTAAAGATTTGATTGCTAAAATCTAAGCTTTTAATCATCTAAAAGACCTAAAAAATGCGAAGCCGATGCTTCGCATTTTTTTGCATTTTGATTACAATGCGCAGTAATAATTTTTAGAAAATACCATAATGATTTATCATGCCTTAACAAAAAAACATTGGCTTGTTCTTGCTTTGCTTGCAATCGCAATCATTCTTGCCAGTATCAATCCCTTAGAATACCCATCTTACATGCTGCATCAGATTGGCACCTTACTCATGCTGATTGTTCTATTTTTCTGTCTAAAGAAAATAGGGCTGACATTTTCATCATTTTTATTGTACATCCTCTTCTTGGTGATTCATGTCATTGCTGCACATTATCTTTATTCTTATGTGCCTTATAATGATTGGTCAATCAAATACTTAAACTTTGATCTCAATCAAGCAATAGGGTGGACACGTAACATGTTTGACCGATTTGTACACTTATTCTATGGCTTATTTCTTTACCCATTTTTCTACCGAATTTTCCAAGTGTGGTTACCAAACTTAAAGCCTAAAACCTTATTTTTATTAGTCATTCAATTTGTTATGGCAACCAGTTTATTTTATGAATGGATTGAATGGTGGATTGCCATTGGCCTATCTCCAGAAGAAGCTGAAAACTACAATGGGCAACAAGGTGATATATGGGATGCGCATAAGGATATGTTCTTAGCCACCATTGGTGCAATCATGACAGGACTAGTCTCTTTAAAAGCTGCGGCAAAAGGGAATCATCCTCAATAATACGGACTTTCCTCTCAATATACTCACTCAGCGATCAAGTTGTTGGTGAGTATAGAATCCACTGAGTTTTACTTTTGCAATCTTTGTTTATTCTCTAAGATATCGGGCAAACTGCGCTCGATCCAACCAATCAAATAGTTTAATTTTTCAGCCGCTTGTGCACCTAAAATCGTCAATTGGTACTCTACTTTCGGTGGTACTTCAGGGTAAACCGTTCTCAATATAAAGCCATCTTGCTCAAGCACTTTTAATGTCTGTGCCAGCATTTTTTCGCTGATCCCCTCAATTCGATTGCGCAGTTCACTAAAACGTTGCACACCATCATTTAAACAACGTAAAACCAATACAGACCATTTGCTGGTTAAATGCTCCAATATTTCTCTAGATGGGCACTGACTGGATAAAACTTGACCAATTAAATCACTTGAAGCATAGATGCTCATAAATTCTCTCTACACAGTAATTAGCTTACTTTTAGGTACGTACTTACATATAGTAAGTTTAATGATTATGATAATAACATCAAGTTTAAAAAACATCCAATTTAAATCATATTTAAAGGTGAATTTATGAAAATCGCAATTACAGGCGCAACGGGTCAACTTGGACAATTGGTGATCCAAGCCTTACTTCAACATACTGCTGCTGAAAATATTGTGGCGCTGGTTCGAAATATAGATAAAGCACAGTCGCTCAAACAACAAGGGATTGAACTTCGCCTATTTAACTATGATCAACCTGAAACATTAATATCTGCTTTACACAATGTAGATAAATTACTTTTAATTTCAGCCAATGAAATTGGTCGTCGTACCCCACAACATAAAGCAGTTATAGAGGCAGCTGTCGCAGCCAAAGTTGAATACATTGCCTATACCAGCTTACTCAATGCAACAGATAATCCACTAGGTTTAGCGCAAGAACATCGTGAAACAGAAGCTCTCATTCTGCAAAGTGGTTTGAAATATACATTTTTACGCAACAATTGGTATAGCGAAAATTATCTTGGTAACGTTAAGCATACTGCGGAAACAGGAACACTTTACGGCAGCGCTCAAAATGGAAAAATCAGTTCAGCTTCTCGTTTAGATTATGCCGAAGCTGCTGCTAAAGTCCTTACTTCCTCAGATCATGAAAATAAAACTTATGAGCTTGCAGGTTCAAATCATTTTACCCTTGCAGATTTAGCCTCTTATATCACTTTGGCATCAGGTCAAACTGTACAGTATCAAGATATCAGCTCGGAAGATTATACTCAGTCACTTCTTACGGCAGGGTTACCCCATGCACTAGTAGCGGTTATTGTTGACGCAGATGTACAGACTGTAAATGGTGCAATGTATAGTGAAAGTAAAGACTTGGAATATTTAATTGGTCGTAAAACAACGCATATTCAGGATCAGGTTAGAGCTTTATTTTAGGCATTTTTAAAGATAAGCATGGGCTTAATACAAAATTTAAGCCCATGCTATACTGAGCAATTAAGGATGAATATTTTTGATAGGAAAATCGATATTCATCTCCAGATCTGCTAGGGACTGTCTTTCTGTGTTGTACATGGTTGCACGGAACACCGCAATTTTTCTCATCGTCATTGGATCATTAATATTCAGTATTGGCTTAAGTTTATGCTTCACATACAAATGAATCACTTCATCAAAATCTAAATAAACAGGTCCATCAAACATAATTTTGATTGGAACTTGATAACGTCGTTTTAACTTAAATGGCACCGAAAGTTTAATCGGAATATCCACTTTTAAAGGAAATTGAGGCAGTAGTTTATTTTGATAAACCAAATCCGTGGTTGTTTCTAATGGCATTAGCGTTTCAATCTGAATATCAGTCTCATAATCAAGCTCAACCTCAATCGGCGTTGTTACAACAAAACTTAAATTAGCCAAATATTTGCCTTTTAAAGGTAAAGCCAACTCACGGTCAATCGTCAACTCAGTATCTAAAGCACCTTGTGCATGTGTTTGTAAATAATTCCCCACATGGATTTTTGTCGGTAAAGATTCCGACAATTGAATTTGTGCCCTTTGCGCAGAAACCTGCATTGAGGCATGAATATTCAAATACAACCAAACGCACAGCGCAATGAGCAATACGACGCTCATAAAAGTGAACAACAAATTTCGTATAGATTTAAAGATCCACATTTCCATACCACCCTATTTTAAAGCTTCGGACTGTGGTTGTTGTGGTTTTACTGGCGGATGATCGCGGCGTGATAGCCTTAAACTATTGAGCGGAATTTTAAGTTGCCCTTTTTCAATTTTTACCGGTAATGTATTTTGAACATCTACTGTTGCTTGAAGTGCTGATTTAATTGGAACATTGAGATGGCCCTGAATTGGAATATTGGTTTTTAATGTCGCATCAAGTGGCACATGTAAATTTTCTTTAAGTAACACCTTTACTGGGGCATCAAACTTTAAATGAATATTTTGGTTGAGTGGCACTTGTAAATTAATCGGCACATCCATATGAATCGGGATGTTCCCTTTTAATGGTAAAGTAATATCTTTACCTAACACAGTGACTTTAACCTTGGTATCAATCGGCATATCCTGATTGATTTTGATCACTTCATTCACAGGAATTGTGGTTTGAATAGGGACTTCATTATCAAAATACACATGTGGGGTTAAGGTTTGTGTAATCGGTAAGTTTAGCTTTTCATGAATAGGAATTTCAGCTTTCACTTTTCCTTTGACATCCACATCTAATGCGTCATGAATTTGTACTTTGGCTTGTAAAGGTTCTTTTAAATCGATACGTACAGCTTGATTTTCAAGTGGAATATAAATATTAAAATGTTTAAATACCCAGATTGCAATCAATACACCACACACCGTAGCAATAAGAATAAAGGCAACTCCCGCCATAACTTGCTTCAACTGCAAAATCCTGTCCTTAATTTTTATCCTTAATTATTTTTTATTTTAAATACTTATGTGAATTAATATGCGTTTTTATGTATAAAAGTCGAAGAATTTTGTTTAATTATTAAACAATTGATATCTAATCTACGGATTATTTCGAAAAATCAGCTAACCAATAGCACTGCACAATTGCTGTATTATTTTTATACTCAACACTCACATCGCCTTTTTCATGATTTTGATTGAATTTTAGAGTTTTAAATCGCTGCTTTGCTGTTGTAGCACTCAGATCAAAATATAAATATTGATTGTATTGTTGCGCGGGACGACCAAAACTAAATTCTATTTTGCGAATAGGAATGCCAGCATAAGTGACATTTTTTAATTTATACGTGGTTGAGTCATAAACCTGTTTATCCACATATTTTACATCAATCGTATAGTGTTCAAGTGGTGCAATCAGTTCTGAATTTTCATTATGAAAATCGTATTGCTGCCGAATTGCACAGTTTTGTTCGAAGCGATCTTTTAATAAAGGACGTAGTTCTAAGGATTTGGCATGTGTAGCTCCCGTTAGCAGTAACATCATGCTCAGTAATATCTTTTTCTTCATGTGATTTTCCTTTGTTGCAAATTACTTTATATAAAATAGCTTTTATTAGACTTCTTGCGTTAGTCAAAAATGAGCATTTAATACTTGTATCGTTTTAAATAATGATGAAACCATAGATGGTCTTTCTATCGTAAGGCATCACCTAAGCAAAGCAATTTAAACTTTAAATGTGGCATTGCAAACTTGCTTTTCATACACCTATTTCTATGTGATAGTAAAAAGTTTCATCACTTTTAGAAATCATCCCAAAACTTAATTCACAATAACACTATTGAAGTCCATTTTTATCAGACCATAAACAGATAGCAATTGCATCACTCTTGCCCTTTCCAGCCATCACAAAATTTGCAGCTTTAGTTGGTTGCTGTATATTGCTTTTAATCTTATTAAATTGCTGTTTGGCTGAAGCCATTGGAAGATCAAAGTACAACGTCTCACTCAAAGTCAAACCGCCCCCATCAAAATTCAATTTTATTTACGACTAATCCCCTGTAAGCCGTATTTTTTAAACTAAAATTTTTGCTGACGTAAGCCGCTTGCTCTTCTACTTCATCCTTAACTACCTGATTCATTAAAATTACCTGCATCTCATCATGAGTATAAAAATCGAATTGTTGACCAATCGCACAATTTTGTTCAAAACGATCCTGCAATATAGGAGTTAAATCAAGACTTGTATGCGGAGTTGCGTGAATCATTGTTGATAAATTCAGCAAACTTAAAGCAAAAATTGATAATTTTTTCTTTATTTTTAATATTCTCTAAGTTTTAATTAGAATCATAAATTAAAACTTAAATAGAACCATAACTTTATAATATAAAAAAAGGAGCTCCATTTGAAGCTCCTTTTCGACGACTCTTAGAAATTATGCATTTGTTTCAGCTGGTACTTTTGGATAGCTTACACCACATACTTGTTCAGCAATACGCAATACTTGGCAGCTATAACCAACTTCGTTATCGTACCAAACGTAAGCTGTTAAACGGTTACCAGAAGTAATTGTTGCTTGTGCGTCAAATACACCCGCTGTACGCGAACCAATAAAGTCAGACGATACAACTTCTGTAGAGTTAGTATAGCCAATTTGACCTTGAAGGTTAGAGTTGATCGAGATTTGACGAATATATTCGTTCACTTCTTCACGATCTACTTCTTTCTCAAGTGTTAAGTTAAGAATAGCAAGTGAAACGTTTGGTGTTGGAACACGTACTGAATTACCTGTTAATTTACCTTGTAACTGAGGTAATGCTTTCGCAACAGCTTTTGCAGCACCTGTTTCTGTAATAACCATATTCAGTGTTGCAGCACGGCCACGGCGATCTGCTTTGTGATAGTTGTCAATCAAGTTCTGGTCATTAGTAAATGAGTGAACAGTTTCCACATGACCATTGATCACTTTGTATTTGTCTTCTAACACTTTTAAAACTGGTGTGATTGCGTTAGTAGTACAGCTTGCAGCAGAAATGATTTTGTCTGAATCAATGATGTCCGCTTGGTTAACACCAAACACCACATTCTTCATATCACCTTTACCAGGTGCTGTAAGTACAACACGACTTACGCCAGGGCATTTAAGATGCTGAGATAAACCATCGATATCACGCCATTTACCAGTATTATCAATCACTAATGCATTGTCGATACCATAAGCTGTGTAATCAACTTCAGCAGGACTAGATGCATAGATCACTTTGATAAAGTTACCATTTGCAATGATTGCTTCATTTTCTTCATCCACAGAAATCGTTCCTGCAAATGGACCATGAATTGAATCACGACGTAACAATGAAGCACGTTTTTCTAAATCACCATCAGATGATTTACGTACAACGATCGCTTTAAGGCTTAAACCACGACCAAGACCTGATTGGCTAATGATCAGACGCGCTAAAATACGACCAATACGACCAAAACCATAAAGAACAACATCTTTAGGCTCAACTTGTGCGGGACGACCTTCTAAAGATTGAACAGCTTGAGCAACAAATGCATCAATATCGCCGCCCTTTTCTTTATATTCAACTGCAAGTTTACCTAAATCAACTTCAGCAGAACCGATATTATCTAATTTCGCTAAAGCTTCTAAAATAGGGAAAGTATGTACAACAGAAAGCTCAACATCCATCATACGTGTACGACGGTGTGCTTTAAGGATTTGAATTACTGAACGGTTCACTAAAGAACGACCGTACACAGAAGTCACAATGTTTTTTTCACGGTATAATTGACCGATTAATGCAATCATACGTTCCGCAATTTCTTCACGGTTTTTCCAGCGACCTTGGTGCTCTGCATGTAGGGCGATGATAGTGTCTTTGCTCACAGATACGTCCTCTATTTATGTATATCTAGACATGGATTTTTAAACCCCACAATTGTAATGTAATTCTCATTTAGTTGAAATCAAATCGTGATACATTTTTATAGAATTTTGTCATACTGGGTATTTTATTTTAAATTATGCCTTGATCTTTAAATAATATTTCAGTTCTATGTGGATTTTAGTCGTGATATTGACTTTATTAGAGTAAGAAGAAAAATAAAGATCATGTTAGATCTTTAAATTCCAAATTGCTACACTTAACCTGCTGTTAATAGTAAAGCTATCACACATCTAATGAGTTAGATCTTGTTAAAGTCACGATTCTAAATGACAATCCAACTATTATCGATCTTTGTTTTAACTAACGGATTCTTTCGTCCAATTTTTCAATATTCAATACTAAATTTTTCCGTTTATTGTTTTGTTGATAGATATGCCAAATCCCCTCTAATACCAAAATACTCACAGCACACCAAATTGGAATATAGGTAAACCATTCATCTGCAGAAATAGACTCTCCCAACGCCAACGAGGCTAGCGCCAACAAAACAGGTTCTAAATAACTTAATAACCCAAACAAAACCATCGGCAAATAACGACTGGCTAAAATATAGCTACCTAGACCAATTGCACTCAAAACTCCAAGCCCTGCAACCACAAGAATTAAAACGGGTGAGTTAGCAAATTGACTATATGCTTCTAATCCAGTTTGGGTGAAATAAATTGCAATAGGAATACAAATTAAAATATCCCACCAAAAGCCACCTAAATTATCGGTTTTGATGGTTTTTCGAATCAAGAAATAAAGAGAGTAACCTAATGCAACACTTAGTGTTTCCCATGCAATACTACCCAAACGCCATAATTCATGCCCTACACCAAGCACAGCAAAAGCAACGGCAACCATTTGGAATTTTGATAATTTCTCTTTATAAAATAAACTACCTGCGAGTACAAGGACCAAGGGTAATAGAAAATACCCAAGTGAAACTTGTAATCCCCGCCCATTCATTGGGCCCCACAAGAAAAGCCATAATTGGAAACAGGTCAAAATAGATGTAATGATTAATAAAAGTAATAAAGCAGGTTGTTTGAGGATTCGATAATAAATCGCTTTAACATGAACAAAATCACCACTCCATAGCATGAATAAAGTAAGGAACGGCAAAGTCGCAATAATCCGCCAACCAAAGGTTTGCTGACTATCTAGATCGCCCAACACTTTGGTATAAAAATATAAGACCCCAAACGTTACAGATGCCAATACAGACAATACGACGCCCTTAAACATCTGTGGCCTCACCATGATTTTCAAATAAACTCTTAGGCATTATAAACACCTTCACCCAAAATTAATTTGAATTCTCAATTATTTTCAAAATTAAGGATTTACAACTACTTTAATATTTAAAATATATCAACTTAAATTTTCTATCTTATTCTTGCGTATTCTGTTTGGTTCGAATCAGATCTTTTAAGTTAAAACCTACCGTCTGCGCATAGCGGAGAAATTCAATCACCTTTGCTTCATCTGGATGAGGATCTCTAGACAGTAACCACAAATATTTTCGTTTAGGTTCTCCGACCAAAGCCATTTGATAGTGTGAATCAATTTTTAAAATCCAATAATCACCACGGCCCACAGGCATCCAACGAACCGCTTCTGGAATAAAACTCACTTTAAATTTTGAATTAAAAGGCTCATTACTGATAAATGCTTCACCCAGTGAACGCAATTCTTGTCCATTTTGATCGACGCATCGATTATCTACTGCAACATTACCATATTCATTTACGGTATAACGTGCAGTGACATCTGACTTACAGTCTTTTTGAAAATACATTGGTTTACGGGCAATTTCATACCATAATCCTAAATATTGACCCAATTCCAATTTTGGAATCGCTGCTAAAGTCGAATTTTCAGCATAGGCTTTTGGATATAAAAAGCTCGAAAAAACCACCCCCAACACGATTATTAATTTTTTGAAGTCATATAATTTGGGTAATATTTTAAATGATTGCACTTTATACCCTCAGCATTACTTTTTACTATTTATTATAAAATAATCATAAATTTAAACTTAGACTGTAGCTTTATGTATCCTTGTTTGGCCTAAAGCTACAGCAAGTGCAAAAGTGAAATCACGTCAATAAAGCAATTATTTTAACATTCTATTTTTTAAACGCACAATTTCGTCTCGTAAACGCGCAGCTTGTTCAAATTGTAATTCTTTAGATGCTTTCAGCATTTCTTTTTCGAGTCTCGTAATATGCTTAGTAAACAGTTTTGGATCAGACAAAATGTGACGTTCATCAGCAGTTAAAGCTTGATGCTGATCATTTATGTTTACTTCAATTTGATCATCACTAATAACCTCACCCGTATCAATTTCTTTAATTGCTTGGCGTACAGCACTACGTGGAATAATACCATGCTCTTCATTAAATTGGATTTGTTTAGCCCGACGACGATCGGTTTCATCTATAGCTTTCTGCATCGAATCGGTTATACGGTCAGCATATAAAATCGCTTTACCTTTTAAATGTCGTGCAGCACGACCAATAGTTTGGATTAACGATCGTTCAGAACGAAGAAAACCTTCTTTATCTGCGTCAAGAATGGCAACTAAAGAAACTTCCGGCATATCCAAACCTTCACGCAATAAGTTAATCCCGACCAGAACATCATGTACGCCTGTACGAAGATCATGAATAATTTTGACTCGCTCAACTGTGTCAATATCTGAGTGCAGATAAGCCACCTTCACCCCATATTCTTTTAAATATGAGGTTAAGTCTTCTGCCATACGCTTGGTTAAAGTAGTGACTAAAACACGCTCATCAAGTTCTTTACGGATATTAATTTCTGAAAGAACATCATCCACTTGCGTTAAAACAGGACGTATTTCGATTTCTGGATCGACCAATCCTGTTGGTCGCACCACTTGTTCGGCAACTTGTTCAGATTTTTCAAGTTCATATTTAGCCGGTGTTGCACTAACATAAATGGTGGTTGGGACGATACGTTCCCATTCTTCAAACTTCATTGGACGATTATCCAATGCACTTGGTAAACGGAAACCATAATTGACCAAGTTTTCTTTACGTGAACGATCGCCTTTATACATTGCACCAATTTGGGGTACAGTCACATGCGACTCATCAATAATTAATAAAGCATCATCTGGGATATAATCAAATAATGTAGGTGGCGCCTCACCCGCTGGACGACCAGATAAATGACGTGAATAGTTTTCAATACCGTTGGTATAGCCTAACTGTTGCATCATTTCTAAATCATAACGTGTGCGCTGTTCGATCCGCTGTGCTTCGAGTAATTTTTCATGGTCTTTAAAAAAAACTAATCGATCAGCCAGTTCATCCCGAATCGTTCCAATTGCACGTTGTAGATTATCTTTTGGAGTGACATAGTGACTTTTCGGATAGATTGTCACACGTGGTGCTTTACGTACCATTTTCCCTGTAATTGGATCAAACCATCGAATTGAATCGACTTCATCATCAAACAACTCAACACGAACTGCGTGTTGGTCTGATTCAGCAGGGAAAATATCGATAATTTCGCCACGAATACGATAAGTACCACGTAAAAATTCCAACTCATTTCGCGTATATTGCATTTCAACAAGTCTGCGAATAATATCATCACGACTAATTCTGTCCCCTTGTACAATATGCAATAACATACTCATATAAGCATTCGGATCACCCAAACCATAGATTGCGGATACTGATGCGACAATAATAGCATCACGGCGTTCTAATAAAGCACGCGTAGCAGAGAGACGCATCTGGTCAATGTGATCATTGATCGCTGAATCTTTTTCAATAAAGGTATCCGAAGATGGAACATAAGCTTCGGGTTGATAGTAGTCATAATAACTAACGAAGTATTCAACTGCATTGTTTGGGAAAAAGGATTTAAATTCACCATATAATTGTGCAGCAAGAGTTTTGTTATGTGCCATGACAATAGTTGGACGTTGCGTTTGCGCAATCACATTTGCCATGGTGTAGGTTTTCCCTGAACCCGTTACACCGAGTAGAAGTTGATCGTGAAAACCTTTATTTATGCCTTCGACTAATTTTGCTATTGCCTGTGGTTGATCTCCAGCAGGTTGATAATTTGTAACAAGTTCAAAAGGTTGATGTTCACTCACAATAATTCACTCTTTAACCAATCGGGAAGAAGCCATAATAGTTTAACAGAAACCAATTAAACCCATACATTGACACCTATTCTAGATGGGGCTTTTTACACAATATTCAACAAATACCTTGACCCTTTTTTATTTCAATAGCAACATGGAAACAAGCCAATTAAAAGATTGAAAAACATGACATATCACTATCATGATGAAAGCATAATCAAAACTTTGCCAGAAGATACTGTGTTTGTTTTTGGTAGTAATATGGCGGGTACTCATCAAGGCGGTGCTGCAAAAACAGCACATTTACATTTTGGCGCAACTAAAGGTGTTGGACGTGGCTGGGCGGGACAAAGTTTTGCTATACCCACCATGAATGAACATTTACAGCAAATGCCACTTTCGCAAATTCAACACTATATTGATGATTTTAAAATTTATACAAAAAATCACCCGAAGATAAAATATTTTATTACTTCTGTGGGTTGTGGTGTTGCTGGCTATAAAGTTGAAGAAATTGCCCCCATGTTTAAAGGTATTTCACGCAATGTGATCTTCCCTGCTTCATTCCGCCCATTTGTAGAAAAAACTTTGCCTAAGCTCACACAAAAATTGCTGCATAGCTTTATATCAGATGAGGTCATTTTTAGTTCAGATATAGAACAAAAAATTCAAAGCTTAGATTTAACTGAAGCTGAAAAAAGTCTCGCTACAATTATTCTCAATACACCCATGTATCCAAATGATAGTAATGGTCGAGATCGTATTTTTGAAATACAAGATATTCTTCACAATCTAAATGGAAAAGTATTTGAATTTCAGTCTGATTCAGAGGGTTCAATGATTTTTGGGGGAGCTATTTTAGCGCTTCTAGAACTCTATAATTTAAATGAAACAGACTTTATTTCAGTATGGACTGGCCAGCGTACCATTGCTGCACCAAAAGCAGAACATCGGGCTAAAAAGTAATATACTTCAGTGTGTGGTTATTTTTGATTGAACCAATCTATGTTTAATTTTTACTTAAGTCATATCGCTCGGAACAAGGTCTGATGACAGCCCGATTCTGTTTGAGACTATAAGTCATTTTTAGACGATACAAGGCAAGTCATTTATAAAATGTCAACACCCCTAAACTAATAAGAGTGATATTGGAAAGCGTATGGAGCAAATGGATTTAACAATATTTGATTTGTCTCCAATTGCCATGTGGTTACAAGATTTTAGTGGTATAAAAAAAATATTTGATCAGTGGACGGCGCAAGGTATTCCCGATATTAAACAACATCTATTGGAGGATACTAGCCGTTTAAAACCCTGTTTGGCAGCGATCCGTACCATTCATATCAATCAAAGCACTCTGATTTTATATGAAGCTGATGATTTAGCGGAGATTTTAGAAAAATTTCCGGAAATGCATACAGAAAATACTGAACTATTACATATCCAATTTTTTTCAGCACTTTGGAATAAAGAAAAAGATTGCTCGATTCAAGTGGTCAACCTTAGCTGCAAAGGTAAAAAAATTGATATCCAACTTAGAGCCAATATTTTAACGGATGCGAAAGAAAGTTGGGATCGAGTTTTATTAACCACGGAAGATATCTCTCAGTGTCAAAATGCACGTCGGATTGCAGAATCCCTATTTTTGCATTCACCCACTGCCCTCTGGGTCAAAGACTATAGCCAAATAAAATCATTATTTAATCAATTGCTAGCGAATAATGTCACTGACTTAGATCAATATATTCAGCAAAACCCTGATTTTCTATTTCTTTGTTTTGAAAATATTCGATCAGTTGGTGTAAATCAAGCTTTACTGGATTTATTTAATGCCAACAATGAACAACATTTTTATCAGCATTTAAATCATATTTTCAGAGAGAATTATCAACAAAATTTTTATAAACAATTATTACATTTATGGGATGGCCATCATCAGCTTAAGCGAGAATGTGAGTATCGGTCAATCAACGGAGATTTGCTACATGTCCTCGAACAGTTTGTTATTTTTCCAGATTCAAAACATAACTGGGATACCGTGCAAATTGCCTTTACCGATTTAACAGAGCGTAAGAAATTAGAAGATCATCTGCTATATGCAAGCAAGCATGATCAATTAACTCAATTATATAATCGAACTTTTTTTGTAGGTGAAATTCAACGCTTACAAACTACCCCATTCAGTTCACTTTCATGCATATACTTAGATATCAATGGTTTAAAAAGGATTAATGATTTACAGGGCCATCATATTGGTGATTTGCTGATTCAACGTTTTGCAAATCTTTTAAAAAAATCCACCATAACCACCCCATATTCTGTTTCCCGTATTGGTGGTGATGAGTTTGTGATTCTTATGCCTGAATCAAATTATCAGCATATAGAGCTACTGCTTAAAATAATTAAGCAAGAAATAGAACTTGATCAAATTAACAATCCGCAACATCCACTTCATGTGGCGATTGGTTATGCAACAACTCACCATTATAAAAATATCGATGAGTTATTAAAAAAAGCAGATAAAATTATGTATCAAGATAAGCAAGCATATTATTTATTGAAGACCGATTAATAGTTTGACGGATTAAAAATATAATTTGAATTAAGTAACAGTTGTGCAAATCCAATTAAACGATAACCAGTTATCATAAAATACGATTAGTAATAAATATCATGAATTTTATTATTTTATATCCTCCTTTTTTAGGATATATTTCAAATATTCTAAAGCACCTCACATCGAACGAGAATCTTATAATGGAATTTTCTGATTCTTCTATTTTTGATATATCCCCTACCCCAATGTGGTTAGAAGACTATAGCGAAGTAAAAGAACAATTTAACCAATGGAAAAGTCAAGGAATCACAGATCTACAAAGCTTTTTAGAAGAAAATCCAGACCAGATCACAGCTTGTGCGCATAAAATTAAGATTCTTCAGGTCAATAAAAAAACCTTAAATTTATTTGAAGCAAGAACTCAACAACACCTCTATCAGAGCTTAGATATTATTTTTCAGAAAGAAATGCTGCATTCACATATTAAAGAGTTGGTTGCACTTTGGAATGGAGAAGCTGAATTTTCAAATACTACTGTCAATTACACGATTTCAGGTAAAAAGTTAGATATCAAATTACGCGGTATCATTTTGCCGGGTTCAGAAGTCAGTTTAGACCGAGTTTTAGTCACCACTGAAGATATTACTGACTATCAAAATGCGCGCCGTTTAGAAGAAAAAAATCGCCAACTGGCAGAATCTCGCTTTATTTATTCGCCAACTTCATTGTGGGTGGAAGATTTTAGTCGTGTAAGACTACGTATAGATCAACTCCGTGAAATTGGTATCGAAGATTTTCGTACCTTCTTAGATGTTCATACTGACTTTGTAAACCAGTGTATAGAAGACATCATCTTATTAGACGTCAACCAAGCAACACTGGATTTATTTAAAGCCAAAGATAAAGAGACCTTATTTAAAAACTTAAATAAAGTATTTGCAAAAGAGATGTACCAGACTTTCCGTGAGCAACTGATTGAGCTATGGAATGGTAAAATTCATCATCAACGTGAAGCTGTAAATTATGCATTAGATGGTTCAGTACGAAATGTATTACTCCAATTCACTGTTTTCCCAGGTTATGAACATGATTGGAGTCTTGTTCAAGTCGCATTGACTGATATTACTGCACGAAAAAAAGCAGAAACGTATTTGGAATATCTTGGAAAACATGATGTTCTCACAAAATTATTTAATCGTTCATTTTATACAGAAGAAATCAATCGTTTAGAGCGTGGCGTACTACGCCCGACTTCAGCCATTTTTATTGATATGAATGGTTTAAAAGCCATCAACGATCAGTTAGGTCATGATGTTGGGGATGAATTACTTCGACGTATGGGCAATATTCTGACTCGTACCATTACCAATACAAGTTATACTGCTTCTCGTATTGGTGGAGATGAGTTTGTAATTCTCATGCCTGCGGCAAATGAGCAAACCGTCGAATCAATGATCATGACTATTGAAGAATTACTCAATATAGATAACCAGTACTACTCGTCACAACCTATCAGCGTTGCAATTGGTTACGCAACAACAGGTGCAAATGAAAGTATAGATAATATGCTAAAACGAGCAGATTTACTGATGTATCAAAAGAAAAAAAAATATTATGAATATGTCACGGAAATGCTAAATGACGGTGCTTAACCATCAACAAAGATAAACAATAAGCTTGAAAAAATATTCTTTTGAACACTTAATATAAAAATAGGTGCATCAAGCACCTATTTTTATATTTTACACACTTAACGTTTTCCCATCGAACGACGTGTACCACGAGGTGGCATCCAAGTACGGTCTGCGTATTGCTCAGGTTTAGGGCGAACGTTGTTATGGGCAACATCATCATCATTTTCTAAAGATGATGGCATTGGAAATGGTAAATTCACCAATGGCTTCTTTTTGGGAGTATTTTGGGTGCTCATGTGATTCACTCAATTTTAACTGACTATATTGTACGTAAATTTCGGCTTTGATGCGAGTGCTCTTAAACTTTCACTTTTATTTGTATTCTCTTGATACATTAATTTTTGCTTTTCGTGAATATTTATTGAATTTGAATAGATATTAGACGACCAAACATGAAAAATTAGGCTATGATAATGTGCTTTTTATTTTTTTAATCCCTATAAGAAGGAATAATGCCGTGGACGTACGTCTCTCTGATCGTGTAAATGCCATCAAACCGTCTCCAACGCTTGCTGTTACCAACAAAGCTGCTGAATTAAAAGCTGCGGGTAAAAATGTAATCGGATTGGGCGCTGGCGAACCAGATTTTGACACCCCACAACACATCAAAGATGCTGCGATTACAGCGATTAACAACGGTTTTACCAAATATACCGCTGTTGATGGTACACCAGGCCTTAAAAAAGCAATTATTGCGAAGCTAAAACGTGATAACAATCTTGACTATGCTGCAAATCAGATTTTAGTCTCTTGCGGTGGTAAACAGTCTTTCTTTAACTTAGCACTTGCTTTGTTAAACAAAGGTGATGAAGTCATTATTCCAGCGCCATATTGGGTAAGCTATCCAGATATGGTGATCATTGCTGAAGGTGTTCCTGTCATCGTGAAATGTGGTGAAGAACAACGTTTCAAGATTACACCTGCTCAACTAGAAGCTGCGATTACAGACAAAACACGTTTGGTGGTTTTAAATAGTCCTTCTAACCCAACAGGCATGATCTACAGCAAAGCTGAACTTGAAGCTTTAGCAGAAGTGCTCCGTAAATATCCTCAAGTTTATGTTGCTTCTGATGATATGTATGAGCCGATCCGTTGGGATGATGAGTTCTACAACATTGCGACTGTAGCTCCTGACCTTTATGAGCGCGTTATCGTACTTAACGGTGTATCTAAAGCATATGCAATGACTGGATGGCGTATCGGTTATGCAGCAGGACCTGCAAAATTGATTGGTGCAATGAAAAAAATCCAATCACAATCAACTTCAAACCCAACTTCGATTTCACAAGTTGCTGCTGAAGCTGCGTTAAATGGTCCTCAAGATGTACTTCAACCGATGATTGAAGCATTCAAACGCCGTCATGATTTAGTTGTGAATGGTTTGAATGAAATTCAAGGGATTAGCTGCTTACCTGCTGATGGCGCATTCTATGCTTATGCCAATATTCGTCCTTTGATTCGTGCAAAAGGTTTAAAATCTTGCACAGAATTCTCAGAATGGTTGTTGGAAGAAACTGGTGTTGCTGTAGTTCCTGGTGATGCTTTTGGTTTAGGCGGCTATATGCGTATTTCTTATGCGACTGCTGATGAAGTACTTGTTGATGCACTTGCTCGTATTAAAAAAGCTGCAGATTCTATTGACGGTGTTGATGCAGCAATTGCTTCAATCGCAGCTGAAAAAGCAGCGCAATAAGACGAGATTGGTTTAAATGAAAAATGGGTGTATTGATTACACCCATTTTTTTATCTTTATTTATATTACTTATCAACATGTCACTATTTTTATCAACAAGCTTCTATATTTTTTGTAAATTAATCTTTGAGGAGCAAGCCCGTGGTATTGTCTCCATCATTTCCAGTACCGTAATGATCTATACGTCCAGTATCAACTTGCACAGTAGATGTGTTTGCCGCATAGTACTTTTCATGATCGACTAATAATAACCCTGTGGTATTGTCTCCATCATTGCCTGTCCCATAATGTTCAATTCTCGGCTCCTTATTTTGATCAAGCTTTAAATAAGGCACAAGTTTTATTGGCTCTTTCAATAAAAGACCTGACGTATTATCTCCATCGCTACCTGTACCAAAGTGATCAATGCGTATTTCTTGCGTATTTTGATGTGATGCAAAACTTAAACTTGAAACACTACAAAGACCAATAACAGCTAATCTGATTAAAGTTTTCATGTCATTCTTCCCATTGATGTATCACTTCATTCTAGAGGTCGAAACTATACAATTCACGGTCTTGGGAATTACATTTATGACATTAACCAATTTTTGTTCATCTTCAATAAAACCTGAAATCTAACCTAAATCTTTAAGTTTTATTGCTGTTCTGGATCAGTTTGGCTAAGTACGATTCAGTGTTAAAAAGCATTTAAAGCATAAAAAGCTACAGTTGATTATCTGTATTTATTGATGACTCTGCATCAATGATGCTCTAAATACTTTTGGTGCGCACCCATATGTTTGTGTAAAGGCACGAGTGAATGCTGCTTGTGAGCTATATCCTACTAATTCAGCAATTTGAAAGATATTTTTGTCTGTCTCTTTTAAAAACTGACTTGCCAGTCTCATCCGCCAATTTTTTAAATATTGAATTGGAGAAACACCGACCTGTTCAACAAATTTTTTAGCAAAACTTGAACGTGATTGATGGGTGGATTGAGCCAAATTTTCTACATCCCATGGATAAGCAGGACGATCATGCAGCAAAAATAATGCTTTACTAATCGTGGGGTCACGTAAAGCAACAATCCAGCTTTTATGTTCAATGGTTGCCTTTGCCAACCAAAACCGTATTGACCACACCAATAAAAGATCGATAATCCTTGAAAGCATCACTTGACTACCAAGGCTAGGATGTTCAAGTTCAAGCTTTATCGCAGCAACAGTCATTGGCACCCATTCTGCAATTTTATCCGTATCATTGTGCGATGGGACATGGATATAGTGAGGCAACCCTTCGATTATGGCTTCGCCATAAATCCCACTAAGTTTAAAAATACAGCTAATCACAGCGGCTGCTTGGTTTTCAGTATCCAACAATTCAATCGTGTGTTCTCCTGCTGAAGGTAGAACAATAATATCCCCTGCTTTTAAAACGAGATCTAGGTTAGTGCATGCAACTTTAAGTCTGCATGTCGCCTGCTGAACGATATGGATATATGCATAATCCTGTTTAAAGCTTAACTGTTGTTGATCTGTAAATCGCGCGAAGTCATAGATCTCACCTGATATTTTTGCAAATTGATAAATATCAAAGAATATATCCGTTAAAGCACTTTTTTCTGCATATTCATCTCTCATTTTTTTGTCACAATTCCTAAAAAGTGTTTCTGCAAAAACATTGGTGTTTCTGTTATTGTTAAATTGAATTTAAACATGAATAATCGTTTATAGAAGCTTTTTTGAGTATAAAAATTACATTCTGTATATATCCAATCTTTACACAAAAATTCTTCAACCATTTAGCTCAACAAATACAATAGCATTTAGCTAGGAGAGATACATGAGTAATAAACCGACAATTATATTCGTACACGGATTTTGGGGAGGCGCTGCTCATTGGAGTAAAGTCGTAACTGAGCTGTCTCACCGAGGTTATGGATCATTACGTGCAGTAGAACTCCCGCTTAGCTCACTGGCTGAAGATGTTGAACGAACAAGAAAAATGATTGCGCAAGTTAAAGGAGATGTCCTTCTGGTTGGTCACTCATATGGTGGCGCTGTAATTACTGAAGTTGGCAATCAAGCGAATGTCGTAGGCCTGGTTTATATTGCTGCTTTTGCACCTGACTCAAACGAAAGCCCTGGTGGCATTACTCAACAACATTTACCTGAGGCTGCACCAAACTTAGAACCAGACAGTGATGGTTATCTCTGGCTTAAAGCAGATAAATTCCATGAAAGTTTCTGTCAGGATTTAAGTAAAGATGAAGGGTTTGCAATGGGTGTCACCCAAAAAGCGCCAGTAGCAAGCACTTTTGGCGATACGATTTCCACGCCAGCCTGGAAAACGAAACCATCTTGGTATCAAATCTCGACTCAAGACCGAATGATCCACCCTGAAAATCAAAAAGTCATGTCGGCACGCTTAAATGCAAAAAAAGTGATTTCGTTAGATGCAAGCCATGCTTCTTTGGCATCACATCCAAAAGACATTTCAGACTTAATTGAGGAAGCTGTCAGATTTCTTGCTCAATAAGTGATGAATGAACAGAGGGAATCAAGGGATTTCCTCTATATCTTAGACCCATTTAAAACTTAGATTTATTGAAATTCAATTTGGCTATAGTCAAACCACCTAATCATACATACAAGTGATTTGCATCAAGTCATTGATCATAAATGAAGCTTATGTTTTTGTATGAACTTATGGAAGCTATTGGTTATCAATTCGTTTTTCGTACTTTTGAATAAAAGATGGTTGTCCTACCGTGAGGCGACATGGATGTCGCCGTTGGGCGGGGGTATATGAGCAAAAATAAAGCACTGCTTTGTTTGCAGCGCAAGAGCCCTGTTAAACGGAAGATTTTTGTCATCTTTTCATCTCTGAAAAGTGAGGCATCGCCTAGGCAAAGCTATTTAAACTTTGAACATAAAGTGTGGCATTGCAAGCATTTTTATAATCAAACAATTTTATTTTTCCATGAAATTGATTTAATTATAAATATTAATTTCTTGTGTATGAATTTTTTGACAAGTTAACTATATAAATGTCTAAATTAGAATTCAGTAAGAAGACCTCTTTGATATGCTTTCAATTCCTCAAATAGAAATAAAACCTCTACAATATTTTAAAACCGATGCTCCAGCTTTAAACTAACATTATGTTTATCATAAGAATATAGCCACTCTACATTGCTGTTATTTTGATTATATTGATAAGTGAGATTAGGTGTTAAACCATAAAAAACCCAGCGTGGTGCACTTAGAATTAAAGTATAATTTTGTTCAAAATCATGTCGTCTAGCCTCCAACACTGGAGTAAATTTATCAAATTGACGCCAACGAAAAGAACTAAATAAATTTGCGTTAAAACCTGACTCAAAGTTCTTGGAAAGCCCTAAACGTACACCTTGTTGTTGATAAGCCGTAAAATATTGTTCTTGGGTATTATGGTCAACAAAATCCAGTCCGCCAAATAGCGTCCAGTTTTTTGGTAAAATTTTCCAAAAGGTTGAATAGACTGAATATTCCATGCCATCTTGGCCTTTATACTGGGAATAATTTATATCTTTCATTTCGGCTTCTAACTTGACAGCTTTGTCGTTAGAGATAAAACGCATCCACTCACCCCTTAGCCCATAGGCACTATACAGCGAGTCGTGGGCATAGTATTTATGTTCAAATACGGGGGCAATCAAGACTTGATTACGTTCGTTGTAATAACTATAACCCGCATTTAAGTTAAAAGTTAATTCATTATAATCAGTCTGCTCTGGATAAACTTGACCATAGAATAATCCACGCAATGCAATGCCATGTTGTCCAGAAAGCGACCATCGTTTAGTTAAGGTGGCTTCATAATCCAAACCTTGCGCACTGATCGCGTCAGGTGTGCCACGCTTTACTTGTTCAATAGGAACGACCTTCTTAGTCTCAGGGTCAATGCCATAATATGTAATGATGTCGTATTTATCGGAAGCATTATTAACATTACTGGCATAACGTGAACCAAAAGCCAATGAACCATGCCATTCATCTCGTTGTTTAAGCCCTTTGATATACATCTCTACGGTTTGACGAACACCTTGGGCAGCGGGATCTGTAGACAGATCCAATTGAGATTGAATCTGCTGAAATAACTGTTGACCTTGCTGATTTTTTTGTTGTTCCGTGTAAACACGAGCCAGTTCAAGTTGAGTCATTAAATTATTCGATTGAATCTCTAAACTGTGTTTTAGTTTGCTCTCAGCTAAACTTAAATTCCCCTGCGTGCGTGCCATGACACCCTCAGCAAATTCCGTCAATGCCTGATCATAATTTGGAAAATTTTTATATTTTTCAAGATAACGTAAAGCGACTTGCCATTGTTTTTGCATCACTGCCAAGTAAAGCGCATAAGCAACTTCCGCGGGTTCATCCTTCACCATATATTCCTGACCTTGTATGATCAGATTCGGCAATGCTTGGTCTTTTTGAGGATCATCTGATTTGAGTAGTTTCTTATCATTTTGATATTGCTGTTGGCTAATTTCCTGATTTAACCTGATACTGGTATCATCCGCTGCATAAACGCATTGTCCACACTGCAATACGGCACCAAGCAATACTATTTTTTTCATCTATAAACTCACCAAATAGAATAAAAAAGAAAGACTTACCGAAGTAAGCCTTTCTCATTCAAATCATTATTTCTTACCACCAAAAGCTACATCATATGTTCTATTACCAGCAAATGTTGCAATACCTGCTAAGCTGGTTTGACTATTATAGAACTGACCTGAAACATCACCACCAGAAGGACCACCTGTCCAAGATGCATTTGAACCACTAATCGTTGCATCATTATTAATGGTTGCAGTACCTAAATTAAAGGTACGTGAACTATCGCTCAATGAACCCGTTAACTGTTTAGTTGCAAAGTTAGCAGTAAACGTACCTGACAATAAATTAGAGCCATTATAATTATTGACACCTTGAACGCTATAATTTGCAGTACCTGTAGATGGTACGCTGGTATCCGCATCTTTACCGTTGTAATAAACAGTATGTGTCGCTGGATCAGCTGTACCTAGACGCTTACCGCTGGCATCTTTGGCTTCTGCATTCCACTCACCAAACCAAACGTCTTGTGTAGGCACTTGTTTATAGTTGGCATAACCAATTCCAGCATGAGACGCTGGAAGCCCTGGTAAGTACGGACTTAGACGTACCACACCATTGCCATCTGCATAGCCGTTAAACCCTGAAAATGCAACTATTGCACCGTTATAAAGGGTTTTAACACCAAAACCAACACCTGAGTTTGGATGATTTGGCCCAAGTGAACCAGTCGAACCAACCAAAACTTTAGTGCCATCACTCGTCTCACCGACTACGGCCGCTTGTGCAACACCGACTAAACCAACAGATAGTAAAACAGCCAATGAGATAGATTGAAGTTTCATTTTAAGTTCCTCGATATGAGTTTAAGGTTTATCATTAAGAATAAAAATAAAAAACTTAATGATTATCATTTAAAATAAAACATGTGCTGCACTGATTTTAATTTTTCAATTCAAGTGTAAAATCAAGGAGTACAAGTCTTATTCTTACCACACATTTATTGCCCACTAAGTGACAATAAATTCAGTTCATTACCTATAAATTCCTTTAAAACTTATGGCTAATGCTTAGCTTAAATGTTCGACCTGGTGCTGCAATTGCCGAACGAGTTAATGGATCAATATAGAATTCATCAGTGAGATTAGTCCCCACCAATTCAAATAAGGTGTCTTGTTTCAACCGATAATTAATATAAGCATCTAAAATGGTCATTGAATTCCATGCCAAAGGCGTATTCGCGTAATAACTCATCTCTAAATCGTTATAGTTTTTCGTTTCAGGATTTTCATACTTATGGTGATAACTTGCACGCGTTCCGACTTCGAGTTTTTGATCAAAGAATCGCCCACCGAGTGTCAAATTTACTGAATATTTTGGGGTTGCCATACTGACCAAATATCCCCCTACAAATCCATCATCTACACAACGATTTAATGAAAACTGGTGATTCGCTCCTAAAAGCATTGCTGAATTTTCATCACACACTTTATTCTTAAAACGATAATTGGCACTTAAGTCAGTAAAGAAACGCCCATTGTCAAAACGACTTTGCAGTTCCAAGCCTTCTGTAGTAAGACTATCGATATTACTAAATGCTAAAGTTGGACTACGCTCAATCGCATTCTTGGTTTTGTTATAGTAATAAGCCAATTTAATATCTGCATAGCTGCTGTTTTTAAATAACTCTGATAAATTATGAACGTAGGCAAGTTCATAATTCGATGCATGCTCTGGTTCTAACTTATAACCACTTAAGGTTCCAGAAAACCCGAGCGTACTTTCAAACATACTTGGCATTCTATACGCTTCGCTATAGCGCAAATACATTCTACTATTGGGGCTAAAGTTTACCGTTGCTGAAGCTGTCGGTGTCCAACCATGATCTTTGCTTTTTTGCACACCTGTTTTGGTTAAATCAATATCTTCATAACCACTTGGAGTGCCATCCGTATAATATCCATAATCCCTACCCTCCACCAAAGTACCATTTAAAAATGGATTATTGGCAATGGTTAATTTTCCACGACTATCCTTTTTATATTCGATCGTATTCTGTTTAGCGTATAGACTTCTTTTTAATTCCTGTTGCTTATATTCTTCCGTCCACCCCTGAGCCAAAGCTTCTGCATCAAACATTTCTCTTAATTGTTGTTCTCGTGCAGGGGTCATATTTGCTCTTTTTGTATAATAAGTCATGTTTAATGCTGTGGCTTTTTTAATCAGGCTGAATTGAGGATCACCCGCATTGACTCGTTCATTGAGAAAATCATCAAATGCCCAATAATTTTGATATCTTGCACCTGCACTTAAATTCAGCCATGAGATAGGTTGGTAGTCAAAGTTAAAATTAAACTCTTTCTCTTCTCGTTCGCCTGCTCGCGGTAGCATCCTATAGCCCAAATTTGTTCCGTTAATATTCGGATCTTTATAAATATCATCTGAACTGAGTTTTTCTTTTTGAAAACTTCCCCCTACTGTTAAGCCCAGATTAGACAGCAATTTAAACTTATTACTCAAGGTCATTCCTTGGCGGGTGTTGTCTGAGTTTGCAGTAGCACTGTTCACAAAAACACCTAAGTTTGTATTGGTATCATTGGGAAATCCACCTGAACTATAGGTATGACTCTTGGTATCTGTCCGCCAAATATTGCCGTAAAAATCGACTAAATTATTGTTTTTAGGTTGATATTTGTATTCCATATTATAGGCTTTAGAGTCGATATGACTTAAAGGCCATTGCGGTACCCCTGCTTTATTTTTTACCAGCTCACCCCAAGCAATTCGCGAAGGCAGAATTTCTCCATTGGTAATTGAACTGTCCCGATAACCAAACTCTAAACGCTGTTCATCTGTTGGTTTCCATGTCGCTTTCAACAAATAAGATTCAGTTTCAAGGGATGTATTGGGAACTTCTGTACCTCCTGGGTAAACTTTGGCAAGGTATGGAACGTAATTAAATCGTCCTGTGGCAGGTTTATCATAAAAATCACTGCCATTTTTCCCTGCAAAATGATTGCCTTTATTACGATAAGCATAAGCAGCCAAAACTTCAAAATTATCACTACGTCCTGCCAAAGCAATACGTGTTGCAACATCATCGCCTGAATAAATATTATTTTCTTTATTTTGTCGTGCTAATTTAAATAAGGATGGATCATAATAAGGCTCGAAAACTGGATTGCCTTGCCAGTCCGTTCCTGTAGCTGGATAATTTGGATTATCGTAAATGCTTTGACCGGTGAGTAATTGCGGTTCTCGAGGTTTCACCGCATTGCTGCTGGTCTCTATTTTTATTTCCCCACCAAAATTTTTGCCCTCTTTTAAAACATCATCTACAGCTAGAGTATGAATAACGACAGCGCCACCGACACCTGTATTTACATTGCGTGTGATGGAAGGCCCTTTAATCACTTGTAGCCCACCAATTAAATTAGGGTCAATATAGCTACGATTGTTTGCACCGTTATAGCCACGCCATACAGTGAGTGCCTGTTCTGTGCCATCAATAAGGACAGGAACGCGGCCCGGTCCTTGAACACCACGGATACTTGGATCTAAAGCACCACTATTTCGGGCATCACCACTGTATACTCCGACCATTCCCTTAAATAAGTCTGCTGGCTGAGCACCTTTATATCGTTCTATTTGCTCTTTGCTGGCATAGACGCTAGAAATATCTTGATCATAAACATCATTCTGCCCTTTTGTATCGCGACTGACTGTGCCAAAAACAGTCATTGGGCTAAGCTGTACGACATTTTCTTGATCTGATGTCATAGGCTGAGATTGTACTGGTATGGGTCTAATTTCAGCTTTATCCACATGCTTCAATATATAGCCATTTCCAACTTTCACCACAGTAAACTCGGTTGCTGCTAAAATATGTTGAAAGCCGTTTTCTAAATTATACTGCCCGCTTAAACCTAGACTACGTTTACCTTTGAGCTGATTTGCATCAATTGCAATCGAGGTACCCGCTTGCTCAGCAAAGGTATTTAAAACACTGGCAAGTGAACCCGCTGGAATATGATATGACTGCGTTTCTGTACTGAGCGCATAAGTGCTTTGTGTCGCGAATGTTGTTGCCACACCAACACAAACGAGATGAATCGCCAATGCCAATGATGTCACTTTGAAAGAATATTTTGGATGCTTTTGACCGCAAACAGCTTCACTCATTTTACGCCCCAGTAAATGTAAATAAGAATCATTCAATATATTAAATTAAATGTATTCCTAATATTTGCTTCTACTTACTATGACGTACAAGAAATGAAAAAGTGGAACCGTTTATTCAAAATAAATTTAAATTATCTATCTTTTATTTTCACAAAATTATTATTTGTCATATTTATCAATCATTTTTAAAAACGATATGAATTTTATCCTAAAATTTTAGGTCTAATTTAAAGCTAAACAGCATGATTCAAACCAAGTGCTTAAATCATGCTGTTTATTGCAAAGTCACAACTGTGAAATATGGGGTGATTTGATAGACATTTAACTGAGGGAACACACTGCTTAATAGTTGCAAGGCGCTTTCGGTATGATCTAAAGGCAATACAGCATTGACCTTAATTTGCTCTAACTTGGTAGCGTTAAATATAATTTTTTCTTTACTATTTCGATTCAACTCATTTAGCACTTTTGACAAAGACATATTTTCAACAATCAAATGCCGTTGATTCCATTTCTGCTGTTCATTGTATAAATTAAAAGTATGTATAGGTTGTATACCATTTCGATCAAGTATGACTTCTTGCCCTGCTGTCACAATCACAGAAGATGCTTTGGTTTGATCTTCGTCTTGTTTCGAGGACTGCACTTTCACTTTGGAATGTAGCATTTTAAGCCCAGTCGCGTCTGGCTGATATTGAACACTAAATGCAGTTCCCAATGCTTCAATTTGACCATGTTGGGTTTTGACAATAAAAGGACGGGTTTTGTCTTTGGCCACATCTACAAATATTTCCCCTTGAACCAACTCCACAACACGCTGATTTGCTGAGAAGTCTAGATTAACCGCACTCTGACCACTGAGTTTAAGTTGTGAACCATCTGCTAAAGTTTGGGTTGCCCATTCTCCCGCATGATTTTTAATATTAGCGGTTAGATATGACACTGGATGATAAATAAAATAACTATAAATACCCCCTACACAACACAATATCACCGTTAAAATTCCACCATAGCGCATATTTTTTTGCTTACGGGCACTATGTAAACCTGTTTTTAAGACAGATTGGGTCATTTTCTGTTGTTGTGGATTCTGTACCAATTTTTGAATCGAAGTAATATATTGCTCGATATCTTGAGCAATTTTTTGGCGTTGTGGACTCTTGATTTTCCAAGCATCAAAATCTGATTGCGCTGTTCTTTTGAGTAAATCATCATCGCTACTCAGCAGCACAATCCATTCCGCTGCTTCTTCGATTAATTTTTGCTTACTCTTCTCTTCTTCAATCATTTACTCAAACAAATCCTTCTCTTGTTTCAGTGCGTAGCATTGCACAAGGCAAGTTGCTAGATATTTTTGAATCATCTTGGTTGAAACACCAATGATTTCTGCAATTTCTTTATGGGTTAAACCTTCAAAATAATGGAGCACAAAAGCTTGTTGTGCTTTTTCAGAGACGCGTATCAAAGCCTGACAAATCTGGTCAATCGCTTGAACAACTTGAAGCTGATCTTCTGGTGAAGGAATTGTATCCAGCATATATTCCATCTGGCTTAATTCATTCAGATAGGCTTGCTCTATGCGCTTACGGCGTACCTGATCAATCATTAAATTTCTGGCAATAGTCACCAGATATGCACGAGGTTCTTTTACTCCAAAAAGTTCATCACGCGTTTGCAGAATTTTAATAAACGTATCTTGTACCAAATCTGCGGCTTGCTCACTATTGCCTACTTTTTTTCTAAGCCATTGATGCAACCAAGATTGGTGGTTACGGTACAATTGATCTACAAATGCAGGATTTTTGTTCACAATAGGATCAACTCTTTGATGGTCTTTTAAATGATAATAATTATCATTTAAATGTCAAGACACCCTGAGAGAAAATCCCCGTATATATGATTATTTTTTAGTTTATGTACATCCTTATGTTCTATTTGATCATTTAATATACTTAAAAAATAAAGCTAAATTATCAATCGTTAATACACATTGAACCTCAATATCTTGGTTATCATTCAGTGTAAATTCCGATTTATTATTTAATTTTATGGATATTTTTATCATAAAATAATCTTCCCCTTTGACATGTTGTTTTAATGACTACAATAAGGACAAGAGGGTTTTTCTATAACCAGATGATATGAACTTGCACAATGTTCTAAAATAAGTCCTCGAATTTGCTGCTCTAAAGCCTCATCATTAATTTGTTGCAACTGACTACACTTTTTACAATATATTCTCATATTGGTTTGACTTCCCTTGAATGAATATAATGCTTGTTCACTGCCCAGCTTAAATTTAACCAACAATCCTGCTTTAACAAGCTGTTTCAGGGTTTGATAGACACCAGCAAAAGATAATTTTTTCACTTTTAAATCTGGACTATACAAAATTTCGGCTGCTGTCAGCTCTCGTTGTGCATTTCTTAAAATATTCAGTACAGTTAATCGTGTTGTGGTTACTTTTAAGTTTGCTTGCAACAGCAAGCGTTTAAGTTCTTCAGTATTTTTATAATATTCAAAGATTTCCATCCTGAGATTATCCTCATTTATGCTTTTAACCACATCCACAATTGCACACAAACCATCATCAAAACAATGGTCCCTACTGCCCATGGATGAGGCACAGTCCAAATTAAAATGCCAGCAGCCACACTCATACTGGCCAAAGAAAATAGTTTTACTTTTACGGGCAAAGTTCGTTTGAGTTGCCATTGCTGTAAAATCGGAGCAATGACTTTATTATTAACAATCCACTGATGCATTCGTTGCGAACCCTTTGCAGCAAACAACGTTGCCAAAAAATAAAAATCAAACGTAGGCAAACCAGGAACCACCAAACCGATCGTCCCTAAGACCAGACATAACCCCGCCAGTGCAATACAGATCCAGCGAACCAACCATGACTTCGCAAGTCTCGGCTCCGACATAGAAATACTGGTATTTAGATTGGTCTCTGACCCCGTTTGCTTCATTGCTTGATTTCCTTTATCCATCATCAATTATTTATTTCAGTGTTTTTAATTGTGCTAAAAGTTCACCAAAACGATGAAAGCCTTGCATAGCCCCCTCAATAATCAATTGCTGTTCCTCTAAACTAAAATTTGCATCATCTAGGGTTTGCTTGAAACGCTTCCACACTAAACCACGCCCCTCTGGATATGCTGCTAAGTTACGTGCAGCAAAATCAGCATTAAAGCCAAATCTAGCCTGAGCCTCTTTGAGTAAAAATGCTGCGCCTAAGGTTGAACCTTCTGAAACATAAATCCAGCCCAAAGATTGTGGAAAACTAATTTCATCGGTTGCAATACCCTGCTGCTGAGGCGTTAAACCTAAATCAGCCAAGTCTTGTAAAGCTGCATCGGAACGCCCACGCACATCTAAATCGGGAATCAATTGTTCAACCTGTGAATCTTGATAAAGATGTTCAACATCTTTCTGAAAATAATATTGCGACAGGGTGAATTGCGCATAATTTTCTTTACTCTCAAACGCGCCTGATTGCTGCATCAAGATTTCCATACGTTCATGCTCTGCCAGTGTTTCTTGTTTCAAGCGTTGCATTAAACTACTGCTGATCACTTTTTCTGTTGATGCGTTCATAAAAACTCCTAAATAAACCTTTTCATTGTTTAATGATCCAATCAGCGATTACGACCAAGCTTAAGCTGAATGGGAAAATCCACCACGATTGCCAATGCTTCACCATTGACAATATGTGGTTTAAATTTTGCTTTTTGTGCAGCTTGTATAGCTCTTTCGTCCAAACTACTCATGCCTGAGCTTTGCTTTACTCTGACATCTATCGGCTGCCCTTGTGGATTGATTTTGATGGTGAGAACCAACAAGCGCTGCTGGTTTTGCAATTCGCGATCATCGTAATTAAGCTTGCCAAAGCTGAGTACATCGACCCGACTCACGGGAAGCGGTTGCTGTGGTTGAGAAGTAGAGGCAGCGTTTTGTTCTTTTTTATTGTCTTTGCCTGCTTCACCGCCTGCACGTTTGGCTATCTCATTTGACTGACCTGTAACAGTCTGTTCACTATTCGTAGATGATTTCGTTTCCGTGAATGTTTGCGTTGACTGACGATTTGATTCAGATTTACTTTCCGTCTGTTGATCGGTTGGTTTTTTTTCTTGTGCTTTTGTTGTCTGTTGTGTTGTTTGATCCATCTTCAACTTTTTTGACTCAGTACTGTTTATCACTTTTACCTGTTGTTGATGTTGTACCGCTGTTGCTACTGTAGATTGAGGCTGTGCTTTTGATTGCGTTGCAGCTTGCTCTGATGCCTTCTGCAGCTTGGTACTGCTCTGTTGTACAACATCGGTTTTGTTCAAGCTGATAAAACGAATTTGAATCGCATTTTCAACTGAATGTGATTCAATACGAACATCTGTTTTTAAATAAGACAAATACCATAACAACAATATATGACTGATCACTACCCCACAAAGCGTAGAGTATTTTTGCTTATCATTTGAAGCGAGAATTACAGCAGACATAGGCTTAGATACAGCGCAAATAAATGTAGCGCATTTGCTGAGTGCTGAATAAGACCCTATGCTTTTCTTGTCTGCTCAATCTATTGTATTGCGTTGTACTGTTCATGAGTCCTTCCTGCTTCGTCTATCAGATCAATTGCTGTGAATTAAAAAACACTGCCTTTATCTATATAGACGAATGAGAAGGCAAAAATGCCTAATGAGAAATGTAATTAAATGTAAATAAGAATGGTTTAGAAGAGGCAATTTGACGATAAAAATGCGGGGAACTGACCATATCTATTCAAAGTAAGTCAACCTGTAAAAAAACTCAGACACATGAATATTATTGCCATTAATTAATATTTTGTATTAAATCAGATATATGTAAAAAGTTATTTGGTTATAAAAAAGTTTACACTGCCACTTCTTACATTCAAAGTTTAAATATCTTTGCGTAGGCGATGCCTCACTTTTCAGAGATGAAAAGATACCGTCTTAACTGTCAAGCAAATTATTTAAGGATTCATGCCTTATAATTTGCCTGATAAGATTGTTGGTTTTTAAGAACACCATAGCAAAGATGAATTAACTTTCGCATAGCAGCAGCAATCGCTACCATTTTAGTTTTCCCTTTCGCTAAGAGCCGTTCGCTCAACTCTTTAATGTGAGGATTGTACCGAGTTGCAACAATGGCAGCCATATATAAACCCGATCGAATTTTAGGTGAACCGGCTTTAGATAAGCGACTTTTTCCAAGCACAGAACTACCAGATTGTCTATGAATGGGAACTAAACCCACAAATGCAGCAGCTTGGCTAGCTTTTTCAAAAGAATGAGCACGTAAAAAAACAAGCATTAATAAACTGGTACGCTCAGCAATTGCTGGAATGCTTTCAAGAAGCTTTTGATCACGTTTAAGCTCATGGTCTTGATCAATATGGTTTTGAATTTGTGTATCTAGATTCTGAATTTGCCTAGTTAATGATTTAATATTAGTCTTAATAGACTTTAAAATTGGTACAACTATTAGAGTGGAGTTTGCTTTTTCCAAACGATTTTGTTCACGTTTTAAGTCGTTCGCAAGACT